>URMH01000001.1 GCA_900549015.1 uncultured Blautia sp.
GCAAGGTAACAGTGATCACAGGCGGCACCTCCGGAATCGGACGCGGTATTGTGGAGAAGATACTGGCAAACTCAGCAGAAGATGATCTGATCTTTGCCACTTACGCTCACAATGCATATAAAGCCAATGAATTCTGGGACAGCCTGAAACCGGAAGACCAGGAGAAGCTTATTATTCTGAAAGCGGACATGTCTTCCTATGACGATATGATGAATTTCGTCGGAGAAGTAAAAGAGAAAGCAGGACACGTAGACTGGCTGATCAGCAATGCGGGAATCAGCACTTACGATAAATTTCAGGATTACACTTTCGAGGAATGGAATAATATCGTAAATACCAACCTGTCTGTACCTGTATTTATGACCAAAGAATTTATGCCTGTTATGACAGAAGGCGGAAGAGTACTCTTCATGGGTTCCTATGCAGGGCAGCAGGCATACTCCTCCTCTCTGGTATACGGCGTGACCAAGGCTGCCATCCACTTCCTTACCAAATCGCTGGTAAAGGAATTTGAGCCAAAAGGCATCACAGTCAATGCCATTGCCCCCGGTTTCATCCAGACGCCCTGGCATGAGAACCGCACACCGGAAAGCTACGAACGCATCAACCGCAAGATCGCACTGCACAGATTCGGTGAGATCAAAGACGTGGCAGATATGGCGTACAGTATACTTACCAATAACTACATGAATGGAAGTATTGTGGACATCCATGGCGGGTATGATTATTTCTGATAAAGTTCAACAGAAGAAAAGGATATGGGTATTTTCAGAAGAAATACCATACGGCGTCGGATAGCTGCGTTTCCTGTAAAAAATATGCGATGAAATATAGGCATAAATAATAAGAAAAGACTTGACTTAGGCATGCCATGTGTGATAAACTTGACAAGCGACATGGAAGTTAGGTCTTTTTTTTATGCCCGAAAAGATGACGGATACATCGTCCGGCATGAGGAAAATGACCATGCAAATGAAAACACTGGAGGTGGAAGTTGTGCGCGTTAAGATTACATTAGCATGTACCGAGTGCAAGCAGCGTAACTACAATATGACGAAAGAGAAAAAGAACCATCCGGAAAGAATGGAAACTAAGAAATATTGTAAGTTCTGCCGTACACACACAATGCACAAGGAAACAAAATAGTCACAAGAATTGTGAGGTTAGGCTATGCAGGAAAAAGAAAAGTCTGCTGGCAAAGGCCAGAAAAAAAGTTGGTTTCAGGGACTTAAATCCGAGTTCAGAAAAATCATTTGGACAGACCGTAATACTTTGATTAAGCAGACAGTAGTTGTAGTAATTGTTACCATTCTCCTTGGCGTGATCATCAGCGTCATGGACGCAGCTATTCTCGAAGGAATTAATCTGTTAATGAAATAAGGACAAGGGTGATTGTATGTCAGAAGCAAAATGGTACGTTGTCCATACTTATTCCGGGTATGAGAACAAGGTAAAAGCCAACATTGAAAAGACAATCGAAAACAGACATCTGGAAGACCAGATTCTGGAGGTTCGTGTTCCGCTGCAGGACGTAGTGGAAATGAAAAACGGAACTGCCAAGCAGGTTCAGAAAAAAATGTTTCCGGGTTATGTGCTTCTTAATATGGTTATGAACGACGATACCTGGTACGTGGTACGAAATACACGTGGCGTTACAGGCTTCGTTGGACCGGGATCCAAGCCCGTACCATTGACAGAAGAGGAAATGCTGCCTCTGGGCATTCAGAAAGAAGATGTCCAGGTTGACTTCGCAGAGGGCGATATGGTAGTAGTTACCGGAGGCGCATGGAAGGATACAACAGGTGTTGTTACTTCTATTAATCCGCAGAAGCAGGTTGTGACTATCAACGTTGAACTGTTTGGCCGCGAGACGCCAGTAGAAATAAGTTTCGCAGAAGTAAAAGCATTATAACAACAGGGTAACACAATATCGTGGGAGGGACATCCCCCCGCCAATACCACATAGGAGGTGCCGAAAATGGCAAAGAAAGTAACAGGATATATCAAATTACAGATTCCGGCTGGTAAAGCAACTCCAGCACCACCTGTTGGTCCGGCTCTTGGACAGCATGGTGTAAACATCGTTCAGTTTACAAAAGAGTTTAATGCAAGAACAGCAGACCAGGGCGACTTAATCATCCCGGTTGTAATCACTGTTTACGCAGACAGAAGTTTCAGCTTCATAACCAAAACTCCGCCGGCAGCAGTTCTTCTTAAGAAAGCAGCTAACATCAAATCCGGTTCCGGCGTACCGAACAAGAACAAAGTTGCAAAAGTTACAAAAGCGCAGGTTCAGGAAATCGCAGAGCTGAAAATGAAAGACTTAAATGCAGCATCCCTTGAAGCAGCTATGAGCATGATTGCTGGTACTGCAAGAAGTATGGGAATCGAAGTAGTTGATTAATCAGAAAAATTATAAGTAAGTGGGAGGGCTTTTCCCCGCAAATACCACAGGAGGTTATAGAAATGAAACGAGGAAAGAAATACGTGGAAGCTGCAAAAGCAGTAGACCGCGCAACATTATATGATACCGCAGAAGCAATCAGCCTGGTAAAGAAAGCAGCTGTTGCTAAATTTGATGAGACAATCGAAGCTCATATCCGTACAGGCTGCGATGGCCGTCACGCTGATCAGCAGATTCGTGGTGCAGTAGTTCTGCCACACGGAACTGGTAAAAAAGTTCGCGTTCTTGTATTCGCAAAAGACGCAAAAGCTGAGGAAGCAAAAGCAGCAGGCGCTGAATTCGTAGGAGCTGAGGAGTTAATTCCGAAGATCCAGAACGAAGGCTGGCTTGATTTCGACGTAGTAGTTGCTACACCGGACATGATGGGTGTTGTTGGACGTCTTGGTCGTGTACTCGGACCGAAAGGCTTAATGCCAAACCCGAAAGCCGGAACAGTAACAATGGACGTTACAAAAGCGGTTAATGATATTAAGGCAGGTAAGATTGAGTACCGTCTTGACAAAACAAACATTATCCATGTTCCGATCGGTAAAGCTTCCTTTACTGAGGAACAGTTAAGCGACAACTTCCAGACGCTGATTGGAGCTATTTTAAAGGCAAGACCAAGCACTCTGAAAGGTCAGTATTTAAGAAGCGTAACAATCGCTCCTACAATGGGACCTGGTGTGAAGATCAACCCAATGAAATTAGCTTAATAGATGAATAGAAACCCTCGCCGGATTTATCCGGCGGGGGTTTTTTGTTGAAATAAGCTTCATGAAAGAAGAGAAAAAAGATATTATGACAGTCAATCAGAAAAATATGACAAATGTAATTGGAAAATAATTACAAAATACAATTGTTCCTGTCAGGATATTTTTGTAAAATTTAACTATCTTAATTGACAGGAGGAAATAAAATATGAAACGGAAAATGATTAGTGTTGCACTTTGTACTGCAATGGTGGCTTCCATGATGGCAGGGACAGCAGTAACGGCTTCTGCAGAGGAAAAAGAACCTCGCAAATTTGCTTATACCTGTATGGATGGAACAAACCCGTTCTTCGTAACAATCGAAAAAGCCATTCGTGAAGCAGTAGAGGCAAACGGAGATGAGCTGATCTCCACAGACCCGGCAAACGACGTAGCTCTTCAGATTACACAGATTGAAGATATGATCGCTCAGGACATTGATGGTATTTTCCTGAACCCGGCAGAGGCAGAAGGTATCCTTCCTGCACTTGACGCTCTGAAAGAAGCTGGCGTACCGATTGTAAACTTCGATACAGAAGTTGCAGATTTAAGCTACGTTGCTTCTTACACAGGATCTGATAACTACAATGCAGGTAAAGTTTGTGGTGAAGACCTTGTTAAGAAATGTCCGGACGGCGGCCCAATCATCGTTCTCGATTCTCCGACAATGAACTCTGTAACAGACCGTACAAACGGTTTCCTTGATGCAATCGAGGGACACGGATTTGAAATCGTAGCACAGCAGGATGCAAAAGGAAATCTTGAAGTTTCTATGGGTATTGCAGAAGACTTACTTCAGGCCCACAGCGATGTAGTTGCTATTTTCGGCGGAAATGACCCGACAGCTCTTGGTGCTCTTGCAGCAGCAAATGCAGCTGGTCTTGAGAAAGGCAAATGTTTAATCTACGGTGTTGATGGTTCTCCTGATATTAAAGCAGAAATCGCTTCCGGCGAATCTTTAATCGAAGGTTCCGGTGCACAGTCTCCAGTAGCTATCGCAGAGAAATCTGTAGAGATTATGTATGACATTATGGACGGAAAAGAAGTTGATGACCGTTATCCTGTAGATACATTCTTAATTACAGGTGAAAACGTAGAAGAATACGGCACAGACGGATGGCAGTAAGTAAATAAAATAACACATAACTGATTATCCTGGCGGAGTTACTCTGCCGGGATAATCCCCCCTGAAATGGATAAAGAAATGAAAAGAGGGTGAGGATTTGAGTGAACAGGTTTTGTTAAAAATGAAGAATATTCATAAAAGATTTCCAGGCGTATACGCCTTGAAAAATGTTGATTATGAATTGCGCTCCGGAGAAGTTCACGCACTTCTGGGAGAAAATGGTGCCGGAAAGTCTACATTGATTAAAGTTTTAGGTGGTATTTATATTGCCGATGAAGGCGAAATTTTTATTGAAGGTAAAAAGGTTGAGTTAAAAGGCGTTAAAGATGCGCAAAAGAATGGTATTTCTATCATTCATCAGGAACTTGTTCTTGTACCGCACATGACAGTGGCGGAAAATATTTTTCTGGGAAGAGAGGCTGGTTCAGGGATTCTGGCCGACCGTGCAAAAATGACAAAAGATGCACAGGCTTTGCTTGATGCATATGATATGAAAATAGATGCCAGAGCTCTTATAAAGGATCTGACGATTGCTCAGCAGCAGATGGTCGAGATTGTGAAAGCGATTTCTTATAATTCAAAGATTCTTGTAATGGATGAGCCTACCTCCTCCATTTCTGATAAAGAAGTAGCAGGTCTCTTTGATATTATGCGTACTCTTACAGCAAAAGGCGTAGGTATTGTATATATTTCTCATAAGATGAGCGAGCTGGAGGAAATCTGTGATCGTGTAACCGTTATGAGAGACGGAGAGTACGTAGGGACAAGAGTTGTAAAAGAAACAACAAAAGATGATCTGATTGCTATGATGGTAGGTCGTGAGCTTACCAATTACTACACAAGAGATTACGGAACACCGGGAGAAGAGCTTCTTCGCTGCGAGAATATCAGCGATGGAAATATGGTGAAAGATGTGAGTTTCAATATACATAGCGGCGAGATTGTAGGCTTTGCCGGACTTGTAGGAGCGGGACGAAGCGAAACAATGAAAGCGATTTTCGGTTTGACACCGGGATACAAAGGAGAGATATATATCAGAGGCAAAAAGACAGAAATACATTCTCCGGTAGAAGCTATGAAACATGGAATTGCTCTTGTTCCTGAGGACAGAAAGAAAGAAGGACTTTATAAAGTTCAAAGTGTAAGATTTAATTCTACTATTGAAGTTTTAGGCCAATTTATTAAAGGAGTTTTCGTAGATAACAAAAAAGAAAGAGAAATCACACAAAAATATATTGATATGATGTCTACAAAAACCCCGACTCAGGAGCAGGTAATCGGAAATCTGTCAGGAGGAAATCAGCAGAAAGTTATTATCGGAAGATGGCTGGCGACAGCTCCGGATATATTGATTCTGGACGAACCTACCCGTGGTGTGGATGTAGGTGCAAAATCTGAGATTTATGCAATTATGAATGAACTAGTTAAAACGGGAATTTCGATTATCATGATTTCTTCGGAGCTTCCGGAAATCATTAATATGAGTGACAGGATTTATGTTATGGCAGAGGGCAGAATTGCCGGAAGCATCAGCCATGAAGAGGTAACGCAGGAAGCGATTATGTCTCTTGCAGCTCATTAATTGTATAAATTTCCCATGAAGGAGGAGAAAAAATGTCTGAAAAAAAAGCCACAAAGGCAGTTGATAATAAGTTCGCTGCATTTATAAAAGAAAATCTTGGTATTATGGTAGCCCTGGCAGTTATGTGTATATTCCTGGCTGTATTTCCAGCTACCAGCAGTTCCTTTTTGACACCGAAAAATATGTTTAATATTCTGAGACAGATTTCTACCAATATGCTTCTTGCATGTGGTATGACAATGGTAATTATCCTGGGCGGAATCGACTTGTCCGTTGGTTCTATCATTGCTCTGTCCGGTGTTCTTTCCGCAGGATGTGTAGCACGTTATGGTCTTCCGATTCCGGCAGCACTTCTTGTAGGTGTTTTGGTAGGTCTTTTAATCGGATGTATCAATGGTGGTATCATTGCTCTTACAACAATCCCGCCGTTTATTGTTACACTGGCTACCATGAATGTGGCAAGGGGACTTGCAAAAGTATATACAGGAGGTTCTCCTGTACGTGTTGTTACAAAAGAATGGCAGTTTTTAGGTGCAGGATACATAGGCCCGGTACCTGTTCCGGTTATCATTATGATCGTGGTTGTCGTTATTTCAGCATTGATCATGAACCGCACAAAAATGGGACGTCATATTTACGCAGTAGGCGGAAATGCACAGGCAGCTGTATTCTCCGGTATTAAGGTATCAAAAGTAAAATTCTTTGTACATGCTTTTTCCGGTGTTATGGCAGGTCTTGCAGGTATTATTCTTGCCTCCCGTATGTACTCCGGACAGCCGACAGCTGGTGAAGGAGCAGAAATGGATGCCATTGCAGCCGTAGTAGTAGGCGGAACTTCCATGTCAGGCGGTTCCGGAAAAATTGGCGGAACTGTAATTGGTGCGCTGATTATCGGTATCCTGAACAATGGATTGAACCTGTTAAATGTAAACTCTTTCTGGCAGGATGTTGTAAAAGGTATTGTAATTCTTTTGGCAGTATTAATTGACTATTTCCGTACAAACAAAAAATAAGCAGATATAAGATGTTTTCCAGAGCGAAATGTAGTATAATATTAGGGGCATGTATACATGCCCCTAATTCTAATAAAAAAGGATTTGAAACGCATGAAACAAAAAATCAGGCAGATAGCAGGAATTTTGACGGGAGGCGCGGTACTGGCGGCTATGGTAGCGTTTCCGGGCGCCCAGATAAAAAAGCAGGCGGAGCAGGAGCCTAAAAAATTCGGTGCTACATATATGACGATGAATAACCCCTATTTTATCGCCCTTAATGAAAGCATTCGTGAAGGAATAGAGGCGAATGGGGATGTTCTCATCACAAGAGATCCAGCACAGGATCAGGATAGACAAAATGAACAGATTCGGGAAATGATAGACGAAGGCGTAACAGCTATTTTTTTAAATCCGGTAGATTGGACAGAGGTCTCAGAAGGGCTTAAAATGTGTAAAGAAGCCGGTGTTGCCGTGTTTAATGTGGATACAAAGGTATACGAGCAGAATATGGTGGAATCTGTTATCTGGTCAGATAATTATCAGGCCGGAGTGCAGTGCGCCAAAGATATGATGAAAAAGAAAGCAAAAGCAGACATTCTGATTATGAAGCATTATAATATTCAGTCTACAAATGAAAGAGTGGAAGGCTTTTTAGATACAATAGAAGGTCATGATGAGTACAAGATAGTAGAAGAACTGACAACTACATCAGAGTTTGAGGTTTCTATGGAGGAAATGGACCGGGTGATTAATAAAGGTATGAAGTTTGATGTGGTTCTGGGAGGAAACGATCCGACTGCTCTTGGAGCGCTGGCAGGACTTCAGCTTAATCATGTGACAGATGAAATTTTAATTTACGGAATCGACGGTTCTCCGGATGCGAAAGAAATGATAAAAAAGGGGTATCTGGAAGGGACGAGTTCCCAACAGCCTGTTCTGATAGGAAAAACAGCAGTAGAGGCGGCATACAGGTATCTTCAGGGGAAACCGATTGAAAAAGACATCATGATCGATGTAATCATGATAACAAAAGAAAACTTGGAAGAATTTGATATTGACGGGTGGTTATAGTGGAAAAACAAAAGGGAAAGACAAGCAGCATCTCGTATATGATGTTTGCAGTGACAGCAGTTTCCGCGTTTTTAGTAAGTGTTTTTATTGCGGAATCCACCAATATTATTTGCGCGAACTATGAAGCGGCAAATTTTCTTAAAAATGTGGCAGATATTCCGGCTACACCGGAATTTTTGATGAAGAAGGTAGCATTTTTTCTTCTTGTAATGGCAGCGTCTTTTATGACAAGGGAATATCTTCTTCCGGACAGTATGAAGGTGATGTATGTGACGATATGCCTGGATATGGCAGCCGGAATGTTCATCGTAGTACTTCTGGATTTTAATTATAACGGGATTCTTTTATGGGCGTTTGCAAATATAATAGGACATATGAAAAGAGGAATCGGGCAGTATGCGTTTATTTTTCTGGGAATTGTAAGTTATGCGTTTACAGATTACGGACTTTTATCAGCAAGGAAACCACTGTTTTCTGTCAGAGATTATATCCAGGTATATGATTCCTCAAGCCAGACGGCTCTTTTGATGGCGTATAATTTTATGATTTCTCTCACGATTATTATATTTATTTTATATTGTGTTTTTACCATTCAGGAGGAGAGAGGAACCATAGAGGAAGTGAATGAACTATATCACAGGCTTTCCAATGCCAATGAAAATTTAAAAGAAGCCAATATTAAGCTTGAAAAATATGCCGTTATGAAAGAGAAAATGGGAGAGACAAAGGAGCGAAACAGGCTGGCAAGAGAAATCCACGATACGCTGGGACATACGCTTACAGGAATCTCGGCAGGTCTGGAAGCGTGTATTGCCACGATAGACAGCAATCCGGATATTTCCAAAAAACAGCTGCAGATTCTTGCAAAAGTTACGCGTGAAGGACTGGATGAGGTCAGGCGTTCTGTAAATGAGCTGAGACCGGATGCGCTGCAGAGGTTTTCTCTGGAAAATGCCATCAGAAAAATGGTGGATGATACAAATTCTCTTTCCGGTGTGCAGGTGGAATTTCTGTGCAGTGCCCCTGTTTTGAAGTTTGATGAGGATGAGGAAAATGCAATATACAGAGTAGTCCAGGAGGGCATTACAAATGCAATCCGTCATGGACATGCTACCTATATTCAAATTTCTATAAAGAAAGAAGAGGAAAATATTCATCTCAGTATCCGGGATAACGGATGCGGATGCGAGGAGATCCATGCAGGTTTTGGAACGCATCATATTACCGAGCGGATTCAGCTTCTTAATGGAACCGTTCGTTTTGACGGCAGCGATGGATTTTTGATCGATGCCATGATACCGATAAGATGGGGGGAGACTTATGATTAAAGTATTGATAGCGGATGACCAGGAATTAATACGTCAGAGTCTGCAGATTGTGCTGGAGAGCAAAGAGCATATTTGTGTGACAGATGCTGTGGCAAACGGACAGGAGGTTATTCAGAGTATCCGGAAGGAAAAGCCGGATGTGATTCTTATGGACATTCGTATGCCGAAGATGGATGGCGTTCAATGTACAAAAATTATTAAAGAAAATTATCCGCAGATTAAAATCATTATTCTGACAACCTTTGATGATGATGAATTTGTGTACAGCGCTTTGAAATATGGAGCAAGCGGATACTTATTAAAAGGTGTTTCTATGGAAGAGCTGGTGAAAGCCATCGAGGTGGTTCACAGCGGAAGGGCAATGATAAATCCGGATATAGCAACAAAGGTACTGAGGCTGTTTTCAGAGCTTGCCCGCTCCGATTATACTATTTCCATTCAGGAATCTCAGGTTGAGGATCTTACAAAGACGGAATGGAAAATCATTGAGGAAGTAGGAAATGGGGCATCCAATAAGGAAATTTCAGAAACTCTGGCTTTGTCGGAGGGAACGGTGAGAAACTACCTGAGTACTATTTTAAATAAGCTGGATTTACGTGACAGAACACAGCTTGCTATCTGGGTTGTGCAGAGAAGGACGAGAAGATGAAATTAAATAAAAAGAACATGGCTGTTTTAGTTGCAGCGCTTCTTTGTATTGCAGGTCTGGTTATTTACGGACAAAACATAAGAAGACCGCAGGTTCTGGAATTCGGGATGTTTGGAGACAGTTACTGGGAGGTTGCAAATGCAGATGGATATGTAATCATTGATAAGGCAATTAAAAAGTTTGAAAAGCTGCATCCGGAAATAAAAATCCATTATTACAGCGGGATTCCGAAGGATGATTATGAGGAATGGCTGGCCAGAAAAATATTAAAGGGAGATGCGCCGGATGTCTTTATGATTTTATCGGAGGATTTCAGTCATATGGTGTCCCTTGGCCTTCTGGAAAATCTGGATAAGGAAATTCAGGAGGATAAGTCTGTTGAGATCCGAGATTATTATGAAACATCTCTGGAGGCAGGAAAGATAGATGACAGGCAGTATGCGCTTCCTTATGAGACAGTACCGACGCTTATGTTTGTAAATAAAACGCTTCTGGAGAAGGAGGGAATTCCGGTGCCGGATGCGGACTGGAGCTGGGATGACCTTTATCGCATATGCAAAAAAGTGACAAAGGATTTAGACGGGGACGGGCGGCTGGATCAGTTTGGAACGTATAATTACGGATGGCTGGAGGCGTTGTATTCCAACGATGGGAAAATTTTCGACCCTCAGGGAAAAAAGTGTTATCTGACATCGGAGAGGACAGAGGAGTCCGTTCGTTTTATTCAGAGGATCAATGAGCTTTATCAGGGAGAAAAAGTGACAAGGGAAACCTTTGATGCAGGTAATGTGGCCTTTATGCCTCTGTCTTTTGCAGAATACAGAACGTATAAAACATATCCTTATAAAATAAAAAAATACAGTGATTTTCAATGGGACTGTATTACGCTGCCGGCCGGTTCCATGGGAGATAATATCTCCAGAGTTGACAGTCTTCTGATAGGAATCAGCAGCGAGAGCAGGCAAAAAGATATGGCGTGGGAATTTTTAAAAATGCTCACAAATGACAGAGAAATCCAAATGGAATTATTCCGCTATTCACAGGGGGCGTCTGTTTTAAAAGAAGTGACAAATTCGAAAGAAGCAGAGGAAATCCTGAAGAAAGATACCGAGAAATCGGATAAGATCATTGATCATAATCTTTTAAATCAGGTCATTATGAATGGCAGAGTAGTAAAAGAATTTCCAAAATATAAAGAGGCAATGGCCTTGGCGGAAGGGGAGGTATCAAAACTGTATGATTCTTCTACAAATGTAGAAAGTGCACTTAAGATCACGCAGAGAATGGTAACGAATCTTCTGGAAAAATAAAGAAGGAAATGGGGATAACAGGAGGAACTGTATGGGTGAAAAAAAAGCAATTGTAGCCGGGCATATCTGTATTGATATCATACCGGTATTTTCAGGAAAGGAAGAAAAGGAAATAGAAGATTTATTCAGGCCTGGGCAGCTTGTGGCTATGGATCCGGCAAAGATAAGCGTTGGGGGCGCTGTATCAAATACAGGAGTCGGGATGAAGCTTCTCGGGGCGGATGTGGAGCTTATGGGCATGACTGGGAAGGATGCTTTCGGTCAGATTGTCAGGGAGGTTCTGGAAAAATACGATGCCTGGGGAGAATCTATGATAAGCCGAGAAGACTGCGGCACATCATATTCTATCATCCTTGCGCCGTCTGGAATTGACAGAATCGCACTTCATCACACAGGAGCAAATGATGTGTTTATGCCGGAAGATGTGGATTTTGAGAAAGTAAAAAAGGTAAATCTGTTTCATTTCGGTTATCCGTCTCTTATGAAAAAACTATACGAGAACGGAGGAAAAGAATTTATCCGTTTTCTGAAAATGCTGCGTGAAACAGATACGGCTATATCTGTAGATATGGCAATATTTGAGGAGAATACAGAAGCTGACAGGCAGGATTGGAATCAGATATTAAAAGAAGCTGTGCCGTACATGGATTTCTTTGTTCCAAGTGTGGAAGAGCTTTGTCTTATGCTTGACAGGGAGAGGTATTCTGAATGGAAAAAACGTGCAAAAGGGGGAGATATAACAAAGTTTCTTGATGTGGAAAAGGATGTAAAGCCTCTTGCAGACAGGCTGCTTTCTTACGGGGCAAAAGTCATTCTTATAAAATGCGGAGCGCCCGGATTATATTTCCGGACAGCAGACAGAGAACGTCTTCTTCAGATTGGCGGAGGAATCGGGGAGGAAATAGCAGATTCCTGGGCAGACAGAGAGTATTTTGAAAAAAGCTATCTTGTGGAAAAGGTGGTTTCAGGTATTGGGGCAGGAGATACGACAATAGCCGCTTTTCTGACTGCTGTTCTGAAGGGGAAAAGCTGGCAGGATGCTCTGCATCTTGCGACAGCAACAGGTGCTTTATGTGTCCAGACATACGATGCTCTGGGAGGGATTATTCCTCTGGAGGAAGTGCAGAAGCGCATTGATTCCGGATGGGAAAAACGAAAATAGGAGGATAGGTATTATGATAGTAAATATGAATGAAGTGTTACTTCCTGCAAAGGAAAAGAAGTACGCAGTCGGGTTATTTAATGCAGTAAATGTTGAGCTTGCAAAAGGAATTATTGCGGCGGCAGAAGCAACGCAGTCGCCTGTCATTATAGGAACAGCAGAGGTTCTTTTTCCTTACGGTTCTCTGGAAGAGGTATCGTATTATCTGATTCCTATGGCAAAAAAAGCCAAAGTTCCTGTTGTGGTTCATCTGGATCACGGTCTTCAGAAAGAAACGTGCCTGCAGGCGCTTGAGCTTGGTTTTTCTTCTATTATGTACGACTGCTCTACAGATCCTTATGAAGTAAATGTGGAAAAAGTTCGGGAAATGGCAGAAATTGCCCATTCTTACGGTGCGACTATAGAGGGTGAGCTTGGACATGTAGGAAATAATCCAGATTCGGCAGAGGGAGATGCAGATCCTTCCAGCTTTTTCACAGATCCGGCTCTTGCAAAGGATTATGTGGAGAGAACAGGAGTAGATGCCCTTGCCATCTCAGTAGGAAATGCGCATGGTGCTTATAAACTTCCTCCAAAGCTTGATTTTGAGAGAATTCGTACCATTGCCGGTGAGGTGAAGGTTCCGCTTGTTCTTCACGGTGGCTCCGGTCTTACAGACGATGATTTCAGAAAAGCGATCCATGATGGAATCAGTAAAGTAAACATTTTTACAGACATTAATGTTGCGGCAGCAGAAGCTGCAGCCAGAGAATTTAACAGCGGAAAAGGCAAGGGACTTACCGATTTGATTCTTCCGGCAGTAGATGCGATTAAACAGGAATGTGAGAAAAAGATGACGCTGTTCTCAAGCTGCGGTCATGCAGGAATTATTTAAGGTATTTCGAAAAAAACTACAAACAATAAATAATAATTAATAGAAGCCTCCGGCTGTACTTGCTAAAATAAATGCAGGAAGTACAGTTTTGGAGGTTTTTATTATGATTGGAATTGGAATAGATACAGGGGGCACTTATACAGATGCCGTTGTTTATGATTTGGAAAAAAGAGAGATTATGGCGGGAGCAAAGGCTCTTACTACAAGGGAAGATTAAAAAAAAGGAATCAAAAAAGCGATAGGAAAGCTTCCGCAGGAGCTTATAAAAAAGATAGAAATTCTTGCCCTTTCTACTACGCTGGCAACAAATACCTGTGTGGAAGATAAGGGGGAAAGAGCAAAGCTTATTTTTATCGGAGTATCTGAAAAAACATTTGACGAGGTGGGGAAAAGCTACGGAATCCAAAATAAGGAGGATGTATATTTTCTGGACTGCACAATCAGCAGTACAAAAGAAAAATGTACAGAGCCGGTATGGGAGGATGCTTATACAGAGCAGGAAAGAAATCTTTGCAAGGCATTAAAAAACGGACCGCTCATGCTTGGGGAGGCTGCAGACGCAGTGGGAAAAGATTTATATAATTTCCGCACAGAACGTCTGGAAAAAGAGGGTATTTTAATCAGGGCAGATTACTGCAAGAGGCAGCATGGGAATCTAAAAAAATTACCGGATTGTCTGAAAAAAATCATAAAAATATATGTAAGAAGTTTAGATTGAAGGGGATTTATCTTTATTTCGCATATTATGCCATATAAAAACACAAAAAAACTACAAATAATAGATAGAAAATTATAGCAATTTCCATCTGTAATTTTCTATAATGTAGATAGATAAAAGATAAGGGTTTCCGCTATTTACAGCAAGGATAATGCAGCAATGGATAGAAGAAAAATTATAAAAAGGAGCATATATCTTATGAAACGTAATATGAAAGAATGGGTAGCAGAATGTATTAATAATCCGGTTAAAAAGGCAATGCCAATCCTCTCTTTTCCGGGTGTACAGATTATCGGACATACAGTAGATGAGCTTGTAAAAAGCGGCGAGCTTCAGGCACAGTGTATGAAAGCCATTGCAGACCGTTTTGATACAGGAGTGGCATTTAGTCTTATGGATCTTTCTGTTGAGGCAGAGGCTTTTGGAAGTCCGGTTCACTACAGCGAAGACGATGTACCGACAGTTCATGCAGCGCTTGTACATGATGAGGACGAAGCAGAGGCTCTTAAAGTTCCGAAAGTTGGAGACGGAAGAACAGGAGAATGTGTAAAAGGAATTGAGCTTGCCTGCCAGCAGATTACAGACCGTCCTGTACTTGCAGGTATTATTGGACCATACTCCCTTGCAGGAAGACTTCTTGATATGACAGAAATCATGATTCTCTGTTATGAAGAACCGGAGATGGTAGAGACAGTTCTTGAGAAGGCAACAGAGTTCCTTATTGAATACGCAAAGGCATTTAAGGCAGTGGGTGCGAACGGCATTGCTATGGCAGAGCCGGCAGCAGGACTTCTTTCTCCAAACCTGATTGACGAGTTCTCCACACCTTATGTAAATAAAATCCGTGAGGCAGTAGAAGATGAAAACTTTGTAGTTATGTATCACAACTGCGGCAATATCGAGCCTCTTATGAACAATGTAAAAGAGATTGATGCACTTGCATACAGCTTTGGAAATGCCATTGATATTGAGACAACATTAAAAGCGTTCCCGTCAGACAAAATGATCATCGGAAACATTGACCCGGCAGGAACGATCCGTCAGGGAACACCGGAACAGATCCGTAAAGAAACACTTGAGCTTATGGAACGCTGCTGCAAATATCCGAACTTCGTGATTGCAAGCGGCTGTGACATTCCGCCGATGAGCCCGCTTGAAAACATTCAGGCATTCTTCGATGCTGTGAAGGAGTTTTACGAGAAATAAGGGGTAAAGCTGTTATATAAAGAGTTACATGAAATATTTTATATTTCCAGCTCCGTCTGCGTTCACTTTGAGCCTGTAGTCTCAAAGATGTACTCGACAAAGTCGCTGGAAATGTAAAATATTTTCTTAGTAAGTTCTTAATATAGCAGCTTTTTGGCTATGGGAAAGAAGTGCATCGCTGAAGCACCCCGCCGCAGGCGTTTCCTACCGGTACTGCTTTGGAGTCAGACCGGTATATTTTTTGAATACTTTTGAGAAATAGCTTTGGTCTTCGAAGCCTGTTGCAAGGGAAATATCAATAATGGAATAATCTGTATTTGCAAGAAGGCGTTTGCTTTCCTCAATGCGCACCATGTTTAAATATTCCTTAAATGAAGAGCCTGTTGACTGCTTAAACAGAGTAGAAAAATAGGCGGAGTTTAAGTGAACATGCTCGGCTACCTCATCCAGTGTAAGGCTTCTGGAAAAATTCTGGGAAATATAGCGGATTGCTTTTTTAATAATTTCATTTCCTTTTGACGGAATATAGTTAAACATACAGTCTGTAAAAACGTCAATCGTTTCCTGAAGCTTATAGCAAAGGTCGTCAAGGTCTGTAATATTTTGCAGAGACATGAGAAACTGGTTGTTTACCTTTAAAACACTGTCGCTTGTAGCGCCGCCCTCAATGGCAGCCCGGGAAAGAAGGGAAGAAAGCTCAAGTGCACGCGATTTTACAACTTCAAGATTATTTCCTTCAGCAAAAAAAACATATCCCAGAAGGTCGTTTAAAAGAGCCTTTGCCTGTTCTGTATCCCCTGTTTTCAGTTTTGTAATCAGGGCTTTTTCTTTTTCATAGGGATAAACCCGGCTGTTTACCTGAGGAGAAGCCTTGTACATTTGAATGGATTCATTAATCTTCGACTGCTGGTAAAGCTTATTGTGGTTTAAGTTAAACTGCGCCCGGCTGTCCGTCACAAGACCGGAGCACATATAGTAAAGAAGACGGCTTATGTAAGTGACCTTTGCAGGTTCAAAAACAGGGAGACTTCCGGCTTCCTCATACATTTCCAGAAGGGGCGCTGTAGGAATGGAGTATTTTTCCCCGATGTCGGATAAGAGCAGAGAATCCGGTTCATCCATAAGAAAAGGACCGGCAAGGATAGAGCCTAGAAGTACATTGTTGTTTGTAAGAGGGAATACAATATGGTTTAAATTAGAATGGCAGGAAAAAATATAAGTTTCCCCAAGGCTCATAGCAAGCTTGCTGGCGTTTGAGTGAAGTTTGGTGCAGGATTCTCCTTTGGGAAGAAAATGTTTGAAGATTTTACAGTAATTATGACAATCTCCAAAAGCATCCAGAATTTCCCCTGTTTCGTCAAGAACCTGAATTGGGAGATTGATACACTGATAAAAAGTTTCAAGGAGTTCCCGAAGTTTTCGTTTTTCAATAATAGAGTATAGGATAGGCTGCATAAAATTCTCTCCTTAAATCTTAAAAAAATACCAAAATCTTTATTTTCTATTTTATAATACACGAAAAAACAAAAAAAATATACAGGTTTTCTAAAATAAATACATAAATTTTTTGGTAAAAACTTATATAATAGCATCATAAAGAAAACAGCAGAAAGAGCTGTACAGAGTTTGCGGAAGCTCTGATATGAAGAGGGATAAACGAGGAGGAATTAAAAATGCCAGCAGAAATTATTAATGAGATTTCAGAATTTTTACAGAAAGGCCGCGCAAAAAACGTTAAAAAACTTGTTGAAGAAGCGCTTGAGCAGGGACTTGATCCAAAAGAGATTTTAAACGACGGACTTCTTGCAGGTATGATGATTGTAGGCGGAAAGTTTAAAAGAAATGAAGTTTTCGTACCGGAAGTTCTTGTAGCAGCAAGAGCAATGTCAGCCGGAATTTCCATTCTTGAGCCAAAACTTATTGAGGTTGGAAACGAGCCGATTGGAAAAGCTGTAGTAGGTACTGTAAAGGGCGACCTTCACGACATCGGTAAAAACCTTGTTGTTATGATGTTAAAAGGCGCAGGTTTCGAGATTTACGACCTGGGAACAGACGTTGATGCAGATACATTTATTGCAAAGGCAGAAGAGGTTGGAGCAGATGTAATCGGTATGTCTGCACTTCTTACAACAACTATGCCGAATATGAAAGACGTAATTGACGAGTTAAATGAAAAAGGATTAAGGGAAAAATACATTGTTATGGTAGGCGGAGCGCCTGTAAATGACACATTTGCACAGCAGATTGGAGCTGACTATTATACAGCAGACGCACCATCTGCAGCAGAGATTGCAAAAGAGGCAGTTCTGAAGAGAAAATCAGCATAAATCCACGAAAGTATCGTGTGGGAGAGGGCATTGCGTGAGGAAACCTGCGCGTGTCCTCTTTTTTTAAGGAGGCAGATATGGAGAATTTTTATGAGCTTCACAACCTGAAGTTTAAAATACAGAAAGAATCTGTTTTAAAAGCGATGGACTGTTACGAGGACAGCCCTGTATATGAGGAAGTTGTAGATACATACGAAGAAATTTACGAGAATATGCTGTCCCTTGTAGAGCCGGTAGGTATTCTCGGTTTTGGCACGCTTCCGGAATCTGTTGCAACAGAAAAGTATGAGGCAGGAACACCTGTTGTATATATGGTAATGAGTATTGGAAACGGAATCAAGGAAGAGAGTACAAAAGCCTTTCAGGAAGGGGATTATGTAAAGGGAATGCTTACAGACGCAATGGCGGATGACGCTCTTTTTTCTATGGAGGAGCAGGTTCTTGCCAGATTAAAGGAGGTATGCAGAGAACATAATGTAGGTGTACTTGCCCGTCTGGAAGCGCCCCATGATATTTCCATGGAATCTCAGAAAACAGCATGGGAACATCTGGAATTGAAGCGCAGATTCGGAATAGATATAAGTACAGGCTTCATGTTTGACCCTGTAAAAACCTCCTGTCAGGTGTTCATTTTAACAGAAGATGCAGACAGTTTTAAGGCGCAGCACGACTGCCGGAAATGCCCGAATATCCACTGCCGGCTTCGCAATATTCCAGACACAGAAGTTGTGGTACACAGAGGAGCGGAGACGAAAAGGATTCTTGTAAAAGAAGGGGAAAGTCTCCTTGATGCTTTTATTCGTCAGGAAATTTATATCAGTGCTCCATGCGGAGGAAAGGGCAGATGCGGAAAATGCGGCGTTCAGATTTTAAATGGAAATACATGGATTTCTGACGAAGATAAAAAAATATATTCGGAGGAAGAGCTGGACGCAGGCTGGCGTCTTTCCTGCTGTCTCTACCCCACGGAGGAACTGGAAGTTTCCGTTTCCCAGAGTGACGAATCCTTATTTGAGGCAGTAGGGGAAACAGAAAATACAGAAGAAAGCGGTACAGAAGAATCGTTTTATCATGTTGCTGTAGATATAGGGACAACGACTATTGCCATGTCTTTAATTGGCGGAGAAAGCGGCAAAGTTTTTCGCACTGTCACTTCCGTAAACAGCCAGAGAGCTTACGGTGCAGATGTGATTTCCAGAATACAGGCTTCTGTTGACGGAAAAAAAGAGGTACTTAAAAATTCCATACAGAAAGACCTTCAGGACAGTATGGATAAGCTTTTAAAAGAAAAAGAACTTTTTGGAGAACAGATAAAAACAATTATCATAAGCGGAAATACCACAATGGGACATCTTTTAATGGGATACGATTGTGATACACTTGGCGTGTTCCCGTTTACACCTGTAAATATTGATTTTATAAAAGGAACGGAAGAAATTCTTGGCACAGATAGATTCGGCAAAAAAGAAGTCATTCTTCTTCCGGGGATTTCCACGTATGTAGGCGGGGATATTGTATCAGGAATGTACGCTTATGATTTTACAGAAAAAGAAGAAGTGTGCATGTTTATTGACCTTGGAACAAACGGGGAAATGGGAATCGGAAATAAAGAGAAAATCCTTGTGACTTCTACAGCAGCAGGTCCCGCGTTTGAGGGTGGAAACATTACCTGGGGCATGGGAAGCGTGCCTGGCGCAATCTGCTCTGTAAAGCTTGAGGGCACAGAGGCAGAGGTAAAAACAATTCGGGACAAAGCGCCCCAGGGAATCTGCGGAACAGGAGTAGTGGAGACAGCGGCAGAGCTCGTACGGGAGGAAATTGTGGACGAGACAGGGGCGCTTGATGAAGCTTATTTTGACGATGGATTTCCATTAGCAAAAACTCCTGATGGAAAAGAAATTGTATTTACCCAGAAGGATGTAAGGGAAATCCAGCTTGCAAAAGCGGCTGTTCGCGCAGGTGTGGAGACGCTTCTTCTCCGCTATGGAATAAAAAAAGAAGAGGTTTCAAAAGTATATCTTGCAGGCGGATTCGGCTATAAGCTGAATACAGACAAGGCGATTGCCATCGGCATGATTCCGGAGGAATGGCAAGAGCGCATTGTGGCAGTGGGAAACAGCTCTCTTTCCGGCGCTTCGAAATATGTAAAAGACGAAAATAGAGACAAAAAAATAGAGAAGCTGGTAAGCATTTCAGAGGAGATTAATTTGTCCGCAGATAAAGAATTTAATGAGTTTTATATGGACGCGATGTTTTTTTAAGCACGGGGAAAACGGGTAGGAAACTGCTCGTTTTTCTTCCGTCCCCCTTTACAAACCCTTTGAAATGTGATAGGATTTTTACATATGAAAACTCATGGAAGAAGAGAGTACATGTGCATACCGCATTACAGAGAAATCCCGTATGGTGAGAGGGATATGTATGGAGCAGATGGAAGATGGCTTTGGAGAGGCACTGCTGAGGGCGACTTAGGCAGTGACAGGTTCGCCTGTTACAGCGACAGGGTATAAGGAAGTACCTGATAAGGTTTCTGCTGTGAAGCAGAGATGAAAAGAAGTGGTAACACGGGTAACGCTCGTCTTCTCAAAGTGTGAGAAGGCGTTTTTTTATGCTATAGGAAATTACTCAGTAATGTTCCATAGCATAAAAAACGCTCCGCGTAGGAGCGCACTGCGGCGGAAAAGAAGTACGTCGCTAAAGCGACCCGCCGCAGGCGGAGAATCCTGCGAGCAGGATTCTTTTTCATTTACCAGGAAAGAAAAGGAGATAATCATGGAAAAACAGAAGTATTATATTACAACAGCCATTGCCTACACATCAGGCAAACCTCACATCGGAAATACTTACGAGGCAGTTCTGGCAGACGCCATTGCCCGCTACAAAAGACAGCAGGGGTATGACGTATTTTTCCAGACAGGAACAGATGAACATGGACAGAAGATTGAAATGAAGGCGGCAGAAGCCGGAATTACACCGAAGGAATTTGTGGATAATGTTTCCGGTGAAATCAAAAATATCTGGGATATGATGAACACATCTTACGATAAATTTATCCGTACAACAGATGAGGAGCACGAGAAACAGGTTCAGAAAATCTTCAAAAAAATGTATGCAAAAGGTGACATTTACAAAGGTCATTACGAGGGAATGTACTGTACTCCATGTGAGTCCTTCTTTACAGAATCCCAGCTTGTAGACGGCAAATGTCCGGACTGCGGACGTCCCTGCGTTCCTGCAAAAGAGGAGGCTTATTTCTTTAAAATGAGCAAATATGCAGACCGTCTGATTGAGCATATCAACACACATCCGGAATTTATTCAGCCGGAATCCCGTAAAAACGAGATGATGAATAACTTCCTTCTTCCGGGACTTCAGGACCTTTGCGTATCCAGAACTTCCTTTAAATGGGGAATCCCGGTAGATTTTGACCCGAACCATGTGGTTTACGTATGGCTTGATGCTCTCACAAACTACATTACAGGTATTGGATACGACTGTGACGGAGAAAGCACAGAGCAGTTTAAGAAAGACTGGCCTGCAGACCTTCATCTGATCGGAAAAGATATTATCCGTTTCCATACGATTTACTGGCCGATTTTCCTGATGTCACTTGACCTTCCGCTTCCGAAGCAGGTATTTGGTCACCCGTGGCTTCTTCAGGGAGACGGAAAAATGAGCAAATCCAAAGGAAATGTTATTTACGCAGACGAACTGGTAGATTTCTTCGGCGTAGATGCAGTTCGTTACTTTGTTCTTCATGAGATGCCGTTTGAAAATGACGGTGTAATCACATGGGAGCTGATGGTAGAAAGATTAAATTCCGAGCTTGCAAATACACTTGGAAACCTGGTAAACAGAACGATTTCCATGTCCAACAAGTATTTTGGCGGCGTTGTGGAAAATAAGGGAGTGTGTGAGCCGGTTGACGAGGATATGAAGTCCTTTATTTTTTCCGTACCTGGCAAGGTTGAGGAGAAAATGGACAAGCTTCGTGTGGCAGACGCTATGACAGAAGTGTTCTCCATCTTTAAACGCTGCAACAAATATATTGACGAGACAATGCCGTGGGCGCTTGCAAAAGACGAGGACAAAAAAGAACGTCTTGCAACAGTTCTTTACAATCTGGTGGAAGGTATCTGCATTGGTGCAACTCTTCTGGAATCCTTTATGCCGGAGACAACACAGCGCATTCTTTCTCAGCTTAACGCAGAAGGAAGAACTCTTGAGGACTTAACGACATTTGGTCTTTATCCGTCAGGAAATAAAGTGACAGAGAAACCGGAAATTCTCTTTGCACGCCTTGACTTAAAAGAGGTAATGGAAAAAGTAGAAGCTCTTCATCCGGCAGTAAAAGAGGAAGAGAAAAAAGAAGAGGAAAACGTAATCGACATCGAGGCAAAACCGGAAATTACGTTTGAGGATTTTGAAAAGCTTCAGTTCCAGGTTGGAGAAATCATTGCCTGTGAGGCAGTAAAAAAATCGAAAAAGCTTCTTTGCTCTCAGGTAAAAATCGGAAGCCAGGTACGCCAGATTGTGTCCGGAATTAAAGCACATTATTCACCGGAAGAGATGGTAGGCAAAAAGGTTATGGTAGTGACAAACTTAAAACCTGCGAAGCTTGCGGGCGTTTTAAGCGAGGGAATGATTCTCTGTGCTGAGGATGCTGAAGGCAATCTTGCGCTTATGACACCGGAGAAAGATATGCCGGCAGGAGCGGAGGTATGCTGATGAAGAATAAAAAACCGATTATCGCAGCGATTATTCTTGCTGTAGTAGTGGCAGTACTTTTTGGAGTATATTCTTTTACAAAACCAAAGACAGAAGAAGGCAGTAAGGAAGTAACTGTTCAGGTAGTTGATAAAGACGGAAAATCAGAAGATTTTACTTATCATACAGACAGAGAATATCTGGGAGATATTCTGAAGGACAACGAGCTTGTTGAAGGTGAGGATGGAGAGTACGGACTTTTCATTACTTCTGTAAACGGCATCAAAGCGGATGACAGCAATCAGGAATGGTGGTGCATCACAAAAGGCGGCGAGCAGGTAAATACTTCCGCGGATAAAACCCCGGTAGCAGACGGAGATACTTTTGAGCTTACGTTGACAGTGGGATACTGATGCGGAGGAAATGCCTATGAACAGGCAGCCGAAAAAGGGTACAATGAAGGCAATGTATATGGTTACAATGGGATTTTTAAGCGCCATTCTTCTGATTGGTCAGGTGGGAATGGCAGCTCTTCCCAATATTGAACCGGTTACCATGCTTATTATTGTATATACTCTTATTTACAGGAAACAGGTTTTTTACATCATTTATACGTTTGTAATCCTTGAGGGCCTGATATATGGATTTGGCATCTGGTGGTTCAGTTACCTGTATATCTGGACGATTCTGGCTGTTATTGTGCTCCTTATGAAGAAAAACCAGTCGGTTCTTATGTGGGTGGTGGTGGCAGGCGCTTATGGTCTTGCCTTTGGATTTTTATGTGCCATTCCATATTTTATTTCAGGAGGCTGGGGCGCAGGAATTGCTTATTGGATGTCAGGAATCCCTTATGACATTATACATTGTATTGGAAATACGGTGCTGACTGCTCTTTTATTTAAACCTGTGTACAATGTGCTCAACAAAATGAACAGAGCACAGCTTGTTTATATGACAAATGTGGAAAAGACACAAGGACAGAAAAATACTCCTTGACAAAACCGGTGTAAAGAGATTATAGTATTTAAAAATAAAAGGGAGTAGCTGGCACAGCAGTGTTTGCGATGTCGTCAATCTCGACAGATGTGATCTGTCCGTATCGTGATGAAACAGCGAGACTTTTATTGCATGATGAAATGCAATAGAAGTCTCTTTTTATTTTGCATTTCTCGAAAATAAAAATACTCTTAAAGAAAGGAAAATGCCTATGAAACCTTATTACAGTCAGAGCGCGGAAGATGTGCGAAAAGAGATCAATGGGGGAATGGAACCTCTCAGCGATTCCAGAGTAAAAGAGAATCAGGACAAATATGGTTTTAACGAGCTGGTGGAAGGAAAGAAAAAGAGCACTCTTCAGATTTTTCTGGAGCAGTTTAAGGATTTCCTTGTAATTATTCTTATTTGCGCCGCAACCGTATCGTTTTTCCTTGGAGAAACAGAAAGTACAGTTGTTATCCTTGTAGTTATTACCATGAATGCTATTCTGGGAACGGTTCAGACAATTAAAGCGGAGCATTCGCTCAACAGCTTGAAGCAGCTTTCTGCACCAAATGCAAAAGTTCTCCGCGGAGGAATCGTGGTGGAAGTGCCGAGCCGGGAAGTTACAGTTGGCGATGAAGTACATCTTGAGGCTGGCGATTATGTTCCGGCTGATGGACGAATTATAGAAAGCGCCAGTCTGAAGGTGGATGAAAGCGCACTTACAGGCGAGAGTATTGCGGTAGAAAAAAGCAGTGAAACTCTGGAGGGAGAGCTTCCTTTAGGAGACCGCGTAAACATGGTTTATTCCGGAAGCTTTGTCACTTACGGACGAGCAAAATTTATTGTAACAGACATTGGAATGAACACAGAGGTTGGAAAGATTGCAGGCCTTCTGAAAAATACTTCTGAGAAAAAGACACCTCTTCAGGTGAATCTTGACCAGTTTGGACAGAAGCTTTCCATTATTATCCTTGTTCTCTGTGCCGCATTATTTGGTCTTCAGGTAATAAAAGGCGGTGAGATCGCAGACGCGTTCCTCTTTGCAGTCGCTCTTGCAGTAGCAGCTATTCCTGAGGCTTTAAGTTCTATTGTAACGATTGTTCTTGCCTTTGGCACGCAGAAGATGGCAAAACAGGGCGCAATTATCCGTAAGCTGCAGGCAGTGGAAGGTCTTGGAAGCGTTTCTATCGTATGTTCCGATAAAACAGGAACTCTGACACAGAATAAAATGACAGTAGAGCATTATTATGTGGACGGACAGGACATTCCGGCAGAGAATATCAACCCGGAAAATCCTCTTCACAAACAGATGCTCCGTCTCAGTATTCTCTGTAACGATTCCACAAATATTGATGGAAAAGAAATCGGAGATCCAACAGAAACAGCTCTTATTAATCTTGGAGACAAGCTGGGTGTTCCGGCAGAGAGAGTAAGAAAAGCGTATCCCCGTTTAAGCGAGCTTCCTTTTGACAGCGACAGAAAGTTAATGTCAACCTTCCATAACCTGAAAGATGGTTATACTATGGTGACAAAGGGCGCTGTGGACGTGATGCTGAACCGCGTGAAATATATTCAGAAAAACGGTGAGCTTGTTCCTCTTACAGAAAAAGATATTCAGGAAATCGCAAAGGCAAATGAAAGCTATTCCAGACAGGGCTTACGTGTCCTTGGTATGGGATACAGAAAGTTTGACGGGGAAAGAGAGCTTTCCCTTGAGGACGAAAACGACCTTGTATTCCTTGGCCTGATCGCCATGATGGATCCGCCCCGTCCGGAGAGTGCGGCGGCAGTTGCAGACTGTATCAGCGCAGGTATCCGTCCGATTATGATCACAGGCGACCATAAGGTAACGGCAGCGGCTATCGCAAGAAGGATTGGTATTTTAACAGACGACAGACAGGCTTGTGAAGGCTCTGAAATTGACGGATTAAGCGATGAGGAATTAAAGGATTTTGTAGAAAATATCACAGTTTATGCACGTGTGACACCGGAGCACAAAATCCGTATTGTCCGCGCATGGCAGGAAAAAGGAAATATTGTTTCCATGACAGGTGACGGCGTAAACGATGCGCCGGCATTAAAACAGGCAGATATTGGTGTGGCAATGGGAATCACAGGAACAGAGGTTTCCAAAGATGCTTCTTCTATGATTCTCACAGATGACAATTTTGCTACTATTATTAAGGCAGTGGAAAACGGACGAAACGTGTATGCAAATATTAAGAGGGCAATTCAGTTCCTTCTTTCCGGAAACTTTGCAGGAATCCTTGTTGTGCTTTTATCTTCTCTTCTCGGACTTCCTGTTCCGTTTGCAGCCGTACATCTTCTGTTTATCAACCTTGTAACAGACAGCCTTCCGGCGATTGCTCTTGGACTGGAACCGTATAAACATAATGTTATGAATGAAAAACCGCGTCCGATGAACGAATCCATTCTCACAAAAGGATTTCTTGCAAGAGTCGGTGTGGAAGGTACTGTGATCGGTTTAATTACACTGGGAGCCTTTATGCTGGGATACCAGGGCGGAGATGCAAAACTTGCCAGCACGATGGCATTTGCAGTTCTTTGTCTTTCCCGTCTTGTTCACGGATATAACTGCAAATCAAAGAGCCCTGTGCTTTTCAAAAAGCAGTTTTTCAACAACAAATATATGCAGGGTGCGTTGGCAGTGGGCGTTGTTCTCGTAACGCTTGTACTGACTGTTCCGGCATTCCAGGGATTATTTGCAGTAAGAACCTTAAACCTTACACAGCTTTTCACAGTGTATGGCCTGGCACTTTTGAACCTGCCGATCATTCAGGCGATGAAAGCGCTGAAGAAAAAATAAACACAGAATTGCCAAAATATCCATCGGGGGCTTTGCTCCTTGATGGATATTTTTTATGCGGTCGTTCTGAGGTAAGGTGCTTTTTGTCTGTACACTTTGTCGGGAGTTTGATATACTGGAGGAAGAGAAAGGCGTTGATTTTAAACGATTACCGGACGGCATAAGAGTTAAAAACAGTTTTTGTGACACGCTCCAGTTCCGGGAAAGGCTGCGCATCTATTGCCTCCATTCGCACAAACTCGCCTTCGGCTCAAACAGTGTGCTCGGTGGAGGCGTTAGCGCATTCCTTTCCTGCGGAAGCTTCGCTATTGTCACTTCAAATCTGTTTTTAAATCTTTATGCCTGCGCGATAATTTATGTAAAATTGTCGTAATCATCTTCAACAGCGATTATCAGGCAGACATCTGCGCTTTCGTGATATAGCGCGAAGATATACGAACTGTTTTTAAAAGACTATTGCGTCCGATACTGCAACAATTACAACAACTAACAGAGGTGATACAATGGGAGAAGGTTTTACTCATTTTGATAAAAACGGCAATGCGGTCATGGTGGACGTATCCGGCAAGAATGATACATTCCGGACAGCTACGGCAGTGGGGGAAATTCATGTAGGAAAAGAGATTATGGAAGCTGTAACAGGCGGAAATATAAAGAAAGGAGATGTACTTGGCGTTGCACGGGTTGCAGGAATCATGGGTGTGAAAAAAACATCGGATCTTGTTCCCATGTGCCACCCTCTTTTTATCCAGAAATGCTCTGTGGATTATGAACTGGAAGAAGAGAAGGGGATTATCCGGGCATTTTGTACAGTAAAAACCCAGGGAAAAACAGGGGTGGAGATGGAAGCCTTAACAGGTGTTCAGGTAACGCTTCTCACAATTTACGATATGTGCAAAGCCATTGATAAAAGAATGGTAATGACAAACATTCATCTTGTAGAAAAAACAGGGGGAAAAAGCGGAGATTTTTCTTTTCAAGAGAACGAATAGATATTGGGAAGAATAATTATTATACTGCTTTCCGGAAAGGAGACAATATGAAACGAGTCGCGATCATCACATCAAGTGACAGCGGATACAGAGGAGAAAGAGAGGACTTAAGTGGTCCTGTGATAAAAGAAATCGTAGAAAATACAGGATATGAAGTGGTTTCTATGGAAATTTTGCCAGACGATAAGGAAATGTTAAAAAAGCGTATGGCAGAAATTGCAGATAAGGGTGAGGCAGAGCTGATACTCACAACAGGAGGAACGGGTTTTTCCCCAAGAGACGTGATGCCGGAGGCAACAGAGGAAATCTGCGAGAGACGCGTTCCAGGGATTCCGGAGGCAATGCGCGCTTACAGTATGACGATTACAAAACGCGCTATGTTAAGCAGAAGCGCAGCGGGAATCAGGAAAAAAACCCTGATTATTAATCTGCCGGGAAGTCCGAAGGCAGTAAGGGAAAGCCTGGAATATATTATAGACGCGCTGGGACACGGAATTGAAATTATGACAGGGGAAGCAGGAAACTGCGCAAGATAAAATAAAGCAGTAAAACGGGAGGATATTTTTTATGGGAAAAGTAATATCAGTATGTACAAGTGAAGCAAAAGGTACCCAGAAGAAAAATGTAGGAACAGCAGAGTTTGTGGAAGACTGGGGTATAAAAGGAGATGCTCACGCAGGAAAATGGCATCGTCAGGTAAGTCTTCTTTCCTACGATAAAATAGAGGAGTTTCGCGCAAGAGGCGCAGAAGTTGCAGACGGCGCTTTCGGGGAAAATCTTGCAGTGGAGGGCTTTGATTTTGCAAAGCTTCCTGTGGGAACTGTTTTTAAATGTAATGATGTAATTCTTGAACTTACGCAGATTGGAAAGAAGTGCCATAGCGGCTGTGAAATCTTCAAAAAAATGGGAGACTGTATTATGCCGAGAGAGGGTGTTTTTACAAAAGTTCTTCACGGGGGGAAAATAAGCGTGGGGGATGAACTTATTATTTTGGAGGAAAAACATGATATTTGACACACATGCACATTACGACGACGAGGCTTTTGATGAAGACAGAGAGACGCTTCTTGCTTCCATGAAAGAAAACGGGATTGGCTGGATTGTAAATGCCTGTGCTTCCGCTGAGCATATGGAGGAAACCATTGCACTTATGGAAAAATATCCTTTTATTTACGGGGCAGTAGGTGTTCACCCTGATGATGCGGATAAAATGACAGAGGAGACGTTATCAAAAATCCGCCGCTTTTCCCGTCACGAAAAAGCGGTGGCGATTGGAGAAATCGGTCTTGATTATTACTGGCATAAAGAAAAAGAGGAACATGATATTCAGAAAAAAATGTTTCAGGCGCAGATGGATATTGCAAGAGAGGAAAAACTTCCATTTATGATACACAGCCGTGGCGCTGCAGAAGATACGCTGTCTATCGTAAAGGAATATATGAAAAAAGGAATGTCAGGCGGCATTATCCACTGCTTTTCCTATGGAAAAGAGATGGCTCGGGAATATCTGAATATGGGGCTTTTTCTGGGAATTGGCGGTGTTGTTACATTTAAAAATGCAAAAAAATTAAAAGAGGTAGTAACATACGCACCGCTTTCTCAGCTTGTCCTTGAGACAGATTGTCCTTATATGTCTCCGGAGCCTTACAGAGGGAAACGAAATTCTTCTTTAAACCTTCCTTATGTAGCACAGGCAATTGGGGAGCTGAAGGGGATTTCAGCGGAGGAAGTTGTAAAAATTACGGAAGAAAACGCAAGGAGACTTCTGGGGATTTAAGAAGCTATAGGAGAAGGGAAATGCAAGAGTTTTTGGTAGAAGAGTTTTCTTCCCAGGAATCTTACAGGCGCTTTATAAAATATATGCTGTCTCACAGTCAGTTTTTTTCTCTTGTCTATTTCCGGCATCGGGAAAATGAGCCGCTGAAGAAAAAGACGAAACTGCTTTATGAAAAACTGAAAAAGTTTAAAGAATACAGTGTGAATGCGAATGAATGGCCAGGTACAGTCACAATGGACGACGATCATATTTACAAATTTGTCTGTTACCGGGCAGAAATGGAATGCTTTGACTGGCTGGTAGAAGTGCCGGGATTATACGAATGGGATTATCCTTACGCGCCTATGGATTTATGCTTTTACAGAGACGGATATTGCTGGTTTTCTCTTACAGCGCATGAGCAGACAGCATGTTTATATACAGATAAAGAAGAGGATCTTGAGGAACTTGCAGCTCTTGGAGCAGAGCTGACTTTTTCTGAAGATAATGCTGAGGTAGTTTACTGTGAATTTCTGAAATAAGAGAAGTGACAGAAGGATTTGTAAACGGGAGAAGACTATGAAGTATGTAGAGGCAGAAATTAAAGAGAACAAAAAAGAACAGAGATACTATGATTAAGTTCCACAATTGAGCAATCAAGATACAGCGGGTGCTTTATAAATGTTTAAACGAAGCTGTAGAATCATAAGATACAGCAAAAGAGAAACTCCCAAGTTTATCCGGGGAGTTTCTCTTTTGTTATCGGAAGCCTTTGATTACCATTCTTCCTCATATTCCCCGGAGTCGTCCTCCGGGGAGTTTTCTTCTTCTGCCTGCTGCGCTTCGTAGAGTGCGTCGTAATACTGGTCTGCTGTTATAGATTCTGTGTCCTCTACATAGTTGCCGTTTTTGTCCAGCATACTGCCGTCCCAGTCAAAGGAAACTTCAAGAAGATTTGTACCGGTAGACGGCGTTACATTCATGGACATGATCTTATTATATGTTTCTTTTAAGCTTTCTACAGTAAACGATTCTTCTATGTAATTATGGACGCCGTGCTGGGCTGCCAGCTCGTCTGTGTAGTCGGAAAGCATATACGGACCAAATTCGCCGGTTTCGCTGTTATAGTGCATAACGAGAGGTTCTATTTCAGGATTTAAAATTCTTATGGTGGATTTTCCGTTTAAAACGGATTTTTCTATAGTAAATTTCCCCATTCCGCCAAGAAGCTCAGGAAGCTGCTGTTGGGTGGAAACAAAGTTTCCAAGGGAATAGAAAATCACCATTTCGTTGCCCTTGTCGTCTGACATAATGCCGTATGGCTGAAGAACGTGAGGGTGTCCTCCGATTACTACGTCTACACCCTGCTGCAGAAGAAAGGAAGCCCATTGTTTTTCGTATTCATTTGGCATAGTTTCATCTTCTGTGCCCCAGTGCGCCACAAAGACAATGCAGTCGGAGACTTCTTTTGCCTTCTGTATGGAAGCGGCAACTTTTGTTTTGTCAAAAATATCAATCATATATTCTTTGCCTTCTCCTGCGCCGGAGTTGTTCGTACCGTATGTATAGTCGAGAAAGGCAATTTTAATTCCGTTTACTTCCCGGACTTTTACAGAAGCTGCATCTTCTTCTGTTTCATGAATGCCAATGAGGGTAATGTCAGGATAATTGGTGCGCCAAAATTCAAAGGTTTGTGCCATATAATCATAACCGTAATCGTCAATATGGTTTGTGGCGGATTCCACTACGTCAAAGCCTGCTTTTACAATGGCGTCGCCAACCTCTGTAGGCGTTGCAAAAGACGGATAAGAGCTTACGGCATCGTGATCTGTTGTAAAGACAGTTTCCTGATCGATCATGGCAATGTCCGCGCTTTGGATTTCGTCCAGGACATTGGCGTAAATGTGGTCATAGTTCCACTCGCCGGAATCGTTTTTTCCGGAGTCAATAAGGCTCTGATGATAAAGATTGTCTCCTACTGCAATGACGGAGGCTGTTGTGACAACAGGGGTTCTGGCGGCTTTTTCCGCCTTTTCCTTTTCAAGCTTTGCTTTTCTCTCTGCTTCGATTGCCGGTTTTTGTATAATCTGATAATCCAGCTGGTGGAAAAACAGGCAAAGAACAGCAAGTACGGCGATGGAGCAGATGAGACTGATCTTGGAGTTCATTCGCTCCTTAAAATTAAGGGGTATATTTTCATTTCGTTTCATGGGAACGTCCTCTGTATTTTCAATGATTTATCAGGTATTTTTGTACCTGTGTCTTTCATTATAGCAAATTCAGGAAGGCAAATAAAGTTATTTTATGTACTTTTCAAGAACAGGGAAGGGAACGGCGCCGATTTCCAGAACTTTCTGATGAAATTCCTTCAGAGAAAAATTTTCTCCCAGTCTTTTTTCTTCTGTTTTTCTAAGGTCAAGGAAATTTAAGTATCCCCAGTAATATTTCAGATAGTTTGCAGGAGTTTCCACAACGTACTGATAAACTTCCGCTGCTGTTTTTGGAGAAATGCCGAAGACACGCAGGAAAGAAGCTGCCTGCTCCCGGCTCCAGCCATAATAGTGAATACCGATGTCCATAAGGCAGCAGATATTTAAGTTTACGCTTCTGTTTAGCCATGCGAGCGCTCCAATGTCTTTTGCCGCCTCATTTTCTATAAGAGGGGCGCTGTAGCTGTAGGCGAAAGGCTCTACATACGTTGCCCATCCTTCTATGTAGCCGCTGGATTCAATGAGGCTTCGAATGGGATTTTTATTTTCTTCTGCAAAAAACATAGTCTGGTAAAGGTGCCCTGGAAAGCCTTCGTGAGAAAGGGTGGTAAATAAATCAAGCTTCTGACTGTTCCCGGCATTGTTGATGTAAATGATGTTGGGACTTTTCGTATCAACAGGGGGAGTGAGATAAAAGGCAGGGCTTAAATACTCTTCAAGAGATTTATGGACGTAGCGGATTTCATAAGAAACATCTGGAAGCTCCGGAAAATCTTTTATAATTTGTTTCTGGAGATAATTCATCATTTCTTCCGGTTTCATGTCTGGAAAAATATTATTTTCCATAAATTTTGAGGCAAGGGAAGGCTGTTCTTTTAACATGAGCTGAATGGTTTTTGTCTCGCTTAAAAGCTGTTCTGTAAGGCGCTGTCTGATTTTTTCCACAGGCACGTAAGTTCCAACCTGGCTTTTCAGGAGATAAGTATAGTAGTCCTGACCTCCGGGAAAATGGGCAAGTCCCTGAGAATTTTTTCCGGTTCCCTTTAATTCCCGGAGTCCCTGAATCAGTTTTTCGTAGGCAGGGACTACACATTCCAGAATAATCTTTTTATGGGCGGCTTTTAGTTTTATCTGCTCTTCTTCTGAGAATTTTCCATACTGTTCAAGTTTCGTATCAAAAATTTCCAGCATATAGTTGGAGTCAGGATTTTTGATGAAGGATTCACACTGGCTGCAGATTCGTTTCAGAGCAGTGTCGCTCATAAAATATCCTGCTTCTGATTTTTTTCTCTGGAAAGAGAGAATGCTTTCAAAATAAGGTTCTATGCTGGAGAGAAGGTTCAGATAGTCCGATATGTCCTGGTCTTCATAAAAAGCATATTCTGCAAGAAGGACAGGAAGCTGCGCCTGAATACCAAGGCTTGGAGAGAGCATTTCTTCCAGAAGATAATTGTCTCCAAGGGAAGACTGTGTGTGAAAGTAGAGAAGGAGCATATCAAGAGTAATCTGATTTTCCCGGGAAAGTTTGGAATAAGAAAAGCTTCGGAGGGTGTCTTCATATTCCCGGCAGAGGGCGTAGGTTTTTTCCATATCTGTATTTACTGTTCCAAGAGTTGGTTTCGGGCGTTTCAGACCTGCTTTTTTGGGATGGGCAATGGAGTAGTGGAAGGTAAGGGCGCTGCCGGAAACTTCTTTTTCAAAAAGCTCTTCTGTAAAGTTTTCAAACCGGGCGTTTTCAGAGAATACATGATTGGAAAAATAGCCAATACTAATACCGGACAGAAGGGTAAAACAAAGAATGAGAAGCACCAGAAGAGTTTTTCGTGATTTGGAGATTTTAAAAGGCATACAATCCTCACAAAAGTTTCGGTTTTTACTATCTTATTGGAAAAAACAGGATTATATGTTATGATTGATACAGGACAATTAAAGTCCTGATTAGGATAGATAAAAGGAGAATATAGCAAGTAACTAAATATGTTGATAAATGTGATGAAATATGTTTGAATGTATTTAAAGGAGAAGTTGTTATGAGCACATTAAATATCAAAAATTACAAGCCAAAAGATTTTGCGGAACTGTTAGGTGTGTTTGCTAAGACGCTGTAGTGTTGGGATAGAGAAGGAACTCTGAAGGCAAACCGAACTCCAACTAATCGACGTTATTAAACTTACTTGTAATGCGAAAGGAATGATTGTAGACCAATGTATGGAAGAGTATGGAAGTGGTCTTAATTACAATCTGTTGTGGTCAAGCATTTATTATAGCACTACATACCTGCCTGTTACAAAAGATGGATATGTAATTAAAAGCGGTTCGGTTTCCATGAAAGCGGACAGATTTTATGTTTCAGTTCTTGTAGAAATTTCGGATAACAAGATAAGCAGTCACTACAGCGAAGGGATTGGTATAGACCTTGGATTAAAAGAATTTGCCATTGTTTCAAATGGTAAGAGATATAAGAACATCAACAAAACAGCAAGACTAAAAAAACTTGAAAAACAACTGATTCGGGAGCAGAGAGGTCTCTCCTGTAAGTATGAAAATTTAAAGAAAGGAGAGTCCACTCAAAAATCAAATATACAAAAACAAAAGCTCAAGGTACAGAAACTCCATCACAGGATAGACAATATCCGCACGGATTACATTAATAAAACAATCGCTGAGATAGTAAAAGCCAAGCCATCTTATATAACGATTGAAGACTTAAATGTAAAAGGAATGATGAAGAACAGACATCTTTCAAAAGCAGTTGCTTCGCAGAAGTTTTATGAATTCAGAGTAAAACTTCAGGCAAAATGTAAGGAAAACGGGATTGAATTTCGAGTAGCAGATAGATGGTATCCATCATCGAAAACCTGCCACTGCTGTGGAGCTGTTAGGAAAGATTTAAAGCTTTCTGACAGAATCTTCAGATGTGGTTGTGGTTACATCGAAGACAGGGATTTCAATGCTGCACGAAATCTAAGAGATGCTGTGACTTACAAAATTGCATAATGAACGCAATTGTAAGTATGTACCGAAGGCTATTTCGGGAATTTACGACTGTGGAGTGTACATGAATCTGTGAGTAGATATGACTTCGGTCAATCCAAAGCATACACGAAGAGACAGTAAGTAGAACTTGTGAGAGTCTACATTATCTCGGTGTGAGTATATTTGTTCACATTTTGAGTGGCAGAAAAATACAATGACAGAAATATATGACCTTGTAATCATCGGAGCAGGACCGGCGGGCGTGAGTGCCGCAATCTATGCGTCAAGAGCTATGTTGAAAACAGTATGGGTGGACAATAGATGTATGCCGGGAGGACAGATTACAGATACGTATGAGGTAGATAATTATCCGGGAATGCCGGGTGTGACGGGAATGGATCTGGGGGAGGCTTTTGGAGCTCATGCAGAAAAGCTGGGACTTTCTCCTGCCTGCGATGAGGTTCTTTCCATAGAAGATGACGGAAAAGAAAAGATAATTCGCACAAAGAAAAATACGTACAGAACAAAGGCTGTGATTCTTGCTCTTGGGGCTTCTCATAGAAAGCTTGGAATTCCGGGAGAGGAAAAATTTGGAGGGGCAGGCGTTTCCTACTGTGCTACATGCGACGGGGCATTTTTCCGAGGCAGAACAACGGTAGTTGTTGGAGGAGGAAACGTTGCATGTGAGGACGCGATTTTCCTGTCCAGAATGTGCGAAAAAGTATATCTTGTACACAGAAGAGATGCGCTTCGTGCAGATAAGATTCTCCAGGAGCGCCTTTTTGCCTGTGAAAACGTAGAGCTTGTGTGGAACAGCGATCCTGTTGAAATTCAGGGAGAGGACATGGTAAAGGCTCTTCTTGTAAAAAATAAAGTGTCAGGGGAACAGCGCCGCATTGAGGCGGACGGTGTGTTTATTGCCGTTGGAACTATTCCCAATACATGGCTTGTGAAAGATCTGGTAGAGACAGACGACTATGGATATATTGTGGCAGGCGAGGAAGGGATTACAAGTGTGCCGGGAATTTTTGCCGCGGGAGATTTAAGGACAAAGTCTCTCAGACAGGTGGTAACTGCGGTTTCTGACGGGGCAAATGCGGTGACTGCAGTGCAGGAGTATCTTCTTCGGATGTAATATGTAAATAATAGAAAAATTCAGTTTATCATAAGGGAAACCACCGTTCTCATGCAGGCTGTTGATTTTCTTATTTTGCTGCGCCGCTTATTATGAGACAAAATCAGAACTCGTCCCTAGGGACTCAGACAACTGATTTTGTCTCACGCTATACTCGCAAAATTGCTAAAATCTGCCAATGCCTGTCTGGAGAGCGGCGGTTTCCTTTAATAGATAAGCCTGAAAGATTTCTATCTGTACAGATTCCGGATTTGACAGGGCAGGGGTCTTATGATATTATACACAAATGGTTCATAAAATGTAACAAATACGTAACAATTACGAGGAGTGTATTATATCATGAGAAAAAAATTAACAGCGATGTTTTTAAGTTTTTGTATGGTTTCTGTTTTTATGCCTCAGGCTGTTCTGGCAGATGATGTTCTGGAATCAGGAGATTTGCTCACAGATGGAGAAGACGTCAGCAGCGGAGCAGTGACTGAGCTTGCAGAGGAGATTGCAAAAAGAACAGAGAAAGAAGTTCGCAAAATGCAGGAGGAAAAAGCTGCTGCAGAAGAAGCTGCAAGAGAAGCTGAGGAAAAGAGAAAAGCAGAAGAAGCCAGAAAAAAAGCAGAGGAAGCCCGGAGAAAAGCAGAGGAAGATCGTGTTGCAAAGCGCCAGGAAATCGTGAATTATGCTCTTCAGTTTGAAGGCAACCCCTATGTGTACGGAGGGACAAGTCTTACAAACGGAGCGGACTGCTCCGGATTTGTAATGTCTGTCTTTGCGAATTTTGGATATGAGCTTCCGCGGGTAGCTGCAAGCCAGTATATAGATTCTGAAAAAAAGGATATGAGTGAGATGGAAACAGGAGATCTTGTTTTTTACGGGGATTCTCCGGAAGGGATTTACCATGTAGGTCTTTACATTGGGGAAGGAAAAATCATTCATGCAAGTACGGCTGCAACAGGAATTAAGATTTCCGATTATGATTACCAGCAGCCATATGGAATCGGTACTTACGTAAAATAAGAAAAAGAGAATATTTTGACAGATAAAGTGTAAAATTATTTTCAGATTTTTTTCCGTGTCGAAAAAGGAATAAAAAATAGCAAATTGCACAAAGAATGTAGAAGAATGTGGATTGTACAAATATAAGTACAAAAGTTTTCCACACATGAAATGCCCCGTAAACTATGGAAAATCTAGTTATACACAAAATTATCCACATTATCCACATGGAAAGGATGTGGATTAGCAGATTTACATAAGAAGTTGATAAACAAGTGTTTTGTTAAAAAAGTATAAAATTATATAGAAACACAAAAAAATGTAAAAAAGGGTTGATTTTTTTGGAATCAGTACTTCACATAAATTTAACACAAAATGACAGAATATTGCATCGAATGGCAGAGTAAAAAAGGCTCTGTTTTAGAAAAAAAGAAGCCTCTCACAGTGGAGAGACTTCTTTTTTTTCAGCCTGCATTTTCTTTCATTCTTTTAATTACTTTTAACCTTGTAAACTCTTCTCTTTCTTTTTCTTCCAGGGCATTTGTAATGTCCTTCGTAAGAGCCTCAAATTTGGGAATAGTAATGTTTTTCAGGGCATTGGCGCGTTTCTGCGTCTTTTTAATATTGGTGGCAAGGCGGATTGCTGCATTTTCCACCATAGAAAGGCGAATAGAAAGTTCTTTTACTTTTTCAAAGGCTGCCTTTGCCTCGTCCAGAGACATTTTTGTGCTGTAGTAAGCGTAAGTAGGCATGTTGCTGCTTTTATCGTATTCTACAAGGGGAATTTCTGTCCCCATAACGCTTCTTGATTTGATACGAATAGAGTTTTCAATAGGAACGGTATAAGAAATCTGCTGTACAAATGCGATTCCAATTTCCATATTTGCCTTCTGAAGAGCTGCATAGGCAGTTCGGAAGGTTTCGTCTATCTGTGTCTGAATGTCTTTTGCCTGGTCAATTAAATCCATCATTTCCCGTATGAGAATGTTACGTTTTTTATCCATCAGCTCAAAGCCCTGCCTGGAAAGAGCCAGGGAGTTTTTTGCAAGTATAAGATTTCCCTTTGTGGGAAAAGTATTCGGATCCATGCAATCACCTCACTAACGGACGGTTTCTCTGTAATACTCGTCAAGAATCTTTGTGTCAATACGGTCAAGCTCTTCTTTTGGAAGAAGACCGAGAAGTTCCCATCCCTTATCAAGGGTTTCTGTGATAGAACGGTTTTCTGTTTCTGTCTGTCCTACAAATTCTGCCTCAAATGCTTTTCCGAAAACAAGATACCGTTTATCAAGAGGAGAAAGCTCGTCTTCACCGATAACGGAAGCAAGAGCACGGGCATCGCCTACTTTTGCATAGCAGGAGAAGAGCTGGTTTGCCACGTCCTGATGGTCTTTTCTTGTAAAGCCTTCTCCAATGCCGTCCTTCATAAGACGGGACAGGGAAGGAAGAACATTGATCGGGGGGTAAATTGCCTGTCCGTGCAGCTGTCTGTCAAGTACGATCTGCCCTTCCGTAATATATCCCGTAAGGTCGGGGATAGGATGTGTAATATCATCATTTGGCATGGTAAGAATCGGAATCTGAGTAACAGAGCCGGTTCCTCCGCTTACAATACCTGCACGCTCGTAAAGAGTAGCAAGCTCACTGTAAAGATATCCCGGATAACCCTTTCTGGAAGGAATCTCGCCCTTGGAGGAAGAAACTTCACGCATTGCCTCACAGAAGGAAGTAATATCCGTTAGAATAACAAGAATGTGCATGCCTTTTTCAAAAGCAAGATATTCTGCTGCTGTGAGGGCAATCTTCGGGGTGAGAAGACGTTCCACAACCGGGTCGTTTGCCAGATTTAAAAACATGACAACGTGGTCAGAAGCGCCGCTTTCTTCAAATGTGCGGCGGAAAAATTCCGCAACATCGTATTTTACACCCATTGCTGCAAATACAATGGCAAAGTTTTCGTCGGAGTCTGCTCCCAGAGAAGCCTGTTTTACAATCTGCGCAGCAAGCTTGTCATGGGGAAGACCGTTTCCGGAGAAAATAGGAAGTTTCTGTCCGCGGATCAGAGTAGTAAGTCCGTCGATAGCGGAAATACCGGTATTGATATAATTTCGCGGATACTCACGTGTGACAGGGTTTAAAGGAAGTCCGTTAATGTTAAGGCTTACTTCAGGAGTAATATCTCCAAGTCCGTCAATGGGCTGCCCGATGCCGTTAAAAGTACGTCCCAGAATCTCAGGAGAAAGTCCGATTTCCATAGGATGTCCTGTAAGGCGTGTGTGGGTATTTCCAAGGGACATATTGTCTGTCCCTTCAAATACCTGGATTACTGCCTTATCTTCATATATTTCTACGATACGGCCGATTTTTTCTGTACCGTCTTCCATACGGAATTCTACGATTTCCTCGAAAGAAGCGTTTTTAACCCCTTCCAGGACAACAAGAGGGCCGTTTATTTCACTTAAACCTAAATATTCGATTGCCATAAACTTTTCCTCCTTAATCAGCCGTTTTTCTCAAGAACTTTGTTGTAGAAGGTATCAATATCTTCCTTGTACTGTTTGAAAAGTTCGAGATTGTCGTTTGGTACATCGTATTTAATAGAAATAATACGTTCAAAAATATTGTCCTCTTTGAGAACGGATACAGGCATTCCTCTGTTTACGAGAGCCCTTGCCTTTTCATAGAGATAGAGAATGATTTCCATCATTCCGAACTGTTTTTTCATCGGAACACAGGTGTCTTCTTTGTGGAAGGCATTCTGCTGTAAGAATCCGAGACGGATTACTCTCGCAATTTCCAGTGTAAGCTTCTGGTCGTCAGGAAGAACGTCGCTTCCAATCAGTTTTACGATTTCCATAAGAGAGCTTTCCTGATTTAAAATTGCCATAATCTGATTTCTGTCAGAGACAAATTTCGGAGATACGTTGGCGCGGTACCAGGGTGTTAAATCCTCAAGATATTCGCTGTAGCTTGTAAGCCAGTGAATAGCCGGGAAATGTCTTGCATAAGCAAGAGATTTATCAAGTCCCCAGAAACAGCGCACAAAACGCTTTGTGTTTTGTGTAACCGGCTCTGAGAAGTCACCGCCCTGTGGAGAAACCGCTCCGATAATGGAAACGGAGCCTTCTGTTCCATTTAAGTTCTGCATCATTCCGGCTCTTTCATAGAAGGCGGAAAGTTTTGATGCAAGGTAGGCAGGGAAGCCTTCTTCGGCAGGCATTTCCTCCAGACGTCCGGAAAGCTCACGGAGTGCTTCTGCCCATCTTGAGGTGGAGTCTGCCATGATCGCAACATCATATCCCATATCGCGGTAGTATTCTGCAAGTGTTATGCCTGTATAAATAGAAGCTTCTCGAGCTGCAACAGGCATGTTGGAGGTGTTTGCAATAAGGGTGGTTCTGTCCATCATAAGATTTCCGGATTTCGGGTCGATCAGCTTGCTGAAATCCTCAAGAACCTGTGTCATCTCATTTCCGCGCTCTCCGCAGCCGATATAAATAATAATGTCCGCGTCAGACCATTTCGCAATCTGGTGCTGAGTCATGGTTTTTCCGGTTCCGAAACCACCGGGAACAGCTGCTGTGCCGCCTTTTGCAATCGGGAAAAGAGTATCCAGGATACGCTGTCCTGTCACAAGAGGGGTGCTTGCCGGGAAACGGTGGTGTGTTGGTCTTGGAATACGGATTGGCCATTTCTGAGCCAGGGCAAGCTCTTTTGTACTGCCGTCCGGAAGTTCAAGAGTTACAATTGGCTCAAGAATGTTATAAGAGCCGTCTTTTGCAGCCTTTATAACAGTTGCCTCAGAAATATTGGGAGGAACCATAGATTTGTGAACAATGGAAACGGTTTCCTGTGTCTCAGCGATGATGGTTCCCGGCCCTACAATATCCCCTTCTTTTACAGTGATGTGCACATCCCATTTTTTTTCGGTATCAAGAGAATCTACACTGACACCTCGTGAGATATATTTTCCGGACTGCTTTGCGATTTCTCCAAGCGGACGCTGGATACCGTCAAAAATATTATGGATAATACCAGGACCCAGGAGAACAGAGATAGCGTTGTCTGTTCCGACAACAGTTTCTCCCGGTTTTAATCCTGTTGTTTCCTCGAAAACCTGGACAGTTGTCATGCCTTTTTTCAGACCGATGACTTCTCCTACCAGTTTTTCCGGACCAACGTATACCATTTCTGATATTTTAAATCCACAGTCTCCTTTTAAATAGATGACAGGGCCGTTGATTCCATAAATAATACCTGTTTTACTCATATCTTGGACCTCCGTCAAACTTAAATTCTTTTTTGCAGGCAAGGAACGCCTCGCGGAAAGAATTGTCGATCAATATGTTCTTGCCTGGGATAATAGCGCGGATACCGCCTATAAATTCTTCGTCTGCAAGACGGAGTTCTGCTCCTGTCTTTTGGGAAATACTTTCCAGACGGGAGCTGTCAGACGGGGTGAGATAAATGTGGAGCTCGTCCTCGCCAGCAAAATCCTGTGCTTCTTTGATTTTTCTGCAAAGATAGGAATCGTATTCCGGGGTTTTTACAAAGTCTTCCAGTAAGCTCTGTACTTCTGCAAAAAGTTTATCTTTTAGTTCATTTTGTTTCTTTGTCCAGTTGCGCTTGATCATAAGCTGCTGGGCGGAAAGCGCCTTGTTTACTTCGCGGCGGGCATTTTCTGCTTCCGCTTTTACTTCTGCCTCTGCGCTTTGTCTCCGGGAGCGCTTATGTTCAGACTGCATTTCGTCCAGATTTTTTTTGTGCTCCTCGATCATCTGGGAGGCTTCCTGATAAGCTTCCTCAACAGAGGAGTCATAAAAATGCTGCAGTTTTTCTTCGATTGTCATAACGTCACCTGCCTATAGTTTTAGTCCGATTGCTTCGTTTACGTATGAAGTGATGAAATCCGGTTTGCGGCCGGTACCGTGTCTGTCAGGAATTTCGATGATAAGAGGCGTTTTGTGGCGGAGCTTTACATCATCAATAATCTCGGGAAATTCTCTTCCGAATTTTTCGGTGAGAAGGATAATCCCGATTTCTTTATTGGCGATCGCGTTTTGAAGAGCTTCCTTCAGCTCGTCATGCTCATGTACCACAACGCCTTCCACACCTGCCAGTCTCATTCCTGTGTAGGTATCTACGTTGTCGCTGATTAAAAACATCTGCATATTATAACTGTCCCAGGATCATGAAGGAGATGATAAGTCCGTAAAGGGCAACACCTTCTGCAAGACCTACGAAAATCAGGGATTTACCAAGAATACTCTGATCTTCGCTGATTGCGCCCAAAGCTGCGCTTGCCGCACTGGCAACGGCAATACCACCGCCGATACAGGAAAGTCCGGTTACAAGAGCTGCTGCAAGGTATCCCATGCCGGTAGCAAGACCGCTGTTTGCTGCGCCGGCAGAAGCCTGTACAGAAGAAGTTCCTGCAAACATAACACCGATGGCAACAAGCATGATTCCGAAGAAGAAGAATGCATTTACACCGATTGCTGTTTTATAGCGGCCACGATTTTTTTCTCCGATCAGATAGTATCCGAAAGGAAGGATAATGCTGAGTACAAGTGCGATTGCTAATACGATTTGTGTCATAACTGTCATAATAATGACCTCCTGTTTTTGAAATTTAGTAGTGATCTGAATTTGTAATTATCTGAAACGGAACGGCTCAAACTTTCTTCCGGTTCCTTTGTAAAAACGGCTGAAAATCTCGTAGTATTCCAGACGGAGTACCTGAATGCCCACGATAAGACCTTCCATACCGCAGACGAAAAGGTTTCCTAGGATTACGATCAGCCAGTTCGGATTGCCGCTTTCTGCGCCGGCAAGCATAAGCACGACCTCCATCATAGCTGCGTGGCTTACTGCAAAAGCTCCGATTCGCACGAAGGAGAGAGTGTTTGAGAAGTAGCTTAAAAGTACTTCAAACATTTCAAAGATACCCTGGACAACAAACATTCCTTTTTCTTTCGGCATAACTTCGGCTCTTTTTTCCACAAGAGCAGTAAGAGGCTCTTTGAAGAAAATCATAAGAAGAGGGATTCCGAACATAACAAAGAGAACGATTCCTCCGGGGAGGCTGTGTCCTGTTACAAAAAGTGCGATACATACAACAGCAGAGCCGTAGAAAATAAGTCCGGCAACGGCATTTGTATCAAACCATGACTTTTCTGTATCTTTTGCGCGGAAGGAGTTGATAATGTTGAAAACCATGCAGAGAAGAATGATTATCATACCAAATCCGATAGCGACAATAAACACGGTATTCAGTTTTCCAATGAAAGGTACGGTCATCATGTTGCTCATAGGGTGCAGCCATAAGGCGGGAAGCACATCTTCAAATCCGAAGATACTTCCGAACATGAATCCGAAGAAAGTGGAAAAGATGCCGGCACAGCTTATAATACCTGCCAGATCAATGTGCTTATATTTATATAGAAGGAATCCTCCCACTGCAAGGAGAAGACCCTGTCCCACATCTCCGAACATTGCGCCGAAAATAAAAGAGTAGGTGATAGCTACAAACCAGGTCGGGTCCATCTCGCCGTATGCGGGAAGACCGTACATTTTTACATACATTTCAAAGGGTTTGAAAAGCTTCGGGTTTTTCAGTTTTGTAGGAGGCGTTTTTGCCTTTCCGGTTACCTGCTCTGCGCCTTCCTCATCTTCCACAAGACAGAAGATTTTGTGGTCGTCCTTAATGTCCTCAAGGAAAGAGACGGAATCTTTTTTTGTCATCCAGCCACACAGAATATAGAAGTTATCTTTTTCTCCGTGGGTGCAGGCAGCAGCTTTTCTTACATCAAAATTTCTGGAAAGATGGGAAATCGCCTCTTTTGCGGAAACAATATCACGGCTGTTGTCCTTCAGGTATTTCAAGCTTGCATTTTTGTTTTCTTCAAGCTGAGACTGAATGGAATCATACTGTTTCTGAAGTTCTGTAAAGGCTTCTGCTGCAGTACCGTTGTACTCGTCGGGGATAAAAATCCTTTCAAAGTGCATGGAAGAATAAACGGCATTTACCTTATGTGCTTCGTGATGGGGCATAAAATAAATGCCCCAGATATATTCATCATCTTCTTCGCATTTAATGAATACTGTGTCAAGGTTGTCATAAATATAGTTTTTGAATTTTTCAAAATACTCTTTTTCAATTCGTCCGAAACGGTAATGAATGAAACGGAACTTTAAAATAGAAGAAAGATCATAATTGATGTTTCGGAAAGGGCGGATAATCCGCAGGGATTCCGTAACATGCTCAAACTCTTCTTCCAGGCGAGCTCTTGTATCGGCCAACTCCTGTGTTTCTTCTTTTACACGGCGGACAATGGAGAGTGCTTCTTCCAGTTTCAGCCTGTCTGGCGAGATTTTTTCCGGGTCTTCCAATTCTTCGTAAAAGCTGTTGATTGTATTTAGGGCTTCACGGTAAGGATTGATTTCCAGAAACGGAGAAAGATTTTCCACAGTGGTAAGTTCAGAAAGCGCATTTTCCAGATGAATTTCATATCTGGATAAATACGTATTTACCACCCGGTCGATATCCGTTTTCGGCCCGGTAATACTCAGAAACTTCATTTTCTCAATCACGTTGTTACCTCCGGGTTGTTAGTTGTTGCGGATATACCGCATGGTCTCGTCTGGTGAAACTCCGTAACGTACGCATTCCAGAGCAATCGTCAGACGATTGACTTCGTGTTCTTTATGATACAGATATGAATAAATGACAGCTACAGAATAGGGGTCTTTTCGTGCTTCTTTCTCCAGAATACTGCGGAGAATGTAGTTGTAAAATTCCTCCAGGTTTGCAACTGTAAGGTGTTCATACTGGATACCATAGTAGGTTTTGGAAAAAATACGCTTTGCTTCCTCGTACGTAGGCGCTTCCACAAGAGCGTTAATTTCTTCCTTTTTCAGCTTATAGTTCATGGGAATCAGCAGAGCGTAAATGTTTGCCGGTTCCATATGGAAATACCGTTTGGAACGCTGTATGAACTGAAGATTCAGCATATCGAATTTTTCACCGTATGCCTTTGTCACTTCCTCCAGATCGTTTTTCTTAAACAGCTTCTTGCGGACATTCCATATCTGAGTAAAATAATAGAGGTCCAGTGCCATTCCGTAGTCGAAAAGCAGAGGACTTTCATGCTCCTGGATTTTTGCAAGAGGAGCGTAAAACTCATTGCCTTTTAGGGCGTTTATAAATTCCTCCATACTGCGGCATGATGCCAGGCGGTCCAGATCGATTTTGGAGTGCTGGCGGAAAAAATCCCGGTACGGAGAAAGGTCTACAGGGTCAGTGTCCCTGTGGTCAAAGAGGTTTGTCATAATCTCCTTCAGGACGCGGATTTCATAACGTTTGGAGTAAAGTGCCAGAAATTTTCGCTGTTCCTGATTGGCAAAATGATAAATTCTGGAAAAATTTCCGAAAATAGACTTTTTCAGAAGCTTTTCGATTTCCCCTCTGTGTATATCATTCTCATCAAGAGAAGACCACGCTTTGGCATATTCCGGTGTGCGCTTCAGATAAGAGGCTACCTGGGGGACTCCCGGAAGCTGAACGATTTCCTGAAGCTGCTGTTCATTGATGAGCCGGCTCTGCATAGCGCGGATTTTTGTGGAAAGACCGCTGTATGACAGGACATTTCCCATGTGTTTCACTTCCTTTCCGTTGTTGGTCTGTTACATTTCAATGATTTTCTGAAATAATTCCCGGGAAAGGGTTGTGTGATTTTTTTCATAATAAGAATCAAGCTGGGCGAATCCTTCTTCTGTGTTCTTTAAAAGGTCAGTGAGCTGAACGTCCTTCTGGCGTTCCAGATCCTGTCGGATTTTCTGGATTTCCTGCTCGGTTTCCTGTTCAAGACGATTGTCAAAAGCCCTGCAGGTTTCTTCCATTTCAGAGGAAAGTTCCTGTTTTTTCTTATCAGCTTCTTCCATGATGCCATTGGCTGTGGTTTCGATTTCCGATAACTTGTTTAGTATCTGTTCCATCTTCAACCTCCTTTGTTAATAATCTGTCTATCTTTCTATCTATCATACACCTTTTCACAAAAAATACAATAAAAAGTTGCCCTGTGAGAAGAAGGCGTGTATATTAATGATGTACAATGTTGTTTCCCTCTGTTTCGGAGGTGGAACAGCGGCTTATATACAAAAAAGTTGGAGGATGCAGACATATATGAGATTAAGAAACATTCCCGGGGCAAAAGATGCCATTCTTGAAAGCCCTTTTGTAATTCAGGAACCGGAAAAGAATAAGGGAAAGTGGAGCAGCGTATTTCCGGATGAGCAGCCCCTTCATATAGAAGTGGGAATGGGAAAAGGCCGTTTCCTTATGGAACTGGCAGCTCTTCATCCGGACATTAATTATGTAGGGATTGAAATGTACGACAGTGTTCTTCTTCGTGCACTGCAGAAAATGGAGGAGCTTACAGAGGAGGGAAAAGGTCTTCCCAATCTTAAATTTATGCGCATTGACGCAAGGATTCTTCCTGAAATATTTGAAAAAGGTGAAGTATCCAAAATTTATCTGAATTTTTCCGATCCGTGGCCGAAAGCGCGCCATGCAAAACGCCGTTTGACCTCAAGAGAATTTCTGGCAAGATACGATGAAATTTTAAAGCCTGAGGGAAGAGTGGAATTTAAGACAGACAATAAAGATTTATTCTTATTTTCGCTGGAGGAGGTAGAAGAGACGAAATGGCGTCTCCTTGCGCACACATTCGACCTTCATCATGACGAAAAAATGAGTGCGGGCAATGTAATGACAGAGTATGAGGAGAAATTTTCATCTATGGGAAATCCTATTTATAAAATGATCATCGACAGAGAGGCGTAAGTTTCTGTAAGAAGGATTCCTGTTATCCGGGATTGCAGAAATACATATTTTTTGTTTTCCGGCATAGAATATGGTAAGAAACTCAAATTTCCGGCATTGTGGCAGCAGATGAGCCTCTGTTCCAGGTTTTTTTCGGCTGATGTGCCAAACGATGCGGGAAATTTGAGCAAAGAAAAAGCGCCGCGCAGGCAGCAGGAGGGAATCCTTTATGAGACAGAAAAACAGTCGCCTGAAAAATAAACTGACACAGCTTGGATATGAACATGGAAGGCTTGGCAGCCAGCTTGGACGTATCCGAAAATCAGCAGATGAGGTGAACCGTATGCTGGAAAATATGACACGAAAAGAGGAAAAAGGAGAGGAAAAGAAAAAAATGTAAAAAAAATTAAAAAATAATAAAAAAAGTATTGACTTTTATGGTTGGTATCTGGTATTATATCTCTTGCATTAAGGAAACAAAATAAATGAATACGCGCGATTAGCTCAGTTGGTAGAGCACCTGACTCTTAATCAGGGTGTCCAGGGTTCGAACCCCTGATCGCGCATTTGAAAGCACTGTTTTTGCGGACGACGTGATTGCCGCGGGGACGGTGTTTTTTTGTTTGCGGCGGAGAATCTCTCAAGCGAGATTCTTTTTATGTTATGGGAAATTACTCCGTGATATTCCATATCATAAAAAATGCAGATAAAAAAATCCCCCGTAAATTCATAATTACATACTTGTGCACAGCTTGTAATATGATAAAATGAAAATGTAAAAAACGGGAGGAAAATTTTATGATACTGTATTTTACCGGAACAGGAAACAGCACATACGTTGCAGAAAAAATTGCAGAAATGACTGCGGACTCCCTGATTTCCATGACGGATAAGATTCGGGAGAATTCCTGTGAGAATATAAACGCTGAAAAAACTCTTGTATTTGTCACTCCTACATATGGCTGGCGAATTCCGAGAATTGTGGAAGACTGGATTACGCAGGTGACTTTTCCTGAAAACTGCAGGGCGTACTTTGTAATGACCTGCGGAGACGGAATCGGAAATGCGGGCGCTTATCTGGAAAAGTTGTGTAAAAAGAAAGGCTTTGAATATATGGGCTGTGCGGGAATTGTAATGCCGGAAAATTACGTGGCAATGTTCCCTGTGCCGGGAGAGGACGAAGCGCTTTCTATTGTGCGAAAGGCAGATCCGGTTATCAGGCGGGCAGCGGAGAGAATCCGCACAGGAATGCCTTTTCCGCCGGTAAAGCCGGGGCTTGTAGGAAAAATGGAAAGCGGGCTCATCAATCAGGCTTTTTATAAATTTTTTGTAAAAGCAGATAAATTTTATGCAGGAGATTCCTGTAACGGCTGCGGACGGTGTACAAGAGTCTGCCCTGCCAATAACATCAGGCTTGTAAACGGAAAACCTGTGTGGGGAAAAGAATGCACTCACTGTATGGCGTGTATCTGCGGATGTCCGCAAAAAGCCATTGAATACGGAAAGAAAAGTCTGGGCAAGCCAAGATACCACTGTCCGCTTTAAAACTTTTTGAGAATTGAGGGAAGAAAGTGAAAGAAACATCTATTGCAAAAGAAGAAAGGCTGTTCAGCTCGAAGGATCTGAGAAGGCTGATCATTCCGTTATTAATCGAGCAGTTCCTTGCTATTTTTGTGGGACTTGCAGACTCCATTATGGTTTCATCTGTGGGAGAGGCAGCAGTTTCCGCCGTATCTCTCATTGATACTATTATGGTGCTTCTTATTAATATTTTTACTGCTCTGGCAACAGGCGGCGCGATCGTGGCAGGACAGGCTCTTGGCAGAAAACGTGCGGAGGAGGGATGCGAGGCGGCGGAGCAGACGCTCCTTTTTTCCACTGTATTTTCCGTTGCGATCATGGGGCTTGTGTATGCCGGAAAATGGCTGATCCTCCATGTTGTTTTTGGAAAAATAGAGCCGGACGTTATGGCAAACTGCAATACATACCTGATGATCGTAACTTCATCAATTCCGTTTCTTGCCATTTACAATTCCGGCGCTGCCATGTACAGGGCAATGGGGGATTCCAAAACTCCAATGAAAATGTCGCTTGTGATGAATGGGCTGAATCTTGCAGGAAATGCCGTACTTCTGTACGGGTTTGGAATGGGCGTGGAAGGAGCTGCCATTCCCACTGCTCTGTCGCGTATGCTGGCAGGCGTGTGGATGCTTTTCTGCATGAAAGACAGCACAAAGGTTCTTCATGTGCGTACGATTCTGGGGCTTCGCTTTAAAGGAAAAACACTCAGAAAAATCCTTCATCTGGGAATTCCATGCAGTCTGGAAAACAGTATGTTCCAGCTTGGAAAAATCATGGTGTTAAGTCTTGTGTCCGGTTTTGGCACTGCCTCTATTGCTGCAAACGCAGTAAGCAACAGTGTGTGCGCTTTTGCGATTCTGGGCGGAATGTCAATGGGATACGCCCTTTCCTCTGTAAGCGCTCAGTGCGTAGGGGCAGGGGATTATAAGCAGGTGCGATATTATACAAAAAAGCTTATGGGCTATTCATACGCTTCCATGCTGGCAATGAATCTTCTTATTATAGCGGCGCTTTCCTTTATCATAAAAGTTTATAATCTTTCGCCGGAAACAGGAAAAATGGCGGAGGAAATTATACTTTACCACGCAGTCTGCTCCGTTCTTATCTGGCCGGTTGCCTTTACTCTGCCAAATACGCTCCGGGCGGCAAATGATGTGGGATTCTGCATGATCATTTCCGTTGCCTCCATGTGGATTTTCAGGATTGGCATGAGTTTTGTATTAAGTAAAAGCTTCGGAATGGGCGTTTTTGGAGTATGGGTTGCCATGACAATAGACTGGGTTGTGAGAGCCATATTCTTTGCTTTTCGTTACAGAGGTACAAAATGGGAAAAAGCAAAGGTGTGAATTTGTAAAAAATAACCGTTGTAAAAATTGCGTTCCTCTATTATAATGAAGAACAACAATTTTAAGGAGGAAGAGAATGAGAAGAGAAACAGTCGTTGTTTTAGACTTCGGCGGACAGTATAATCAGCTGATTGCGCGCCGTGTCCGTGAATGTAACGTATATTGTGAAATTTATTCTTATAAAACAGATATAGAAAAAATTAAAGAAATCAATCCAAAGGGAATTATTTTTACAGGAGGACCAAACAGCTGCTACGAGCCGGGTGCGCCTTCTTATACAAAAGAAATCTTTGAGCTTGGGATTCCGGTGCTTGGAATCTGCTACGGTTCTCAGCTTATGATGCACCTTCTCGGAGGCAAAGTAGAAAAAGCTCCGGTGCGCGAATATGGAAAAATTGAGGTCAACGTAGACAACAGCTCAAAACTGTTTTCAAATGTTTCTTCTAAAACAATTTGCTGGATGAGCCATAATGATTATATTTCCAGTGTGGCTCCGGATTTTTCTGTCAGCGCATGGACAGCAGATTGTCCTGTTGCAGCAGTAGAAAATCCAGAGAAAAAATTGTACGCAGTGCAGTTCCATCCGGAAGTACTTCACACACAGGAAGGTACAAAGATGCTTTCCAACTTTGTATATAATGTATGCGGCTGTGCAGGAGACTGGAAAATGGACTCTTTCGTGGAAGAGTCTATTAAAGCAATCCGTGAAAAAGTAGGGGACGGAAAAGTTCTCTGCGCCCTTTCCGGCGGTGTGGATTCTTCTGTTGCGGCTGTGCTTCTTTCAAAAGCAGTCGGAAATCAGCTTACCTGTGTGTTTGTAGACCACGGTCTTCTCCGTAAAAACGAGGGAGATGAGGTAGAGGCTGTTTTCGGACCGGAAGGACATTATAACCTTAACTTTATCCGCGTAAATGCCCAGGAACGCTTCTATGAGAAGCTGAAGGGCGTGGAAGAACCGGAAAATAAACGTAAGATCATCGGCGAGGAATTTATCCGCGTATTTGAGGAGGAGGCAAAGAAAATCGGAGCAGTGGATTTCCTTGTGCAGGGAACCATTTATCCGGACGTGGTAGAGAGCGGCGTAGGCGGCGAATCTACAGTGATAAAGTCTCACCACAACGTAGGAGGACTTCCGGATTTCGTAGATTTCAAAGAAATCATCGAGCCGCTTCGCGACCTTTTCAAAGATGAGGTGCGAAAAGCAGGTCTTGAGCTTGGGATTCCGGAGTATCTCGTATTCCGTCAGCCATTCCCGGGTCCGGGACTCGGAATCCGTATCATCGGGGAAGTAACTGCAGAGAAGGTGCAGATGGTGCAGGAAGCAGACGCGATCTGGAGAGAAGAGATTGCAAAAGCTGGCTGGGACAAAAAAGTAAACCAGTATTTTGCTGCTCTTACAAATATGCGTTCCGTAGGCGTTATGGGCGATGAGAGAACATACGATTATGCAGTTGCCCTTCGCGCTGTTACAACAACAGACTTTATGACAGCCGAGAGCGCGGAAATTCCGTGGGAAATCATTGGAAAGACAACAAGCAGAATCGTAAATGAGGTAAAACACGTAAACAGAGTGCTTTACGACTGTACAGGGAAACCTCCGGCGACAATAGAAATGGAGTAGGCTTGTGTAAATAGTATATTTTATGTTATATTATAATAAATTCTGAGAAAAGGAGGCGCACAAATGGGCTGGAAAACACCATATTTAATGATTCAAAAAGGTGCGGATTTTGGTGTTCAGGCTATAAGTGCGCCCATTTTTAGAAGTATTTGTCTGAAAACTTATTAAGTTTTGTCATTTTTCAATTCTAAATCTGGGCATCATTCTACAAAATAAATCAGGAAAAGAGTGGTGCAAAATGAATATCAAAAAACAACTTCGCAATTTATATCTTTATGAAATTATAAGTGGATTTCAAATTGTAGACGCAGTGTGGGTTTTATTTCTTCTGCAGAGAGGATTTTCGATTGCTCAGGCAGGAGTGGCGGAAGGGTTCTTTCATGTGGTAAGCATGTGTTGTGAAATTCCAAGCGGCATGCTGTCAGATATGATGGGGCGGCGGAAAACCCTGATTTTATCGGGGATTATTTCTGCGGCGGGCTCATTCTGCATGATCGCTGCAGACTGCTTCTGGATGATTTTAATCGCAATGGGGCTGAATGCCTTCAGTTATAATCTTGTGTCAGGGACACGGGAAGCGCTTACATATGACAGCCTCCTGGAAGGCGGTCAGGAGGAGTGGTACTTGAAGGTTTCTTCCATACAGGAAAACATTTATCTGGGAATTTTTGCAATGACAAATCTGCTCAGTGTGGTAACGGTGGCTCTTGGGTATCGCAAAGCGTATTTTATTTCTATAGTGCAGGGGATTTTAAGCTCTTTTGTGGCTATGCGCCTTTCAGAAGTAAATGTGGGAAGGGAAAATAAGAAAGAAAAACTGACCTGCGCAGACATAAGAAGAGAAATCATATTGTATACAGGGCAAAGCCTCAGATTTCTGAAAAATAATCTGCCCGTCTGCAAACGTATGATGCTTGGCGGAATCGTGGCAGCCGGGTGTTATGTGGTAAATATGATGATGCAGGAACATCTTGTATCCTGTGAGCTGAAAGCAGGATGGATTGGCGTTCCCCTTTTATTTATTTCTATTTTCAGCATGGTGGGGGCGGCTCTGGCAGGGAAAACAGAGCAGGTGCAATTAAAGAAATTAATGATTGTGGGAAGCCTGTCAGCGGGACTTTTTATAGCAGTTAGCAGCAGTACGGTGATTGTTGTTTCCGTGTTTGCGGCAGGTATGGCGCACGGGGCGGAGGAAGTTTTGATGCTTCGGATAGAGAGTGAAAATCAGAAGGTGTTTTCCAGTGAAATACGTGCTACAATGGTATCAGTAAGCAGTATGATGTACAGTATTTTTATGGTGATTTTAAGTCCGCTTACCGGGTGGGCAGTAGAAAAATTGTCAATAGAGACAGCTTTTGGAGGTCTTGGGATTCTTGTGGCAGGAGTGGGAATGATTTTGTGCTGGAAACCCGAATCCGGTGTTGACAAACACTCCCGGAAACTATAATCTAAGGTTGGTACTATACTTATGGAGGAACTATAATTCATGAACAGAATATTTTTAGCGAAAAACAGAGAGCGCATTCTTGCGCAGTATGAAGAACTGAAAAAAGCCCTTCCGGAGCGTATGGCGGAAGTGGATAAGAAAATTTCTGAATGGGAGGAAAATACAGCTCTGGCATGTAAATATATGTACATTACAATGCCGTACAGCGATATTGCGAACTATGAGCCGGAAATTTTCAAGGATTACGGAGAAAATGCCGTATGGTTATGGGAAAACAGGGAAGATGTAAAAGCTCTTCCTGAGGAGATTTTCTTAAATTACGTGCTGTATTGCCGTGTAAACGAGGAAGAAGTGGCGCCGTGCCGTACCTTTTTCCGGGAGCAGATGGGTGAGCGAGTTCTTTCCCTTCACGGAAAGGCAGCAGCTCTTGAAGTAAATTACTGGTGTGCAGAGGAAGCCACATACCACTGCACAGATGAGAGAACCCTTTCTGCAATTACTGTGTACAGAAGAGGAAACGGAAGATGTGGCGAAGAATCTGTATTTACTGTAAATGCAATGCGAAGTGTGGGAATCCCTGCAAGACAGGTGTATGCGCCGAGATGGTCCCACTGCGACGATAACCATGCATGGGTAGAGGTATGGTGTGAGGGAGACTGGTATTTCCTTGGAGCATGTGAGCCACTTCCTATCTTAAATAAGGGTTGGTTTACAAATGCTTCTTCACGTGCCATGATGGTGCACTCCAGATGTTTTGATACAACTGGATTTGAAGAGGAAAATATCGACCGTGAGGGAATGGTAGCTGTCTTTAACGAGCTGAAAAGATATGCGGCTGTAAAGAAAATCCAGGTTCAGGTTGTGGACGGAGACAAAAATCCGGTTTCCGGAGCAAAAGTATACTTTGAGGTGCTTAACTACTCCGAGTTTTCTCCTGTGGCAGAAGCCAAAACAGATGAAAAGGGATGCGTTTCTCTTACAACAGGTCTTGGAAGCCTTCATATTATGGCTGTGTACGGTGAGAAGTGTGCAGAAACATATATGGATACAAGAAACTGCGATACATGTGTAGTTTCTCTTGAAGAGACAGAAGTGCGTGATACATGGATGGAAATGGATATGATCGCGCCTATAGATACACCTGTAAATACAGATACACCTACAGAAGAACAGACAAGAATCGGAGACCGTCGTCTTGATGAGGCGGCTGCAAAACGTCTGAAAAAGACAGAAAACTGGGAAAACCCGGAGAAAGCAATTTTCCTTGGAAAAGAAGATCACAAAGAACTCAGAAAAGAAATGCTCTCTGCTCTTACAGAAAAAGACCAGACAGATTTCGTGAGCAGCGTTCTGGAAGACCATCTGGCACTTGCTCTTCCTTATGAGAATACTACAGACCATGAAACATTTGTAAAATACATTTTGAATCCAAGAGTGCGCAATGAGATTCTCAAGCCGTACAGAAAGGAAATTCAGGAGGCATTTACAGAAGAGGAGAAAGCTCTTTTTGTAAAAGAACCGAAAAAACTCTGGGAAGCAGTAGACAGTCGCTTCTCCTCCTGTGCAGATAAAGAAAGAAGCAGTATTATCACAACTCCTGCAGGCTGTCTCCGCACAGGAATCGCAAGTCCACTTTCCAAAAAAATCTTCTTTGTGGCAGCAGCAAGAACACTTGGAATTCCGGCAAGACTGAATCCGAGAGACGATGCAATGGAATACATGGAGAATGGAAACTTTGTGGCAGTTCTTCCTGAGAGCGAGAAAAACTGCAGTCTTGTATTAAAAGGTGGGGATGGAGTTGTATGGAAATACTTCCTGAACTGGTCTATTGCAAGATTTGTAGATGGACGCTTTGTATCCTTACAGCTTGAAGATGCAAAATGGGAGGACGGAAAACTTGTCCTCGGTCTTGATGCAGGACAGTATCGTATTCTTACATCAAACCGCCTTCCAAACGGAAATATTTTTGCAAACCGCTATTATCTGGATATTGCAGTGGGAGAAGAAAAGGAAGCAGAGCTTGTTCTTCGCCATGCAGATCTTGAGGATATGCTGGAGAGCATTGACATTCCGGACTTCGAGCTTTGCAAAAACGAGCCTTCCGAAGAAGCGGAAAAAGTAAAAGCATCTGTTCTTACAGAAAAAGGAAAACATATTTTCATGTTCCTGGAAGAGAGCCGTGAGCCTACGGAACATATTTTAAATGAGATGATCGAGCAGAAGGAAGCGTTTGAAAAGCTTGGAGATAAAGTGATTTTTGTAGTACGTACAGAAGCGGCATTAAAAGATCCGAATATTGCAAGAGCTCTTCGTATCTTCCCGGAAATTCAGGTGTACTTTGACAGTTTTAAAACTCTTATAGAAACACTTGGAAGACGTATGTATGTTGATCATGAAAAGCTTCCTCTGATTATTGTAACAGATGGAAAATTAAATGGAATTTACGCTACAAGCGGTTATAATGTAGGTACAGGAGATATGCTCCTGCGTCTTATGTAAAGAATAATGGAAAAACAGAAGGGGATGGCCGTGAAACGGATGCGGCTGTCTCCTTTTGTTATTCGGAAAATTAGAGTGAAAGATTTTAAATGGGACAAATGTCCGCTGTGTGCGGACATTAATAAAACTGGCAGATAGTGTATGCTCTTAAAAATAGTGAGAAATTATAAAATAATAAAAAGTTTTCTGAATAATATAAAAAGGGTAAAAATGCATAAATAAAAGAGAAAAATGGATTGCATTTTATGTGGAAAAATGATAATATATATTCATAACGACTGAAGACCGTGCAAAATAAACATAGGACTCATGTCCGCAACACAGGGAAATTTATTTTTGCACAACAAATTTTAGGAGGATGTATATGAAGAAAAGAGCAATGCGCATTGTAGCAGTAGCCGCTGCGGCAACTATGGTAGTTGGCTCCGTAGCTCCTGTCTATGCAAAGAAAAAGGACAAGGAAGTAAAATTAACAGAAGCTGGAACTTACCCAATCGTTCCGGAAGGAGAAGAACTTACCTTAACCTGCTTCACTATGACAATGCCTAACGTTGAAAACTTTGAGACAAACGATTTCACAAAGTATCTGGAAGACTTAACAGGCGTTCATATCGAGTGGGTAACAGCTGGTCGTGATGACTGGCAGGAGAAGCTGAACATGATGTTATCTTCCGGCGATTATCCGGATATGCTTCTTGGTCTTTCTCCGGATCTTGCTAAGTTTGGTGTAAAAGAGCAGATTATTGTTCCTATGGACGAGTACATTAATGAAGAGAATATGCCAAACTACATGAAACTGTATGGTGACAGACTTGACTTAAGCCGTGAGACAGACGGACAGATTTATTCTCTGATCGCAGAGAATGACTGCTACCACTGCTCCTACGGACGTAAAATGTGGATCAACACAAAACATCTGGAAGAAATGGGCGTAGAAATGCCGACTACTACAGATGAATTCCTGGAAGTATGTAAGAAATTTAAAGAGTACAAACCGGATGGCATTGCTGTTTTAGGTTCTGCTCCGGGACAGGGATGGTACTCTGAGTTTGAAAACTTCCTGATGGGTTCCTTTATTCTTCCACCAAGTACATCCTACACATTAGACAGACGTGATAAAACTGCTGTAACATGGGACGGAGAAATTGTATGTGTTGCACAGGATGACCGTTACAGAGAGTTCCTGAAATATGCAAACACTCTGTATAATGAAGGCGCTCTTTATGATGGAGACTTCACTCAGACAGAAGAGCAGATGAAATCTATTATCAACCAGGATGGAGCTCCTGTACTTGCATTTACAACAGGAACAATCTCCAACTGTATTGATGTTACATCCAACCCGGATCTTTACGCACAGTATGAGGCAATGTCTCCTCTGAAAGGACCGGATGGAACACAGCTTACAACATACTTTAAATATTTATCTATTAACGACGGAAACTTCAGTATCACAGATACATGTAAGAGCCCGGAAGCAGCTCTTCGCTGGGCAGACTTCTTCTACAGCGAGATTGGTGACCTTGCTTCTCAGTACGGTGCAGACGAAGGAAAAGACTGGGTTCTTAATCCGGAAGGAAAATTCGGTCTCAATGGAGAGCCGGCTAAATATGAAATCCTTAACAAATATTCTGCAGAAACACAGAATCATGACTGGCAGGATCTTGGTATCCGTGTAGCTCCGGCAGAGTACAGATTAGGTTCTGCTGTAGAACAGGATGTTGATGTAAAAGGAGCAGATGGACTGGAAAAATTACTGTACGATGCAACTGAGCAGAAATATGCTCCATACGGACAGACAGAAGAAAACTCTGACCTTGATGTACTTCCTAAACTGAAACTGACAAGTGAAGAAACTTCCAGCATTTCTACTGTTGCAGTAGAAATTGAGAAGCTCATTGACGAGGCTTCCACAGCATACATTGTTGGAACAAGAAATATCAACGATGACAAAGACTGGGATTCCTTCAAAGACGCTCTTGATAAAGCAGGTCTGAAAGACTTACTGGAAGTTTACCAGACAGCTTATGACAGACAGATGAAATAATTAAACACAGATAAAAGATTCTGGGATGACCGGATCAGTTTCTGATTCGGTCATCTTTATTCTGAGCAAAGGAGGGGCAGAATAGTGAGTAAAAAATCAAAAGCAATTACCCCTGTAAAAAATAAAGGGAATAAGATTAAATCATCAAACTGGCAGTTCTGGCTTATTATAGCTCTGCCATGTATTTATGCACTTATGTTTGCTTATGTGCCTATGGCAGGTATCCTGATGGCGTTTGAAGACTTCAGCCCGAGAAAAGGATTTTTTGGAAGTGACTGGGTGGGTCTTGACCACTTTATAAGATTCCTGACTTCCACTTCCAGTGTGCAGGTTATTAAAAATACATTTATTTTAGGTGCTTATAACATTCTTGTTACTTTCCCGATACCGATCATTCTGGCTGTTGCCATCAATGAGGTTCAGGCAAAATTCTTCAAGAAAAGTGTGCAGATGATCACATATGCACCATACTTCATTTCTATCGTTGTACTTGTTGGTATGCTCATGCAGATGACAGACCTTCGTACAGGTATTTTTAACGTATTATTACAGAAAGTGGGTATCGACCCAATCAACTTCTTCGGAGATGCGGGATTATTCCGCCATCTGTATGTATGGAGCGGTGTATGGCAGACTGCAGGATATTCGGCGATTATTTATATTGCGGCATTGGCAGGTGTAAGCCCTGAGCTTAAGGAAGCGGCAGTTATGGACGGTGCAACACGACTTCAGAGAATTATCCACGTAGACCTTCCGTGTATTATGCCGACAATCGTTATTATGCTGATTATGAGTTGTGGAAATATTGTAAATATCGGATTTGATAAAGTATATCTGATGCAGAACTCAATGAATGCAAGTGTTTCTGAGGTTATTTCCACCTTCGTTTATAAAGTAGGTATTACAAATGCAGATTATGGCTTCTCTACAGCAGCTGGTCTGTTTCAGTCTGTCGTAAGTCTTGTGCTTCTTGTTTCTGTAAACAAGATCAGCAAGAAGGTTACGGATAACAGCTTGTGGTAGGAGGTAAGCATATGAATACAAAATTTAAAAATTCCAGTGCAGGGGATAAGGCGTTTATTATTCTCGTGTACGTGCTTCTTTCAGCAGTTATGTTAATTGTACTTTACCCTCTGATTTATATTGTGTCTGCATCTTTTTCAGACCCGCAGGCAGTAGTCAGCGGTAAGGTAATGTTGTGGCCTGTAGATGTGACATTAAGAGGATATAAAGCGGTATTTAGAAATCCTAAGATTCTTACCGGATTCATGAACTCTTTCATCTATATGGGTGTTGGAACCGTTGTAAACCTGATTATGACAATGCTTTGTGCATATCCTCTTTCAAGAAAAGAGTTTACAGCAAGAAATAAGATTGCAGCATTATTCGTATTTACCATGTATTTCTCCGGTGGTCTTATGCCTACATACATGATCGTAAATAAACTTGGACTTATCAACACACGCTGGGCAATGATCATTCCAAGCGCTATGTCTACTTACAACATGATTATTGCACGTACTTATATGGTAAACTCCATTCCGGACGAGCTGTATGAAGCAGCTCAGATTGACGGATGTTCTCCATTTAAATATCTCTTAAAAGTTGTGGTTCCGCTGTGTAAGCCGATTCTTGCGGTACTGACTCTTTACTATGGTATTGCGAAATGGAACAACTACTTTGATGCGATGCTGTACTTAAATGATGCAAGCCTGCAGCCTCTTACGATTGTGTTAAGAGAAATCCTGATCCAGAACCAGATTGACCCAACCATGCTGACAGATGCCTCGGCACTTTCAAAATTACAGGGTATGACAGAGCTTCTGAAATACGCAGTTATTGTAGTTGCATCTGTTCCGGTACTTGCTATTTACCCATTCGTACAGAAATACTTTGTAAAAGGTGTTACAATCGGTGCGGTTAAAGGATGATAATAAAAAAAATAATGCTGTCTGCTCTGCTGTTTCCGGTGCTTTTAGCAGGTGTATATAAGAAAGTGCCGGCAGCGGAGAAAAAGAACCTGGTTGTTTTCCAGGAACTTGAAAGTGAAGAGAGCAGAGCGACTTATGAAGAGATTCTTGCAGAGTATACAGAAGAAACCGGGGTGGAAATCCAGTTAAAGGCATACTCCTCTTCCGATTACAGGAAAGAACTTGAGGCTGCTGTTGCAGAAGGAAATGAGCCGGACGTATATACAGGAAGCCTTGAGGATATGACGAAAGATTTTAATGACGGGCAGCTTCACAATTTTCTTTATCTCTATGATGAGGAAAATGTGTATCAGCCGGGAGAGAGCTGGAGTGATAAGCTGCCTGCTCCTGTAAAAGATAAAATGTATCTTTCCAATAAAGAGATACCAGGTTATCCTTCTTCTTTTGAGACAGTGAGGATTCTCTGTAATAAGGAACTTTTTGATTCTGCCCATGTGGAAATTCCACAGACATGGGCAGAATTTTTAGAATCCTGTAAAAAACTTACGGATTCCGGGATTACGCCTCTTGCCTTTCCAGGCAGCTCATACAGGGAACCTGCATGGCAGTGGTTTTTAAATTCACTTGGAAATCAGACTGCGGGGAATTTGCCGGATTTTCTGGATGTCAACGAGAGAGAGAAAGGATATGTGGAATTGAATGAATTCTGCAGGGGACTTGAGCAGGGAGACATAGATTTTCAGAAAGAATTTCTCTCACCATACAAACGGTTTCAGGAACTTGCGCAATTTCTGGGAGAGGACTTTGAAAATATGACCCAGGATCAGGCATTGGAAGCTTTTGAGAAAGGGGAAGCAGCAATGGTGCTGACAGAGAGCAGCTCCATAAAAGAAATGGAAGCTGTTGCAGAAGGAGAATTTTCTACAGAAGCAATTTCTGTGCCCGTTATTATGAAAGATACCGATGAAAATTCTGCTGAAAAACCTGTTCTGCCTTATGTTCGGCCGGAAATGATTTACGGAATAAATTCTTCTCTAAAAAAAGAGGGTGAAAAGCTGGATATGGCGGTAGACTTCGTGCAGTACATGACTTCAGAGGAAGTGCAAAGCCGTCTTTCAGAGGAGCTTTATCTTCTTCCTTCCAATCAGAATGCTGCTTTTCACAAAGTGCTGGAAGGTTTCCGTATATCGGAAGACGGGTCACGTATTCCGTTTTTTGCAGGAATGACCGAAAAGCATAGGGAGATTGTCTGGGATATTTTGAAGGAATATATTTCTGGAGAGCTTCCGGAGACAGAGTTTTCGCAGAAGATGCAGAAATCTTATGAAACAGAAGAACAAGAAATAAAAGAGTTAAAAGGCTGGAATATTACAAATAACTATGGTATGCCAAAGACAGGGGAATGTACCATGTGTGCGCCGTAAAAAAGAGCTGTCCTGACTGGGTAAGGAAACCGGCAGGGCAGCTTTTTGTCTGTCAAAAAATTTATTGCGCTTTATTATTTTTCATAAAGGGCAAGAAATTCCTCTCCTGTATAGGAGGCGGAAATCTTTCCGTTTACAACTTCGAGCACAACAGGAACTTCTGTTACTTTTGCTTCGTCCAGAAGAGCATACATTTCATCAGGGTGTTTTTCTCTGTCCTGACTTGTGCTGTAATATAAAACAGAAAGCTCTTCTTCTTTTATAATGGATTGAAGCTTGGGAGAAAATTCTTCGCAGTCAGGGCAGTCGTCCCGTCCTACATAAATATAAAAAGTATCTTTTTGTCCTTTCCCGTGAATGCAGTCGTCAAATTCCTCCAGAGTAATCTGTGTAAATCCATATGGATTCCTTGCGGTGTCTGTATTTTTCTGCTTGTAAAAAAAGATGCCCGCAATACAGGCAATTGCTGCCAGAAGAATAATGAGAATCAGGGCGAAGGTTTTTTTTGAAAGTTTTTTCATAACCGTTTCCTTTCAATTATTTGATAATTTTACCTTAACATAAAAACGGGAACAGGGCAACGAAATTTTGAAAAGTAAAACTTTATTTATCTTTAACGAAAAAAAGATTGCGGAGTTTGATGTAGTTTGTGTAAAATAAAAGAGAAATATATAGAAAAAAAGAGGAAAGAAAATATGAAATGGAAACTTACGAAACAGGAGAGGAACTGGGTACTTTACGATGTGGGAAATTCGGCTTTCACTCTCTTAATTGCTACCATTCTGCCGATTTATTTTAATTATCTTGCAGATAAGGGCGGTTTAAGCGATGTAGAGTATCTGGCATACTGGGGCTATGCCGCATCGGTGGTGACGCTTCTGGTGGCGCTTCTTGGTCCTGTTATTGGTACTCTGGCAGATACAGAAGGGTATAAAAAACCTATTTTTATTGCGTTTATTGTTGTGGGAATCATTGCCTGCGTGTCTCTTGGAATAGCAGAAAACTGGCTTTTATTTCTTGTTATTTTTATTATTGCAAAGGTGGGGTACTCCGGAAGTCTTATTTTTTATGATTCCATGCTTTCTGATGTTACTACAAAAGAAAGAATGGACGATGTATCTTCAAGAGGATATGCCTGGGGTTATATTGGAAGCTGCATTCCTTTTGTTATCTGCCTTTTTGTTGTGCTTGGGTCAGGAAAACTGGGCCTTTCTATGGAAGCGGCAATGGGGATTGCTTTTGTTATTATCAGCGCCTGGTGGCTTTTATTTTCTCTGCCGCTTCTGAGAACTTACAGACAGAAATATTACATAAAAAAGAAAAAGAATGCGGTTGCAGACAGCTTTAAAAGGATAGGGCGCACCTTGAAAAACGCAGGAAATGAAAAAAAGATTTTGTTTTTCCTGATTGCCTTTTTCTTTTATATTGATGGTGTGTATACCATTATCGATATGGCGACTGCCTACGGTTCCGCCCTGGGGCTTGATAGTACGGGACTTCTTCTGGCGCTTCTTGTTACGCAGATTGTAGCTTTTCCATTTGCTATTTTATTTGGAAGACTGGCCCAGAAATATCCGGTAGAAAAATTGATTACCTTCTGTGTGACAGCCTATTTTGGAATTGCCGTATTTGCAATGTTCCTTCACAGTCAGTGGCAGTTCTGGGTGCTTGCAGTTCTTGTAGGAATGTTTCAGGGAGGTGTACAGGCTCTTTCCAGGTCTTATTTTACAAAAATCATACCGCCGGAGCAGTCCGGGGAGTATTTCGGGATTCTCGATATTTGCGGAAAAGGAGCTTCTTTTGTAGGAACAACGATTGTGAGTGTTGTTTCTCAGGTTACAGGAAATATGAATCTTGGAGTGGGAATGATTGCGATTCTTTTTGTGGTGGGACTTTTCTTTTTCAGAAAAGCCGCCACAACAAATGCATAAGAAAATAGAAATGGATTGGGCGGAGAGATTATTCTCCGCCCAATTTACTTGCGATAAACCAGCCTAAAGCAAATGTAATGACGCCTGTTCCTATCATAAGGACAGAAATGCCGCTCCAGTCTGTTTTCATTAAAATGGCAACGGGAGAGGCGAGGATCAGTCCGATGATTCCGTAATATGCGTGAACTTCTGCTTTTGCAAAAATAAATTCTATCAGTTTTGCAATTAAAAAGATACCGATGACAACGCCGATGCCAAAGGGAATTAAAACCCCCATTCCTGCTGCGAGACCAGCCATATCAAACTGGATCAGCGCATCGACAAAGTCGTTGATCGTCTTTAAAATAGTATCGTAATATCCAAGAAGCATCAGCATCATGGAACCGCTGACACCGGGGACTACCATAGTTGCGGCAGCAATAATTCCAACGCCGAACAGTTTGATGACATTGATAAGACCAAAGCTTACATCTGCGCTGTTTCTGCCTGTTTTTCCCAGAAGCGCCATGAAAATAACAATACCGAAGAAAATCAGAAACGGGATTATTTTATCTACGGTTACAGTGTGGCCTTTTACTTTTTTGAAGATAAATGGAAGGCTTCCTGCAATCAGTCCGCAAAATGCAAGGTTTGTGGGAATTGGATATGAGGTAAGTAAAAACTCAAACAGTCTTGACAGCGCAACAATGGCAATTCCGGCTCCTGCAAAAACAGGGATCAGTAACTTAAGGCTTTCTTTAAATTCGCTTTTCAGATGTGTAATGGCATGGATCAGTTTGTCGTATAAGCCCATAGCGACCATCATAGTTCCGCCGCTTACGCCAGGAATAATATTGGCAATTCCGACAACCATACCCTGAAGGATTTGTTTAATCATTTTTACGCCTTTCTTTTTATATTTCTTTTTGTTTCTCTGCTGGATACAGCAATAGTAACTACTCTCAGAAATTTATCATACTTTCAGGCAGGGTGCAAGTATTTTGAGGGATTTATTTTGTCCCGTTGTGGACAGAAGGGAAAAAGTGTGTTAGAATGAAAAAACAGAGTCAAATAATACATTCTGATTTCAAGGCGCTCATGTCGCTTCAGACAGTTTACCCGGTTACATTAATTTTTTAATTACATTAAGATATATGTTTTTTGAGAAAAAAGAAGTATGGATAGCAGAGGATTATAAAATGATGAGAGAAAAGTATGAATCATTGTCACTTGCAACTTTAAAGGACCTTGCAAAGGCAAGAAAACTGAAAGGTGTTTCCACGTTGAGAAAACCGGAATTGATAGAAAGAATGCTTCAGGAAGATGAGAAGCAGGGAGCAGCAGTCTCCGGTGGAGCAGCAATCCGGGAATCAGAGAGAGAAGAGAGAAAAGATACGGAAAAGACAGAAGGAAGAACAGAAGAGAGAACATTCGAAAGAACTGCAGAGAGAGAGACGGCAGGAGAGGATCTGGAGACAGGAGAAGGACAGACAAGAGAGTACGTAAGGCCGCGCCCGTCAGAGGGAATCCAGCAGCTTGACAGCGGAGAGAAGGCAAACGGTATCCTGGAGGTTCTTCCTGACGGATATGGATTTATCCGCTGTGCCAATTATCTTCCGGGAGAAAACGATGTGTACGTTGCGCCTTCCCAGATCCGCCGTTTTAATTTAAAGACAGGCGATATTATCCAGGGAAATACAAGGATCAAAACGCAGGGAGAAAAATTCAGCGCTCTTTTGTATGTGACTTCCATTAACGGCTTTCACCCAAGCGAAGGACAGAGAAGATATAATTTTGAGGATATGACCCCGATTTTCCCGAATGAGCGCCTGAGAATGGAACGTCCGGGCGGAACAACTGCCATGAGAATCGTGGATTTGATAAGTCCGATCGGAAAAGGCCAGAGAGGTATGATCGTATCTCCGCCGAAAGCCGGTAAGACGACACTTTTAAAAGATGTGGCAAAATCCATTCTTCGCAACAACAGAGATATGCATCTGATCATTCTTCTCATTGACGAGCGTCCGGAAGAAGTGACCGATATTCGTGAGGCAATCCAGGGCCCGAATGTGGAAGTTATTTACTCTACCTTTGATGAACAGCCGGAGCATCATAAACGCGTGTCGGAAATGGTAATAGAAAGAGCGAGACGTCTTGTGGAGCACAAAAAAGACGTAACCATTCTTCTTGATTCTATCACGCGTCTTGCGAGAGCTTATAACCTTGTAATCCCGCCAAGCGGCAGAACACTTTCCGGCGGTCTTGACCCCGCAGCCCTTCATATGCCGAAGCGTTTCTTTGGCGCTGCCCGGAATATGCGCGAGGGAGGAAGTCTTACAATTCTTGCAACTGCCCTTGTAGATACAGGAAGCAAGATGGACGATGTGATTTACGAGGAGTTTAAGGGAACAGGAAACATGGAGCTTGTTCTTGACAGAAAGCTCCAGGAAAAACGCGTATTTCCTGCCATTGATATTCAGAAATCAGGAACAAGGCGGGAAGATCTTCTTCTTTCTTCCGAGGAACAGGAGGCAGTATATAATATGCGCAAAGCTTTAAACGGAATGAAGGCGGAGGACGCGGTAGAGCAGATTTTAAATATGTTTGCCCGTACAAAGAATAACGATGAATTTGTGCAGATGGCAAAAAAACAGAAATTTTTATAAATATCTTGCATTTGCGCTATGTATGTGATATAATCAAAAAGCTGTTTAATAGAGAAATTCGTCAAGTAATACGAATAAATAGAAGGTATATAGAGAGGTGAAAATCATGAGAGAAGGAATCCATCCAAACTACCATCAGGCAACTGTAACCTGTAACTGCGGAAACACATTTACAACAGGTTCTACAAAAGAGGACATCCACGTAGAAATCTGCTCCAAATGCCATCCGTTCTACACAGGACAGCAGAAGGCTGCTCAGGCTCGCGGACGTATCGATAAGTTCAACAGAAAATATGGTCTGAACAAATAATTAAAGAATATTACAGTGAGAAGGTTGAGGTTGGGAAATCTCAACCTTTCTTTGTATCAGGAGAAAAAATATGAAACCATCAAATATTGGCGGACAGGCAGTTATGGAAGGCATTATGATGCGCCACAAAGACAAGTATTCCATAGCAGTGCGCCGTCCGGACAACGAAATAGAGCTGAAGGTGGAAGACTATAAATGTATCTTCGGCAATGCAAAAATCTGGAGAAAACCGCTGATCCGCGGTGTGGTAAGTTTTGTGGACTCTCTTGTTGTGGGCATGAAATGTCTGATGTATTCTGCAGAAATCGCAGGCGACGAGGAGGACGAGGAGGAAGCAAAGAAAACGGCGCATCTTTCAGAAGATGAAAAGGCAAAGAAAAAAGCAAGGGAAGATAAAATGTTCAAGCTGCTTCTTTATGCGACAGTGGCGCTTTCCATTGTGATTTCCATTGCAGCTTTCATGCTTCTTCCTTATGTGCTTGCAAGCCTCCTCAGAAAAATCGGGGCAACAGAAGTGATTGTTACGATAGTGGAAGCGTTTGTGAAGCTTGCGTTATTTATGGGCTATATGATTCTGATTTCCAGAATGAAGGACATTCAGAGGAACTTTATGTACCACGGAGCAGAGCATAAGTGTATCAACTGTGTGGAACACGGTCTGCCCCTTACTGTGGAAAATGTAATGAAAAGCTCAAGACAGCACAGACGCTGCGGAACAAGCTTTTTGTTCCTTGTTATGATAGTAAGTATTTTTCTTCATTTTATTTTTGTGCTTGTGCCGTTTTACTGGGTGCGTCTTTTCGGAAGAATCCTCATGGTTCCTGTTGTGGCAGGCATTTCTTTTGAGATGATCCAGTGGGCAGGAAGAACCGACAGTAAGATTGCGGATATTTTGAGCAAACCGGGACTTGCCATGCAGAAGCTGACAACAAAGGAGCCAACAGAAGATATGGCGGAGGTTGCCATCAAGGCAGTGGAAGCAGTGTTTGACTGGAGAACATATCTGAAAGAAGAATTTGGCGTGGACGTTTCAGAAGACAAGACTTCGGAGGCGGAAGCATGAGAGGGGAAACCTGGGAAGCGCTTTTAAAAGAAGGACAGGAAATCCTGGAAGCTGCCGGGATTGAGGAAGCCGGGCTGGACGCCTGGCTCCTTCTGGAATATGAGAGCGGAAAAAACAGAGCTTACTATTTTGCCCACAGCAAAGAGGAGGCGGAAGAAGGAATCAAAGCTCCTTATATGGAGAAAATCAGAAAACGGTCGCAGCACATTCCCCTTCAGCATTTAACTCACCAGGGTCACTTTATGGGATATGAGTTTTATGTAGATGAAACTGTTCTTGTGCCAAGACAGGACACGGAAATTCTTGTGGAGGAGGCTCTCTCTCTTATAAAAAATACGGAGTCCCCGCAGATTCTTGATATGTGCACCGGTTCGGGCTGTATTCTTTTAAGTCTTCTTCTTGAGAGGGAGGACGCAAAAGGGACAGGAGCAGACCTTTCCGAAAAAGCGCTTTCTGTGGCAGAAAAAAACAGGGAGACGTACCGTCTGGAAACGCGGGCGGAGCTTATAAAAAGCGATTTGTTCCAAAACGCATATTTTGAGGCGAAAAAAGAAAGCTTTGATATAATCGTTTCCAATCCGCCTTATATCCCCACAGAAGAAATCGAAAAGCTTCAGGCGGAGGTTCGTTTCCACGACCCTTTTATGGCGCTCGACGGAAAAGAGGACGGGCTGTATTTTTACAGGAAAATCGTAGAAAACGCCGGAAACTATTTAAAACCGGGCGGCTTTCTTGTCTGTGAGATTGGGTGCAGTCAGGGAGAAGATGTAAAAGAAATGTTTGAAAGCTGCGGCTTTCTGGATGTGAAAGTAATAAAAGATCTGGCAGGACTTGACCGCGTAGTGCGGGGAAAACTGTCCTGATATCGTAAAAATATATAAACACAGAGAAAACCGGGAGGAAAATCATGTTTGATAAATTAGACGATTTGCTAATCCGATTTGAGGAAGTTTTAAATGAGCTGGGAGAGCCTGGAGTTACAGATAACCAGGAACACTTTCAGCGTCTTATGAAGGAGCAGAGCGATTTACAGCCGATCGTGGAGGCATATAAAGAGTATAAAGGCTGTAAGGAAACTATTCAGGACAGTCTTTCCATGCTGGAGGAGGAAAAGGACGAAGAAATGCGCGATATGCTCAAGGAAGAGCTTTCTGACGCAAAGAAGCGCGTGGAAGAGCTGGAGCATGAGCTGAAAATCCTTCTTCTTCCAAAAGACCCGAATGATAATAAAAACGTAATCGTGGAGATCCGCGGCGGCGCCGGCGGCGATGAGGCGGCTCTTTTTGCAGCGGAAATTTACCGTATGTATGTAAAATATGCAGAGTCCCGCAGATGGAAGACAGAAATGTTAAGCTTAAACGAAAACGGAATCGGCGGATTCAAGGAAGTTACGTTTATGATAACAGGAACAGGGGCATATTCCCGCCTGAAATACGAAAGCGGCGTTCACCGTGTACAGCGAGTTCCGGAAACAGAGTCCGGCGGACGTATCCATACCTCCACCTGTACGGTTGCCATTATGCCGGAGGCGGAGGAGATTGACTTCCACCTTGACTTGAATGAATGTAAGTTTGACGTATTCCGTGCTTCCGGAAACGGAGGACAGTGTGTCAACACAACAGACTCTGCCGTTCGTCTTACCCATATCCCGACAGGCATTGTAATCTCCTGTCAGGATGAAAAGTCACAGCTTAAAAACAAAGATAAGGCGCTGAAAGTTCTCCGTTCCCGTCTTTATGAGATGGAACTTGCAAAGCAGCATGACGCAGAGGCAGAAGCAAGAAGAAGCCAGATTGGAACAGGAGACCGATCCGAGAAAATCCGTACCTACAATTTCCCACAGGGACGTGTGACAGACCATAGAATTAAGCTGACACTTCACCGCCTGGAAAATATTTTAAACGGAGATCTGGACGAGGTGATCGACAGCTTAATTGCAGCAGACCAGGCAGCAAAATTAAGCAACCTGCAGGAAGAAGAATAAAAGAAAATGCAATAAAAAGCAGAATAATAAAACTGGCGGAGAGACTACTCTTCGCCAGTTTTATTATAGAGCCTTATTATTTTGCAAAATGCTGCACGTGTTTATTTTGTTTTCTCCTGTGAGTAGAACATAAAGAATAATGCGCTCACAAGAAGCATATATGGATAATATAAATTCGGCATAATGTCAAATGCGGAAATTTCACAGCCAAGTTCTGTCGCGGCAGAGATGGCAACAAGCATCTGCGCACCGTAGGGGATCACACCCTGGAACACACAGGAAAAGGTATCTAGGATAGAAGCTGTATTTCGCGGGGAAATACCGTAATCCTCCGCCATTTCCTTTGCAATGGGATTTGCCATGACGATTGCAACTGTGTTATTTGCAGTTGCCACGTCCATTGCGCCGACAAGAAGTCCCATTCCAAGTTTTCCGCCTTTTTTGCTTTTAAAAATTTTCCGTATAAAATTCAGAAGAGCGGTAAAGCCGTCGTATTCCTGAATCAGAGCGCAGATGGCAGAAACGAGGATTGCCACCATAGTAGTTTCATACATTCCGGAAGCGCCGGACCCCATATTTGCAAGAAGGTCTGTCGCCTGTGTTGCTCCTGTTGCCAGCATGATGACAGAGCCGGACAGGATTCCGATTAAAAGAACGACAAACACATTGATTCCGATGATTCCGCCGATAAGGACAAGAAGATACGGAACAACCTGGATAAGATCGTAATCTTTTACGATAGCAGTTCCTGCGTCGCTCCCTGAGGTGCGGACAAAAATAATGATCAGGGTAGCTACGGCAGCAGGAAGGGCAATCCAGAAGTTTGCCCGGAATTTATCCTTCATGGCGCATCCCTGACCGTTGCAGGCTGCGATGGTGGTATCGGAGATAAAGGAAAGATTATCTCCAAACATAGCGCCTCCCATAACAGCGCCGATACATAAGGGCGCGGAAAAACCGGAGCCGTTTGAAACGGCAACAGCAATCGGGGTGATCAAAGTGATCGTTCCCACAGAGGTTCCCATTGCAAGAGAGACAAAGCAGCTTACTACGAAAAGGACAATGACAGCAAACCGCGCCGGAATGATGGACAAGAGAAAATATGCTACGCTTTCTGCGCTTCCCCTTCCCACAACACCGACAAAAATTCCGGCAGTCATGAAAATCAAGATCATAGTAATAATATTTTTATCTCCTACACCTTTAGCCATAACTGCCAGCTTGTCATCAAAGCTCAGTTTTGGGTTTTGCACACATGCCACAAGAAGAGCAGTGAGAAAGGAGACGACAATGGGGATATTATAAAATCCCATAGGAATGTGAAGTCCGTATTCAAATAAAATTCCAAGCCCAAGATACATGACAAGGAATACGCCGATTGGAAGAAGAGCCTTCCAATTTCCTTTTTTCATATCAAATTTCCTCCATAAAAGTATTTCTCTCCCATTGTAACATTAAATGCTCAAGGACTCCACATAAAAATGAAAAAGCTGTTTCAAAAAGTGGATTTTCCCGAAAAAAGCTCTTATAATGAATGAAACAGTTTGGAAACGGGGGTAAAAAATGTTAGCGTATACTTATGTGGAAAAAGGAAAATTTGAACTCAGGGAAAAAGAAAAACCAATGCTTCGAGATGAAAAAGACGCGATTGTAAAAGTGACGTTTTCCAGCATTTGTACAAGCGATCTTCATATTAAACACGGTTCTGTGCCGAAAGCTGTGCCCGGAATTACAGTAGGACACGAAATGGTAGGGATCGTGGAACAGACAGGTTCAGAGGTGAAAAAAGTAAAGCCAGGCGACAGAGTGACGGTAAATGTGGAAACATTTTGTGGAAAATGCTTCTTCTGCCGGAATGGCTATGTGAATAACTGCACAGACAAAGACGGAGGCTGGGCATTAGGCTGCCGTATTGACGGCGGACAGGCGGAATATGTCCGTGTACCGTATGCAGATCAGGGTTTAAATGTGATTCCCGAAAATGTAACAGATGAACAGGCATTATTTGTGGGAGACATTCTTGCAACAGGATTCTGGGCTGCCAGAATTTCCGAGATAAAAGAGGAAGATACAGTTCTGATTCTGGGAGCCGGTCCCACAGGAATTTGTACGCTTCTCTGTGTTATGCTGAAAAAACCAAAGAGGATTATTGTATGTGAAAAAGAGGAGACAAGAAGAGAATTTGTACGAAGACATTATCCGGAGGTTATCCTCGCAGAGCCGGAACGCCTTCCGGAATTTGTCCGGGAAAACAGCGAACACGGCGGAGCCGATGTCGTTCTGGAGGCTGCAGGGACAAAAGATACCTTCCGTCTGGCGTGGGAGTGCGCCCGCCCTAACGCCATAGTAACAGTGGTGGCGCTTTATGACGAAGCGCAGATGCTTCCGCTTCCGGAAATGTATGGAAAAAATCTTACATTTAAGACAGGCGGTGTGGACGGCTGCGACTGCGAAGAAATCCTGCGTCTCATTGCGGAAGGGAAAATAGATACAACGCCGCTGATCACACACAGATATTCTCTTTCCCATATTGAAGAAGCATACGATCTGTTTGAAAACAGGAAAGACAATGTGATTAAAACTGCAGTGTTCACAGAATAATATTTCCGGGAAATTTGAATGGGAAAATCTTATTGCAGCAGGAAATGTGGAATGATATAGATATATTTCCGTGAACAATAATCTGAAAACATAATAAATTTATAGTGCTTTTTTCAAAAGTACACGTTATAATAAAGAGGATTGGAACTGTAAAAGGTTCGCTGCTGAAAACAAAAGAAAATAAAGGAGAAGGTCAAATGAAACAGGATATGATTGTAATTCTTGACCTTGGAAGCACAGAAAATACAGTGCTTGCAAGAGAAATCCGTGCTCTTGGCGTATACAGTGAGATTCATCCTCATGATATTACAGCAGAAGAGCTGAAAAATCTGGAAAATGTAAAAGGTATTATTTTAAACGGCGGGGAAAACCGTGTGGTAGACGGAAAAGAAGTAGAAATTCGTCCGGAGCTTTATGATTTAGGCTACCCTATGATTTCTGTTGATTATCCGGCATCAAAATGCAGTGTACAGCTCGCCCAGCTTCCGGATACCGATACACTGAAAAACTTCATTTTCCAGGACTGCGGGGCAGAGGCAAACTGGAACATGAAAAACTTTATCGAAGATCAGGTAGAGCTTATCCGCAATCAGGTAGGAGACAGAAAGGTGCTTCTTGCCCTTTCCGGCGGCGTAGACTCTTCTGTTGTTGCCGCAATGCTGATCAAAGCCATCGGTCAGCAGCTTGTATGCGTTCACGTAAACCACGGTCTTATGCGTAAAAATGAGTCTGAAAGTGTTGTAAAAGTATTCCGTGACGAGCTTCACGCAAACCTTATTTACGTAGACGCTTCCGAGCGTTTCCTCGGCAAGCTGGAAAATGTAGCTGATCCTGAGGAAAAGAGAAAAATCATCGGCGGTGAATTTATCCGCGTCTTCGAGGAAGAGGCAAGAAAACTGGAAGGAATTGATTTCCTTGGTCAGGGAACCATTTACCCGGACATCATTGAAAGCGGTACAAAGACTGCAAAAATGGTAAAATCCCATCACAATGTAGGCGGTCTTCCGGAAGATCTCCAGTTTGAGCTAGTAGAGCCTCTGAAACAGTTATTTAAAGACGAAGTCCGCGCCTGCGGTATTGAGCTTGGACTTCCTCACGATATGGTTTACCGTCAGCCGTTCCCGGGACCGGGACTTGGCGTTCGCTGTCTTGGCGCTATTACAAGAGATCGTCTGGAAGCAGTTCGCGAGTCAGATGCAATTCTCCGCGAAGAGTTTGCAAAAGCAGGACTTGATAAAAAAGTATGGCAGTATTTCACAGTTGTGCCGGATTTCAAGAGCGTTGGCATGAAAAATCATGAGAGATGCTTCGAGTATACCGTTATCATCCGCGCCATCAATACCATTGACGCTATGACAGCCAGCATTGAGCGCGTGGACTGGGACGTACTGGAAGTGATCACAAACAGAATCCTGGCAGAGGTGGAGAATGTAAACAGGGTTTGCTATGATATGAGCCCGAAACCACCGGCAACGATTGAGTTTGAATAATGAGCAAAATCCCAGAAGCCCTTTATTTGCAAGGGTTTCCGGGATTTTATTTTTGTCCGTGATGCTACGGTGATGTTAATTGGGAGAAAGTGTCTTATTTTTTGGGATTTTTTGTTCTTATATGACGTTATATGTTTCATTCGTTTTTATCTTCTACATTATCATTTGTGGCTCTTACTTCATTGAGAGCGTCAGCAAGCTTCCTGTCTTTTCCTGGATACAAATGAGCATAAACTTTCCAGGTTGTTTCCGGCGATTCATGGCCGAGCCGGTCCGAAATCTCTTTGATGGAAAATTTCATATCGATCAGCATACTTGCATGGGAGTGGCGGAGATCGTGGATTCTGATTTCTGGAAGACCAGATCTGGCAGTTGCCCGTTTAAACTCTGACCGCATTCCGGACTTCTGGAAGTAGAAGATGCGTTCATCCGGCTCTATAGCCATACTGGCAACATAGTCCTGAAGCTCTTTGTACAACGATTGAGGAATGTTCACGACACGCTTGCTCTTTTCAGTTTTTGGTGTCTGGAAGTATTGTTCGCCTTTTATCACCACAAAGTTCTTATTAATGGATACGGAGCAGTCTGGCAGGATATCCGCCGGAGTAATGGCCAGAACCTCTGCAGACCGAAGCCCGCCATAGAACATGAGGCTGAATGCCATCCTGTATGCGCTTTTCTTTTCAAATGTCAGGAAGTAATCGAACTGTTCTCTTGTCCAGATATTCATTTCATCTGCACTGCTTTTCCCGATCGCACCGGCCGCAAGGCACGGATTGCTTCTGAGCTTATAGTATTTGACGGCATAATTCATGATAGCGGACAGCTGATTATTGATAGTCTTCAGATACGTCTGAGAATAAGGGTTCCCCTTTTCGTCCCTGTAATTAATCATGGCATCTTGCCATCGATGGATTACGATCGGAGTAATGTCACCGATCTTCATATCTTTAAAGAATGGCAGCAGTTTCATGTCTACCAGGTACTGCTTATTTTCCAGAGTGGTCAGCTTCAGCCGGGAGCTGCAGTCCTGCATATAGTTCTTGATCAGAGCGGAAAACAGGATATCTGGATCCTTTGCTCCTTGTGCCAGAAAGTCACGTTCCCATTCTACAGCCTCTTTTTTGGTAAAAAAGCCTCTTTTGCATTTATGCTGGCGCTTGCCAAGCCAATCTTCATAGTAAAAATTGGCATACCATTTTGTCTTTCCATCTTTGGTGAAATACTTATAAGCCGGCATCTGAACCCTCCATTACTAAACAAATGTGTCAAACAAATGTAATCAACAAATGTTTGACAAAAATGTTGAATATAGATATAATGTACTTAACAAGAGAGCCGTTGGTCAGCGTACACCTGACCGCCGGATAAAACAATAGCTAAAAATAGCGCCTTATCTTACCAGGACGAGGGCGCTATTTTTTATGCATTAAATTGATAACAAGAGTTACAACTGCACAAAGCATAATTACAAAAGTAAATAAATCACCATATGTAACCATCAGCACCAGCCTCCTTTCACAAAAGTGTCCGGCGGCTGACATAACACCCCAACGGTTCCCCAGTTAAATATACTATTCTGTTTTTTCTTCTTCCATCTTCTCCATCATTCCCAAAAAGATACGTTTTCCCTTCTTGGATAACTGACGGTACCGCAGGATGATATCCTGTTCGTCTTCTGAAGCAATGGCACAGCTGTATTCAGAATTACCCACAAGGTAATCCATAGAGGTGTCGAGGGCTTTTGACAGGCTTGCAGTGGCATCTATTCCAGGAACAGTCTTTCCGGCCAGAATGTCACAGCAGGTTTCCTCTGTCAGCGTTGATTTTTTGATCAGGTCCGGAAGGCTCATCTGCAACTGAGCCAAACGGGCTTTTGTTCTTGCTTGCACTGCGGAAACTTCTTTCGGATCCGCAACAGCATATCTTGAAGTAGTCCGGCCAAGAATGTAATCTGCTGGCACACCGAAGCATGCAGCACTGCGATTAACAAATTCTGTTGACGGGAAAGAGTAACCTCTTTCGACATTCGATACTACTTGGCCAGAAAAGCCTATTGCTTTTCCAAGTTCGGACTGACGCAGATTAGCCTCAGCTCGCAATTCTTTTATTCGTTCACCAATTGTCATAAAAACTATTCCTCTTATTAATATCTGCCACCGCGTTGGATTCCAATATCAGAAATCTTATCGTTATCAATTATGAAACCTATATCTTCTGATACCTTATATGAAACCGACTTGCCTGAATTCGGTTCTGGCTTTGGAATTATTTTTCCGCAAAATTCAGCACCTTCAAATAGTACGACTACGGATACTGCGCTACTGTCAATAGAAGAAATAGTACGTTCGATATCCTCTGGATCAGCAGCTTCAATCTGGGCATTGTACATCTCAACCAGTTTCTTTTGAGCGTCGGTAGCGGTGGTGTCATCATAGCCTACCTGTACTGAAAAATATTTGGAATCATACGCTGAAAATAAATTCGAAATTGTATCACCAATTTTTATGCCACGAAATGTTTTGCTATCAGGATAAGCAGAGGCCATTATATGATCTTCTGAATCAGGTATCTCAATAGGAGCGTCATTTTTATCGTATAATTTAAAATCTTCCAGTAAAAACCATTTTTCCTGATTCTCATATTGTGAAAGTAGTTCTTTGGCAGCTCCTTCTGGCTTATATTCCCCTGTTTTGTAGTCTTTAATTTCAAATGCGGTTGCATCAGCGGAAACCGGATTGACCCAATAATAAATCAGATCATCACTACTACTGTGGATATTCGTTATAGAAGAGCAACTCCAAGTATTGTCTTTTGTATAGTAGCAGACCGCCTCCATGGCTACGCCATCTGCTGATAAAATTACTTGTGCAACTGTTTGGGAATCTTCTTTTTTCTCTAAATCGTAAGAGGAAACTTTTTTAACACCCATATCATTCAACGACTCGGAAATTGCATCGGATAATTGGGAAGCATCTCCAGAAACGTATTTTTGATCGATATTAATGCCATAATCGGATGCTGCGAATACAGGGATAGTATTGGCAAAAATCAATGAGCAGGTAAGTGCAATCATTTTCTTTTTCGTAGTCATTCCCCCCTTTTGCTTCGGTACCACTCGAAGCTTATTATTTTGCTTTCTTAAGAGGCTCGACAGTATCTTCTTCCTGCCGTTTTAAACATTTTATGTACCCCTTTAATTCACCTCGAAATTCCAACTGCGCATCATGCGGAAGTTGGTGAAATAGTTTTAAAATATCTTGATCCTCTTGGGATATAGAAATGGATTTTTCACCAAGCAATATATAGTCAGTTGATACGCCGAAATATTTTGCTAGCTTAACAACAACATCACAAGAAGGCTTACTTCCTTTTTTCCAATCCGAGACAGAAGAATTGGAAATTTCCAAATCAGAAGTGAGCTTTTTGGCCGTAATTCCGTTTTCTTTTAATAATGCAAGGATTCTATCTAACATGAAACCTACCTTTCAATAAAAATTGGAAATATCCAAATAAAAGTATTGACAAATTGGAAATATCCAATTATTATTAAAAATGTAATAAACAAATGTTTAATGCAAAACAAAAAAAGAGAGAGTTACATCGATAAATCGGAGAGCAATGCTTTATTGTTTTCTTCAATCATGGCCGCCACAGCAATGATAAGAGCCTCAGCAGATGCTTCCGACATAACAGTGTTTCCGGCAGGAATACCGTTTCTTAATAATTCAGAAAGAATCCGGCGGTTTTCGTCACCATAACGTTTAAGCCCAATTCTTCTGAGATTATCAATCCAATTATCCATGATAACTCCTTCCTGATTATTTTAATGCAATCGCAAACAAATGTAAACAACAAATGTAATAAACATTTGTTGAAAACGGAGGTGATATTTTGAAGCGAAAACTGTCGCCATGGTGCAAAGAAGTAAAGAAAACCTTAATCGACAGAGATATGTCTGTCGCGGAATTGTGCGGTGAAGTTGGGATGTGCAGGAACTACGTGACAACCACCATAAATGGAAGAATGTATGCACCTGCACTTGCTGAAAAAATCAGCAAGGCTCTGGATATCGATACAGAGTACACAATTTAATTACCATAACTTGATTATACAGCTTATAGAAGGAGAGAAAAATGTCGAAATTTGCTACGAAAGCAGCGGCTAATATGTTTTGCCAGGCACGATATGAGGCGGCAAAGTCAAATGAGCGTCTGAGCAGCAGAGAAGGTGCTGCGGAAGAAATAGGAATTGATCGTACAAGGCTAGCCAGAATCGAACTTGGGAGCACGATACCATATCAGGAGGAAGTTCTTCTGATGGCTGACTGCTATAAGGCACCGGAATTGAAAGGAAATTATTGCCGGGAGATGTGCCCGCTTGGAAAGAACATGCCGAAGATCGAGAATGCAGGACTGGATAGAATCAGCCTGAGAATGCTTTCTTCTTTAAAGAAGATAAACGAGGCAAAGGAATCACTTCTTGATATTACGGCAGACGGAATTATCTCAGAAGAGGAAAAACCGGAACTGAAAAAAATCATTCAGACATTGGACGAAGTAAATGAGATCACGCAGAATCTGAAAAATTGGGTTGAGAGAAATCTGGAATGAGGTGCTTGATATGGAAAATGCAAACGGTGTAATCAAAAAGCTTACATCTGCGGAACGTTCTTACTATACAGCCGCTGAGGTCAGAGAAATGATGGGTGTGAGCAGGGATACGGCATATCGCATGATACGTTCCCTTAGATCAGACCTGATAGCCGATGGACAGCTTGCCAAGGGGTATCCGTCAGGGAAAATCCCCAAAAAGGCATTTAACAAATTATACATGATTGAATGAAAGGAGTGGATACGATGGCTTTTTATAGAATCTGCCCGGATTGCGGAGCGTATCTGGATCCGGGAGAACAGTGCAGTTGCCACGAAGAACACCTGATCGAAATGGAAAGAAAAGAAAAAGCAACTGCATTTGTTGAAAAGATGGTGAAAGAAGAAAGGAATGGCCAGCTTCGCCTGGCGGTATAGGAGGGAAAGATGTTAACACCAAAAGATCTTGAAAAATATCATCAGGCCGCAGAGCGGATCCTGAATGCAATGGACAACAGCCCGGTGCCGATCAGCTGGCACGAAATGGACAGAATGGCATTGCAGAGTGTTATCGCAAAGGAATTGATTCTCATTGACAAGGAGGCGAGAAGATGAATGTATGCGAAGTGCCGGATGTGTGCAAAAACATGGAATATAAGCTTGTTACAGAAGATTCCAAAACAAGGGTATATCTGTCCCTGGTGCGAGAATTCAATAAGGCAGAGTATGAGAAATACTATCGTGCCAAAAAGAAAGCAAAAATGAAAAAACGAATTATTCTTGCTGCAAAAGTCATGAAATATGTAGTTCCCGTTCTGGTGAGTACAGTGCTTTATAATGCACTGTCCCAGAGACTTTATATCGAAAGAGGAAGCCACGAAATTGGTTCAGAGGCATTTCTGGTCGGAATGATCGGACTTGGCATCTTCTGTTTCCTTAGCTGGCTCGTAGGAGGTGATGAATATTAAAAAGGCCTTGGATAATAAGGGGAAAGCGGAGTGTAGACGGCACCCACGATCCTATCCAAGACCAGTCAGAACTTTAAAAACAGGTTTGAGACCCATTGTTTTTAAGTCAACGTCATTTTATCACAAAAATAGGAGGTTATCAAGTAGATGAAAGAGGTTTTAGGAAGCTTGCCGGAAGTTATAACGGCATACAAAAATTATAACCTGCTGGTGCCGACAGCAACGGATGTGCAACTTAATCCATTCTACAAATTCCATGTAGAAGAGGTTCCGGTTGATCTGGGCGAAAACAGCGGAGACATTTTCAAGGTTGGCTCAGTTAAGACTGGGAAGCAGGATGAGAGAGGAAAGGATATCTGGGAAGATGTGTTTTCCTTATCTAAGCCATTGCTCAACAAAATGGCTATGGCGGCCGGTATCCAGTTCAATCCCAAGGAAACCTATGGCGAACGCATTGACCGCGTTACATACCGTGCACAGGCTCAGGGCGCTATGCGCAAGGCTGACGGAACGGCCAGAACAGAAACTGACCAGAAGGTGATCTGCCTGGAAGATGAAGAAGAGAAGTACCGCATTGAATTCGCGGACAAAGCTGCAAAAGGCATTACTGATGAAAAACAGGCACAGGCAGCTGCGGAAATCTTTTCTGGACAATGGGTGGAATCCAAGAATAAATGGGGGAAGAAATGCCAGGCCTTTGTGGTTGCGAAAGAAGATAGAGACAGATACGTTGAACGCTCCGTCATGGTAAACATGGCACTGCTGAAAAAGACCTGGGCTGAAAAGGCTATGACTGGTGCGAAGCTTCGTGTTATAAGAGCTCTGCTTGGCGTAAAAGGTACATACACAAAGGCGGAACTGCTGAAAAATTTCGCTATCCCAACAGTTATCTTTTCACCTGATTTCTCGGATCCGCAGGTCAGACAGGCAATGCTGACACAAGGCATGAACTCTGTAAATAATATGTTTGGCACACCACAGATAGCAGTTAAGAGTGTGGATTTCGAATCTGAAAGCACGGTATTTACTCAGGATGATCTGGACAATCCGGCATATGCTTCGGATACAGAAATCGAAAATGACTATCCACCAATGCAGGAGCCGGATGTTGTTCCTGAACCGGAGCCAGAACCAGAGCCAGATAGATCGGCAGATTTCCAGTGTTCCAGATGCGGTGAGATCATAAATGAAAGAGTTTACGAATATTCAATCAATAAATTCGGAGAGCCACTTTGCATTAAATGTCAGAGAGGAGGCGGACGCAGATGAAAATAATAAAGGTATCAACAGAACTGGAAATGTCCGTACATGAATTTCCAGAAGGAACCATGAGAGAACAGAATAAAGTCTTGTATGGCTTGATCGGGAATGGCTGTGACCTTGTAGAACATGTAATGCCAAAGAGATTATACACAGAACTGAAAATGCCATCCAGCCCTGTTAAAGAACCAGGGAAGTGTGTGAGTATGCTGATCGATGAAGAGGGAAGACTGAAGCCGAACAAAGCAAATCTGATCGGAAGTTATCTTTACGAGGTTGATAAACATGGATGCCCCATTGTTGGAAATATTCTCTTTATCGGAGAAAAGATGGGAGATGATGGCGTTGAATTCTGCGGAATTAGCGAGGAGAACTTTTCACTTTTGGAAACAGAATTAAAGAACATGATCACAGCAATGAAGGCAACAGTAAAGGAGATGAGCAAATGAAAATACTTCATACTGCTGACTGGCATATTGGCCAGTTTAAAGGACCTGTAGTGGACGGAGTAAATCTCCGTTCGCAGGATACAGTAAAATGTTTGGAATATATGGTACAGGTAGCTATAGAAGAGAAACCGGATATCGTTTGCGTATCAGGAGATATCTTTCACCAGGAACAGGTTGGCCCCGTGAGGTATTCAGACGAAATGATTACGGCAACGAACATCATTACATCATTAGCACATTTTTCGAAGTATGTGATCGTGATGCGAGGCACTCCAAATCACGATGGAGCTGCTCAGTTTAGAGTTCTTGAACGGATGCTGCTTAATATTAGAAATGTAGATGTTGTTACAGAACCAGGAGTAATAAAGACTCCATGGGCAGACATTGCCTGCCTGCCGGGATTTGACAAACAGGAGTTCAGAGCAAAATTCCCTGGTTTATCTGCAGACGAAGAAAATCTTGCATGGACGAAATATATTTCAGATATGGTTTTTGCATTGAGAGCAGAGTGTGAAAAGACACCGATTCTCATGGCACATTATACGGTTCCTGGTTGCAACATGGAATCAGGACAGACCTCCTTCTTCACAAACTTTGAGCCGGTCATTCCAAGAGAAGCTTTAATGGCCGCAAGATATGAGGCGGTGCTTCTTGGCCATATCCATCGCCCGCAAATCATCGAAGGACTTGACAATGTATTCTATTCCGGAGCGATCAATGCAATGAATTTTAATGATGAAGGACAGGATCGTGGATTCTGGATTCATGAATTTAATGAGAAAGGCACTCTGGTAAAAGGACATAAATACACTACTCCATACAGACAGTTCCACACTATCACCTGGGATCCTGATGAAGCTGGCGACTATATCCGTGAAGGAGCTATGTATCTTCGCAGAACAGGCATTTCAGAAGATGTGACGGATAAGATAGTCCGGGTGCGGTATTCCTGCACATCTGAGCAGAAAAAGGCGCTCAACATTCCGCTACTGCAAAAGAACCTGTATGAGCTTGGTGCATTCTATGTGGCAGATATTGAAGCAGAAAGCACTATTGACATCACGAACCGCGGGCTTCTCTCGGAGGAAAGCGACCCAAGGTTGAATCTGAAAAAATGGTTGGAGGAAAAGACATTTAAGAATCCAGACAAAATCGTGGAGCTTGCCGAGCCAATCATAGCAGAAGCCATGAAACAGAGTACTACCGCAGAGATTCACGGTGTGTTTAAGCCGGTATCTATTTCGGTAAGGAATTACAGAAACTACAAGGAAGAAAGCTTTGATTTTTCAGACATTTCATTTTGCACGATCAACGGAGTAAACGGTGCAGGAAAGAGCAGCCTTTTCATGGATGCTATTGTGGATTGCCTGTTTGAAGAAACCCGTGAGGGAGACTGTAAGGCGTGGATCCGAGGTACAGAGGATGCAAGAAGCGGTTCCATAGAATTTATTTTCGACATCGGAGAGAAACGGTTCCGGGTAGTCCGCACCAGAACAAAATCCGGAAAACCAACTCTGAACTTGTCACAGTATCAGGAAGAAAGTGCTGACTGGATGAATCTGTCCAAGGAAAGAATCGTTGACACACAGGCTGAAATCGAGAAGCTTCTTGGCATGGACAGCATGACATTTCGCAGCTGCGCATTGATCATGCAGGACCAGTATGGATTATTCTTGCAGGCGAAGAAAGATGAACGTATCGCTATCCTTGGAAATCTGCTCGGGCTTGGAATCTATGGAGTAATGGAACTGGATGCAAGAAAGAAGCTTGCGGATGCAAGAAAGGAGCTTGCTTCTAAAAAAGAAGCCGTCCGGATCAAGACTGACTTCATTAAGGCACAGGGAAAACCAGAGGAAGAACTGGAAACGGTAGAAAAAGACATTCTTAAAAAGCAGGAAGAACTTGAAAATCTGGATGCATCCAGAAGAAATCTGATCGAGTGTCAGGAAAAAATATCTGAGGCCGAGAAGGAAAGTGAAAAAACCAGAAATGATTTGAAAGAATGCTCAGAAGAATACAGTGCAATGGCAAACGATCTGGACCATTCAAAGCAGACACTGACAGCGTGCAATAATCTATTGGAACTGGCCGATACGATACGGGAAAAAGCAAAACAGCATTCTGAATTATCTTTACAGCTTTCCGAAGCAGAGAAAGACGTTATTAAATATAAAAATGCAAAAAGAACACTGGATAGCTATAACGAAGATATTGACCGCTACCAGAGGATTATTACAAAGAGCAAGCTCAGAAATGAGCAGATAGATTCTCGGATTTCTCTGCTGAGTTCCAGCGTTCCGACTGATCTGGAATACAGACTTGAAGAATTGAATCGCAAAAAAGAGGAACTTGATAGCCAGCAGGAAAAGAGATACCGTGCATCTGCTGCAGATCACGAACTGCAGCAAATCAGATCATCATATTCGAAGCAGATATCAGATGCAAAAAATAAACGTGATTATCACCAGACAAGGCTCAGGGAAATAAAACAGCAGGAAGAATTTATGAAAAATTCCGGATGTCCGGATATTGAAAATGCAAGTTGCCGATTTCTTGCAAAAGCAGTTGATGATGTCAAAAACCTTCCTGTTGAACGGGGCTGCTTACAGAAGTTTGAAAAAGAAATCGAAACGCTGACATCTGAAATGAACAAGAAGGTAGCGGAGAAACAAAAAGAAATTTGGGAGATCGGATACAATCCAGATCAGCTGAAGTTGTTGCTCATACAGGTAAAAGGACTTGCAAAATATGAACGCATAAAGAAAGATGCGGAGCAAAACAAACTCGAAATTGCCCGTTTAGAAGCCGAAAAGGAATCGAACGATAAAAATATAGGGCAGTGTGAGGAAAATCTGCTACAGGTCAAATCAAAGGCCTCTGAGATAACGGAAACAGTTAATGGACTATCGGAATCAGTTGACAGACAGGAACAGATCAAACAGCAGATGGCTCATCTGCAGACTTATGTAGAACAGGAAAAAGAACTTCCTGTTTACGAAGAAAGAAAGCAGCATGTTCTTGAAAAGATTGAGAGCATGGAAAAAGAGAGAGAAAGACTTACTGACAGAAAATTCATTCTCTCTTCTCAGCTGACTGGTATGGATACCATGTTGGAAAAAATGAAGGAAACATTTTCGGCAGATATGGTGGAAGAAACAGACAGGCAGATTCGCAGTAACAAGGAAACTCTTGAAGAATTGCAGATTCAGAAAGGTGTACTCCTTGAACGTTTGGAAAATATCGATACCATGCGAGGTGAAATCTCCATGCTGAATAATGGAATTGCTGTAGCTGCCGGCAGAGCAGACTGTTACGAAGCATTAAAACAGGCATTTTCACAGGATGGAGTTCCACACCAGATCATCAGGAACATCATTCCTCATATCACAGATACTACGAACAATATTCTCGGCCAGATGACTGGTGGAACGATGGGAGTGGAATTTGTGATGGAGCGCACCGTCAAAGGAAAGGACGGAGACAAGGCAACGCTGGATGTTCTGATCAACGAATATGGCAAGACAACTCTTCCATATGCTTCCAAGAGCGGAGGCGAGAAGGTAAAAGCTTCTCTTGCTGTTATCCTTGCACTGTCCGAGATCAAGGCCACAGCGGCAGGAATACAGCTTGGAATGCTCTTTATTGATGAACCACCATTCCTTGATGATGAGGGCGCACAGGCTTATGTAGATGCCCTTGAGACGATCCGTGATCGGTATTCCGATGTGAAGATCATGGCAATCACTCATGACGATGCCATGAAAGCGAGATTTGGCCAGGCTGTGACAGTAATTAAAACAGATGATGGCTCAAAAGTAATCTACTAAGCGGAGGAACTTATGGCGAAAAGATATTATTGGTTAAAGCTTCCTGACGGATTTTTCCGTCAGAAGGCTATCAAAAAACTTCGGAAGATTGCCGGAGGAGACACCTACACAATTATTTACCTGAAAATGCTTCTTGTGGCGATGAAACAGGATGGAAGACTTTACTTCGAGGGAGTAGAAGCAACATTCTATGACGAGCTTGCTCTGGACCTGGACGAAGAAGTTGAAAATGTAAGAGTGACGGTTATGTTTTTGATTCAGCAGGACCTCATGCAGCTGATTGACGAAACCGAATATTCACTGTCGGAATGCTCCAAAATGACAGGGTCGGAAAGCGCCAGTGCTGAAAGAATGAGACGGTTAAGAGACAAAAAAGCGTCACAATGTGACATTGAAGTGACGGAACAGTTACGCATAGGTGACGTAGAGAAAGAGATAGAGAAAGAGATAGAGTTAGATAAAGAGAAAGATAATAAAAACATTAGCTTGGAGCTTAAAGACTCCAAGCAGAACACGTTCATCTCTCTTCCTCTGATTACAGGCTCAGGAAACTACGATGTGACATTTAATTATCTCAATTCACTGAGAGAACTGTTTCCGGCATTGGATGTTGAACAGGAGTTTAGATCAATGGCAGCATGGCTTGACAGTCACCCTCGTAATCGTAAGACACCTAGAGGAATCAAGAGATTTATCACTGGTTGGTTAGAACGTTCACAGAATTCAATGCCGGCATCCAGAACACCGCAAGCACCTGTAGCTACAAAGAACATGTCAACGGATCAGTATATGGAGGCAACGGCCGGCTGGCGCGAAGGGATGGGTGATTGAAGTGACACCTCAAGAATTTGATTTTATCAGAGCTTCAATCAAAAGTGCCTATCCAACATTTAATGTCATGCCAGACCAATACAGCATCCGCATGTGGTACCGCATGCTGGGGGACCTGGACTATAAGCTTTGCGAAACAGCATTGATGGAATTGTTTGCCACTCATACATACCCGCCGCAGATATCTGAGATACGGGAGAAATGTGCAGAATACACAGTTCCACACCTCAAAGACCAGGGAGAAGCCTGGGGAGAAGTCCAGAAGGCCATCAGCCAGTATGGATATTACAGGCAGGAAGAGGCACTGGAAAGCCTGACACCAATAGTCAGAGAAGCGGTAAAGCGGCTTGGCTTCCGGGAGATATGCCTTGATGAGAACCAGGATGCTGTCCGAGCGCATTTCTTCAAGATATATTCAACCCTGATCGAGCGTAAGACGAATGATGCAAAGCTTCCTCCGAGTATTCTGGAAGCGAAAAATAAATATATTGCACAGCTTACCACACACGAAAATGCGGCAATAGAACAACAGCACCGGGACCAGATAGCAGAAGAACCAGAACGTGCGACACCAGAGTATATAGATATGTTGATGCGGGAACACGGATTCAAGAGGTGACAACATGGAGCAGATAGAGAAAATACAGGGAACGGAGAAAGAGTTCATAAAAGTTTTTCAAGAGCTGTGTTACAGCCGGAGTTCATGGCAGGTGTGGGCCGATCTGATGACGGCAATGGCTTGCACACTGGCGAATTCGGTTGATAAGACGGAACCGAGATACACTGCAAGAGAGAAAGAATATGCAGAGTGCATCAAACGCCTTGGCGGGGTAGAGAAGCCGGCCAAATGCTATGCGATTGTAGTTGAAGCGTTGGAACGGAATCCAAATCAGGACTTTCTTGGAAAACTGTACATGAGCCTTGAACTGGGAAATCACTGGAAAGGGCAGTTTTTTACACCATACAATGTCTGCGAATGTATGGCCGGCACAACAATCAATGACAATGTACAGACATTGGAAAAACAGGAATGGATATCTGTCAATGATCCGGCATGTGGAGCAGGAGCAACTCTTGTAGCAGCGGCAAACATATTCCACAGAAAAAAGATAAATTATCAGACACAGGTTTTATTCACAGCCAATGATATAGACAGGGTAGTTGCCCAGATGTGTTACATACAGCTTTCACTTCTTGGGTGCGCAGGCTGGGTGGCTGTTGCAAATACGATATCCAATCCGGTGTGCGGAGATCCACTGATGCCGGTTGAAAAGCCAGGACAGGAATTCTGGTACACACCGTTTTATTTTAGGGAAGAATGGAACTGTAGACGGCAGGTTCAGATATTAAAAAAAATATGCGGTCCATGGATAACTCCGATTGAAGAACGCAACCCCGGAAAGATTACTTTTTATTTTGATTTCGAGAAAGGAGAATATAAATGTCAGAACAGTTAAAACAGGAACTTGAAGCTGATACTGACCGTTTAGAGGCGGAAACGGTTGCAGACAGTGAAACAATAGGGGAACAGGAAGAGAAACCGACAGAGGGCAAATTAGAGGCCCAGGAAGACGATGAATCAAAGGAAGAGGATACAGTTCCAATGGGAAAAGCCTCTCTTGCTGATATTGTTTCCGGGATTCCGGCTCCGACAAAAGAAGAAGTTGAAGCGGCAGAAGCTGAAAATGCAAAGCCAGTAAAGCAGAAAGCTAGAGAAAAACTGGAAGCAGAAAAGAAAAAAGCAACTCAGAAGAACTTTGCGGATCCGGTCATTACTTACCTGATGAAAAGATGCGAAGAGGATCAGGGGCTTGCTGAAGATGTGATGCAGGAGGGAAAGACCTGGAACAAGTGCTTTAGTTATATCGTTGAACAGGCCAGGAAGCAGTCGAATGGCAGATCCGCTGCAGTTGAAGACCAGGTTGTATATGAATGGGCAGAGGATTATTACCACAAATATGAAAAACCGGAACCTGTTAAAAAGGAAAAAGGCAAAAAGCCTGTGATAACAAAAAAATCGGTTACACCTACAAAAACTACCAAAAAAATCACAGATAATGAGAAAAAATCACAGGAAACAAAAGATAAACCTCAGATTTCTGAAAAGCCAGTGAAAAAAGATGCTGCTTCTAAGCAGCGGAAAACTGAAAAAACCAGTACCAAAAGCAGCGAACTGTCTGGCCAGATGTCATTGTTCGATCTTCTGTAGGAGGCTGTCGCATGGAAAAGAGAAAATTGGCGAAGATTCCGAGAGAGGAAGCCTCTGATGAAATGGTCAGATTTGCGGAAAGAGCTGCAGGCACACATATCGTAACGACCAAAGATATAGAAAAAGATCTGTTGATGGTAACATTCTATCCAATCAGAAAATTGAAGAAAGGAAAAAAAGACGCTCAGTTAAGAACGTTTTTTTCCAAGAATGATTACATATCACAAGATCTGACCGTTGAAAAAGTGAAATGGCTGACTGCAGCTTATGACAGAATGTATGATATCAGCCTTTATGAACATCATTGGGATTACAAAGAAAGCACAGGCAGATGGACGCCGAATATGTTTTTCTGGACGGATGCAGACATTGATCGTATGCGCAGCTTTTTCAAGGAATGGAGCACAGAGAAAGATGCAAGAGACTGGACAGCGGTGGAGCGTTTTCAGGACATGGTCAGACAAAAACGTCTTGATGAAAAACATGCCAAGGAGACAAATCCTATTGATGCAGTCATGGAAACGGTTAAGGAAATTCCGGAAGACTTCAAGAAATGGGTATCAGAAAAGGCGATGTCATTCAGCAGATATCTGATTTACTCAACAAGATCAAAGAATGAGGCTCTTGTGCATTGCACTCATTGCAATGGTGTGACACTGGTAGACAGAACGGAAATTCGCTTGAGAAACAATGAAAAAGGCGTATGCCCGATTTGCGGAAGCCCAGTCACCATTAAAGCCAGAGGCAGGATGCCGATGCATATACGGGACGAAAGGATGGTTTCATTCATTGAGCCAAGAGAAGAGGGATTTCTGTGGCGGTATTTTACGGCACATAGAGAAGTAAAACCGGATGGAAAGACAAATGATGGATTATTCGAGCTTGTAAGGACATTTTACAAATTTGCACCGAACGGGACACCATGCACCAACAGTTATGAATACAGAGAGTATAAACAGACTGGTATTGTACGGTGGTGCACAGATGAAGGATACAGAGCAAGTTTATACTGCACATTATATCCCGGAAACCTGCCGGAAGCATGGAAAGATACTCCGATGAAATACTCGGCGCTGGAAATTTTGGCGGAGAATAGACCAAGTGAACAGATACATTATGCAAAGGCAATCAACAGATACAGGGAGTTTCCGCAGCTTGAATGGTTTATAAAAATGGGCTTGTATAAATTGGCCGCGCATCTAATCAATGAGTATCACGATGGTGCCTTTGGATATGAAAGCCGGAATGGGGTCAGGGGACTTAGAAAAAATGGAAAAACAATATTTGGAATCCTTGGCCTTACAAAGGAGAACACACGAGTACTGCAGTCTATTGATGGAAATATCGACGAGCTGAGATTATTGCAGGAAGCACAAAGTTCTGGATACAACCTGAAAGCGGAAGAATTGGAACGGTTCTATAAACTCTTTGGATGCAATACAACGCTGATACGGAAAGAAAACAGACATTCAACGATTCATAAGATCTGCAGATATATCGAGTGCGAAGGTTCCGATTATCGAGTAGGAGAGCGTGGAGGGTGTTGGAGATATTCTTATATGCAGCACAAAGAAAGACCGGATATCAGGGAAGAACGTTTGCAGAATTGTGCCAAGGACTGGTTGGATTATCTGGCTTGGTGTAAAGAACTGAAATATGATCTCACCAATATGTTCTTCTATTTCCCGAAGAATTTCAAAAAAGTTCATGACAGGACAGCTGCGGAATATCAGGCAGTACAAGATAAAAAGGCCGCAGAAAAGAAACGCCGGGAAGAAGAACGGATAAAGCGAGAGGCTGAGGTCATGAAAAAACTTCTGGAAGAAATGCTCAAAGAGAATGCCGGCATAGATAACGCTTTCCTGATAAAAGGAAAAGGATTGATATTGAGAGTGCCAAGAGATGCACAGGAAATCAAGAACGAAGGAGCTGCCCTTCACCATTGCGTTGGAACTTACGTTGACCGAGTGGCCAAAGGGCAGACACACATCTTCTTTGTGCGCAGAGTGGAAGAACCTGATACACCATATTTCACAATGGAATATAACAATGGTCGCGTGATCCAGTGCAGGGGAAGCCACAACTGTGGGATGCCGGCATCGGTAAAAGCTTTCGTAGCTGCGTTTGAGAAGTTGATGAAAGAACGGGAAGAAAAGATGGAAAGGAAGTGCGGATAATGGCAAAACAGAGCATTAGAAGTATTCGAAAAGGAAGTGTTCAATGGAACGAAGAAGACCGATTACAGATGGTTTCCATGCTGGCAAAAGCAGGATATGCAGTTCAGATTGTCAGAAAAGAAGTTCCCGGAGGCGAAAACAGAAAGTCGGCTCAGTACGAATATGTGATCGAATACGGAGAGAAGGTGGAATGATGAAATTCATAGCCAGGAAACCTGTTGTAAAGACGAGGGTTTACAAGAGATACGGTCTTGTATGCGTAGAATATAAGCCCTGCTACTGTCCGAGGTGCCAGAATATATTAAATGCCGGACCGAACTATCAACCGAAATACTGTAGCGAGTGTGGCCAGAAAATTGATTTTTCAGAAGTAAAGTGGGAAGAAGAAAGAATTCTTGAACATGCAGAAAGGAGTTTGGCCAATGAATAAGAGCGGTATTGAATGGTGTGATCACACATGGAACCCAATCACCGGTTGTCGGCATGGCTGTTCTTACTGCTACGCCGACAAGATGTCACTCCGTTTTTGCGGAAACATGAAACGAAATATGCTCCAGACAGGGCAATATCGAATAGAGGGAGATCTGTTTGTTCTGGATGAGCCGTTCATGAATGAAGATGGAAAGCCTGTCATATATCCATTTGGATTTGAACCGACATTGCACAGATACAGATACGATACACTGGACAAGCTGAAACAGGGGCAGAATGTGTTTGTTGGAGCAATGGCCGATATATTTGGCGAATGGGTGCCGGACAGTTGGATAGACGATATCCTTGGTATTTGCGAAAAACACCCTCAGCACAATTACTTGTTTCTTACCAAGAATCCGAAAAGGTACACCCAGTACGGTGTACCTTACGGAAAAGAAAATATGTGGTATGGAACAACTGTGACGAATAGTGAGGACATGGAACGGATATACCAGCTTCCAACCCTGCTAAACACTTTCGCCAGTATAGAGCCATTGCTTGAAGATATAGACGAAAACATTTCTGCACTGAAATATTTGAACTGGATCATTATCGGTGCCGAGACAGGACACAGGAAAGAGAAAGTGATTCCTGAGTTCGAATGGATTAAGAGAATTGTTGTAGAAGCTGATTACAACGAGATACCGGTATTTATGAAAGACAGCCTGATTCCGATAGTTGGCGAGAAGAATATGCGCAGGGATTATCCGAAGGAACTGCAGATTCGAAAAAGAAGCGAGAAAGTCAATAAAAAACTCAGTGGCAACTGTATGTTGTGCGGAAAGACAGAAGATAAAAACAAGATGGTTACCTTGACAGCAAGAGCGGTCAGGGGCGGCAAGGCGACATCGTTTGGCCATATGTGTCATTCCTGCTTTGCGAAATGGCTGACTAGTCACAATATACCGGTGCCGGACCTGGAAAATAAAAAGGAGATTGAAGATGGCAAAGAGAAGCTGTAGAAGAACAACTGATGAAAACCTTATTCATAAAAAAGCTGTGGAAATGAGAAAGAAGACAGACGAACAGCTTGTGCATTATGTGGAAGATCGTGTGGAAAAAGCACGAAGTGAGGGCTTCAATTGTGGAAAAGCCAGTGTTCCAAAAACCGGAGAGGGAGCAAAGGAGTTTATCGCATTCCTTCAGCTGAATAAGATTCCGGGAATTGGAGCAGTAACAATAAACAAACTCATAAAGGTAGCGGAAGAAAATGGATACTTATAAGCGTTCGATAAGAGGTCTGCAGAGCAGATCTAACGGGGAACATTTTGAGGGAATGATAATTGCGGCATCCAGATTCTATGAAGAAAGAGGAATTGCAGCAGTTGATAAAACTCCGGAAGCATTTAAGGTACTGAAGGCAATGGACAGGAACAGAGGGCAGTTCATCTGCTGTTTCACTAAACAGGCTCAGCCTGATTTCAAAGGAATTCTCATGGATTCAACCATGATCTTGTTTGATGCAAAGCATACGGACAAAGATAAGATTAGCAGGGACGTAGTAACCACTGAACAGCAGGCGTGCTTTGAAAGGTATATGAAGCTTGGGGCAATGTGTTTTTTGGTTGTATCTCTGGAATTTAAAGAATTCTACCGGGTTCCGTGGGTGGTATTTCGGGATATGAAGAAGATTTACGGACACAAGTACATGAACCGGGAAGAACTGGAACCTTACAGGATCAAATATTCAAACGGAGTGGTGAAGTACCTCGATGGTATTGTTCTCCGGGAAAGGAATGAAGATGAAAGTACAGAAGTATGAGATCGCCAGAGTTATTGATAAATTAAAAAGTATTGTGCAGAAGAACGACCAGTTTCCGGCTCTGGGAGGGATTCTGGTAAAGGACGGGTATTTAATCGCCTCCAACTCCGAGATTACAATGAAGGTCAAATTAGAGGCCTCAGAAGGCAGTTATTTTATTATTCCAATGAAAGCCTTTGACTTGATCAAAAATCTTCCGGATGGAGAAATCGACATCAGCGCAACCGACAAGAATGTAGTTATGATCAAGATAGGAGCAATTAAAAACAAATACCAGAGTTACCCTCCGGAGGAATTCAATTTTGATATTACAGAGGATCCGGAAGCGGATGGAGTGGAATTGAATGGTAAAAAGATCATGGAGGCTATAGGTCATGTTATTTATGCAGCAGCTGACGGCGGTGCGAATACACAGATGACCGGAATTTATTTTGAGGGTACAGACAGCGGAGTTTCCCTTGCCGCACTGGACGGGCACGTAGTCGCAGTAGATTCTGTTAAAGCAGAAGGCGCAAAGGACATGAAGCTGATCGTGCCGAAGGCAACTGCCAAGAAGTTAATCTCCATGGGCGTGATTGATGATGTGACTCTTACATATACCAAAAACAGTGCGGTATTCAAGTCTGATGAATATACCATTTACACAAGACTGATTGAAGGAAAATACTTTGCTTATCAGAAAATGTTTACCGAAGGCGAGATTAATACATGTGCATCAAGAACTGCATTGATCGGCGCAATGACCAGGGCAAAGATGTGTACGGAAGAAAAGCAGCCGGCAGTATTCCAGATAGAAGACGATGTGCTGAATATCAGTATCCGGGATAAGCTGGCAGACTATCAGGAACAGGTACCGCTTCAGGAAACCGTATGCAAATCCATACGGTTGGGATTCGATTCAAGACTGGTCCTGGAAACATTGAAAGCCTTCACCTGTGACAATATTGCACTGGGCTTCACCAGCCCACGAACACCGATGATTGTGGAAGCAGAGGACAGCGACATGAAAGCCATGGTGCTTCCAGTAGCGATAAGGGAGGCTTAAATATGATCGAGATTATATCAGTAAAAGATATCAAAGATGCAACACCAGAGGAACTTGCAAATCTTCGCCGGAAGGGACTTCTTCCGGCAGAAGGAACCAGGGGAACATCTGGAAGACCTCTCAGCCCGTATGAGCGAACCAGAGCACAGGTGGCTGCTACTGGAAACAGACGGGTGATGGAAAACTTTATTGCCACGCACAGCTGAAAGGGGATGAAATAAATGAATTTGTATAGATATTATCAGCATGATGGATTCCGATGCGAAACTACAGTCGGAATTGTTAAAGCAAAAGACATGCAAGAGGCTGAAAAAATCGTAAAAAACCATTACGAAAAAGCATATCGAGGAGAATTCCAGCGCGATGGTTGGGAGCTGGAAGAAGTTGAGTTTTCCGATGATGGATGCAGCGAAATTTATTACGGGTGATTAATATGGCGAAGGCGTTATATAACTTATGCAAAAGGAATGGGACAGTGATGGAGTACTCCATCACTGGATCCGAAGTAGCTGAATTGATTAGCTGCAAAAAGCAGGATGTTTATAATTCTGCGAGCTACGGCCAGATGATCCGGAAAGAATTTTACGTTGAAGTTGTAGACCGGCCACTGAGCCGAACGAAAGATCTTACATTACTTTTGGAATATGACCGGGTTTGTAGAGAAATTCTTGAGAGGTGTGGATGATGAAAGTATATAAAGCAGTGCATGAGAGAGAAAACAAGTGCAAGGAATTGCACAAAGAGATGAATATGAATGTAGGCCCGACCAGACTGGTCCAGCCGGATTTTTACCTGTTGGTCGATGTGGATGACCTGCAGAAACAGATGAATGCTTTGGAGAACGAACTTCACCGAATGAAAAGAGTGGAAGCAAGGAGAAAATGGAGATATGTTCATAAAAGAAGATGATTTGAAATTGAATGAGTGGCAGTTTTCTCAAAGAAAATTTCTTCCGTATGAGATAAAAACCAAACTTGCTGAAACAAGAATTCGTGAATGGTATGACAACTGGAATGGACAAGTATATCTAAGTTATTCGGGAGGGCTTGATAGTACAGCTCTGCTTCATATGATCCGCAAAACTGTCGGAAAAGAAGTACCAGCAGTGTTCTCGAATACTGGTTTGGAATTTCCTGAGATTGTGAGATTTGCCAGAAAAGCCAGTGGAGAGTTTTTGGAAATTTATCCGCAGAGAAAAGACGGTAGTCGAGCTACATTCAAATGGGTTGTCGAAACTTATGGATTTCCTATTACATCAAAGGAGAACGCCGCAAGAATCAGAAAACTCAGACACGGAAATCTTTGTAACAGGTATAGAAATTATCTTTTAAATGGAGATGAGCGAGGAAAATTCGGAGTACTTCCAAAGAAATGGCATTACCTCTTAGAGACTAAGTTTGATACCAGTGAGAAGTGTTGTGACATCATGAAAAAGAATCCGTTTTCAAAATACGGCAAAGAAACAGGACGCGTTCCATACGTAGGTACAACACAGGACGAAGGCTTTATGCGCGCACGTTTATATGCTCATACTGGCTGCAATGTGTATGACGGCAAAACGATTAAAAGTCAGCCACTCGGACCATGGAACAGACAGGATGTTCTCAGATACATTGTGGAAAATGATGTGGAAATATGTTCAATTTATGGAGATATACGGAAATCATCAAGCGGGTTATATTACACTACAGGAGAACAGAGAACTGGTTGCATGTTCTGTGCATTCGGAGCACATATGGAGGAATGCCCGAATAGATTTCAAAGAATGGCGAAAACACATCCGAAACATTGGAAAATCTGTATGAATCTTGAAAACAATGGAGTTAGATATCAAGATGCATTATTAGAATGTAAAATCGAAACTGAAACGTGGGAACAAATGGGACAGATGAGCATAGAAGATTATCTGAAAGGGAAGATTCATGAAACGGCATGAATATGCATTTCCCTGTGGTGGCTGTATTTGCAATCACTGTGCGAATAATCTATACAGTTCGGGCAAAATGGCAGGAGAAGCAAAGATATTTTGCTATGTTTGTGAGGAATGTCGATATTATGATGGGGACTTAAAAAATAAAGATATGAGATGCAAGCAGTGCAAAAATTATATCGTAACAAATGAACATGCTGAACGTTTGAGAAAAAAGATAAAGGTGGTAAAGAAATGAGGAAGATTAAGGAGAAACGCATGCAGAGTTATGTCCTTAGAGCCAGAAAAATGGTTCAAGAAGGAAAAAACAAAGAAGGGGCAGAAATGCTTAGTGAGGGCATGAGTTATTACAGTAACAATATCATCAAAGCTCTTACGCCGTATGCAACTGCAGACGCCGGAATTATTTCTATGGTCCTGCACAACTTGGCAGATGGTATCGAGAAGAATAATCCAGGAGCAAAAGAGCTTCGCATGTGGGCAGAAAACAACACCACAAAACCTGAATTGCAAGAAACAATTAAGGTTAAGAAACCCAATATGAGGTAGAAAATGACAAGAACTGAAACAACCAAATTCCTTGGAAAATTACTTATAGATACTCGCCTCGGAGGGGCTGGCTCGCACTGGGCCAGCGAGGTTAGTATTGATCCATGGACACCGAAGGCAAGGCGGGTGGACTACATGGAATTTTCTCCGGCGAATCAATGCTCTGTGTCAGGAATAGAAAAAGGCATATTCACCTGCTATGAAATTAAGAGCTGCAAAGAGGATGTTTATAGCGGTAATGGCTTGAATTTCTTCGGGGAAAAGAATTACATTGTAACTACGATGGCATGTTACAAAGACATTCTGCCAGATTTCCGGAGCGGCAAATTTGCTAATTACATGAGTGAAAAGCACCCGGATTCATCAACTTATTATGGCATTATGGTTGCTATTCCGTTTTGGGGAGAAGCAACGGAAGAATTCAATGATCCTACACCATTAAGCGAGGATAGAAACTGGAAGTTGGAAATTGTATTGCCTTGCAGACAGGGGATAAGAACGAAGTCTATGACAGAATTACTATTCTGCATGCTGCGGAGCGGGCGTTGAGAGGAGGAATTAAGATGGCAATATTCCATAAAACATTGCAGTATCATGAAGATACAACGGAGAAAAGAGATATTTCTCAGGAAGATATAGAATTTCTGAAGAAATTGCAGCTTGAAATGAATACTCAGGACACAACAGGAACAGCGGATCCTCGCTTCTGGGTTATTAAAGGTAGCGAGAGAGTGATCAATAATGAGGATCCGGACGAGCTGTGCTTGCAAGTAGATGGAAGCACAGTTACAAGCACAACGGAAGAAACGGTGAAGTATCTCAATGATAACATCTTGCCAGACTGCAATATCGATAGAGGCTGCAAAATTGAAACAGGGTATACATGGGATTTTAAACTGACGTACACGGAAGATGGAGAAGAAGAGTATGATGATTTGTCAACGCAGGAAGTGAATGAATTTCTTGCCAACAATGGACATGATGATACCATGATAATTGGTATTTCAATCAGACCATTTATGTACCCAAACACGATGTTTCTTACAGAGAAAGAAGCCAGGGAACATCTTAAGAGAAATCATTATCATTACTCAGAAGACGCACATACATATTGCATGGTTGCGTGGAGATCCCCGGAAGTAGAAAAATTATGGAAGATATTACGGGAAACAAAATGGGATTGCAAAGACAAAGAGCTTGAAAGCCATGAAGAAAAGTACATTCTACATTACTGTATTTCTCTCATGCAGGAGTTGGTCGGATGTTTCGAAGAATGGTACAGATGGGTACATGGAGAAAATGCAATAGAAGAGCTGAGTGAAGAAGAAAAGTTCTGCTATAACATGTCGTATTTCCATATTGTCCAGGAACTGTTTTTGTTTCGCACATCACATTCTGGAGGAACATCAACGAGGGCAAAATGCAGACAGTTTGGTGTTGATAGCAGTGAAAATGTCGAATTCAAATTCAGTGAGGAAGAAGATGGATAAATCAATAATAATGTTTGACACACCGGATTCTTGTGGAGAATGTTTCTGCCAGAAAGGGTATACAGTTTATGGTTATGCATGTGGTCTCACAAATAGGATGAATAAAGATGCTCGCTGTAGGCCGGGTTGGTGCCCGTTGATACCACTTCCGGAACGCCATATAGCTTCGAAAACTGCAACGGGGTATGAAATTGGATACGAAGATGGATGGAATGAGTGTCTTGAAAAAATAGTGGGAGGCGAGTAATTTGAAAAGCTTAGAAAAAATATTGGAAAATCGTTGCATTCGGAATCACAAAACAATGTTTCCGGTGCATGAAGCAGAGATTGGGCTTCCGGACTGTGGAATCTGTAGAGTGATATGGGAACGTGTGAATGGTTATGAACACGTAGCAGCCTCCCCGCAAGATCCTGGTTCACAAAATAAATACCTTCTTCCAACAGGGAACGATATGCGTGCATTAAAGGATATTTTCTTTGGAGATGAAGAAGTAGAGCACAAGTTTAGCATAAAGAAGTATCAATATGCAAATTTAAATGGAGCTGAAGGCTGGGTGCATTTATGGAAACCGATAGGACATGAAATTGATGAATTGGTAAAGAGAGAAGGTGAATAAATGAGAAATGTATTATTTTATATTGCAGGAGCTGCTACAGTAGGAGTGTTTTTTACATTATGGTGCGCGGTAGCAGTACAAAGAGTGAGAAAAGAAAGTGAAGCATCCAAGTACGGAGAGCTTTGTGCGAGGATTCAGAAACAGATCGATGAAACAAGAATGAGAATTTATTCTGTGAAAATGCAGCTTCATATAGCAGATCATGCTCTGGATCAGGCATTGCTCCAGTGGAAGTATGAGTATTTGATGAAACAGGAACAATGGCTTATCGAACTGATGTGCGGAAAAAGAGAAGAAGAAAAGCAGGAGGAAAAGCAATGAAGTGTAGTATCAGCACATATTATAAGATTTTGGACGCAGAATTATATAATTATGATGATAGTTATATGAAACTGGATGTTGACGTCAATGCGAAAAGTATCGATCTTGAAGAATATGCGAGCAAACAGAAAAAGAGCATTGCGGATATGTGTAATGTGCCTGAAGAAAAGGTAATTCCAATATCTCGATTAGAGTATGAAACATATGCAGATGAGTAAAGAGAGGAAGCCCATATGTACAGCAAATGCCAGAAGTGCGGAAAGAAACTGACGGATCCCGAAAGCATCAAAAGGGGATATGGACCGGAATGTTGGAACAGCCTGACTGCACATTATTACCGAAACCCTGTTGACTGGGAAAACTACAGAGTACCTGGGCAAATGAACATTGAGGATTTTTTGGATATGGGAGGTGGGGACAATGGCGATAAGAAAGATATGCCCTGAATGCGGGCAACAGTACGGCACCAGACCAGCAGTGTCGAGAAAGGATAGGAAAACAGAAATATGTCCTGACTGTGGAACAAAGCAGGCACTTGACACTGTGAGGGATTTGTTGGGACCGGAAATGACCGATCAGCAATGGGAAGGATATAAAAGCGGATTTTTAAAAAGGTCGAGGGAGGGACAGCATGGACAGAACACTTTATAATGCCAGCGGGTGTAAGGATAAGACCGCTCATGATGCGATTTGTTCTGCATCAAAACCGCAGACACAGGTTTTCAGATCTGACTGGACGCGGAGAGACAACGAGGCAGATATGTTCGTAAAGATGGTGAAACGTCTGGCAAAAGGATTTAATTTTAAACTTTGCGACAGAATTCGATTTGAGGATCCGGAAACAGGAAAGAAATATTTGTGAGGTATGGCATGGACACAGAGAAAAAAGTACAATTCGTAGCACTGACAAAAGAGGAAATTGATGCAATGATTCAGCAGGCTGCCCTTGCCGGCGCACAGGTTGCGTCTGATGCAATGATGGTAGGGCAGAGAAAAAGCGAGAAGGAGAAGATTGATCGTCGTTTGCATAATACTGATTTACTCCTTAGAAATTACAGAACTTTAAAGGCGAGCTACGAAAATGCCGTCTACAAGTCCAAGGAAGGGGAGGTTACAGAGGTGCTGGAAGACATCATGACCATGAAAGATGATAAGGTCATAGTGGAGAGCATCAAAACTTCGGCCAAAAGAACCGCTATCATGGTACAGCATATTGACAAAATGCTTGATGTATACCGTATCTATTGTAGCAAATTATCGGAAAAAGATAAGAGACGCTATAAGATTATTAAAGCCCTTTACATATCAAAGACGCCAATGACAATTGCAGAAATTTCAAAAAAATTTTCGGTCAGCAAGGTCACTGTTTACGAAGATATCAAAATTGCGAAAGAGCGCTTATCTTCGCTGTTTTTCGGAATTGATGGTCTGAAGTTTTTTTAATAAAATCAGAATAACGGAATCTGTTAACTTAACATTGACTTAATAACGAAAATGGTGTATGATATGCGAGTAAAATTTTAATCAAAAGCCATGAGCCACTGGGAAAAAACCAGTGGCTTTTTTAATGCAATCTTGGGAGGGAGGAAAGGATAGAAAGACGGGAATGCTCCTTTAAAATATTTTAGAGGAGATTACGCATGAATGGAGTAACAATATTATTTGTATATGCAGTTATCATGATCCTGGCAACAGTGATCCTGACAAAGAAAGAAAAAAATGTGGAACGCTTCTGTGTTGGAAGCCGTTCTGAAAACTGGCTGATGTCGGCTCTCAGCATTGCGGCAACGTGGATCTGGGCTCCGGCATTATTTGTATCAACTGAGAAAGCATATTCTACCGGCTGGGTTGGCCTGTTCTGGTTTCTGGTCCCGAATGCCCTTTGTCTGGTGATATTCATTCCCTTTGCAAAGAAAATCCGGAAGGAAATGCCAGAGGGAATGACACTGTCTGGTTACATGAAAGAAAAATACCAATCCGATGGAGTGAAAAGGGTTTACCTGTTTCAGCTGATCGGACTGTCTGTTCTGTCAACAGGAGTTCAGCTTCTTGCGGGAAGCCAGATCCTTAGTACAGTAACAGGAATTTCGTTCAAAACCATGACTATTTTGCTCGCTTGTATAGCAATTTCCTATTCTCTGTTCTCTGGAATTAAAGCATCTATGCTTACAGATGCTATTCAAATGGTATTCATGCTTGTTGCATGTAGCCTATTTGTAATATTCGGAGTAAGAAATACAGGAACACAGGGCATTATACAGGGCCTGAGTGGTATATCAGGAGACTGTACAACGCTCTTTTCTGGAAAAGGAGTAGAGATTTTCTTAGCCTTTGGGCTTCCGACAACGATAGGACTTTTATCCGGGCCGTTTGGAGATCAGAGCTTCTGGCAGAGGGCATTTGCAGTAAAAAAAGAGAAGCTGGGAAGAGCGTTTCTTCTTGGAGCAGTTCTTTTTGCGGTGGTTCCACTGTCAATGGGAATTCTTGGATTTATGGGAGCCGGTGCAGGATATCAGGCACAGAACCTTGGAATCATCAATTTTGAATTGATCCGCCACTTTTTCCCGTCCTGGGCAGTATTGCCGTTCCTTTTCATGATTGTTTCCGGTTTGCTGTCTACAGTGGATAGCAACTTGTGCGCAGTATCTTCGCTTACGACAGATATTGCAGGAGGAAAAGACATCAGGAAGACCAGAGCTGCAATGGCAGTGCTTCTGATCGCTGGCATTCTGATTGCAAATATCCCGGGAATTACAGTGACACATCTGTTTTTGTTCTATGGCACACTGAGGGCGTCAACATTACTTCCAACAGTCATGACACTGAAAGGGGTAAGACTGAATGCAAAAGGGATTATCACAGGTGTGGTTGCTGCACTGGCTGTAGGGCTTCCTGTATTCGCCTACGGCAGCGTTTTGAATAGTGGACCATATAAAACACTGGGAAGCTTGCTGACAGTCCTGTTGAGCGGACTTATCGCCTTGGCTGCTTCCGGAAAGGAGAGACACTATGCTCGGTAGAAAACAATCCGTTCGAAATAATGAAGACTGGAAGAATGCGCTTGATCACATTGAAGAGACGGTGCCAAAGAAAGAACTGGATTCCCTTGTGAAAAAGACAGTGAAAGACATCAAAGAGAAATGCAAGGGGAAAAAGGCAGCCTATGCATGGAGTGCGGGAAAAGACTCACTGGTACTTGGAGAGATATGCGAGAAAGCCGGCATTGATCAGAGCGTCCTTGTAAGGTGTAATCTGGAATATCCGGCATTTATTGCATGGATAGAGCAGAATAAACCTTCTGGCCTTGAGATTATCAATACCGGACAGGACATGGAATGGCTGAAAAAGCATCCGGATATGTTATTTCCGGATAAAAGCAATAAGGCAGCGCAGTGGTTCCATATCGTACAGCACAGGGGACAGGCGCGATATTATAAAGAACATCAGCTGGAAATACTCCTGCTCGGACGCAGAAAGGCAGACGGCAATTATGTTGGAAAAGATAATATCTACACTAATTCAGCCGGAATCACCAGATACAGCCCTCTTGCAGAGTGGAGGCACGAAGATATCCTTGCATACATTCACTATTATGATGTGAAGCTCCCGCCTATATATGACTGGGAGAAGGGATATTTATGCGGTACACATCCATGGCCTGCCAGACAGTACATGGAGACAGAACAGCAGGGTTGGAAAGAAGTTTACGACATTGATAAGACCATAGTTGAAAATGCGGCACAGCATTTCGAGGGAGCCAGAGATTTTTTAAAAGCTATCAAATAGCCGGTTGCAGCCGGAGGCCATTGCCCTTCAGAAATGGAGGACAAAATGAAGGTTATTAAAAAGAGACTGGATGATCTTAAACATCCAGAGAAAAATGTCAGAATTCATTCTGAACAGCAGATCAGGGAACTGAAACGCTCCCTTGAGAAGTTTGGACAGACCAGAGCCCTTGTTGTGGATGAAAATAATGTGATTCTGATCGGGAACGGCTTATATGAGGCTATGGTGAGCCTTGGTTATCAGGAGGCATCCGTATATGTAAAAACGGAACTTTCTGAAAATGATAAAAAGAAGCTTATGATAGCCGACAATAAGACTTATGCTCTTGGAATTGATAATCTGGATACACTGAATGAGTTTCTTGAGGAATTGCAGGGCGATCTGGACATTCCGGGATACGATGAAGAAATATTACAGCAGATGGTCGCGGATGCAGACGAAGTAACTGAGAAAATCTCTGAATATGGAACATTGGACGAATCAGAGATCCAGAAGATAAAGGAAGCCAATGAGAAACGGGAGCAGAAAGCGGCAGCAGCGGAAATATCTGACAATAATTCAGAGAACAGTTCGGAAAATCCGAACACTTCAGACAACCAATCGTCGGAAAGGCAGAATACCACTGAAACAGAACCGGAAATAACAGAAACCCGGAAGTTTGTTATCTGCCCGAACTGCGGTGAAAAGATATGGCTGTAAAACGTTGTGAAGCCAATATCGATGTTGTGAAAGCTGCAGAGATCCGGATAAAAAACGTGTTCGGAAACGGGCTACCAGTGTTCTTTTCTTTCAGTGGGGGAAAGGACAGCTTATGCGTGGCGCAGCTGATGGTCAATCTGGCCAATCGAGGTGAGATTGACATGAAACAACTTACAGTGCAGTTTATAGATGAAGAAGCAATCTTTCCTTGCATGGAGGATATGACAAAGAAGTGGCGGCGCATCTTTATGATGATGGGAGCAAAGTTTGAATGGTATTGCGTAGAAGTAAAACATTTTAACTGCTTCAATGAACTGTCAAATGATGAAACATTTATCTGCTGGGATTCCGCAAAACAAGACGTATGGGTAAGACAGCCGCCTTCCTTTGCGATAAGGAACCATAAACTGTTACGTCCAAGGATTGATGCTTATCAGGATTTCCTGCCAAGGACAACCGTATCAGGAATTACAATGGTCGGTATCCGTACAGCGGAATCTGTACAGAGGCTTCAGAATATTGCGTCTATGACAAAAGCAGGAAACAAAATGACTGCAAAGAAGCAGGTATTTCCCATTTATGATTGGACGGACAATGATGTCTGGCTCTTCCTTCTGAGAAATCATGTAGATATCCCGGAGATATATTTGTTCCTCTGGCAGTCAGGATCCAGTAAAAGGCAGATGCGAGTATCCCAGTTCTTTTCTGTTGATACAGCAAGAAGCCTTGTGAAGATGAATGAGTATTATCCAGATCTTATGGAACGGATCATCAGAAGAGAACCGAACGCTTATCTGGCTGCCCTGTATTGGGACAGCGAGATGTTCGGCAGAAGTTCCAGAAAAAGGAAAGAGGCGGAAGAGGGACAGGAGCAGAGAGATTATCGGCAGGAGCTGATACATCTTTTTAATCACATGGACGTTTTTTTCGACACTCCGCATAAAAGGCATGTGGCAGAACGATACCGTAATTTCTTTATGGCGGTATCAGCAATAGCTACATCGGCCGATTGCAAGCACATATACGAAGGACTGATATCCGGAGATCCCAAAATGAGGGCATTCCGGGCACTGTACCAGAGAGTATATGGACGTTATATCAACGATGCGAAGAAAGGAGAACACCATGGACAATAAGCTGTCAGCACCATCTAGGACCATGCATTGGGTAGATAGGAATAAGATCAAACCAAATGATTACAACCCGAACAAAGTTTCGAGACAAAATCTGGAACTGCTCACACAGTCTATATTTACAAACGGATGGACGCTGCCAATTGTGGTAAGACCAGACGGTACTATTATTGATGGATTCCACAGATGGACGGTTGCAGGACCTGACTGGAAGTACGTTCCTCCTTCGGAAGAAGATGATCGCAGGACATTATACGAACGTCTTGAGGGAAAAGTGCTTGTAGTGATTGTTGATCATAAAGATAAAGCGAAAAATATTTACGGTACCGTTACCCATAATAGGGCAAGAGGTACCCATTTGCTCGAACCTATGAAGAAAATCGTTAAAGAACTCATGGACGAAGGCAAAACAGTTGAAGAAATCGGAAAACAGCTTGGAATGAGACCGGAGGAGATCTTCCGATTGTCAGATTTTTCAAAAGAAGACTTCTTGAAGATGATGACAAAAGGGGTGACGGGCTATTCAAAAGCTGAATTTATTACAAAAATTTAATATTGTTCTACGACATATAGAACAGAAAGCGGGGAGAGGGAGTGCAACCTCTCCCTTTTGCATATGCCGAAATAAGATGATGGAGGGGAGGGGTGTCCATTGGCAAGGGCAAGAAGTCCCAACAGCATTGAAGCTGAGGAAATGTATAAGAACGGGATGAAACTTGTTGACATTGCCAAGAAGTTGGACGTCCCGGCCAGCACAGTTCGGCGGTGGAAATCAACACAGAATTGGGACGGAAAGACAAAAGGAAAGAAAAACGAACGTTCGCAAAAGAAAAAAGCGAACGCTCGCCATAAAGGTGGACAGCCTGGGAACAGAAATGCAGTTGGAAATAAGGGCGGTCCACTGAAACCGGGAGATAAGATTGCAGAGAAACACGGAGCATATTCCTCTGTATATTGGGATGTCCTTGATGAGTCTGAAAAAGATATGATCGAAGATATCCCGATGGATGAAGAAATGCTTCTGATCGAACAGATTCAGCTCTTTGCTGTGAGGGAAAGAAGGATCATGATTGCAATCAATAAATACCGGAACATGAAAGGTGAAGTATCCCTGTATGGATTTAACCGAAGCGAAAGCAAAAGGACATTCAAAACAGAAGAGGACAAGCAGCTCTATGAAGAACGCATAGAGAAGAAAATATCTGCTGAAGAACGTCTGCCGGGAGATATGTATAACATGCAAACCACGATGGAAAACAAGGACAATATGATCGCCAGACTTGAAAAAGAGCTGTCAACTGTACAGTCAAAGAAGACCAAGGCTATTGAAGCACTTGCGAAGCTGAGACTTGAAAAGCAGAAGATTGCCGGAGAAAGCAAGGGCAATGAGGTTGTTCGTGCATGGGCCGAAGCTGTGGTAAAAGCAAGGGAGGGAGAGAATAAAGATGGATGATATACAGTTCTCTGAATTCCTTGATGAAAGTATACCGCTGTGGCGAAATGATCCGGTAATGTTCTTCCGGGAGGTGCTCAATTTTGAACCTGATGAATGGCAGGCGGAAGCTGCAAGAGATTTGGCGGCAAACCCGAAGGTCAGTATTAAATCTGGACAGGGTGTAGGAAAGACTGGTCTTGAGGCAGCAGTATTTCTTTGGTTCATAACCTGTTTCCCATATCCAAGAATCGTTGCGACAGCACCAACCAAACAGCAGTTGCACGATGTCCTCTGGTCTGAGATTTCTAAGTGGATGAGCAAGTCTGAGTTGCTCTCTATGCTTCTGAAATGGACAAAGACCTATGTTTATATGGTTGGCAATGAAAAGCGTTGGTTTGGTGTTGCTAGGACTGCTACAAAGCCAGAGAATATGCAAGGCTTCCATGAAGATAATATGCTTTTTATCGTTGATGAAGCTTCCGGCGTTGCGGATCCGATCATGGAGGCTATCCTTGGTACCTTATCCGGATCAAATAATAAACTTCTTCTGTGTGGAAACCCAACACGAACATCTGGAACATTCTATGATTCGCATACCAGAGACAGGGCACTGTATAAATGCCACACTGTATCATCTGCAGACAGCAGTAGAACAAACAAAGAAAATATTGATTCGCTCATAAGGAAGTATGGATGGGATTCAAACGTAGTCCGTGTCCGTGTCCGTGGAGAATTTCCGAATCAGGAAGATGATGTATTTATTCCGTTAAGCCTGATCGAGCAGTGCAGCAATAAATTGCTAGAACTTGATGATTCAGCTGGGATGCAGTTTGTATCACTGGGGGTAGATGTGGCCCGTTTCGGAGATGATGAAACGATCATATATCGTAATTATCATGGTCATTGCAAAATAGTCCGAAACAGGCGAGGACAGAACCTGATGGCCACTGTAGGTGACATCGTAAAGGAATTCAAAAAGATATACAGGGAGTATTCAAAGTATGAAGGCAAGGTGTATGTACAGATTGATGACACCGGTCTTGGTGGAGGTGTTACTGACCGTCTGAAGGAAGTTCGGAAAGAACAGAAGCTGTATAAGATGCAGATTATTCCGATAAATGCAGCAGAAAAGATTGAGACCGATACGGCAGCAGGTAAAGATGCAGCTGAAAAGTACAATAACCTGACCACCGCCATGTGGGCTAGCATGCGAGATCTTCTGGATAACAAGCAAATTGTAATTGAAGACGATGAGCAGACGATCGGCCAGCTTTCCTCCAGAAAATATACAATGACGAGTAACGGAAAGCTTGAAATCGAATCAAAAAAAGAAATGAAGAAAAGGGGGCTGGATTCCCCCGACCGAGCAGATGCTCTTGCTTTGGCATTGTATCTCGGAAAGATCAAGAAACACACAGGCACAGCACCTGGAGTCAAAGAATTACAGGAGCTGACCAAAGACAATTACTGGGGCTGATATAGCCGGAAAGAGGGGTGATGAAGATGAAAGAGTATGGACGGATTGGACAGAAACGATGGGAAGGACAGTTTTATGAGGAATTTCTTCCGGAACTGTCTGGAATGCGTGGGATAAAGGTATTTAAAGAAATGAAAGAGAATGACGATACCGTTGGAGCCATTCTTTTTGCAATTAAGATGATGATCCGGCAGGTTGAGTGGCATGTAGAGCCGGGAGGTGACAGTGCCAAAGACAAAGAAGCTGCAGAGTTTGTTGAAAGCTGTATGGGCGACATGCAGGCCACATGGACAGATACCATTTCGGAAATCCTGTCATTCCTACCTTACGGTTGGAGTTTCCATGAGATTGTATATAAGCGCCGAATGGGTAAAACAAAGAACCGAAGATCATCAAGCAAATACTCTGATGGATTGATAGGCTGGCAGAAACTTCCTCCGAGAGCACAGGATACCTTGTATCGCTGGGAATATGATGATAGTGACAATCTGATTGGAATGACACAGCAACCGCCTCCGGATTATGGACTGTTTACTATACCGATGAGTAAAGCAATGCTATTCCGAACGGAGAGCGTAAAAGACAATCCGGAAGGTCGGAGTATTTTAAGAAACGCATATCGCTCCTGGTATTTTAAACGGAGAATCCAGGAAATTGAAGCTATCGGAATTGAGCGAGATCTTGCAGGTCTGCCAGTTATTCATGCTCCTGAAGATTTGGAAATATGGGATAGTCACGATCCTGACATGGTTAAAATTAATGGAGCACTTATTGCCATGGTAAAGAACCTTCGCAGAAATGAATCTGAAGGGCTTGTTCTTCCGCATGGATACGAAGCGGAACTTCTGAGCACCGGAGGCACAAGACAATTTGACACCAATGCAATCATAAACAGATACGATACGAAGATTGCCCAGACAGTCCTTGCAGATTTTATTATGTTGGGACATGAAAAGACGGGAAGCTTCGCACTAAGCTCTGACAAGACAGAATTGTTTTCTGTTGCGCTCGGAGCTTTTTTAGATGTTATTTGCGAGACGTTCAATAACCAGGGCATTCCTTCGTTGATAGACATCAATGGTTCCCATTTCGATGGGATTGAGGACTATCCTACACTCGCCCATGGAGATGTGGACAAACGGGATATCACGAAACTGTCAACATTCCTGAAGGATATGGTCGGCACGGGAATCTTGATACCTGATGAAGAATTGGAAGATTATGTCAGGGAGGCAGCAAACCTGCCGGAAAGAACGGAAGTTCCAGATTCCAGAGAGAAAGATGAACGGCGAGAAGCACAGCGCAGAGCACCGGAAAAGACAGCAAACGAACCTGATGGACCAGAGGTGGATCCGGAAGAGAATCAAGATGCTGAGGAAGCCAAGAAAAGGTTAGGCAGGTGATTTGATGATGCGAAAAATACGGCCACGATCAAGGGCTGTTAAAAAAAGCGAAGAATCACAGAGAGTACTGGATGCACTTGACGCCTATCTCGAGGGAAATATTGATGAACCAGTAAGATGGCTTGTTCGATTCTGGCAGGATCAGGCAGCAGTCATGCTGTACAGAGAACTGCGAGAACTCGTAATAGGAGAAACAGATCCGGAAAGCCTTTTTGATATATGGTTCCAGGATTATTCGAAGATGCTGTCAGAAAAAATGACACCTGTATGGGAACAGGCGTTTCGTGAAGGGTGGAAAAACAATTCTCTCTTTTGTGGAGCAGAAGATGTAATAAGCTCTGAGAGCTGGGTTCGAAGCTGGATTGTTGATCATACGGGAGATTTGATAACAAATTGTTGTAATGAGCAGGTGAGCGCAATTCGGTATCTGATTGCTGAAGCTGAATCTCTTAATATGAGCAGTGTTGAAACGGCAAGATATATCCGGCCAACGATAGGACTGACAGAGAGACAGGCTGCGGCGAATCTCAAATATTACAACTCCATCAAGGAAAGACTGACAACGGATCATCCGAGAATGAAACCTGAGTCAATTGAGCGGAAAGCGAGGGAGGCTGCTTCAAAATATGCAGAAAGACAGCAGCGGTATAGGGCAGAGACTATAGCCAGATCGGAAATAGCACAAGCCTATAACCATGGCGCAGATGCTTTTGTGAGGGAAGCGGTAACTGCAGGGAACCTTCCGGAGATGGAAAAAGAGTGGTCAACAGCTTTGAACGGCCATGTGTGCGCATCATGTGCAGCTCTTGAAGGCGCTAAGATAGGAATGGATGATGAATTTAAAACGGTATCCGGAAGGAGAGAGATTACAACGTCTATTCCACCATTACACCCGCGCTGTAAATGTGCGGTGAAGTATGTGAGGGTGAAAAATGAAAACATTCAATGAAATAATGAAAATAAGGGACGAACCGGACAACAAGCCGGAGGTAACAAAAAGAAAGTTCCAGGTAAAGAAGACAAATAATGAAAAAATGCAGGCATTCGGCTGGGCCAGTGTTGCTATTGCTGAGAATGGAGAAACGCTGGAAGACTGGCAGGGCGACATCATAGAGCCTGAGGAACTTGAAAGCGCCGCTTACAAGTTCGTTGATCTCTACCGGGAAGGCGGAGAGATGCACGAGAGGGGTGGGGTTGCGTATCTGATCGAGAGTGTTGTATTTACGGAAGAGAAGATGGCGGCAATGGGAATCCCGGAAGGTACACTCCCTGTTGGCTGGTGGATTGGATTCCAGCTTACAGATGCGGATGTTTGGGAGAAAGTAAAAGATGGAACTTACAGCATGTTCTCCATTGAAGGGGAAGCAGAAAGGGTAAAAGTAAACAATGAATAAGTATATTGGAACAAAACTTATTGAGGCAGAAAAAGCAACTCTTGCAGAAGCACAGGCATTAAAAACAGGTGCCTGCGATACCATTGAAGAAGCAAGAAAAAGATTTGGAGGTTCAGATGATGGCAATCCGGGATATGTAGTTAAATATCCGGATGGATATATCAGCTGGTCTCCGAAAGATGTGTTCGAGAAGTCTTATATGCAGGTTCAGGAGAATCCGAAACTGATATCTGGCATATCAATAGGAGAACACATGGTGAATGACTTTATCAGCTATATCGAAACCAGTACCGTAGGCTATAAGACAACAATGGTTCGTTGCGTGCTTCGAAATGGTTTTGAGATCATTGAAACATCTGCATGCGTAGATGCTCAGAATTACGACCAGAAGCTCGGAGAAGAAATCTGTATGAAGAAGATAAAGGATAAGATCTGGTATCTTTTAGGATTTCTGCTTCAGACAGCGTGGCATGGAATTAAATAAATGTGATCAATAGGCGTCCAAAGGGCGCTTTTTTGATAAATAAAAGCGAAAGGAGGAAGCATTGTGGCAACAAAACTGAAAGGCCTGGAAGTGGGTAAAGTAGATTTCGTTGATGAAGGCGCAAATCAGAGAGCTGATATCAAACTGCTGAAAGGCAAGAATAAAGCAGAGGAAACATCAGACCCGGAAATCGGACTATTTAAACGATTCCTGAACTGGATTAGCGGAGAAGTGCAGAAATCAGCCACGACATTTGATGAACAGATCAACGCTGTGAGCATGGACGCAATCCGGGATGAAATCTGGTCTGTATGTTACGCCCTGCAGAATTCACTTAATTCAATCCTGTGCGACCCAGAACTGGACAGCAGCGGGAAGCAGAGTGCAATGGATACAAGCATTGAACAGTTCGCTACAGCTATGAAGGAATACATTCCCGGATGGGCTGGGGGAACATCTGCAAAAATCAAAAAGAATCTGGATGCACCTGACGAAACAGATCTTCCCATGGTGATGAAAGCGCATAGCAATCTGGAGGAAATCATTCAGAAATCCGTAGAAACGAAAGGAGAATTGGAAGACATGATTAAAATCGACAAGTCAAAAATGTCTGCTGAGGAAAGAGCGGCATATGATGAACTTATCAAAAAGTTTGCCGTAGAGACAAACGAGGAGCCGTCTATCGAGAAGAAAGCACCGCAGAAAAGCGAAAAAGAGGAAAACCCAGACGTTCTCGATGATGATGGAGCTGAAAAGAAAACAGATACAAAGAAATCTTTTACACCGCCAGAACAGAATACAGACGATGATATTTACAAAGGACTGCATCCTCTTGTAAGAGAAAAACTGGAAGCTCTCGAGAAAAGAGCGGAGGAAGCGGAAGACAGAGAACTTTATGCAGTTGCTAAGAAGTACGAAGTTCTTGGAGAGAAGCCAGAAGAACTGGCTAAGTCCTTGAAAACACTGAAAAGTGCAGGTGGAACTGCCTACAATGATATGATCAGCATTCTCGACAGAAATGTGGCAATGGTCAACAACTCTGGCGTATTTGGAGAAATCGGAAAATCATTCTCTGGCGGAACTGCAGCAGTCAAGAAGTCTGCAGCAGAAGGAAAAATCGATACGATTGCAAAGGGATTGATTGAAAAAGATCCTTCCATGCCATATAACATGGCGCTGGCAAAAGCCTGGGAAGCACATCCGGAGCTTATGGCTGAGTATGAAGACGAAGCCGGATACTAAGAAGGAGGCGAATGATAATGGGTAAAAATTTTAATGGAACACAGATCAACCAGTCACCAACTATTTCCGAAAAGGCAGGAGCAGATGTTGCTGACATCCGTAACCTTATTCTGAAATACGATACTGATGGCAATGTGGTTGTCGCTGCCGATGGCACAGCACCTCTGCTTGGCGTTTCTATTATCGAAGGTGGATATAATGACATTTCCGGTGTAGAAGCTGGAAAAGTTAATAAGGGTGAAGACGTTGATATCCTGATCAAGGACATCGGATTCGTCATTGCTTCCGCTGAGATCAAGAAAGGGCAGGAGGTTACTGCGACCACCGGAGGAAAAGCGGCAGTTGCGGCAGCTGGTGATTACGTGATCGGGGTAGCTCTTAACAATGTATCTGCCGGAGGCTACAGCAGACTGCAGCTTTCTAAATACCAGAAGGCAAAAGCATAATCTTGATAAAGGAGGATAATATTGATGAGAAACACAGCAGCAGGAATCCAGTCTGAAATCGCAAAAGGCGTATTCAGACCTCATACAGCACTTACAAACATGGCTCTGGCATATTACCAGAATGCAGCTAACTACTTCGCAAAGGCTCTTTTCCCAACCTGTCCGGTAAGTCTTTCTTCTGACAACTACTATGAGTTCAGCAAGGAAGATCTTCTGAGAGATAACTGGAGCAGAAAACCTGCTTATGGAAAAGTTGATCCTACAGTAGTAGGCGAGAGCATGAAACCTTATGTATGCCAGGTAGACCAGATGATCATGGGAATTGATCAGATTCGCCAGACCGATCTCAGCAGAAGACAGGGACCAACCACAATGCAGCCGAAACAGCAGAGAGTAAAAACCATTGCAGAACAGGCAAATATCCATCAGGATCGTCTGTTTGCGGAAAGCTACTTCAAAGCCGGCGCATGGAAGAATGAACTTGAAGGAGTAGACAATACCTCTCCGAGCACAAACCAGTTCATTAAATTCAGCAATGCAAACTCTGATCCTATTGCATTTATCGATAGCGAGAAGACAAGCATGAATCAGCAGACAGGACGCATGCCGAACCGCCTTGGTCTTGGTATTAATGTATTTAATGCTCTGAAAGTACATCCGGGCATCCTCGAAAGGGTTAAATACGGTGGAAGCACCGCAAATCCGGCATCTGTAACAGAGAATGTGCTTGCGCAGTTGTTTGGAGTTGAAAAGATTGTAGTGCTTAAATCCATTATGAACAGTGCTGGCATGGGAGAAGATGAAAACATGCAGTACATCGGAGATCCGGATGCATTCCTTCTTGCCTATGCCACAAACGCACCGAGCATTGATGAACCGTCTGCCGGCTACATCTTTACATGGGATATGCTTGGAAACGGACAGATACTTCCGATTCTGAACTATCTTGGCGAGAATGGGACACATACAGAATACGTGGAAGGACTTATGGCAACAGATATGCATAAGACATCCGATGATCTGGCGAGATTCTACAAATCTGCAGTCTAAGGAGGTGCCATATGAAGCTTGTTGCAAATAAACCATGCACTCTGAGCGGAAAACGATACTTCATCGGAGAGGAAATCCCGGTCGAAGCAGTCGCTGATCCGGTAGCTCTTGAAAAAATGGGAGTGCTGACTGTGATTCGTGACGGTATTCCGGTTGAAACACTTGAGGAATGCGTGGCATCAGTCGGAGAAGTATTCTTCAAAATCGAAATCGTAAAAGGAGATAAGGGCTTCGATTTGGACGTTACAGAGCCTCAGCTTCAGGAAGCAGTAAAAACTATGCAGATGAACCAGAAGGATGCTGTAGCTCATATTAGAGACACTGTAGAGGATAATACAGTGCTTATCTTTCTGAATGCAGTAGATTCGAGAACTGCTGTAAAGAAAGAAGCTGAAACTAAGGCGAAGAGCCTTGGGGAACTGGAGGAAAGCGCAGGTGATGCCTGATGCCTGGAACATATCAGTACGAACCGGGGAATATTGCTGAATACGGAAAAGACCGTATGCGTTTTGAACTCGGAGATGTAATGGTCGAGGGAAAAGAAAAGACTTGTGCGCTCTGCGATGAGGAATACAATGCGGTGATTCCGGAAAAGGTTCCGACGGCGAGGCAATGGAAAAAAGCAAAACTTCGTTGCCTTGAAAGCATTATGCGGAAGTTTGCATTTGAACCCGATACAAAGGTTGGCCCACTCTCCTTATCCATGGGGGAACGTGCCGAACTATGGAAAGAGATGTATGAGGATCTGAAAAAAGACTTGAAAGCCAGTGCAGCTTCGGCCGAAGCAATTCTTCCGTTGGCAGAAAATCCAGAAACAGGGCGGATAACACCGCCTTATTTTTATGCCGGAATGATGTCGCATGAGGAAACAGAGGGGGAAGACATATGATGTTCGGAAACGCAATGTACCTTCGTCCGGGAAATCTCTGGAAGAGCTTCCGGGTATTGAAGATGCATGTGGACAATGTAGATGGATATGCAAAGAACTCATATGAAGATACGGGAACTATAGTGGATGGAATTCTTGCACAGGCGACTTCGAATGAGAGGGAGCTGACAAAACACCTATGGGACCAGAAACTGCATTCCCTGACGCATACCCTTGTGGTATCTGGAAGATGTGATCTCAAAAAGTCAGATATTCTTGCATATGAGGAAAAAGCATATTTAGTTCTTGCTGTTGATAATGCCGGAGACCTTGGGGTTGCCGGCATTGCTTATCTTGAAGAAAGGAATGATCTGAAATGAGTCCGGAGGCAGCAGCGGCAGCCGTACAGGAAGAAGTAAAGAACCGCGTAGAGCAAGCCAAACGACAGGTTGATGCAAAGATGATGCAGGGTGCCAATGAACTCAGGAATGCCGCTCTTACAGTATTGGCCAATCCAAGTCCTTCAGCTCCTGGAAGTCCACCTGGTGTAAGGAGCGGAAACCTGAGAAGGAACTGGAATATGTACAGTTCTGGCGGTGGAGGAAATGGCATATTCGGAATCCAATCTGGAATGCACTACTCGGGATACCTGGAACATGGAACAAGCAAAATGGCAGCCCGTCCTTATGTTGAAAAAATCAAAGAAACTGCAATGCCGGAGATTCTGGCATTGTTCTCGGAGTTAGGAGGATAAATGTTACTGACTGAAGAAACAAAGAAAGTTATAAATCTTGCTGAAATCGGAAGAGGATCTCTTATCTCGGCAAAAAATAAAACCTGGGATAAAGCGCAGTCTGGAATAGTAACAGAAGTGACTGCTGACACCATCACAGTTTTATTCCTTCCGGAAACACAGAATATCCAGAATCATTTCGCAATCCAGGCTGAGGCTATTGAAAAAGGAATGTGGACTATCAGATATTCTTCTGACGGAATGGAAACGGTGAACGTGTATGAGGGGAGTGTAGAAAATGGATCTGAATCAGTTGCTGTATAGAAGATTATCTCAGGACAACCTTCTGAACGGAACTCTGTCAAAGTACGCAGATAAGCCGGCCATCTTTAACACAGAGTTTCCTCCTGATCAGCAGGAGGGATGGAATGGGAAAAGCCAGTATCCGAGGATTTCTTATGTCTTCAACAAACAGGTGGATACAAAGCGGTCTTCATCTGGCCAGCTTACTGTCGCATTGTACGACATCATGGATCCGCTTGAAGTAGAGAAGATGGAAGTTGCTATCAGGAATTGTCTTCAGGACGTGGTGATGAAACCGGAAGGGGAGGCGCCTATGTGCTTTGCATGGGCCAGAAGCGAACCTTACATCCTGGAAGGAAACGCAGTGCTGTGCAAAGAAATTGCGTTCGATATTCTGGAATACCCCGCACAGGAAACTACGGATCCAGATCCTGTTATGGCGTTGAACAGGTATATTAAGAAGCTTTTCCCGGAATGCATAGTTTTTGGAATTGATGAGTTATCAGAATACACCATTCCGGCAGATACTCCTGTTTTCTATTCTGGACTGAAATCAATTGACAGCACAGATGGTCATTGCAGGAGTAGCCTGTCGTGGTTCAATGCAGTTATTTCGGTGCATCTCCTGTGCCCGAAACCGTCATTGCGGTTGAAGATGATGGCCGCACTTCACCAGAGCTTAGCGAAGGATGAAGAGATCATCATGTTTGATGATTCTCCAATGGTCGTGAAAGCTCTGAAAATGAACAACAATGCTGATTACCTTAGAGAGGGGCAGATGTCTCTGACAGGGTATTATGCGTGCTTAAAAGACGCATTTAAGCAGCCTGGTATATCAGGCGTAACAATCAACGATCTTACATGAAAGGAGTAAGTAATGGCAGAAAAAGATATCAAGAAGACACCGGCTGCGACACAAACAGTACAGCCGTCCGCTGACAAGTACACCATCCAGGAACTTGAAAATGCAAGCGCAAAAGTATTTGGAGTTCCTCGCGAATGTGCAGTAGCAGCCTTTAAGGGTTGTAAAAAAACAGGAATGACTGTTGCGGAAGCGAAACAGATCATCGATAGATTCATGAAAAAGGAGGTCAAATAAATGGCAGGTTATTTTTCTCTTGGAGAAAACAAAATCCGTTCCGGTGCATACTTCAATGTGCAGAAAAGAGGGGATGAAACAAACTTTGGAGCAATTGATGGTATTGTAGCAGTGCTTTTCAGGTCTTCGATTGGGCCACTTGGAAAAGCTACAGTTCTTCCGGCATCTGAAGGATATGAAAAAACCTTTGGCACCGGCGGCACCACAGATGCATTAAGAGAAACGTTCTTTGGAGGCGCTGACAAACTTATCGCTGTTAGAATAGGAAACGGCGGTACAGTTGGCAGTGCCTCTCTTGCTTGTGCAACTGGAAAGGCAAAGCTCTCAACAAAATATCCAAGTGGTGCAAAATTCACAGCAACAATCAGAGAGAAGCTTGGCGATTCCTCAAAGAAAGAGTGCATCGTATATCTGGATGGCTCTGAGTTCGAAAAAGTAACATTTGCAGCAGGAACAGAAGAGGCTACTGCATTGAAAGAAGCATTCGCTTCCTCAAAGAACTTTGTAGTCGATATTACTGATGCATCAGGAACTGTTACGGCGGTTAGCCAGTCCGCTTTCGCAGATGGCGCAGATCCGACAGTGACAACCGCAGACTACAGTGCCGGATTAAAAGAAGTGGAAAAATACTACATCAATACCATTTGTGTTGATACAGAAGATGCCGCTGTCCATGCATTGGTAGCAGCATGGCTTGACAGAATTTATCTGTCAAGCTCTTTCGCAATGGCAATCGTTGCCCCAAAACCTTCCTCTTCACTGGAAGACAGAATGACATCAATCTCCAGTTTCGATACTGAAAACGTAATTGCACCGCTGAATGCAAATGCTAATGCCGGCAATGAAGAGCTGAAAGGATATCAGGTGGCTGCGTATATCGCGGGTATCGTAGCTGCGACTCCTGCGAACCAGTCCGTGACACACGCAACTCTTAGCAGATATAGCGTTCTGAATGAAATCCTTACAAATACAGAGATGGAAGTAGCTGAAGAAAAAGGCTGCCTGGTCCTCTCTACGGCTTCCGATGGGGCTGTATGGATTGACAATGGTGTTAATACCTTGGTTCATCCGGATGCCAACCACGACAGCGGATGGAAGAAAATCCGTAGAACCAAAACTCGTTATGAACTTCTGAACAGAGCAAATGCAGCAGCTGACGCACTGGTTGGAAAGGTTGATAACGATACAAACGGAAGAGCCACTATCATGGCAGCTATACAGGGTATCTGCAATGCCATGGAAGCAGAAGGAAAGATCCAGTACGGCAATGTAACTGAATCTACAACTGTTACTACTGATGGAGATACCTGTGGATTTGATATCGAAGTGATCGATCTGGATTCTGCAGAGCACATCTATTTGAATTACTACTTCCAGTTCAGCACTATTGTTGCTGCATCTGGAGAATAAGAAAAGGGGGAATAAATAATGCTGAATAAGAGTGCAGCTACTGATGCCAGACACAGCAGATCTGGCAAAGATGCGATGCTTTATAACTCTGCTGGAAAACCATTTGCACAGGTTGAAAGTTTCACTACAAAAGGTTCCTTTAACAACTATAAATACGCACCTCTTGGCCAGAACAGAGAACTTGAGGTCAATGGAACTGTGGGCGTTACCGTAAACATTTCCGAAATCGTAGTTCTTGATGGCGAGCTGTTTAATGCAGTAATCAACGCCATTGCAAATGGGGAATCTCCCGTCCTGATGTTTACAGGAGTTATCGAAGGAAGAAACGGATCACAGGAACGCGTGACCTACAGAGAGTGTATTCTTTCCGGAGATAGCGATATCCAGAATGTAGCTACTGGAGACGTACTGAAAAGATCTTTTGCCCTGCATTGCAACGGCAAAGTTGAAAACAAAAGCAAACTGACTATCTGATTTCTATTAAGAGGGGCTGTATATCAGTCCCTTGTTTTTAAACAGGAGGAAAAGAAATGGCAAATAAAGATTTTATGGATCCGGAATTAACTGAGGAAGAGAAGAAAGAAATGATTCTTGAAAATGAAGATGATTATCTCGAAGGATTATTAGCAGCTGCTGATGATGCAGCAAATGATACAAAGAAGATTGATATCATTCGTAACGAACGGAAGTATTTCTCCTTCAGCATTCATTCGCTGACCGATGAAATGTTAAAAGATATTCGAAAAAAGTACACAAAATATACAAAGAATCGCCGTCAGGGTATCCGGGTTGCAGACGAGCTGGATCTGCCAAAGTACAGAGCTTCTCTGATTTACAACTCCACTACGGAAGAAGATCAGGCCAAACTGTGGGATAATCCTGCTGTCAAAAAAGGCCTGGAAGCAAAAGGCATCTGCATTATCAATGCCCTTGATGTAATCGATGCTGTTCTTCTTCCGGGAGAAAAAGACCGCATTATGGATATCATTGATGATGTCAATGGCTTCAATAATGAAGAATTGAAGGCTGAAACTGCAAAAAACTGATTATGGCCGGTGGGAAGTCAACATTACTCCACCACATATTTCAACGCCAAGGTTTATTGCCAAGTGAAGTAATGAGTCTGCCCTCTGGAGAGAGGGCTTTTCTTTTTGCTTCAACCAGGCTATGGATCGAGGCGAATACGAAAAAGGGGTGACATGGTAAATGGGAGAAACAATTAGAATTGAGATTCCTGTATCTGTGAATGATAATACAGACCCTGGCCTATCAAATATTACGAATAAGATGAACACCCTAGCCACTGCCGCCCAGAAGGTAAATCGGATCCTGTCATCTGGATTCAAAACCAGAGGGATTGAACAAACAGCAGAGCGAGTAGATCGAACGCTTGGACGTGAGCATTCTATTGAAGTTTCAGCAGATGACAATGCCACTCCGGTTCTTTCAAGAGTCGAAGATGCGGCTGAAAGAGTAGGAGGAATATCTGCAGATATTGAGATAGGTGCAAACGACAATGCTACCGCTGAAATATCTGGTGTCGAGGATGCAGCAGCAACCCTTGACGGAGCAAGTGCTGACGTAGAACTGGGGGCAGATGATAATGCCACCGGGGTGGTAAATAGTGTTGGAGATTCACTGTCTGTTCTAAACGGAAATGAAGCGGTAGTAGAGCTTACTGCGGACGACAATGCTACGATGCAGATTATGGATGTGGAGGATGCTTTAGCCGCCTTGAATGGTGAAGTGGCTGTGGCCTCAGTGGAAGCTGACGATACAGCCACGCAGATAATCCGAAGCGCTGAAGATGCAGTGGCCACATTCGATGGAACTTCCGGGACAGCGGAACTGGGTGCAGATGATAATGCAAGTCCGATCATCGATGATGTGATGGATAAAGCATCAGCCTGGGACGGAAGCGTATTTACGGCAACTATGAGTATAGTAGATGCCGCTACTGCCCCAATGGGAGCGGTTTTAAATGCTGCAAAGAATCCAATAGCACAGGGCGCAACATTCCTTGGAGTGAGCGCAGGACTGGCTGATACTGTGAATACATACAAAGGGTTTGAGAGTATGATGTCACAGGTTCAGGCTATATCTGGTGCTACAGGAAAAGAATTTGATGATCTGACCGCAAAAGCACAGGAAATGGGTGCAACTACGAAGTTTACCGCTACTGAAGCAGCTCAGGCATTTAATTACATGGCTATGGCAGGCTGGAAACCAGAGCAAATGACTGCTGGTATATCCGGTATTATGAGTCTGGCAGCAGCTTCCGGCGAAGATCTGGCAAGCACCTCGGATATTGTTACAGATGCTTTGACAGCTTTTGGTCTGAAAGCAAAAGATGCCGGACATTTCTCGGATGTCCTTGCAAAGGCGTCTGCTAGTTCGAATACAAACGTAGGCATGCTAGGTGAATCATTCAAATATGTTGCGCCGGTAGCAGGAGCCATGAAATATAGCGTCGAAGATACTTCTTTGGCATTAGGGCTTATGGCTAACAGTTCAATTAAAGGAAGCATGGCCGGTACAGCCTTAAAGACATCCCTGGCTAACATGGCAGCACCAACTAACAGCATGGCAGAGGCTATGGACAAATATGGTATTAGCCTGACCGACAGCTCAGGAAACATGAAAACACTGAAAGGTGTCATGGATAATTTGCGAAGCAGTTTAGGAGGTCTTTCTGAAACTGAACAGACAGCGGCGGCATCCACCATTTTCGGAAAAGAAGCTATGAGCGGTATGCTTGCTATCATCAATGCTTCAGAACAGGACTATAACGATCTTTCGAATGCAATCGGAAATTCAAAAGATGCAGCACAGGATATGGCTGACACCATGTTGGACAACCTAGCAGGCTCCATGACTCTTATGCAGTCGGCCGTAGAAGGCGTTCAGAACAGTTTTGGACAGAGACTTACTCCTTATGTCAGAGGATTCGTTGATTCCATTACAGATGCAATGCCGGCTGTGACGGTTGCTCTGAATGATTTTATGGACACTGTGGACAAAAAAGCAGCACACATGAAGACTGTTATCGGGACCATGACGGCATCTGATGAGTGGCAGAATGCGGATATGTTCGGAAAGATGGATATTGCATGGGATACTCTTATCGGTCAGCCTTTTGCCGACTGGATTGGCGGAGATGGGAAACATCTGATTTCTTCCGGCCTCGGAACATTATTCTCTAGCGCGTCTGCTATTCTTCCGGGAGGAAAGAAAGCAGGCCTTTCTTCTGTGCTCAGCTCTATGCTGATCGCTAAAGGAGCAACTGGGATTCTTGGAAATGCAAAGAATATTGCGACCACCTTACAGCCTATCGGAAATGCTATTAAAAGCATTGGACTTGCAGCACAGACAGCGCCAAGTGTTGGAGCGTTCATAAGTGATCTGGGAGCAATGGTTCCGACAGCGGCGAAATTCGGACTTGCGGCAGCGGCAGTAACAGCGGCAGTGGTTGGAATTGGTGTTGCAGTAGACAACTATAACCAGAAAGCTTTGAGCAGTAATCTGGAAGAACATTTTGGAAACATCAAACTATCAGCTCAGGAAGTGCAGGACATTGCTTCTGGAATTCTTGATCAGAAGTACCTGGCCAATGTGGAAGTTGCCTTAAATGAGGTAAAGAACGCTGATAAGCTTCAAGAAGATGCCCAGAAGGCGCTGGAATCCAATGACGTTCTGGAGTTTAAGAGCAGAGTTGGTATTAAACTTACGACAGAAGAACAGGAAGATTACACAAGTAATATCGAAACTTTTGTTAAGAGCAAGATTGAAGAACTGGAAAGCCGGACGTTTGCAGCGCATATCCACGTTCAGACGTATCTCGGAGGTACGGAAGAGGGACAGACATTAGCCCAGAACATCGAGAAATGGGCTACAGCGGATTATGTTGAATTGGATGGATTATCTAGCCAGTTATCACAAAAGGTCTCTGAGGCACTGAAAGATGGAATCATAGATGCAGATGAAGAAGGCGCCATCAGTGCTTTGCAGGAAAAAATGAACAGCATAACTGCCCGGTGGAAGGAATCGGAAGCACAGGCAAAATGGGACTGGATAAATCAGGAATACGGGAGCTTGAATGCAGCTGATCTGGAAAGTGGCTCATTCACTGACTTACTGGGAGCAATGAGAGATCAGAGGCAATCGGCAAAGGAAAGCGTACAGGCAGATGTTGAGCAGTGGTATTCAGAGCTTAACTCGATGGAATCAGCCGGAAGAATCACATCTGCTCAGAATAAGCAGTATCACGAAATGACTGGTTGGTATGTAAAAGGGCAGGAAGGAAGTGAGCTGTCGAAGAGCTTACAGCTTGGTTCGAACACTTTGAATTCTGCATATGCTGAGAAGATTCAGAGCAACAGGCAGAGCCTTGCGGAAAATACGCAGTTTTCTATTGATTCAGCACAGAAACAATTAGAGAGCGGAGATACATCCGCTATGACCAGCGCATTGATGTACGGGTTCAACGAACTTGGCAATGGAAAAACATTAGGAATTACAACTGATGCTACACAGAATGCCTTGAGTACCATGTATGAGAGCATGAAACCTGATGTAACACAGATGCAGGGCCTAATTGACGATTACCGGGAAGCGGGGAAAGCAGTTCCGCAAAGCCTTATGGATTCATTTAATGATGCTATTGAGGTTGGAGCAGCTGCTGGCGATACGTCTGCAACATGGCAGAACTATGCTAATCAGATCTGGAAGAATGGAAGTGATGAATTAAAAGCATCACTTACGGATCCGAGCAATCCAATGTATGAAACGGTCCGCAGTCAGTTGCCTCCTGAACTTGCAGAAGCGATTGACAGGGCGGCGGCAGAGACTACAACTGAAGATGTGACACTTGAAGGACTGAAAGCTTCTGTTGATGGAGACGTTGATATTGACAAAGATGCATGGACTTCAAAGCTGAATGAAGCTCTTGGTGACTTGGGTGAAACACAGGAGGTTACCGCTGATCATGTAAAGATTAAGGTTGATCAAGGCGATTGCCTATGGGAAATTGGCAACGCTCTTGGAATTGACTGGCAGACCATTGCAGAACAGAATGGCATCGAAAGCCCGTATGTTATTCACCCAGACCAGGAACTGACTATTTCCATGGATACGTTGACTGCAGAAGTTGACGGAGACAAGGCTCAGGCTGCTATCGAGCAGGCTATGTCGGCTCTGAATGCAGAAGGAGCAGAAATGTCTGTGACAGCAGAAGGAGTCAAAGTTGATCTGGCAGATGTAGAAGTGGATTCCGATACAGCGGCGGCTCAGATTGAGGCAGCTCTCGGCATGGAATCCGGGACACTTGCGGCAAATGGAATTGAAGTGCAGGCAGGCGCATCTGTTACTATCCCATCAGAACTGGTAACGGTGGATACATCTGGCATGCAGTCTGCAACCGAACAGGCAGCAGATGAAACGGAAACAGAGCCTATTGAGCAGGAAGCATCTGCAAATGTAAATGTCACAAATACAACGACCGACACCTCCGGAATGCAGGCACAGGCGGAAGAAGATGCAAAAGGTGCCGTAGGAGATGTACCAGTTGAAGGCAGTGCAAATGTTACCTTCTCAGGCACGACAACAGACACTTCTGGCGTTGTGGAGCAGGTAACAGCAGATATTGAGAGCGCAGTAAGTGATGTTCCGGCCAATGGTCATGCGAGCATCACGTTAGATCAGTCCAATAATGCGGCTGAGATTTATTCTCTCGCAACAGCTGATGTAGTATCTGCTTTCTCGGAGACAATTCCAGCAGACGGACATGTTGATGTCACACTTGACCAGACGAATAATGCGGCAGCTATTTACTCAGAATGTGCCGGACAGGTACAAAGCACATTCTCACAGGGCTTCACTGCATCTGCAGATGTTGCGGTTACATTGAACTGGCATATTACGAATCCATCAGCTAGCATTTCCACATCAAGTAGCGGATCATCTGTATCAGCCACTATAGCCGGGCACGCTTCAGGCGGTGAAGTCGGATTGAATGGAGCTGAGCTGTCGTGGGTAGGTGAGGAAGGATTGGAATATATCATTCCTACAGTGCCGGCCAGACGGCAGAGAGGTATTGAATTGTGGAAATCCGCAGGACGGACACTGGGAGTTCTTGGTCCTGATGATGAGATATCAGCACATGCGAGCGGAGGAATCGTTGGCAAAGAAGTATCAAACACGATACCTTATTTCGACACAGATTCCAGTTCACAAGATTCTGAAAAAACAGAGAAAGAAACTGTGCCAACGAATGTAGTGTCAGACAAATCTGGCGTTGTGGTACAGGTTAACCTCTCCCCGCAGTTCAATATATCAGATACAAATGACAGTGATGTTATTCGGCTCATCAAAGCGCATATCAAGGAGCTGGCTGACGATCTTGGAAGCGAAATTGCAACAATGCTCAGCGAAGCTTATGAGAATACGCCTGTTACAACATAAGGAGGGAACATGGGAGCGATATTAAAAGAATTGCATAATTCGGCATCGAAGTTCCAGTTCCCTTCGATGCCAAAAGATGATGTTGATGTAAAAAGAGAAACAGCATATCAGGAATATAACATTCTTGGAAAAGGAAAAATGAGTTACCCATCTGGTATGGGTACTCAGATTATAAAATGGTCTGGATATTTCTGGGGGGCAGGCAGAAAAAAGCTTGCCTCCGTAAACCAGAAATGGATAGCGCCAAAAACCTGCGCCAGCAAACTGAAAAGCTGGCAGACAAAAAAGACACCTTTAAATCTGGTGGTTTCTGAAGCTGGTATCAATGAAGATGTTACTATCAAATCTTTTGAGTATAAGCCTTTTGGCGGACATGGGGACTATTCGTACGAGATATCTTTTGTTCCATATGTCGAGATGAAGATTTATACAACAAAGGAACTGGGGACTAAGAAAAAAGCTAAAAAGAAAAAGAAAACCACTAGGCCAAGTACCAAGAAATCTACTAAAAAGAAAAAGACCTACAGGATTGTCCGAGGCGATACGCTTTGCGGAATATCTCGTAAGAAATATAAAACTGAATCAAAGTGGAGAAATATCTACAATGCCAATAAGAAGGTTATTGAAGCGGCTGCTAAGAAACATGGCCGGCGCAATAGCGACAACGGACATTGGATATATCCAGGAACAGTACTGACTTTACCATAAGGAGGCGAGAGTATTGATAAATCCAATGAAATATAAATACCTCGTGGCCATTATGACTGCAGATAAAAAGGCTTACGACATCACGCAATTTGTCGAAGATGTATCCTGGGAAGAGGGAGAGAACCAGCTTGCGGCCAGAATTAGTTTTTCAGCCAAGAACGATAAAACTTCAAAGGGAAGAATTTCTTCTCTTGCCAAGCCTGGGTGTTATGCAGCACTTTTGTATTCCTATAATGGCGGCAAAAATGCCGAAGCAACCAGAGGAAAAATAGTTGAATGGAATCCTTCAGCGAGAACATCCGGAGAGAAGTTTAAGGTAAAGGCATACGATGTTCTATATGATCTGCAGGAATCACAAGATCATGTATATTTTTCAGCTGGCGTAAAGACAAAGTCAGCCATAGTCCAAGTGTTGAAACGCTGGGGCATAAAGGTCACATCTTACAGCGGACCAAATGTGAAGCATGGGAAACTGGCTTATAAGTCTGAAAAGCTTGGAACAGTGGTTGTGAAAATCCTCAAGGAAGCCAAAAAGAAAGGTGGCATTGAGGCATGTCTGCGGGCTGTGAAAATGAATGTGACCGTAGTTGGTTTTGGAACAAATAAAACAGTATATCATTTTGAAGAAACACAGCATCTTACAGAAGTAAACCATAAGATCAGCACTACCGGGATGGTTACAAGGGTAAAAATCATCGGAAAAGCAAATGATGATGGATGCTCACCTGTTGAGGCTACAGTTGATGGAAAGACAAGCTACGGAATCCGACAGAAGATTGTTTCCAGGGGAACCAATGATACTTTGGATGAGGCAAAAAAAGAAGCGAGAGAGATCCTTGCAGATGATGGCAAACCAAAGGAAGAAATCACGATAAAACTTCCGGATATTCCTATCATTCGGAAGGGTGACAAGATTCATCTAAAAACAGCTTCAATAAGTGCTGGGTATTATATCGTAATATCTGCTACGCATGATGTAGATAAAATGCTTATGACACTGGGATTGAAAAAAGCACCGGCAGCAAAAAAGAGCAGTGGGAATAAAAAAACAAAAGCAAAATCATATGATGTTGGGGACATTGTTAATTTCCATGGCGGTAAGCATTATGTCAGCAGTTATCCAGATGCCAGAGGATACAGTGTAGGAGCCGGAAAAGCAAAAATCACGATCAAAGGTGGTTCCGGAAAAGCACACCCATGGCATCTGGTTACACAAAACTGGAATCAGACTCATGTCTGGGGCTGGGTTGACGATGGATCATTTGACTGACAGGAGGAACATTATGTCAAAAATGGAAAAAAATGGAATGGAAAAGCTTGCAAAGGTATTGGATTCGAGAATGGGAGAACACTCAGGAGGAGGATTTTCGTTCGACTTTGGAGTGATTAAGAAAGATTATTCCCTTGTTTCCAATACCTTTCCTTTGCCTATTCCTAAAAAGGATTATTCCGTCTGCAGACTTTTGGCCAATCTATCAACCAACGTATCTGGAGGAACGCACGGAGGGCATAACAGCGGAACGGGATCACATAGCCATAAGGTGGTTATGCCTAAGTTAAAACCGGGAGATCGTGTGCTTATCGTATGGGTTGAGGGAGAACCTGTAGTCGTAGATGTAGTAGTCAAGGCAAGTGGATTATAGGAGGCAATATGGAAGAAGAATCAAAAAATTTACTGCCGACTGTGGATGTTCCAGATTTTGTGGATGAGGAGGAAGACGAAGAATATGACGTTGACTATAAACCATCGCCAATGTGGGATCTTGAAAAAGGAGATTTTGTTCGCACCGCCGCAAATAATGTGCCAATGAACGATGGATATGAAGCATATAAAATATGGTGTGTAAAAACGGTATCTACAGAAAGATATTCTTGCCTGGGATATTCGGATGATCATGGAACTGAAACGGAAGATATAACAAGAGAATCTGACCAAAGCACTGTAGAACTTTCTCTAGAAAGGACAATCCAGGAAGCTCTGATGGTCAATCCGCGAACATCATCGGTAGAAGAGTTTTCTTTTGAATGGGGTACTGGGAGGGTAAAAGTATCATTCATAGTTTATTCAGTTGATGGAGAACCTTTTACCGTTGATTCAATCATTGAAGTTTAGAGGAGGTGGTTAATATGGCTAGACCAGAGTTTGAAGTTCCGGAATTTGTGTCAGAAAGTGATTCTGACCAGATACAGGAGAGGATGATGGGGAACCTTCCGGCGGATATATCGGATATGGAAGGTGATTTCCCATATGATTTTACCATGCCTACGGCCATCGAAATATCTCAGCTTGTACAGTTCAATCTTGTTCGCTGCCTGATGGTTGCGTTTCCGGAATATTCTTGGGGCGATTGGATGGATCTGCATGGTGGAGAAGCAGGAGTGACAAGAAAAGAAGCTGTAGCAGCAACTGGAACAGTGTCTGTTACGGCGGCTTATGGCACAGTATTGGCAGCAGGCACAGTTTTTGCAGTTCCTGCAACAGATCAGATGGAAGCTGTTGAATTCCAGACTTTGCGAACTGTTACGTTCGCAGAGAATGAAACCATGGATCTTGCGGTTGAAGCGGTCATTCCTGGAGTATCTGGGAATGTTCCGGCAAATACGATTACAATTATGGCATCACCGATCAATGGCGTTACAGCGATTACCAACAGCGAGAAAACTTCGGGCGGTGCCGAAGAAGAAAACGATGAAGATTATTACGAAAGAATCCATGCTGAATTCCAAGATTCGCAGTTCTATGTCGCGAATGATGCTGACTATATTAAGTGGGCCAAAGAAGTTCCCGGGATTGGAGATTGTATTGTAGAACCAGCTGTTGAAGGACCTGGAACAGTGGGACTGATCTTAGTTGATAGCAACGGACAGCCCGCATCAAGTACATTGGTCACAGCAGTTTACAACCACATCGTTTCTCCGAACGACAGGAGCAAAAGACTGTTGCCTACTGGATCGTCTAAGCTGATTGTCAAGTCAGCTACAGTAAAAACTGTAGATTTTGCCTGTACAGGACTTGTTCTGGATGGCGTTGGATTGGATGATGTAATCTCGACATTCAAAACTGAAATGATGGCAGTCTATTCTGCGGCGAAAGAAACAAATATCCTTCGCTACAATTCAGCTCGAACAGTATTGTCAACCATAACCGGAGTAAGCGATTTCATAGATTTTACGATGGATGGAAAGAGAGAAAACATTCACCTTTCATCAAGCGAGTATGCAGATACCGGTAATGTGACATTTACATTAGAGGGGGCTGAGACATGAGTATAGATCTGGAAAGATTCCCATGGAGCGATTCGGCCAACAGAATGCTGACATATGTAACTAAAGGCTGGTATGATAAATCCTATGTCGGAAAATGGATATACGAAGTTATGGGCAGAGAGCTTGATCTGGCCACTGTGCATATTGAAGAACTTCCATACCAGATGTTTATCGATACAGCTACATGGGGGCTTAAATATCATGAGATCAAGTATGGATTGCCCGTAAGAGAGGACCTGTCATATGAAGAAAGACGACGGCTGCTCCGTGAAAAGAAAAACACAAAAGCACCAATGACCCCATGGCGAATGGAACAGATTTTAAAAGGCGTGACGGATTATGATGTCCAGGTTCATGATTGTAATGAGCCTGGATATTATTTTTCTCACCCTAACATATTCAGCGTTCAATTGGAAGGTGAAACAGAGGTAGAACTAGGAGAAGTTAAGAGTAAAGTCGATAAGCTGAAACAATCACACACAGTATATCTTCTTTCTGTTATCCTCATGCTTATTGAATGCACAGAGAGCTTTGAACAGAGAGTGACGTATCATTCAGATTTTTCATGGTGGAAGTATTCTCTTGATGGCTCCTTCGCTCTTGACGGCAGTATCAATCTGAATCATTGGTATCCGACAGAATTTCGCCCAGTCTATCCATTCGATACAGTCTTAACTGAGAATTTTATAGCAGATCGAATTTTTCACCGGATTCCAGATGTATATCATGAAAATATATTTAAGCCTTCCTTTTTCGTACGAAGTGATTTTGTATGGTGGGAAGGTTTTCTTGATGGAAACTTTTCACTGGACGGAACGAGAAAGCTCAATTCTTGGTATCCGATGGAAACTTTTATCGGGCATAGGCTGTTTATCGGCAATCAGGAGGCTTTTGAAACGAAACAGTGTATTTCATTGCCTGATATGATTAATGCTGAGAAAGCTGATTTTAGAGGCACACAGAGGGTAATTATGGGCTGGCGTGATGGTAATAAGATTCTGGACGGCAACTGTTTGTTAGACGGGACTTTATTGCTTGATGCAGGAGAGCCGCCATATCTGCAGACAGTTCGGATTCGTGCGCCTGTTAAACATGAAGAAGAAGTAGAGGTCACAATGGTTATTCCTTCACGGGCCGCAAGACTGGATGGAACGTGTAGGCTAGATGGAAGCGTAAAACTAAATTCAGGAAGGGAGGTCCTTTAAATGGCAGGGACTACAGTTACAACACTGGCTAAGAAAAAAATGGTAAAAGCAAGAGCGGGGATTTCATCGCTCCCAAAGATTGTAGGCATGGCTTTTGGCGATGGAGGTGTAGATTCGGGCGGAACAGTAAAACCACACAGTGCCGATCAGAACACCTTACATCATGAATTGCTTCGCAAGAACGTTGATGGTTATGAGGTTCTTTCTGATACAAAAATCAGATATCGCTGCACACTGGCAGAAAATGAGCTGGCAAACACTTATATTTCTGAAGTTGGGTTATATGATGCAGATGGGGATATGGTGGCCATGAAAGCGTTTCTGAAGAAAGGAAAGGATGCAGACATGGAATGCGTGTTCGAGTGTGATGATACATTCTAACGTATTTCGATATTTTGTAACAAGTAATCGGATAATGATAGATAAATGTTATCATAAGGAGGTAGAAAATGTCGTATTTCGATATTTCTGGAGCTGTTTTCAACAATCAGCTCCGCGAATTAGAAACTTCTGATCCTGCTCATGCAGATGTGTTTAACGCTGTCTTTCGACAGTTGATAAATAATGATGTGGCACTTATGGAAGCCGCCAGTATGTTTGCGGGAGAAAAAAACAAACAGGCTGAATTCATTCTTAATCTCAAGAGAACTGGAAAAAAATATGGGGTCCATCATAGTGCATTTGATGTATCGCCATTGTCGGCGGGCACACGTACTCTCGATGCTGTAGGCATGGTAGCACAGCCTTCTACGAACACAGTAAGAGGAAGAAATGATTTTGAAGGCGAATCTGTTTTTTATGGATTGGAAGTTAATGGTCATGTAGATGATGCCGGAGAATTCATTGTGGAATATATTAAGGGAATCGACAATGAGTTCTCCAGGACAGAAAGAGATACATGGATGTTGTATCTGACTCAGTGGATTAACATAACCATTGATGCAAATGGAGAAAGCCTTGTTATCTCAGATGAACATCACGCAGGCTTCTTTCCGGAAGGAGCAGCAATCCGTACAGATCAGACTGTCAGACCGTTCGTTGCACAGGCTAAATATATGGCCGGAAATGGTTCTGATGGAAAGGCTGCATCTATTAGCGGAGTAAACGCTGCGCATGATCAGTCTCACAATGGAATGATTACACGATTCAAAGCCAAAGGAACACAGTATTGTGGAACAACTGCACAGGATAAAAACCATATGGACAACCTGTTTGAGGTCGCTTTCGCAACACGGAATTCACAGTCAATCATGTCTGGTTGCACAGGATATTACAACAGGTTCTATGCGACTGTTGTTGAAAATAATGTGGAACGTATCATTATCAGCAAAAGTGATGCAAACTATTTGGTGGTCGGAAGCACGGTATCCATTGGAAATGCCACAGCTTTAAGTGGTAGCAATCCGACGGATGATAGAGCAAATGCAGGACTTCATGCAAAAGCAAATCGTGTCATCATTACAAAAATTGAAGATTATGACAGCAATAATTCTGCAGTTTATGTAGATAATGGAGGAACTAAATTTTCTACCGGTTCTACAATGGTAGGCTCTACAGAAGTAAAGACCACTATCGTTACAATGCCATGGCACACAGGTGCATGCGATAATGTCCTTGGTTCTTGCGGTTCTCCGAACAGTAATACATCTGGAAAAGACCCATACATTCTGTTCGGTGTAGAAATGTTCCTGGGATTTTACGAAGTTATCAGCAATGTAATTCTTAAGATATCTAATCATGTAATGACGGCTTGCATTTGTTATGACTGCACAAAGTTAGCAACAAGTGTGACCTCGGATTATGTTGAGTGTGGATATAGCATTGCAGATACGCAGGCAAGTTGGAAATACATCAGTGAACTTGGCTATGATCCAGAGAACCCATCTGTAAGACATGGAACGAAAGTGGCAGCATCATCCAGTACCGGATATGCAGATGGACAGTACACCGACAAGCTTGATCAGACTTCTGACGGGTTAAGAGAGTGGCTTTCCGGCGGCACCCTGTACGGCGGGTCTGTCGCGGGCCGGTGGTGTGCGGCCCTGGACGGCGGGCTCGGTTACAGCTGGTGGAACTATGCCGCGCGTCTTTCTGCTTCTGGACGCTGTGCGAAAGCAGCAGCGTAGGGGGTGAATTGCCGAATGGCAAGAGGGGAGCTCCCCTTTTATTTCCCGGCGTAGCCGGGGCGTTTTAAAATCATACGGACTCACGCTACGTTTGGCAGTGGCTTTCCGGCGGCAACCTGAACAACGGGTCTAACGCGGGCCGGTGGTATGCGAACCTGAACAACGGGCTCGGTAACAGCTGGTGGAACTATGCCGCGCGAATTTCTGTGAGAATTTTGATGTGTAGCGTGTTTCGCTGTCCTTTGAGACAGCCCTAAAATGGCGGGGGCGGAATGCCCGAAATTCAAGCACCAGCATCGGCGGTCAGGAAACTGACTGCTGACCCTGTGGCGGAAGTGGACACAGGTGGGGGTTAGTAGTAAAACCGAAAGCTCTTGAACACAGAAAGAAAGAGGACTGGTAATGAAGACATATTGCCGAAGAATGGATATTTCTGGCGAAAATTTCATCAGGAAATACATAGCTGCATTTATATATGACAAGCTAGAAAATGGTAATATGCCGAGTATTTTTGCTTACTATGGAAGCATAAGTAAAAATGAGGCTAGAAGGCGGTTGGAGAATTCGCCGGAATTTGTAGCATCTGTGATCGATCAGATTGCGTATGAAATGTCGTGGCATTTGAAGACCAGAACTGTAAGGGAACATATCTATATGGTAGTTCCGGAAGAGAAACTTGTGAAAAATGTTGATATAGTAGATGGAATGAGCGGAAAAATTAGAACGCTAGGACTTGAAAAGATGATCATGCAGCTATATGAGGTGTTGGCCAAGGAAGCGGCAGATGAGTTGTGGACGGCAAAAGTCGGACTTTTTCAAGTTGCATCAATACCTGGAAGAGGACAAGCTTACGGCAAAAAATACATCGAACGATGGATGTCGCGTGATCCGGAAGGAACTAAATATTGCGTTCAGTCAGATATAAAAAAATGCTATCCCTCTATGTCACATGATAAAATATTAGAATTTCTTCGAAGAGATTTAGGAAAGTCAGATATGTTGTTGTACTTGTTTGAGACTTTGATTGGATTGTATTCTGAAGCAAAGGTGCAGAATAAAGAGAAAGATTGCAAACATGGGATTTTTATAGGCTCTCCGGTGTCGAAAGATCTGTGCAATTATTATCTATCTTATTTGTACCATTATTGCACAAATGAACTTTATGAAATGAAGACCAGACGAGGGAAGACAACAAGAAAAAGATTGATTTATCATATCATGATTCAGATGGATGATATCATTCTTTTTGGCTCTAATAAGAAAGATCTTCATAAGGCAATGCTGCTTGTTATTGAATTCGTAAAATCTACACTCTGTCTAAAGATCAAAGATTCCTGGTCGTTATTTCGTACAGGTTATGTTGACAGAAACGGAAAACAAAAAGGAAGGGATTTAGACTATATGGGGCTTGTGTTCCATGGACAGAATTTAATCAAAAGATGTTATTCCGGAAAAACAGTGACAATACGGAATGTGTCAACAAGGATAAGAGCATCAATATTCCTAAAGGCTCGCAGGAAAATTCATAGATTTGCGAAAAAAATAAAGAACAAAAAGATTATAGGTAGTAAATTCGCCATGAGTACCATAGCATATAACGGTTGGTTTGTAACAACAGACTCCTTTCTTGTGAGGGTTGCAGAATGTTGGGATCAACTTATTTCGATGGCTAAAAATATAATCAGCCGTTATGCGAAACAGAAAAGCTATGCTATGGAAAAATATTATAAGAAGTGGAGGAAATTGAATTATGCATAAAACGAATAGCCCGGAATCACAAGGAAACATTACATATGCTGTTCTCCCAGATGGTTCCGCTGATGTATGGATTCGTAAGAACGAAGTCCAGCTTCCGGAAAAAGATGAAGGACCACAGGGTATGGAAGCAGATGAAATCTATTTTAAGGTTACAGTGTCCACCGCAACAAAAGAAGAAATATCTGCAGACATTGACTTCTGGTTCGACCAGTTAAAAGAGAAGGAGGAAGGTCTGAACGCAGATTATCTTTCTATTGAAACTTATCGTGCAAATAAGAAGAAAGAGATTTCGCAGATTTGCCAGAGTACAGTATTTGCAGGGGTGGACATTTCTATTTCTTCAGGAACAGAACATTTCAGCTTAAAAGATGAAGATCAGCTAAATCTCTTTGGAAAACAGGCTCAGCTGACCGCTGGCATCAAAAAACTGGAATACCATGAAGACGGCAATCCGTGCCGGTATTATTCTGCTGAGGATATGCAGAAGATTATTAATGGTGCAATGGAATTCAAAAGCTATCACACAACCTATGCGAATTCACTGAACATGTGGATCAAAGGCTGCTCCAAAGCTTCGGAAATCGCCAAGATTGAATACGGAGCACCGATCCCGGAAGAATATCAGTCCGAAGTTTTAAAGGACTATCTGGCCGAAATGGCAGCCGACAAGGAGGTTAAATGAATACTCTGAAGACCATAGGCAGAAACGCTGTGCTTTTCGCTATAGGAGGTACGATTTACTACATGATCGAACTGATATGGCGAGGGTACAGTTCGCTGCCTATGGTACTGGTTGGAGGGCTTTGCTTCTTGTTTTGTGGTTCGATAAATGAATTTCTAGGATGGGATATGCTCATATGGAAACAGATGTTTATCTGTGCTGTCGGGATAACTGCAATTGAGTTCCTTTCCGGATACATTTTGAATATTGTATTGGGGCTTGGGATATGGGATTACAGCAATATGCCTTTTAATATAATTGGACAGATATGTCTTCCTTTTACTGTGGCATGGTATATCCTATCTCTATTAGCTATTGTATTGGATGATCATCTGAGGTATTGGATATTTGGTGAAGAAAAACCAAGATACAAGTGGAGGTAACGACGATGGATGAAAACCAGGTTTTAGAACTTGTGGAATTCTATGAAGATATGATTGAAAAGCAGGATGAAATCATAGTGAGGCAGAGCAGGTTCATCAAGAGCCTGGCAACCGAACTTTCTCATTTGCGAAATATGTTGAATGTAGAAGCGAGCGAAGATGAAAGACTTGACGCAGGGATTATTGAAGAAGTAAAGGAAGAGTATGTAAGCATGAGGGAACCGTAGAGGTTCCCTTTTTTCATGGAGGTAAGGTATGGTGCATGCGAGAGATAGACCTTTTAGGCGCAACACATTGGCATCTATTAATGGCGAAAGGAGGTTCTTATGCGAAAACTGGTGGATTGGTTAATCGGAGGTAATCTGGATCGGCTCTTAAAAGCACTCGGAGGGGAAGAGTAATGCTCGAAACATTTTGTCTATCTGTGCTTGGCAGCGGAGGTGTTGCCGGCATTTTTTTTGCTCTGATTCGTCACTATATTGAGCGAAGGCTCATGGAAGTGGAGGCACGAGAGCAGGAACGCATTAAGTATAAAATTGAACAGAGAAAAGCGGATGAAGAAATTACACATGCTACGGGGCGCGTGCTCTTTTGGCTACATCATGCAATTGTAAAAGGAGAGCATAATGGCGAGCTCGAAGAAGCATTTGAAAATCTTCAGCGTGCAGAAGCACACAAAAAAGAAATGGACAGAGAAGTTCTGGCCAAATACAGCATTGATTAGGAGGAATTACTTATGGAATTACTTAACTTTTTAAAACAGATTCCGTTCCCGGTATTACTGGTTGCGGTGTTAATTTTGCTTGTAGTGACTTTGGTTATTGCGTTTCAGTATGCCAAGCATAAAGGATTGGAAGGTATCCGTGAACAGGTATACCAGCTGATCCTGAAAGCGGAACATATGTATAAAGAATCAGGAACGGGACAGCAGAAATTGAAATGGGTTGTTCAGCAGGCGAGAGGATTACTGCCAAAGTGGCTACAGGTTATTATGTCGGAAGATGCGCTGCTTAAGATAATTGATGTGTGGTTTTGCGGCGTGAAAGATCTTTTAGACGATGGAAAAATTAATGGTTCACAGAAGGAAGGGGCTTAAGCCCTTTCCTTTTTTAGGGGGATATTATGAAAACGAATATAATGGGAACTGCAGTTGCTACGGTCCAGCAGATGCAGTCATATATACAGAAAGTTAATCCGGCAGTACCTAAATCCGTAATCGATATGGTTGAATATTATATATCAGAAGGAAAAACGGAAGGAGTAAGGGGAGATATCGCCTTTGCGCAAAGTTGCCTCGAAACAGGTAATTTCACATTCAATGGTTCTGCCGTAACATTGGACCAGAACAATTTTGCCGGAATCGGCGTTACAAAAAATGGTATGAAAGGGAATTCGTTCTCTCATCCATGGATCGGCATCCGGGCACAGATCCAGCATCTTAAAGCATATGCATCTAACGAAAAACTGTACGGTGTATGCGTGGATCCTCGTTTCTGTTATGTGAAAAGAGGAATAGCCCCATATGTTGAATGGCTTGGGATACAGGAAAATCCACAGGGCGGAGGCTGGGCCGCAGGGAAGAATTATGGATCAAAGATATTGGAAATTCTGGCGAAGATAATTGCGATGCCAGAAGCGAATAAGGAGGATGTTACAATGAATCTTAACACAAGTTTAATCAGCAATAACAACAGCTATGCAAATCAGGTACCTAAATACATCGTTATCCATAATACAGATAACTTTGCCAAAGGAGCAAATGCAAAGGCACATGCAAAGGCCCAGCATGACGGAAATTTCTCCGGCTACTCTGCTCATGTATACGTTGATGATACCGAGGCTTATCAGGCAACTCCATTCGACAGAGGCGCTTGGCATGTCGGCGTTAACTACGGAGGTGGTCTTTTCGGAATTTGCAACAACCACAATTCCATTGGCATTGAGATGTGTGTGCAGGCAGGGTATAATTACGAAAAAGCGTTCCAGAACACTGTTGAGATCTGCAAGATGCTGATGAAGAAGTTTGGAATTGACGCAAATCATGTGGTATCCCACTATGATGTGTGTGCGAAGAATTGCCCTTCTGCAATCCGGGCAAAAGGTGACTGGAACCGTTTCAAGCAGCTGATCGGTGCAAAGACGGCAGCTACAACTGTAGATAAATATTACAGAATCCGGAAAACCTGGGGCGACAGTAAGAGTCAGATCGGAGCGTACAAAAATCTTGAAAACGCAAAGAAAAACTGGAAAGAAGGTTACACAATCTTCGATTGGAACGGAAAAGCCGTATATCCAGAACAGAAAAAAGACACTTCATCAAGCGAAACAAAAGTTAGCCTGACCGAGAAATTAAATATTCAGCTTCCAGTGCTGCAGTCCGGAGCAGAAGGTTCGGCAGTACGTTGCCTGCAGGCAATACTCGGAGTTGCCGTTGATGGAGATTTTGGAAAGAATACCAAGACGGCACTTAAAACATTCCAGAAGAATGTCGGCATCGATGATGATGGTTGCTGTGGCCAGAATACATGGAAGAAAATTGCTGACCACATGAATGCAAATACATTCAAATAATAACAAAACAGGTGCTTTTTAAAATATGTTTGCTTCAAAATTTGCCTTACAGGGTATAAAATATATCACGCAGTTTATAACAGTATTTGATATAATCTAACAAAAGTCCTTCCGATATATCAAGAGGTGCTAAATTATAACGGAAGGAGCAATGGCATGATTAAAATTTTACTGTCAAAAAAGCTTGGGGAGATGAGACTTACTCAGGCAGATTTGGCGAGGGCAACCGGAATAAGACCCAACACCATCAACGAGTTGTACCACGAGCTTGCAGATAGGGTGAATCTGGAACACCTCGACTTGATTTGCGAAGCCCTGGATTGTGAGCTGGATGAATTGATTGTTAGGGTACCGAACAAGGAATCAGCCATAACCCACACTCGCCAGGGAACTCAAAAACCCGGCAGAAAGAGGTAACCGCTGCAACGGTTACCTCTTATTAAAGAGGGGGTTTCCCCTCTTTATTTCACTTCTTTTAAATTATAATCCAATGAATCGTACAAATAATCTGTATCAAATCCCATATCTTTGTAACCTTGCAATACAGTTTTAACATAACGGCTAGATGGCCTTCCCACAGTGGCTGAGTCAGGCAGGAGGTATATCATAGCCTTTTTCCTAGTGCCGTTTTTTAATTGTACAAATACATTTCTCTTTTTATAAAATCTCGGATATCCCTCGTACAGATCAAGAGCCTTCTCATTTTTGCTATCGATATTCCAAACAGCAACAGGAACCCTACTTCCTTTTTGCCTTTTGACGGTTGCATAAGATCCTGTGTGGCTTCCTCTGTAAAGCAATTTCCAATTTATCAGATATCCGGTAAATGCGACTGTCGCTCCAGGACAACGGTATGACATTTGCTGTACGTTAAGATTACTTCCGTATGCTACATATAAACTCATGGTATTTCCTTTCTCCCCGTAAAGCCGTTAGGTCAGCCGATTTGTGATTAAGCTACATGTTCTGCATTTGCATTCTCACGAAGCTGTTTCATCATGTGAAGTCTGCATGTTTTGAACTCATCACCATAAAGTCCAAGTCTGTTTGTGAGGATATTATACATTAAAGTGACTTTTTTCTTTGCTGTGTATCCGTTCATGGTTCTGAATACGACTTTATCATCAGATTCGATGGACCATGCAGAGAGTGCTAAACAAAACTGTACATATGCTTTGATCTTTCCTGCATGAAGAGTGCTGTTAAAAAGTCTGAATTCGACAGTTCCTTTCTGGAAGAAGCTATGAAGATTCAATGCGTGGTATCTTGTAGAGTTATAATGCTGATGATTGATTCCACCACAGTAGCCATCGTTTGCTGGGCTGTACCAAATTTTCTCAACGGAATCGGTTGTGATGTTTTTGTCTTTTTTCATGGTATCAAGTAAATTCTTGCAAACTGGCTGACACCAACGATATTTTCTGTCACCTACTGCAAGCGCATCGTAAATGATTTCCTGTCTGCTATACATGAAATTTACCAGACGGCGAAGAGAAGTTGCGGTATGGTTCGCTCCGTCTACATGAATATGGATTCCGCATGAACTGTGAGGAACTCCACCGATTTCTCTGAATTTACGGATGATTGCCTGCAGTGTATCAAGATCTTCGTATTTAAGAACCGGTGTTACGAATTCAACTCTGTATTCGTCCATGTTCTCGGTTCCAACTTTACGAATTGGATGAATTGAGCTGTCTCGCATTACCTTCCATTTTCTTCCCTGTGAATCCTGAATGGTTCTTGTCTGATAGCAGGTGTGATCTGGTCTGGAAGCTGTAGTTCCGATGATTTCTGCAACTGCATCAGCAGCCATCTTTCTTGAAATACCTGTAAATTCAACCTCAACACCGTAGTTCTGTTTCTTTAAAAGTTCTGACATATCATTTTCCTCCTATTATCTCTCAAACCTCGCACCGTCTATGCGAATGTTTGTTCTGTTGTTTATGTTTGTATATTACCATATGTACCGTACATGTCAATAGTTTATTGGAGAAAATCTCTAAAATAATGAAGAAAAATGTTGACAAAATGAAGATATAGTGATAAACTATAATTGTAGCAAGGAGATAGCAGGAAAGGAGTTAGAGAAATGGAAAAAGACATAATGACTACATTAGAATTTAAAACCGTTATGGAAATGGTCGTGTTGATCATCGAGAACAGTAAAAATAAAGAAGAGGCACTTGAAAAAATCAAGAACCTCTCCATTTTAAAAGAAAATAATTAAGAACTAAGCGAATAGACACCGAGCGGACTCCGAAACTTCCTGCTTCCGCTCGGTACCTAAGAAAATAATAGCAGGAAGAAAAAAATAAGTCAACAGAAAGTTGGTGTATTATGATATCGTACAATCCGCTTTGGCACACGCTTCTTGATAGAGGTATGAATAAGGGAGATCTAAAAGACGCAACCGGATTAAGTTATGGGACTATGGCTTCTATGGGAAAGAACGAGCCAGTCAATCTGAAACAGATAGATAGAATATGTAAAGCTCTTAATTGCGGCATCAGTGATGTGATAGAGTATATACCTGATTAACATCACTGCAATAAATAATACGATTTATTCCCGTGATGTTAGAGTGATGTTTGGAACTGTTGCAAATAATAATACAACGTGGTATATTTAATAAAAGCCCGCCTCTCTTATTTTATTTAATACATGATAACACGAAAAAGCAGCCTAGTGTTATTGAGTTTGAATAAAAAAAGGAGACCGGAAATCCAGCGTTTATGCGGGTTTCCGGGCTCTTACTATGTGGTTGAGTACAGATTGAGTACAAAAACTTAACGTTTTCTTCTTTTGGGAAGTGAAGCTTTAAAAAATCGGATTAGAGGATAGTGGATAGTCATAGGCATTGTAGGACTCAAATCAGTATCTCCTTTAAATGAAAACCGAGGGTTAGAGCCATAATTTCCAATAACACCAATTTCATATAAATCTTTAAGAATATGTGGAGTTTTTCTGTTTTTAGCTAAGGTTTCAACTTCTTCAAAAAAGTCCCTATTACTATCAATGTTATTTTGGAAATCTTTTATTTCAAAAGGCAAGGCTAAACTGGTTAATGATTTCTTGATTCCTTCAACTTCTGCATCAGAATACTTTGCAGTTAATACTTCTTCAAATTCTATCCAAGACTCTTCCGCATATGTTTTTCGTACTGAATCAAATATTTCTTGATCGAAAAATGATTTTTGCCCGTGTTGTTTTTGTATTATAGAAAAAAGACGAATGATGTCACGTGGTTTATACCATGTTTGATCTAATAAGTAATTTTCTATAGGAAGTTTGCTTTCCCCTATTGTAGGAACAAAATAGGTATTCCAAATATCAGTAGATTCTTGCAATCCAGCTAATTTTTCGCTGTAATGAATTCTTTTTTCTAACATCTTTAGTAGGGGATGATTATGGATATTTCCGCCTTTCTGCTCCCATGAAATAGTTACACCAAAATCTAAAATGACTTTATTAATCTCCATTCCTTTAGAAATGATATTTTTGTAAACTTCATTTCTGATTGTTGCGATCAAATGAACATTATAGTTTTGAGTACGATTAATTTCGTTAAGAGATTCAATTGCAAAAATTAAATCTCTAATTAGCGTGATATCACGTTGGTAATCTTTATTTTTCTTTAGAGATAATTCAAGTTCATCTACTAATATGTATATAGTATTTTCAACTGGTTTCAAATTAGTATATAAAAATATAATTTGTTTGGCGACAGAGGAAAAAGATGCAGTAGTTTTAGATGAATCTGTCCATTCAAAGTCAAAGTTAATTTTACCAAAATCGCTAAGATTAAGTTCCAGATTTCCACGTTTCATTTTAGGTAGAATCTTTTTTATTTGGTCAGCAGCATTGTTTTCTCCGTATACAGCTTTGATTAAAGAGCATAACTTTATCCAAGTATCATCAGTTCGATCAAAAACTCCATATTCAGTCTGAGATAATCTATTTATGATAACTTTAATTAAATAAACTTGCCACGCAAGTGTACAATTCAAAGAAATATCTGTAGGAATATCGCTTTCAATCACTTCTTCAAAACTGTTTGAAGGTACTGCAGTTCTTTTTAATTGATTTCTTTGTTCTGTATCTACATCTTTTTTAAATCGAATAAATTCTGTGAAATTAGTTTCTGGATTTTCGAGAATTTTACTTTCTATATATTTGAGTAACATTGTTTTTCCAGTACCTTTATTTCCGAATATATAATAGGTTGTTCCATCAAGTATTTTATCAATAGGTACATTTGGAAATTCAAAAAATAGTCCTTTGCAAGTATCTTGACCGTATTCAAGGAATTCATTGTATCCATCAATTTTTCCCAAATACATATCTTTTATCATTAATGGTGCCATAACGTCTCCTTTTTTTTAATTATTTAAAGTGGCAATAATGCTCGTTGCAACTCTAATTCCACTTTTTCTTTCGTCTCTGCTATTTCATCTATAGTTGCCTGTGTAGCTTCATTTGGATTATCACCAGCGGATTTCAATGCACTCTGGTAGATGTAATTCATTTTTTCCCATTTCAATAAGTCATTAAATACCTTATAACTTCTGATTTTCAGCAATGCGTCCTGCAAGGACAAGGTATGTGCTTTCCCTCTGGCCGTATATTCGATTTCAAGATAAGAAGAAAGCACCGGATTCAGTTGGATGGATACGGTATCATCTTTTAACATCTTGTCTTCTCCACGATCTCCGCTGATCTGGAGGATGCCGGAATTGCAAAGAACCATAAGTACACCCATCAGATCACCGACTGTTTCCAGACGAAGCCCGGCAGTATCACTGCCATTCAAAGCATTATAACTGACACCGAGTGCAGCTGCAATTTTCTCTAACTGAGGAGGTTGTGGCTGCATTTTATTGGTTTCGTATTTTCGGATAGAAACCGGATGGATACCGGTCAGCTCAGCCAGTTTATCTTGCGTGATTCCGATTTGCTTTCTGCAGTATTTGATTTTTTCTCCTATGGTCATTCTTATCGCCCTCCATGTATCGAGATGGCTACATTATACCATGTTTTAAAAAATTTTTCTACTAGCATTTCAAAATACTTGACAATAGCGAAGTCGCTACATATAATGGGGATATAAAATGTAGCGACAACGCTATAAAAAAGGAGGATGCATATATGGCAGAAAACAACAAGATTTATATTACTGCAAATGAACTCGCAGAAATGCTGGGTGTTTCTGTAGGTCATGCTTACAAGCTGATCCGTAAGCTGAATCAGGAACTGGAAAAAGAAGGATTTTTGGTGATTGCGGGCAAAGTTCCCAGACGCTATTTTGAAAAACGCTGGTATGGTTTCAGTGCATAGGAGGTGGTCGAATGAAAGCGGAAAAAGATAAGAAAACCGGGAAATGGTTGATTCAGTATCGTTATACGGATTGGCAGGGAAAACGCCGGAAATCCACTAAAAGAGGTTTTGCGACCAAAAGAGAGGCGGAGGAATGGCTTCGAAATTTCCTTATTACGCAAAAAGCGGACTTTGATATGAAGTTTGAGGATTTTTGGAAGATGTACTGTGCAGATATGGAGACTCGCCTGCGGGAGCATACCATGAGAACGAAAAAGTATATCGTGGAGCTGAAAATTCTCCCGTATTTCGGGAATAAGCGGGTAAATGACATTACTGCAGCTGACATCCGTCAATGGCAGAATGAATTGATTAAAATGGGCTATTCACCCACTTATCTGAAAACAATCAATAATCAGTTGAGCGCAATCTTTAATTATGCGGTTCGATATTACGATTTGAAAAGTAATCCCTGTGCAAAAGCCGGAAGTATGGGTAAGAGCAAGGCAGAAGAAATGGATTTCTGGACAGGAGAGGAATTTAGGAAGTTTATCGATAGTGTCATGAACAAAAGACTTTCTTATATGGCATTTATGACCTTGTACTGGACGGGGATGCGTATGGGAGAGCTTCTGGCTCTGAATCCGAAAGATGTAGATCTTGAAAAGAGAACAATTTCTATCACAAAATCATATCAACGTCTTGGCAAGAAAGATGTGATCACTCCACCAAAGACACCGAAAAGCAAGAGAGTGATTACCATTCCAGAGTTTCTGGCTGCAGATATCAAAGATTATATGGACAGCTTATATGAGTTGCAGGAGAACGACAGGTTGTTTCCCATTACAAAATATTATCTGGAGCATGAAATGCAGAGAGGAATTAAAGAAAGTGGAGTAAAGCGGATAAGGGTACACGATTTGAGGCATTCCCATGCAAGTATGTTGATTGAACTGGGATTTTCACCGTTGGAGATTGCGAATCGGCTTGGACATGAAAAAGTGGAAACTACGCTGAATACCTACGCGCATCTTTATCCAAACAAACAGACAAAACTGGCTGAACGGCTGGACAGTGAATACAGGGAGGATTTGTAATGAGTGGATTAGATAAAGATAGAAAACGCAATCAGACAGTTTGTTTCCGGATGACACCTGAGGAACGCAGAGAATTAGAAGCGCGCATTATAGTGAGTGGACTGCCGAAAGGAAACTATTTCATTCAGTCTGTACTCCATCAGGAAGTAAAGATTGCGGTCGGTAAATATCAAAGTGATCGGTTAAGCCTTGAAATACGGCGGCTGTGGGAGCGTTTGGATTATCTGGAAACAGAGGATTTATATGAGGTACTGGCAGACTGCCGGGCACTAATGAAACAGGTAATTGAAATCACTGGTAATGGTTGTTTAGCAGCTTGGACAGCAAGTGATTTTAAAACAGAGATATTGGAAGATGAAAAATAAAAGCCTTTAAGTATCGGCAAACACCTAAAGGCGGAGACTTGGTAGAAAATCCAAATCAATCACTGAGGTTATTCTACCAAAGTCTCCACCATCTTTCAACAGAAAATGGAGGTAATTTTGGATAACAGAAGAAACGAACCGAATTTAAAACTAATAAATATGGAACAAGTAGAGATAGAAAAAATAGGCTGGCTGCTTTATCCCTTTATTCCCTTTGGGAAAGTTACGATCGTGCAGGGAGATCCCGGTGAGGGCAAGACCACAATGGTGTTGCAGATTATTGCAAAGCTGACAAAAGGTGAGGCAGTATTACCATCGGGCAGTGATGAACCAGCCTTGGAGGAAAAAACAATGGATCTGGAGCCGGTAAATGTAATTTATCAGACTGCAGAGGATGGATTGGGAGATACCATTAAGCCTCGACTTCTTTCCGCAGGTGCAGACTGTTCCAGAGTGATGGTGATTGATGATAACGATCAGGCGCTGACTATGATGGATGCCAGATTAGAAGAAGCCATCATACAGACAAAAGCACGCCTTGTAGTTTTAGACCCGATACAGGGGTTTCTGGGGACTGATGTAGATATGCACAGGGCAAATGAAATCCGCCCCTTGATGAAGCGTGTGGCTGTGCTTGCTGAAAAATATCATTGTGCGATTATTTTAATCGGTCACATGAACAAAAACAGTAATGGGAAATCGTCATACCGTGGACTTGGCTCTATTGATTTTCAAGCAGCAGCCAGAAGCGTGCTGATTGTCGGAAGGATCAAGAATGAACCGGAAATACGTGTTGTGTGTCATGTGAAAAGCTCCCTTGCACCGGAAGGGAAATCCATTGCATTTCGTTTAGACAAAGATGCTGGATTTGAATGGATTGGGGAATATGACATCAGTGCAGATGATTTGTTGAGCGGAGACAACCGGGGACAGAAAATTCATGCAGCAAAGGAATTTCTGAAGGAAGTCCTGGCATCTGGTTCTGTAGCACAGACAAAGGTGGCAGAAGAGGCGGAAAGCAGGGGAATTAAAAAGAAAACACTATGGAATGCGAAGAAGGAACTGGAAATTGATTCTGTAAAAATTGGTAACCAGTGGTTCTGGATGTTGCCTGAATAATATTGGGAAGATGGCAAGATTACCATCTCTTTAAGAACAGGGAATCTTGCTATCTTGAAAGGAGCTATGGATGAAAAATGTACAAATACCACAGGAATTATTTATGAAACTGCTCCGATATCATCTGCTTGATGATGATAGTTGTACTGAAGATGTGAAAAAAGGATTGGAGCAGAAAATGAAAACTATGGTGGAACGTGAATTATATACGAAATCAAAAACCGCTCCAACAGAGGAAGAACGGGAAAAAGCCCGACAGGAGTATCTGGACAGGCGGGGAATACAGGCTGACTTTCGATGGTAATTCTTCTTTGAACGCCATATGACAGGGGCGTGGCACGCTCCTGTATAAATGGCAGACAAGGAAAAGTTGCAGATATGAGGACGGAAGTACACCGACCGCAGGGAGGAATAGCACCGCAGGGCGCAAGGGTACTTTTGATGGACGGTACGGCTGTCGAAAGTGCTTTTGCGTTACTTTTGACAAAAGTAACAAAACCACCTTGACGGGCACGAATACATTTTATGTGCCGTATCCGGCACTGTTTAGAGAATGTGAGGTGAAAAATAGGATGATGAAAAGAACAATCAGCGGTATGACTGGAACAGGTTCTCTTGCTCATAACAGACGGGATTTTATTGCAGAAAATGTTAATCCGAATAGAGTATATCTGAACATCTGTTACCGGGATGAAAACCTAAAGGATGTTTACAAAGAACTGTTTGATGAATCGGTAGAACGATATAATGTTGGGAAAAGAAATGACCGGAAGATTACGAATTATTATGATAAGATCCAGCATGGAAAGCAGGAGAAGTTGTTCCATGAGGTGATTTTCCAGATTGGAAATAATAAAGATATGGCTGCAGGGACACCAGACGGAGATCGTGCGGTGAAAGTATTAGATGAATATATGCAGGATTTTCAGAGACGAAATCCAACACTCCGGGTATTTTGCTGTTATCTGCATCAGGACGAAGCTACCCCACATCTACATATTGATTTTGTGCCTTATGTGACCGGGTGGAAGGGAAAAGGAATGGATACAAGAGTTTCGCTGAAACAGGCATTAAAAAGCCTTGGATTTCAAGGTGGTGCCAAGCATGATACAGAATTGAATCAATGGATTAATCATGAAAAAGAAGTTTTGGCAGAGATTATGGAGCGGCATGAAATCGAATGGGAGCAGAAAGGAACTCATGAAGAACATCTGGATGTGTATAATTTTAAGAAGAAGGAACGTGCAAAAGAAGTAAAGGAACTGGAACAGAAAATAGAAAATTTGACAGCAGATGTAGAAGCGGCAGAATCAGATATAAAGGCGCTTAAACAGGAAAAAGCTGATGCAAAAAAAGCCAGAGATCAAGTCAGGGAAAGCAAAGAACAGGTGGAAAAAGAACTGAAGCATATGGAGAAGCAACGGAATCAGTTGCAGCCCATCATAAATAGTATTGATAAGGAATTAAAGAATTCCGGGCAAATTAAATTAGTGTTGCCAGAAGTCGGGGCACTGGAACTGGCGTCTACATACCGCAATAAAAAGATTAAACCTCTGTTCGCTAAGATGAAGCATTATATTGCAGGATTAGCTGCAAAGGTGATAGAACTTTCCAGAGAAGCAGAAAAATGGAGAGATAAATATCAGCAGTTGAAGAAAGATTATGATGATCTGGAAAAGGATGCTGATAAGGTGGCGGATCTGTGCAATCAGTTGTGTGATGATGTAGATAAGCTGGAAGTAATATCAGATAAATATAATAGAGCACTGCGGATATTTGGGAGGGATACTATAGAGTCGGCAATCTGGCATGATATTCAGAGGGAAAAAGCATTGGAAGAACAAAAACGGAAAGAGCAGATACCGAGAAAACTGAGTGACAGGCTGCAATGGGACAGAGAAAGAAGCCGGAAGTACAATATGCAGCAGAAGAAAAATAAAACTAAACGCAGAGGAATGGAGTTGTGAGAATATGAAGAAATATTTGTATTATGGGAATGACGGATTAAGTTACATGTTGCATAGAAATTATTATTTGAGTGGTTTGGTTCTTATCAAAAAATTGTACACAATGAGTATGGAATTCTGTGGAAAGTTATTTTCGGGTTATTTTGGTGGTGAATATAAGAATGGTGTTTGGAATGGGAGTGTGATAAAATAAGAAAGAAATCAATTGGTAATTATTGTAATTTTATGGAATAGTGATAGAAAGATTTTTTGGGGGATGGAGTTCTATGAAATTTGAATACATACCTAAGATTCGTGCGCAAGAATCGTTTGGATATATCGATTTTCCAGATAAGTTCTACAGATTTATAGATGAATTTAACATTGTAGGTGTTAGATGGTTACAACCTACAACCATCAGTGCATCTAATTTTTTGAGAGTACTTCAGGAGGGTTCATCAGCAAAGGCACGTGGATATGGAAGAGGTAATAACAAAGAGAATGATGAATTATCGATTCAAATGCAGGATTTTTATCAACCCCTTCTGGATCATGGTGCTTTATGGAAAGTGAAAAATGACAATGTGATATGTACTGCAATGCTATATGGTGATAGGGAATCTATCACTGATGGGTTTTATAGAATGGTTAATATGTTCCATTATCCGAAAACAATGAAGATGGAGTTTTTAGATGATAAATATCGATTTCGGATTAACGGTGATCATATGATTGCCATCTATTGTGATTCATCACAAGAGAATTTTAACCCGAATTGCTCAGATAGAAAATTGGGAATTATGAGGTGAATTTATGCATTTTGGATTTTCCTATATTGGCTTGATGTTTCTTATCATGTTAATAGTTCCGAATCTGTTTTGGACGAAGAATCAGCCCAAAGACTATGAAAAATATGTACATAATGAAAGCAAAATCTTGCTGTTATTTGAGAGAGTTGGCGAAGTTTTAGTGACTTGTTTGTTGCTGATTTTCAAAGATTTTAACATTCAAGGCATTTCTGCATGGATGATTTGGCTGATTACGGCATTTGTGTTGATGATTATGTATGAATTATACTGGGTACGGTATTTTAAAAGCGAAAAGACGATGAAAGATTTTTACAGCAGTTTAATGGGTATTCCTGTTGCAGGTGCTACTCTTCCGGTTGTTGCGTGCGGTTTGATTGCTATATATGGACGGAATCCAATTTTATTTGTGGCTGCAATAATACTGGGGGTAGGGCATATCGGCATTCACTTAAATCATAAAAAAGAGTTATAAATGCTGGTTATGATAAGAAATTTATAAAAGTGTCTCATTGCATAGAATAGGAAAAATGTATATCCTTAGATCAGGAGGTGGCGGATATGGCTAATGAAGATAAGAAGGATTTTAATGCAATGTTGCATGATAATAAAGATATGCCAAAGTTCCAGATAATTACGGATGAAAAGAGCATTGAGAAATATGGTGGAAACAGGATGTATTTTGCACCACCCATTGCTTATGATGAAGTGATGAAAAAAATTCCATATGGCAAAGTGATTACAGTTGGAAAGATAAGAGAATTTTTTGCGAAAGAGAATGGTGCAGATTTTACGGAACCTATAACTGCCGGAATTTTTGTATCTATTGCTGCATGGGCAAGCCATCAGAGATTGGAAGATAAAACGCCTTACTGGAGAACACTGAAAGCAAATGGTGAATTGAATGAAAAGTATCCAGGCGGTACCCGGAAACAAAAAGAAAAACTGGAAGCAGAGGGTCATATTATCATTCAAAAAGGGCGAAAAAGTATCAGGTATTACGTTAAAGATTACGAAGATTTTCTGTTTGAAATGGATTAATCTGTACCAGACACGCAATGTCCGGTCGAAAATCAGGTGATTCTCGGTTTATGTCGTGGGGTTTTCTGAAATAATTGGTAAGCTGTAAGTGAAAGAGAGGTAGAAACATGGACACAAAAAAGATAGGAGCTTTTTTGAAACAATGCCGTAAGGAAAATAATCTTACACAAGAACAGCTTGCAGAAAAGTTTGGTGTATCGGCAAGAACCGTTTCCAGATGGGAGACAGGAGTTTCCCAAACAAAAGGATATTAAGAAATAACCTGTGTTTACCTGCTTGCAGAATATTGGTATATAAGAGAATGACACTTGAAATATAGTGCCTTTTTCTATATCTAATAATTTCTCATTAGATAAGTGAAAAAGAATGACTGTTCATTTTTATCGTGATATAATTTATGTCAAATGGAACAATAAATTGGAAGTTGGTAAATACAATTAGGAGGATTTTATGGAAAAGTGGTTAGAGTGGGCAATAGAATTACAGAGCCTTGCGCAAGCTGGATTAACCTATGGTAAGGACATCTATGACAAAGAACGATACGAAAGAATAAGGGCTATATCAGCAGAAATAATATCAAACTATACTGATATAGCAATCGAAAAAGTAAGAGACTTATTTTGTAATGAAACTGGCTATCAAACTCCTAAACTGGACACGAGAGCAGCCATATTTGAAGATGGGAAAATTCTTCTCGTAAGGGAAAATAATGGGAAATGGTCTTTACCTGGTGGTTGGGTTGATGTTAATGTATCAGTAAAAGAAAATACTATCAAAGAAGTGAAAGAAGAGTCGGGGTTAGATGTTTCTGCTGATAGAATAATTGCAGTTCAAGATAGGGCAAAACATAATTTGCCAGTTTACGCTTACGGTGTCTGTAAAGTTTTTGTTCTTTGTTCTGTTCTTGGAGGGGAATTTGTAAAAAACATTGAAACAACAGAATTTCAATATTTTAGTGAATTTGAAATACCAGAACTTGCAGAGGAAAAGAACAATCTTGAGCAAATAAAAATGTGTTTTAGAGCATATCGAGCTGAAAATTGGGAAACTGAGTTTGATTAGGCAAATTCGTGTTTGACAATTTTATATCTATACCCACAAAGCAGTTAGTCTTAGGATTGGCTGTTTTTGCAGAAAAAGATACTTTTAATCTTTAAAGACTTATAGTTAATATACTTTTAGAAATTTGGCAATAGGAAATTCAAAACAATATTAAGTTAAATGAAAGAACCTTATATAACGACTTATAAGAATATCATTAAAAGTAAGCAAAAATATTGATTAATAATATCCGAAAAAGAATGATTACCTGATTTTCTGATGATATAATAGATTTGTAAAATAATGATAAATTGAAATTTAGGAGAAAATTATGATTAAAATTGCTTTTTTTGATGTTGATGGAACTTTACTAAAAATGGGAGGAAAAGAGCCATCTAAAAAGACGATTTCAACTTTAAAACAATTACAAAAAAAGGGGATATTATTATGTATGGCAACAGGAGTTTCCCAAACAAAAGGATATTAAGAAATAGCCTGTGTTTAACTGCTTGCAAATAAAAGAATATTATTATTAGGTTAAGAGATACTACATAAACGTGTTGGTATCTCTTTTTCTATGCCGTGAAACAGCAGACTATTTCATTTATGCTTGATTACTCTAAACTTATCTGGATATGATTTGTCAAGGGGTTATTGCGTAAGCAATGCTTTAGCACCCTTTACAAATCATATCCAGATAAGTAACTTTTCAAAAGCAGAAAAGAAACATTAAATATATCAAAAATATTTGATATATCTCTTGACAAAGTTTAAAATAAAAGCTATGATGAACGTATCAAAATAATTTGATGTGAGGTGTTGGGTATGAAAAATGATTTTACAAATGACGCAAAAATCTTCAAAGCACTTTGTGATGAAAAAAGGCTATGTATTTTAAGCCTTTTAAAAAGCGGAGAAAAATGTGCCTGTGCATTGATTGATGAAATGGAAATCGGTCAATCTGCTCTATCATATCACATGAAGATTTTATGTGATTCCAGAATTGTGGAAAGCAGACAGGACGGAAAATGGACGCATTACAGACTGAGTAAGTCTGGAAGTGATTTTGCATTAAAAAGATTATCAGAGATAACTACACCAACATCAGAAAGCTATACAAAATGTTGTAAATAAAAGTCATCATCGGGTGGCTTTTATAAAAAAACTTTACATCAAAAATATTTGATATGAATAAAATGAAATGGAGGGATTTTTTTGGAAATCTTACAATCGGTCTTTCTTTTCCTGCAAGACCAGATACTTGGAATGAAGTGGTTAAATAGTCTGATAGGAGATTTATTATCCTTGGTTGGGTTGGACGTGACTACACGTTTAGGTGGCAGTATTCAGTTTTTCCTATATGATGTCATTAAGATTACGGTGTTACTTTGTGCGTTGATTTTTCTTATTTCCTATATACAGAGTTATTTTCCACCAGAGCGTAGCAAGAAGATATTAGGACGCTTTCATGGGATTGGGGCAAATATTGTATCTGCATTACTTGGAACGGTTACACCATTCTGTTCCTGCTCATCAATCCCGTTGTTTATTGGATTTACGAGTGCAGGTTTACCATTAGGTGTTACCTTTTCATTCCTTATTTCTTCGCCAATGGTTGATTTAGGAAGTTTGGTATTGCTGATGAGCATTTTTGGTGCAAAAGTTGCAATTGCCTATGTCGTTATTGGATTAGTCGTTGCTGTTGTGGGTGGTACACTGATAGAGAAACTTCACATGGAAAAATATGTAGAGGACTTTATCAAAAATGCAAGCAGTGTAGATATTGAATCTCCTACCCTTACCAAAAAAGACAGAGTGGAATTTGCAAAAGAACAGGTAATTGGTACATTCAAAAAAGTGTTTCCGTATATCTTGGTAGGGGTAGGTATCGGTGCTCTCATTCACAACTGGATTCCAGAAACATGGATTGAAGCAGTTTTAGGAAGTAACAACCCATTTGGTGTTATTCTTGCAACATTGGTTGGTGTCCCTATGTATGCAGATATATTTGGTACAATTCCTGTTGCAGAAGCTCTTTTATCAAAAGGGGCACAGTTAGGTACAATTCTTTCTTTTATGATGGCGGTAACTACATTAAGCCTGCCGTCAATGATTATGTTGAGAAAAGCAGTAAAGCCTAAACTACTGGCATTATTTATTTCTATTTGTACGATTGGAATTATTATTGTCGGATATATGTTTAACATATTCCATATATTTTTAATTTAGTAGGAGGTATTCAAGATGAAATTATTTGGAAAAAAAGAAGAAAAGAAATCCTGTTGTTGTGGAGGAAATTGCACACCAGAAGCTATGCAGAAAGCGGAAAAAGTAAAAGCTGATAGTGGAATCAAAATATTAGGGTCTGGTTGTGCAAAATGTATTGCGTTAGAAAATGCTACTCGTACTGCTATTTCTGAATTAGGTTTAGATTTAGAGATTGACCATATTACAGACTTTGCTCAAATTGCAAGTTATGGAGTGATGTCCACACCTGCTCTCGTTCTCAATGGAAAAGTTGTATCTTATGGGAAAGTATTATCTGTTTCAGAAGTGAAAAATATCTTACAGCAATCAGAAAAGAGGTAGTTCATGGAAAAAAATAAAGCTATAAACTCCTTTCAAAAGTATTTAAGTTTATGGGTTGTATTATGTATGGCAGGCGGTATTCTCATAGGAAAATTTCTCCCTGCTATACCACAATTCTTGAATCAGTTTGAGTATGCGAATGTTTCTATTCCTATCGCTATCTTGATTTGGGTTATGATATATCCAATGATGATGAAAGTTGACTTTCATAGTGTCAAGAATATCAGTAAAAATCCTAGCGGTCTAATCGTAACATGGGTTACGAATTGGCTGATTAAACCATTTACCATGTATGCGATTGCTTCCGTATTTTTCTATGTGGTATTCAAGCTTTGGATACCTGCTGAATTAGCAAAAGAGTATCTTGCAGGTGCGGTACTTTTAGGTGCTGCACCCTGTACAGCAATGGTCTTTGTATGGAGTTCTCTTACAAAAGGGAATCCTGCTTATACAGTGGTACAGGTTGCGACAAATGATTTGATTATTTTAATTGCATTTGTACCAATCGTTAGCCTACTGTTGGGAATGAGCAATGTATCTGTTCCATTTGACACATTATTCCTATCAATTATATTATTTGTGGTTATTCCATTAGTAGGTGGTATATTAACAAGATATATTGTAACGAAACAAAAAGGGAAAAATTATTTTGAAGATGTATTTATAAAGAAGTTTGACGGTATTACAACCATTGGATTGTTGTTGACATTGGTACTTCTATTTTCCTTTCAAGGGAACGTAATTTTATCCAATCCTTTCCATATTGTATTGATTGCCGTACCGCTGATTATTCAAACCATTTTGATTTTCTTTATAGCATATTTAGCAAGCTATTTATTAAAATTGCCACATGATATTGCTTCTCCAGCAGGAATGATTGGAGCTTCTAATTTCTTTGAATTAGCTGTTGCTGTTTCAATCTCTTTGTTTGGAATGTCATCTCCTGCCACTCTTGCAACGATCGTAGGAGTGCTGGTAGAAGTTCCTGTGATGTTGCTATTAGTAAAGATAGCAAATAATACGAAAGGCTGGTTTGATAAAAATGAGAGATAGTCTACCAAAAGTTGCATTTGTGTGTGTACACAATTCCTGTCGTAGCCAGATTGCAGAAGCGTTAGGAAAATTGCTGGCTTCTGATGTATTTGAAAGCTATTCTGCTGGAACAGAAACGAAACCACAAATCAATCAAGACGCTGTTCGTTTGATGAAAGAAAAATATCAGCTAGATATGGAAAAAACGCAATATTCCAAACTTTTATCAGATATTCCACCAGTGGATATTGTAATAACTATGGGCTGTAATGTAAATTGTCCATATCTTCCCTGCGAATATAGAGAAGATTGGGGATTGCAAGACCCAACTGGTAAAAGTGATGAAGAATTTGATAAAATCATTGAAGCAATTTATGAAAAGGTTTTGGATTTAAAATACAGAATACAAGAAAATTTAATATAGTAAAGTGAAAAGCAGTTTGCAAAGCTAAGCAGACTGCTTTTTGAGATTATTGTAAAACAATATTGATGATACTATTTTAATTTCAATATATCATTTGGTGAACATTCTAAGTATTCACAAAGTCTTGCCAAAATGGAAAGGTCAATTCTGGAGACCTTATTTTTACAATAATTATTCAGTTGTGTCCTCTGCAATTTGCAACTTTCACAAATCTTGTTTTTACTGATATTCTTCTCTTTTAATACATTTTCTAAATCGATATATATTTGCATTTGTTCAGTCCACCTTTTTTTTAAATTATAAGTACAACTGTATTGCAAGATAAGATGTATTGTTGTAGACTGTATTAAAATACAGGTGTAAAAGGGGAATATTGGGTAATGAAAAAAAAGATAGTGACTGTTCTATTACTTGTGGTTTTTATAATCTTCTTATATCTTCAATGGGGTAGAATAATGGACGTTGTAAATAGCTTTTCCACTTCTTCTACAAATTATCATGAAGAAAATATCGTTGTTGTGGCAAATAAACTATATATTTCTAATAAAGAAAAATTTGCAGAAAAAATCGTGAACAACTGTATAGAGAATAATTTTAAATCAATATTTTTTGATTATAAAACCATGAAGCCTAATGCTTTGTATGTAACGGTGTACTCATCAGAATTTACAAGAGGATTAAGTATGCCAGCCTTTACATTCAGCTATACAAGCGATAAGAATGAAATAGGTCTATATAACATAATAGATGATTCGGAAAATTACAGGATAATAGTTGATGAACAATAAAAACGCTGGACACCGACGGAGTGATCCAGCACAGTGGCGGAAGTCCCCAGACTTTCCGACGCTGTGGCTGGTTCACTTCGGCGGTTTGGCGAGCGTTAGCGAGCCTTATAAGCCCCCGTTATCTAACAAGGGGGGCACAAAAAACAAGAGACAATATACATTAACAAGCGGAAAACGCTGTATTTACAAGGCGAAACCGCATTTTACATGGTGTGATATAAATTATGCCATTATCACTTGGAAAAATTGAATAAGACATAGGACAGACCGTTGATTTCAAACAAGAAGTTAATTGTCTTTTTCTTTTGCAGAAATGTAAGTATTGGCAATTATCAATATACAGTAGTAGTTGCCTTAATTGTTGTAGCTCAGTATTCAACGCTGATGGTGTGAAAGATTTACGGTTGGAGATATTCAATAAGATTATTGGTGCTTAATTATTTTTATTGTGGTGCTGATATGAGAATGTTATAATGTGGATATGAAAAAATAAAAAATTTGAAGTTGTTATAAGAGAGGATAAACTTAAATGTTGATTTTAGGAATTATTATCATTATTGTCAGTTTATACTTGTTGTATCTAAAATATAGAGTTGTTTTTACTGGCGAAAAATGTAAAGGAAAAATAATAGGTATTGTAGACCAAAACGCTGGGTATGTAGTTGGTGGAATTTCTGTAAAAAAGCACGCTTATATTATAAAAATTAAGAATAAAAAGTATTATACGGCACACGGTTGTATCCTTTTATCACTGGGAAAAAGAAAAATTGGAAAAGAAATATTTGTATTTAAAAATGAAAAGTATGGAAAAGAAGTTTTTAAGTGTTTTGATTTTCGTATAGAAATTGTAGCTTTTTTGACATTTTTATCAGGTGTGTTTCTGATTTATGAGAGCTTGCAATAAAGGTAAACAACTTCATATCTGTATGCATAAGCAGTTAGTCTTAGGATTGACTGCTTTTTCTATACAGATTTTTAATGACAGGCAATTATCAGTAAATGGTAGTTGCCTTTTTTGATTGGAGGAATTAAAGAATGAATGATAAAAACTTTTTTGAAGAATTAAGACAAAAGCGTGAAGAATACGGAGTAACGCAAACAAGGTTTGCTGTTGCCTGTGGTATCAGCCGTGAATATTACAACCGCATTGAAAAAGGAAAACAGCCATTGAATGACGAATTAAAAGAAGTCATGGAAAAACAGATTGAGCGTTTCAATCCGCAAGAGCCATTATTTCTGTTGATTGATTACTTCCGTGTCCGCTTTCCTACTACGGACGCATTAAAGATTATTCGTGATGTATTACAACTAAAATCCGATTATATGCTTTATGAAGATTATGGAAAATACGGATATGAAAGTAAATATGTTTTAGGCGACATCAATATCATGTGTTCCATGCAGGAGCATTTAGGTGTTTTGTTAGAGTTAAAAGGCAGAGGGTGTCGTCAAATGGAAAGTTATCTATTGGCACAGGAACGCTCATGGTATGACTTTATGCTTGATTGTATGACGGCAGGCGGTGTGATGAAACGGCTTGACTTGGCAATCAATGATAAAGCAGGAATATTGGATATTCCAAAGTTAAAGGAAAAATACAAGGCTGGCGAATGTATCTCCTACTTTC
>URMH01000002.1 GCA_900549015.1 uncultured Blautia sp.
TATACAAAAAGAGCTGCCAGAATGACCACTTTGTCTCACCTGCCACTCTGTTTACATTCTCAAACTCAAGCCACTTCACCTTAAAGCCTACCCAGCCAAACAATCCCTTTGAAAACCTGTTGTATTCCTTAAGCGAAAGCAGTGCATCCACGTATTTCCTGTTCATCAGCCTGTAGTCACGTGCCCCATCAACCATATTTGCCTTTGATATTCTGCTCATGAGCCTATAGAACTTTCTGGCAAAAAAAGATCTAATCGCTGGTTCACCTTTGCGTGTCACTCGCCTTGTACCGACAGCATCATAACCTTCTTCCATAAGAGCCTTGTACATCTCAGGCAGCATATCCGGCGGATCTTGAAGGTCAGCATCCATTATCGCCACATATTCCCCCACAGCATGCTGCAAGCCTGCATACATGGCTGCCTCCTTGCCAAAATTGCGTGAAAAGGATATGTATTTCACACCGGAATCATTTACAGCAAGCTCCTTTGCGACATCGAGTGTCCCGTCCATAGAACCGTCATCCACTATAATCAGTTCATAGGACAATCCCGCTGTCTCACTCTCTTGACTCATCTGATTAAACACCTGAGTTATCTTATTATAAAAAAGAGGCAGAGCCCCTTTCTCGTTAAAGCATGGTACCACAATGCTTATCTTATTTTTAAAGCGGCGCAGAAACAGTTTTTTCTCCTCCATAAAGAGAAGAAGCTGCTTAAATTCTTCTGTTGCCCGAAGCGTTCGAAACTCTCTTTCCATACGCCTGGTATCCGGCATTTCTTCTGCTGTAAGATCTCTTCCCTCCGTCATGGAGCATAAGATTTCCCTGAGCTTTTCCGCAAATCCTTCGATTGTCTCAAGCGCTTTTCCATGCTCTTTTTCCAGGATCTGATACATCTCGTTCGTCTCTTTTCGGATCACATTTTTATCCGGCCAGAGCGCCTGATATTTTTCCTCAAACACACTTCCCCTGCTTAAAAGCTCCACCTTCTGCGGCTTCTGACAAAGGGCTTCCACCAGTGCGAAAAGACTTACCTGTCGGCTTGGAAGAAAGGAATCTTTTTCCAGGTCTGCAAGCAGAAGAAGCGTCAGCGTCCGGCTCATTTCTTTTTCTGAAAACACATCGGGAAGATAAATCTTCCCAAATTCATAAGCGCTGCTCCTGTGTTTCATCATATATAAAAGTCCGGACAGATGGTCAAGATGGAAGTGGGTAAGAAGGAGATTTTTCTTTTCGATAGTGGTAAGATCCGAAATGATCACATCAAAAGTTTCTTTTCTCGGACGCCCCTCGATCCGGCTGTTGCTCGTGCCGAAATCTACAAGAAGGCTTCCTTTCCGGTCCCGGAGACAGAAGCAGTCCCCGTATCCCACATTATACATACGTATTTTCATTTTCAATCTTTCCTCTTTCACGTTGATTCTGTTCTTTATTTTAATATAGAGGGCGGGTAAATACAAGGGCTTGCATAAAAAGTCCCCCTATTTTAAAAATCTCTCTTGTCAAATCTTCTCCCGCATATTAAGATAGTTTCAGCGGCATTTTAAGCCGTAATGTTACATGACAAAGGATTTTTATTATGAGCAGAGAAAAACGTCCGGACCTGACATCGGGTCCTATTTTAAAGACTTTAACAGAGCTTGCCCTGCCTATCATGGCGTCTTCTTTCCTTGGAACAGCCTACAATCTTACAGATATGGCGTGGATTGGCACGCTCGGCGCAAAGGCAGTTGCAGGCGTTGGCGTTGGCGGAATGTACGTCTGGCTCTCTCAGGGGCTTGTCTCCCTTGCACGAATGGGCGGACAGGTAAACGTTGCCCAGAGCTGTGGCAAAGGCAATCATAAAGAAGCAGAAAATTATGCCGCCGCTTCCATTCAGATTACGGTTTTATTCGGCATTCTCTTTGCAGCCGTATGCCTGATCTTTACAAAACCGCTGATCTCATTTTTTAATTTAAACGATGCCGAGACGTACGCAGACGCTCTCGTGTACATGAAAATCACCTGCGGTCTGATTATTTTTTCTTTTATGACGCTCACCCTCACAGGACTTTACACTGCGCAGGGCGATTCCAGAACGCCGTTTAAGGCAAACCTTGCGGGACTTATCCTCAATATGGTTCTCGACCCGCTTCTGATCCTGGGCATCGGACCATTTCCAAGACTTGAGGTTGCGGGCGCAGCCATTGCTACAGTTGCAGCCCAGTTCCTTGTTATGCTTGTAATGCTTCTTGGAATTTTCCGCAAAAAAAGCAGCGGGAATGTTATGCGCCATATGAATATTTTCAAAAAAGCGCCGGGGCATTTTTACCATTCCATTTTCCGCATCGGTTTTCCCACTGCCTGCCAGGGCATGATTTATTCCGGAATTTCCATGATCCTTACAAGAATGGTGTCCGACTTTGGTCCGGCAGCCGTAGCTACCCAGCGCGTGGGAGGACAGATCGAATCTCTTTCCTGGAACACGGCGGACGGTTTTGCAGCCGCCTTAAACGCCTTTGTGGGACAGAATTACGGAGCAAAAAAACACGATCGGATCAGAAAGGGATACTCCACTGCTTTTCGCGTTATTTCTGTGTGGGGACTTCTCATTGCCATTGCGTTTGCACTTTTCCCTGTACCGATCGCAGGGCTTTTCTTCCACGAACCGGAGGTTATTGATATTGCAAAGGATTATCTGATCATCATCGGTTTAAGCGAGCCGTTTATGTGCGTGGAGCTTATGACAGTAGGCGCGATCTCCGGTCTTGGAAAGACAAAAACAGCCAGCATCATCACCATTGTTCTGACTGCTGCCCGCATTCCTCTTGCGCTTCTTCTCACTTCTATCGGCATGGGACTGAACGGAATCTGGTGGGCGCTCACCATTTCCTCCATTGCAAAAGGAATCGTATTTTACTTTACATTTCATCATATCAGCCGCAACTTTAGAAACTGATGGAAAGGAACACTTATGACAAAAAAACAGCGTACTTTAGAGGTCATCGACCGTTTAAAAAAAGAGTATCCTGACGCGGACTGTACACTTGATTACGACCAGGCGTGGAAGCTTCTTGTAAGCGTCCGCCTTGCCGCCCAGTGTACAGATGCCCGCGTAAATGTTGTAGTCCAGGATCTCTTTGCAAAATACCCGAGCGTGGAAGCTCTTGCAGAAGCCGCTCCCGAAGAAATCGAAGCCATCGTAAAACCCTGCGGTCTTGGAAGAAGCAAAGCCCGTGATATAAGCGCCTGCATGAAAATGCTCCGCGATGATTTCGGCGGAAAAATCCCGGAAGATTTTGACTCACTTTTAAAACTTCCCGGCGTGGGAAGAAAAAGCGCAAACCTGATCATGGGAGACGTGTTCAAAAAACCGGCAATCGTGACAGATACGCACTGTATCCGTCTCACAAACCGTATCGGTCTTGTAGATAATATAAAAGAGCCGAAAAAAGTGGAAATGGCACTCTGGAAGCTTGTTCCCCCGGAAGAGGGAAGCGACTTCTGCCACCGTCTTGTATACCACGGAAGAGAAATCTGTACAGCCCGCACAAAACCGTTTTGCGATAAGTGCTGTCTGGAAGATATATGCAAAAAAAATGGGGTCTGAATCCAGACCTCATTTTTTATTCTCACAATTATTCTGCTCCATTTAACTCATAATAAAAGATATACTGCTGCAGGATCCCCCGGATTCCCTTATATCTTCTGTTTGGAAAACCTCTTTTATAATGCTTTTCAAGCGCCTGCTTTATGTGGGTATCTACAGGAAAAGCGTCTGTGTGATGAAGGGCAAAAAGACAGATACAGTCCGCCACCTTTTCTCCTACTCCATACAATTCAAGAAGTGCAGCCTTCGCCTTCCTGTAAGTCATATCTTCTATCTTTTCCAGCGAAACTCTTCCCTCTGATACCGCTTTTGCCGTCTCCAGAACATACTTTGCACGATAGCCGAGATTGCACTCCCGAAGCTCTTCCTCAGACGCCATCGAAAGCCTTTCCGGCGTCGGAAACGCATAGTATTCCTTTCCCTCAAAAGAAACTTTTTTCTCCCCGTATCTCTCACATATATTTTCAATGCACTTGCGGATACGCACAATATTATTCTGCTGGGAAATGAGAAAAGAAACGATCATCTCCCACAAATCCTGCTGCAGGATCCGGATGCCACTGCCTTTTTCCGCAGCTTCATTTAAGTATTTGTCTCTCGGATTGATCCTGTCTATGTACTCCTGATAATCGCAGTCCAGATCAAAATAAAAAAGCCAGAAACACAAAAAAACCTCCTGGCTGCAGCAAAAGGTTACGATTTTTCCATGTTGTTCTATTTCAAGATACTGGTCTGCCGCCACTACGCTGTAGCGGTTTTCTCCTGTGGACTTCATGCGAAAGCACTGTCCCGATTCGCATATCTGTTCCAGATCAAAATGTTCCAGTTCCAATGTTATCATATGTAAACCTCAACTCTCCCCTTGATGTATCAATTAAATTATTATATACTGTTTTTGTTTGAATGTTAAGTTACAGAAAGGAGTTACTCGTATGAGATTTATTTATCCTGCCGTATTCCACAAAACAGAAAACGGCAAATATAAAGCACATTTTCCGGATTTAGAATGCTGTTATGCAGAAGGAGATACCCTGGAGGAGGCTGTTGACAACGCAAATGAAGCTGCCTCCAACTGGATTTCTGCAGAGCTTATGGAGGAAGACTGGGATCTTCCCTCTATTTCTGATGAATCTGATATTGCCCTTGAAGAGGGCGACGTAGTTCGAAATATCGCCGTCACCATACGTCTCAGAGACGGCTGGGACGAGTAAATTATTCCCCGTATTTTCTGAAAAAAGCAGAGAGACTGTCAAGGACTTTTACAAGAACGGACAGCTCCTCTTCTGAGAGGGAATCAAGAACTGCGTCTGTCATCTTATGGTGAAATTCGGCGTGGTGGTGAAATGCCCTGCGCCCTTTCCCCGTAAGGTGTATATATACTACTCTTCTGTCTTTTTCACTGCGGCTGCGCTCTGCGTAGCCTTTTTTTACAAGCCCGTTCATAGACGTTGTAAGCGAACCGACTGTGATATGGAGCTTCGCGGCAATGGAGGACATATTTCCTCCTCCAAGACCGATCGCCTCGATAATGTGCATATCATTATTGGAAATATCTTTATACTCACTTGTAATAATTGCTTCTTCCTCAAGCTGCAGGATTTCATTAAACAAATGAACCAGTACGTCATTGATCACTTCCCGATTATCCATGTTTTACTCCTGTCCTTTCCGATTTACCAGCTTTTATCAACCTTCATTCGTGCACATTGTACCACGTCTGCCCCATGATTTCCAGTCCCAGTTTCCCGTCTTATATGCTGCGGAATCGTTTGTATCTTCCTTCCAGAAGCATTTCTGTTTCGCATTTCGTATATTTTAATAAAAATCCTTTGATTCCCTCACAAAGCTTTTCGCATACAAATCCCATGTTTTCCCGGGTAAGCGGCTCCTCTTCTTTTATCACATGCTCTACAATCCCAAGTTTTTTCAGGTCTTTTGCAGTCAGTTTCATGACGGAAGCAGCCTCTTTTGCCTTTTTGCTGTCCTTCCATATAATAGAAGCAAAACCTTCCGGCGAGAGAACGGAATACACGGAGTTTTCCATCATCCAGACCTCGTCTGCCACCGCAAAAGCGAGCGCTCCCCCGCTTCCTCCCTCTCCGATCACAACAGAGAGAACGGGAACTTTAAGCCCCGACATTTCATATAAATTTCTGGCGATGGCTTCTCCCTGGCCACGCTCCTCCGCTTCCAGGCCGCAGAAGGCTCCCGGCGTATCTACAAGGCAGATAACAGGGCGGTGAAACTTTTCCGCCTGCTTCATAAGACGAAGAGATTTCCGGTATCCTTCCGGAGAAACCATGCCAAAGTTTCTGGAAATACTGTCCTTTGTATTTTTTCCTTTTTCCTGTACAAGAACTGTCACCGGAACTCCGTAAAAGGACGCAATCCCCCCCACAACAGAAGGATCGTCTCTGAAATACCGGTCTCCGTGAAGCTCTGTAAAGTCCTCAAACAGATTTTCAATATAGTCGTTTCCTGTGGGACGCGCCTTGTCACGCGCAAGAAGAACGTGCTCCCAGGCGTCTTTTTTCTCCAGATTTTCCTCCCCTTCAAAGGCTTTTTGATATGCTTCTTCCCAGCGAAAATCTCCGGATCCAGAATACACTTTTCCCGGATTTTCCCTGTGTAGATTTAAAACCTTTCCAAGAAAATCTCTCTGATTTTCCCGCTCCACAATTTTATCTATAAAACCATGTTCCAGAAGAAATTCTGCTCTCTGAAAACCTTTGGGAAGCTTCTGGCCTATTGTCTGCTCGATTACTCTTGGCCCTGCAAATCCTATTAAAGCATTCGGCTCTGCCAGAATAATATCTCCCAGCATCGCAAAACTTGCAGTCACACCTCCTGTTGTAGGATCTGTCAAAACAGAAATGTATAAAAGACCGGCATCGCTGTGGCGTTTCAGCGCCGCAGATGTTTTTGCCATCTGCATAAGGGATACCATTCCCTCCTGCATTCTGGCGCCCCCCGAGCAGGCAAAAATAATCACAGGAAGACGCATTTTTGTTGCCCGCTCCACTGCTCTTGTAATTTTTTCTCCCACTGCCTCGCCCATACTCGCCATTAAAAATCTGCCGTCACATACGGTGATCACAGAAGGATTCCCTTTAATTTCCCCGTATCCTGTGACAACTGCTTCTTTTAATCCTGTCTTTTCCTGAAGGCTTCGTATCTTGTCTTCATACCCTTTATAATGAAGAGGGTTCTGGATTTCCATGTCTGTGTCCCACTCCTCGAACGTACCGGGATCCACAAGCATTTCCACTCTTCGGTACGCATGGATACGAAAATAATTTCCACAGTGCGGGCAGATATATCTGTTTTTCTTTACCTCTTCCACAAACACGGCAGACTTACAAGCATTGCATTTTTTTACAAGACCTTCCGGAACTTCCGGTCGTTTTTCTTCTGTCTCTTCCCCTGATTTCCACCTTAATATATGCTTAAATTTCATTTATATTTACTCCCCCTATCACATGGGTATTGAGAAATTCAATGTTAAAATCTCCGCTCTGATAATCCGGGTGATGCAGAATTTCAAACTGATAATCCACATTTGTATCAATACCTTCAATCCATACCTCACCCAGAGCGCTTATCATTTTGGCAATAGCTTCTTGTCTGTCTTTTCCGTGTACAATAAGCTTGGCAAGCATGGAGTCGTAATAAGGAGAAACTATACAGCCCGGGTAAATATCCGTGTCTACTCTGATCCCCTGGCCTCCCGGCAGATGAAGCTCTGAAATTTTTCCAGGAGAAGGACGAAATCCCATCTTTGGATTCTCCGCATTAATCCTGCATTCAATGGCATGTCCCTGTATTTTTATATCCTCCTGAGTTACAGAAAGATTTTCTCCTGATGAGATTTTTATCTGTTCTTTTATTAAATCAAGACCTGTTACACATTCTGTTACCGGGTGTTCCACCTGGATTCTTGTGTTCATTTCCATAAAATAAAAGCTGCCATTTTTCTCCAAAAGAAACTCGATTGTGCCTGCATTTTCATAATGTGCCGCTTTTGCAGCTCTCACAGCAGCCTCTCCCATTTTCTCCCTAAGCTCTTTCGGAACAGCCGGAGACGGAGATTCTTCTATCATTTTCTGATGATTTCTCTGTACAGAACAGTCCCTCTCTCCAAGGTGGACTACATTACCTTCTTTATCTGCCAAAATCTGAAATTCAATATGGCGGGGATTCTCTACAAAGTGTTCGATATACATGGTTCCGTCACCAAAAGAGGCAATTGCTTCTTTCTGTGCTGTCTGAAAAGCTCTTAAAAATTCCTCTGGAGAAAAAGCGGTACGCATTCCCTTTCCGCCGCCTCCGAGAGCCGCCTTTATCATAACAGGATAGCCGATTTCCTCCGCAAATTTCTTGCCTGTTTCCCCGTCGTAGACAGAAGTTTCTGTACCTGGAATAACAGGAACAGATGCTTTTATCATGGTATTTCTTGCCTCCTGCTTATTTCCCATACTACGAATAACAGAAGACGGAGGCCCTACAAAAGTAATGCCGCATTTTTCACAACACTCTGCAAAGGCTGCGTTTTCCGAAAGAAATCCAAAGCCCGGGTGAATGGCGTCCGCCCCCGTCACAAGAGCGGCGCTTATGATCCTCTCCATATTCAGGTAGCTTTTAGAAGAAGGCGCAGGACCAATGCACACAGCCTCATCTGCAAGCTGTACATGAAGACTTTCTTTATCTGCCTCTGAATAAACAGCAACGGAGGCAATTCCCATTTCTCTGCAGGCGCGGATTACACGCACTGCAATTTCTCCCCTGTTTGCAATTAATAACTTTCTGATCATAAGAACCCTTTCACCCTATCATAAATGTAAGCTCTGCCTTTGCCGCTATCTTTCCATCAACTGTGGCAATCGCCTCTCCCACTCCTACAGGACCTTTCTGACGTATAATTCTCGTCTCAAGGCGAAGCTTGTCTCCAGGGACTACTTTATGCTTAAAACGGCACTTATCGATGCCTCCAAAGTATGCTACTTTTCCTTTATTCTCTTCTTTGGAAAGAATCGCAACCGCTCCAGCCTGAGCAAGCGCTTCTATGATAAGAACCCCCGGCATTACCGGTTCCTGAGGAAAATGGCCTTTAAAAAAATCTTCCCGAAAAGTAACACACTTATAGCCTACAGCAAACTCTCCCGGCTCATAATCCTCAATGTAATCAATGAGAAGAAAAGGATGGCGATGCGGTATGATTGCTTCGATTTCTTTTATATTCAAATGCTTCATTTTTGTTCCTCCACATTTCCTGTTTCTTATATTACACGGAATAAAGGCTGTCCATATTCTACCGGTTCTCCGTTTTTCACATAGACCTCTGCGATCTCTCCGGAAAACTCGCTTTCAATTTCGTTCATCAGCTTCATGGCTTCTACAATGGCAAGAATCTGACCTTTTTCCACTTTACTTCCCACCTGTACAAAAGGCGCTTCTTCCTCTCCCGGTGCTGCATAAAAAGTTCCTACAAGGGGCGCTTTTACTATATTTCCTCCAGCTTCTTTTTCCTGAAGCGGTATTTCTTTTCTTTCCACAGGAGCAGAGACAACCTGCACCTCTTTTCCACATTCCATGGATATTTTTATATTTCCTTCCTCATACTGAAAGGCAGATAAATTAGAATCTGATACCTGATGAATCAATTTTAAAAGATGGTCAAGCTCCATTTCTGCTCCTCCTTAATCCTGAAATCTTTTTACAAGAAGCGTGCCGTTATGTCCACCAAATCCAAGGGAATTGCTCATTGCCACATTTACGGGAACAGATGCAGAAGAACCGATCATATAGTTTAAATCCAGTTCCTCCTCACATTCCTCTGTACCCATTGTCTGATGAACAAAACCGTCGAGAATGGATTTCACACATACAATAAACTCCACTCCTCCGGCTGCTCCCAGAAGATGTCCTGTCATGGATTTTGTGGAATTTATTTTCACATTCTCTGCCGCATCTCCAAGCGCCAGCTTAATGGCTCTTGTCTCAAATAAATCGTTATGGTGGGTGGAGGTTCCGTGGGCGTTAATATAATCCACTTCCTCCGGTTTTACTCCGGCTTCTTTCATGGCATCTGTCATGGCTCTTGCAGCGCCGCTTCCGTCGTCTGCAGGAGAAGTAATGTGAAACGCGTCAGCAGAAGCTCCGTATCCTGCCACTTCCGCAAGAATCTTCGCTCCCCTTTTCTGTGCGTGTGACAGTTCTTCCAGAACTACGATACCGGCTCCCTCTCCCATGACAAAACCGCTTCTTTCCTTATCAAAAGGAATGGAAGCGTGAAGAGGGTCTGTGCTTGTGGTAAGCGCGGTAAGACCTGTAAATCCGGCTACTGCCACAGGACAGATCGCCGCTTCTGTTCCTCCGGCGATCATCACATCTGCGTCCCCGTACTGTATGGCACGAAAGGCATCTCCAATGCAGTGAGTTCCTGTTGCACAGGCTGTTACCACACTGGTACACTTTCCTCTCGCTCCCACGGCAATAGAAACATTTCCTGCTGCCATATTGGAAATCATCTTCGGCACCATGAGAGGATCCGTCCTTGACGGACCTTTTTCTTTTATTTTTTCCAGAGCAGTTTCCACTGTCTGAAGGCTTCCGATTCCGGAACCGACAGACACGCCCACCCGGAAAACGTCCTCTTTTTCCATATCAAGCTCTGCATTTTTTACTGCCTCAAGAGCCGCTGCAACTGCATACTGGGAAAACAGTTCCATTCTTCTGGCAGCCTTAAAATCCATGTGTTCTTTCGGAGAAAAATCTTTTATCTCCGCTGCCAGCTTTACCTTATAATCGGTTGTATCAAACCGGGTAATTTCCCCGATTCCCACTTTTCCCGCCTTAATTCCTTCCCAGAATTCTTCTACATTATTTCCAATCGGCGTAACTGCTCCAAGACCAGTTACCACAACTCTTCTTTTCATTGATTTCCTCCTGTCACATTGCCATTCCGCCGTCTACGCAGAGAACCTGACCTGTAATATAACCGGCTCCCTCAGATGCAAGAAAAGAAACTGCCTTTGCCACATCTTCCGGATTTCCAAATTCTTTCATAGGGATTTCCTCCCTGATACCGCTTTTTACCTTTTCAGAAAGAGCATCCGTCATATCTGTTTTAATAAATCCCGGCGCAATGGCATTTACGGTAATTCCTCTTGATGCCAGCTCTTTTGCCGCTGATTTTGTAAGACCGATCACACCTGCTTTTGAAGCCGCGTAATTCGCCTGCCCTGCGTTTCCTCTCACTCCCACAACAGACGCCAGATTAATGATCCGTCCGCTTCTCTGGCGGATCATCTGTCTTGCCACGTGTCGGATCCCATAAAAGCAGCCTTTTAAATTCACATCAATCACTCTTGAAAAATCTTCCTCGCTCATTCCCATAAGAAGACCGTCCCTTGTGATTCCTGCATTATTTACAAGAATATCGATTCTTCCGTATTGCTTGATAATTTCCTTAAAAAAAGTCTCTCCTGCCGCAAAATCAGACACATCACACTGCCAGGTACAGGCTTCTCCGCCAAGAGCTTCTATCTCTTTTTTTACTTCATTTGCCTTATCCTCTGAACCGTTATAATTCACTACGACAAATGCGCCTGTCTTTCCAAGTTCGATGGCAACGGCTCTTCCGATTCCTCTTGACGCGCCTGTTACCACGGCAACCTTTTTATCTGTCATATACTCTGCTCCTTTACTGCCTGAATCACCTTTTCCATATCTTCCACCGTCTGAATACTGTAGACAGAAACATCTCTGTTAATCTTCCGGATAAATCCGTTCAGCGTTCTTCCCGGACCAATTTCCACAAAGGTATCCACTCCGTTTAAAATCATATTTTCCACGCTTTGCTGCCACTTTACAGGGGAGGAAATCTGTCTGGAAAGAAGCGGTTTTATCTCACTTTCCTCATGGACAAAATCTCCTGTCACGTTTGTCACATATGGGATTTTTAAAGGAGAAACCTCCTGGGCTTCCAGGATTTTTTCAAGCTCCTGTCCTGCTTCTTTTAACATGGAGCTGTGGAAGGGACCGCTTACATTTAAAGGAAGCACACGTTTTGCACCGTTCTCTTTTAAAAGCTCTGCCGCGCGCTTCACTCCTTCTTTTTTTCCTGTTATCACTATCTGTCCTGGACAGTTATAGTTTGCAATCTCCACTCCGTCCACAGAAGAAATGGTGCTTTCTATATCTTCCGCCTTCATTCCGAGAACAGCAGCCATGCTGCCTTTCCCTGCCGGAACTGCATGTTCCATCAGGATTCCTCTCTCCCTCACAGTACAGACTGCGCTTTTTAAGGACATACCTCCTGCCATCTCTATGGCACAGTATTCTCCAAGGCTTAACCCTGCCGTCACATCAGGCATAAGACCCTTTTCTCTTACTGCATGCGCCATTGCAAGGCTTGTAGTTACAAGGGCAGCCTGTGTGTATTCCGTCAGATCCAGCTTCTCATTTTCTTCAAAACAAAGCGCTTTCATATCAAGAGAAAGCCAGTTAGACGCGTCCTCAAATATCTGTTCTGCAATGTCAAAAGAATCGTAAAAATCTTTTCCCATACCTGGTTTCTGCGCGCCCTGCCCCGGAAATACAAATGCAATTTTACTCATAAAAAGCAGCTCCTTTAAAAAGATTTTCTGTCTCTTTTACAAGACTTTCTATCACTTCTCTACAGGTACATTTCTCTTTTACAAGTCCTGCACTCTGACCTGCCATAACACTTCCTGTTTTTACATCGCCGTCTACTACAGCTTTTCGTAAACCGCCCAGGGTGAGAAGCTCAAGTTCCTCAAAAGAAGCGCCTTTTTCTTCCATTTCCAGATATTGTTTTGTCATCTGATTGCGAAGGGCGCGCACAGGGTGTCCTGTACTTCTTCCAGTTACCTTTGTATCAATATCCCGTGCTTTTAACACAAGATCTTTATAGTTTTCATGTGCCCAGCACTCCTCTGTTGCAATAAATCTCGTCCCCAGCTGCACGCCTTTTGCACCGAGCATGAAGGCTGCCGCCATGCCTCTTCCGTCAGCAATTCCTCCTGCTGCAATGACTGGAATGTTTACGGCGTCCGCCACCTGTGGAACAAGAACCATTGTTGTCGTTTCTCCAATATGTCCTCCTGCTTCTGTTCCTTCTGCAATCACAGCGTCAGCACCACACCGCTCCATTCTTTTTGCAAGAGCTACAGAAGCAACAACAGGAATCACCTTTATTCCGGCTTCCTTCCACATTCCCATATACTTTTCAGGATTTCCTGCTCCTGTTGTAACAGCCTTTACTCCTTCTTCCGCAACAACTTTAGCAACTTCATCTGCATATGGACTCATCAACATAATGTTTACGCCAAAAGGTTTCTCTGTTCTCTTTTTTACTTCCCGAATCTGCTCTCTTACCCATTCTGCCGGAGCACTGGCTGCGCCAATCAGTCCAAATCCTCCTGCTTCGGATACAGCTGCCGCCAGATGATATTCTGCAACCCATGCCATACCGCCCTGGATAATGGGATATTCAATTCCAAGTAATTCTGTTACTTCTGTTTTCATGAGTTTTCCTCCTGTTACTGAAGCTTCTGAATGTAGCTTTCTACATCTCCGATAGTCTGAATCTGTTCTAAATCCTCTGATGGAATCTCTACATTAAACTCTTCCTCAAGAGTCATTACCATCTCAAAAAGGTCTAATGAGTCAGCACCTAAATCTTCTTTAAAAGATGTCTCTGCTGTCATTGTATCTACATCTGCTCCAAGTGCCTCTGCTGCGATTTCCTTAATTCTTTCTAACATATCCATTCTCCTTTTACCATTTTAATATACTTGCCCCGTAGGAAAGACCCGCCCCAAATCCGGAAAGAACGATGTTCTCTCCTCGTTTGAAAGCGCCTTTTTTATTTAACTCATCAAGCAAGATCGGGATGCTTGCTGATGAGGTATTTCCATATTTTTTCATGTTTACAGGGAACTTTTCCATACTTTCTCCCAGCCTTTTTGCTGCGGAAAGAATAATCCTCTCATTCGCCTGATGAAGAATATAAAAAGAAACCTCTTCCTTCTTAATCCCTGCCTTTTCCAGAACTTCTCTCACTGCCTCCGGAACCTTCGTTATCGCAAACTGGAAAACAGCTTTGCCGTCCATCTGCATATACGTTTCCGGCGCATTCGGGGAAGCTTCGTATTTCTTCTGATTTCTATCTGTGAGAGTGAGGACTTCTCCTTTTTCCCCGATAGAGTGCGTCACCTGCTCATACAATCCTTCTGTTTCGCCTTTTACTACAACGGCTCCTGCTCCGTCTCCAAAGAGAATACAGGTTCCTCTGTCCTTCCAGTTGGTAAGATTGGAAAGATTTTCTGCCCCAATCACAAGAGCATTTTTATAAATCCCCTGTGCAATATATGCCTGCGCTGTATTAAGCGCAAACAGGAAACCGGTACAGGCAGCATTTAAGTCAAAACAGGTGGCATTTGAGGCTCCGATATTTTTCTGTACCTCACAGGCAACTCCCGGCATCACTCTTCCCGGCGAAATGGTCGCCACAAGAATCAAATCTATGTCCTGTGCCTTCAACCCGCTGTCCAAAACCGCCTCTTTCGCCGCCTCAGAAGCCAAATATGCCGTCGTCTCCTCTTCCTCTGCAATATGCCTCTCACAGATTCCTGTCCTCTCCTCAATCCACTGTCCACTTGTATCCACAAGCTCTTCCAGCTTCTCGTTCGTCCATACAGTCCTCGGAAGGCAGGAACCCGTTCCGCAAATTCTTCCTATCATAATCCTCGCCTTTATTTTTGATTTAAAATATTTTGACTTTCAAAGTATATCATATTCAAAGTATTTGTCAAGTGTTATATTAAAAGAATAAAATGAAGCCGCCCGGAAGACAGTTTTTCTGTCCGCCGGACGGCTCCTTTTATAGTTTTATTCTTTATTCAGGCATTACCACTTTAGATTCTGCCATGGACGCATCTACATCACTTGTAGAAATTGGTTTCAGTGTATAGGTGTACTCATATGTTTCACCAGCCGGAATCTGGTAGTTATCAAGCGGTCTAGCTCCCCAAGAGTTATCTCCTCCAAGACCCATCTGCTTGTGATTCAGTCTCCAGATTACACGGTTGCTTTCCGGAAGCATATAAGAATGAAGATTATTTGTCAGTTCTTCCGGTGTATAAGCAAGTGCGTTAAATTCCATCGGAGCGGATGCTTTTGCAAGGAGTCCGATACCGTCGTCATTTGTCATACTTACCCATCTTACATCTGTACGGTTTCCTGTTTCCTGCGGTTTAATGTAATCCACAAAGAAGTCTTCTACTGTACTCTGATATAATCCCACATTGTATCCTGTTTTTCTGTCAATGTAGTTTTCTTCCGGTCCTCTTCCGTACCATGTTACATTATGGAACTCTTTTGGAAGAACAAGAAGGTTACCTACCTCAGGAATCATTGGAAGATCTGCACTTCCCGGTTTCAGTGTACTTGTAATTTCCACATCGCCTGTACCGTATACAGTATAAACCTGCTGCCAGTCAGATTTTACGCTTGTCGGCAGTTTTGCGTTTACTGTAAATACAACTTTGTTTTCACTTTCTGTATCTACAGTTACTTCTGTAACACTTCTTCCTGATCCTGCATATCTCCAGTCAGCCAGAACGTTCGCTGAATAGTATCCAAGGTCGCTGTCTGTAGGCGCTCTCCAGAAGTTTGGTGTTGGTCCGTTTTCCAGAAGCTCTACACCCTGGTATGTAAAGGAATCAATTGTTCCTTTCTTCTTATTAAAGTTCAGTTCAAATCCATCGCCTTTTACAAGAGTTGCTTCTTCCTGATCTTCTACAGAAACTGCAGGGATAGATGTCGCATCTACAGGCTCTACAGATGGAACTTCGTAAAGAAGCGCAAGCTGCTCTTTTGCCACTTCGTGTCCTGCTGCTGCCCAGGAAGTATCTCCCTTAAGGCTAAAGCTGATGTTTACAAAATACTCAGAACCGGCTTTTAATTCAGGCTGTGTAAATGGAATATTCAGAACGCCTTCTGTAAGAGGAGCAATATTCAGCTCGTCATCTGTAAATTCACCGCTCTGGATTGGTTTTCCATCTTCAATCAGTTCCCATGTTCCCTTGAATGCGTTCAGATTTGTAAAGAGATATTTATTTTCAACCTTTACTTTTCCGTTACGAACGTCTTCATTTTCCATTCCGATGTTCTGATACAATTTCTTAACTTCAATCAGTTCAGGCTGTACAGTTCTGTCAGCAGATACAAGTCCGTTTGCACAGAAGTTTTTATTGTTCGGATTTCCTTCCGGAATATCTTCCCAGTCACCGCCGAAGCTGTTGTACTGTTCTCTTGCGTATGTCTTATCTGTTGTCTCTTCAAAGTCAAGCCATACAACCGTATTATCATCTGCTTCTCTTTCTGCATTCTTTAATTCATCTGCTGAAAGTGCAGTTTTGTAAATACGTACGCTGTCGATTAAACCTTTGAAGTTAGCCGGAACATTCGGGTTCTGTGCATCATATGTAATGTCTGCACCAATTCCCACTGCGTTTCCGCCGCCTGCAATACCGGTTGTATCTTCTACAGAAGCAACCTCTTCATCATCAATGTAGAGTTTCAGAGTTGTTCCATCATATGTACCGGCTACATGATGCCAGTTATCTGCCCAGTTTTCCGGTGTTGGAACAGATGCGGAAACCTTCTGGTAAACGCCGTTTTCGTCATCCCAGCTTTTATTATAAATATAGCATTCAATATAGTCTTCTGTCTTCTCGCCTGTCTCATCATCAAAAACAACTTTTCTCTGAAGACCGTAAGACTCTGTGCACATCCACTCATCATTACCTTTTGTAATAATTGGAGATGTTTCTTCTGTTGCTTCCGGTTTTACCCATGCTTCCAGAGTAAAGGAATTATTTCCTCTGAAGTTCAGCGCCTTGTCATTATAGCACTGTGCATATCCGTCCATTGCCTTTCCGTCTTTGCCTTCTTCAGACAATTCACCTTTCAGGCGGACTTCTATATTCTTTCCATCATTTGTAAGAATCTTGTCAGTTGGTGTGTCCATATAAACGGTCTGATCTACCCAGTCCCAGATAAATCCACCCTGAAGGTTCGGGTATTTTTCGTATACATCCCAGTACTCTTTCAGGTTTCCGATACCATTTCCCATTGCGTGTGCATACTCACACTGGAATGCCGGTTTTGTTCCATAATTTCCCCACCATACAAGAGGATTGGAGTATTTGTCCATTTCATCCGGCTTGTTTACACGACGGTACATTCTGGACCATACGTCAACTTCCGGAATATCTCTGTGACCTTCATAATGAACAAGTCTTGTCGGATCAAGTTCTTTACAGAGTTTTCCAAGTTCCGCCCATGTATCTCCATTATAAGATTCGTTTCCAAGAGACCATAAGAGAATAGAAGGATGTACCTTACTTCTCTCAATTGTGCTTGTCATACGATCCTTACATGCAAGAATCCATTCCGGATCACTCTGTGGAAGGTAATCATTTACACCGTGAGATTCGATATTTGCTTCATCAATCATATAGAGTCCATATTCATCACAAAGCTCATACCATCTTGCTTCATTTGGATAATGAGAGTTGCGGACTGCATTGATATTATACTGTTTCATCAGTTTAATATCTTCAATCATGCTTTCTTCTGTAATATGACGTCCTGTCTCTCCTGATGTTTCATGGCGGTTTACGCCCTTGAACATAATTGGCTGTCCGTTAATCGTAATCTGTGATTCTGTAGTTCCTTTATTAATGATTTCAACTTCGCGGAAACCAACATTACATCCGGCTGTCTCTACAATATTGCCCTCTGCATCTTTTAACGCCAGAACAAGCTGATACAGGTTTGGCTCTTCAGCAGACCATTTCTTTGGCGCTTCCACATCTACAGAAATCTGTGCCGCTGCTTCTTTTCCCTCAAAAGCAGGTGTCATGGACTGTGTAAATACTTCATTGCCCTCTGCATCAAAAAGTGTGGCGTCTACTGTGTATCCTTCTGCATTTCCTTCTTCGTCATAACGGCGAAGTGTTGTCTCTACATTAAGAACTGCATTGTTATATTCTTCATCCAGATCTGTTGTGTAGTTAAAGTCAAAAATAGAAGCATTTTTGTCTTTGCAGAATAAAAATACATCTCTGAAAATACCACTTAATCGGATAAAATCCTGGTCTTCAAGGTAACTTCCGTCAGACCAGCGATATACCTGTACAGAAATATTATTCTGCTCTCCCGGTGCATTCAGGTACGGGCTGATGTCAAATTCTGATGGTGTGTAGCTGTCTTCGCTGTAGCCTACATACTGACCATTTACCCAAAGATAAAAGGCAGATTCCACACCCTGGAAGGATACAAAAATTTCTTTTCCGTCCCATTCCGCAGGCGTTGTAAAGTCTCTTCTGTAAGAACCTACCGGATTATATTTTACAGGTGCAACCCCAAGCTCCGGTGTCTCTACGCCTTCCCACGGAAGTCTTGTATCCGTGTATTTTGGATGGTCGTAGCCCTCTGTCTGCCAGTTGGAAGGAACTGTAATGTCGTCCCAGCCGCTTACATCATACTCGTTTTTATAAAACTCTGTATTTCTTCCTTCCGGATTGTCTGCAAGTTCAAATTTCCATTCTCCGTTTAAAAGCTGATAAGAAGGTGATTTCTCCTTATCACGCACTCTTGCATCTTCCACATTTCCAAAAGATACAAAGCTTGTATGTGCGTCTTCACGGTTTACCTGGAAAGTAGCTCTCTGGTCATACCATTCCTCGCCTGCAAACTGGCTTCCGTCTACTTCTTTTTCTTCCGGCGCTGCTTCTGCTGAAAGCCCTGCTGCTCCGGAACCATCCTTTGTCGCTTCTGCTGCATAAGCTACCATGCTTGATGACGCCATAGTTACTGCCAATGCAACTCCTATACCCTTTTTATAAAACTTTTTCATTCGATCCTCCATCTCAGGCTCTTTACACTCATTTGCCTTACCTGACGTCCTGCCTCCTTTCCCGGTCTGGCTACGACTCTGTGGATCTGCCGGAATCACGTGAGCCTGAAAGGCGCTTCCGTATTGCAAATTTCCACAAAACTGTTGTGTATTATAGCAACACTTTTAGGCAAAGTACATACGATTTTCTTAGATGAATCTACAAAAATCTTAGATTTTATCAAAACGTCTTTGCTGAAAATACACTTGTTTTTTTCATGAAAAGACGTTCCTACATACGGAATTTTTTATGGAATTCTCTGAATGTATTTTTTCTCTGAAATATAAACATCCCCAAAAGAATCAAAATACTGATTCCGGAACAGAGAATTGACAAATACGGTTTCGTTACAAAATGAAGAGCAACAAGTATTAATGGGATGCAGCCTGCAGCACACGCCTGTATAAGATAAAATAAATACTCTGACACCTCAAGTCTCTGAATCCTGGAAACTGCCGGCATAGAGCACAAAACAGTCAGACATGCTCCCGGAAAAAGAAAGTTCAAAGACCAGTTATGCCAGCCGGTAAAGATGTCCCAAAAAATCCCCAGAACAGTCACAAGAAGAAGCTGCCACATCGCATTTTTCAAAATGTTTCTCCGTTTTCTATACGCCACAGAAACGAGTAGCCACGCACTCAAACTTGCCGCTCCTGCTGCCCAGCACCACGTAAAATTGCCAGAAACCATATAATTTACCATTGTAGATATAATGACGGCCGCAATACAAAGAAACGTAAATGTCTGAAAAACTTTTGCCGGCACATTTGTTTTTTCTTTCTTGTAACCCGGAAAATCGCTCTCCACCTCTTCATAAGAAAGTCCTTTTTCTTTTAAAATCTTCAGGAAATTTCTCTGAATACTGTCTCCCGGAATTTTTGAAGTAAAACCGAGCACAAGATTATCTTTATAAGAACAGGAACAGAGCTGCATAGAATATGTGCTTGCCAGAAAACCGAAATACTGGATATAATCCCCATACTCTTCAGGAAACTTAAATATTCCCACATTGGAATAAATACCTGTGATGCTCCTTGCACCGTATTTCGCCCCTGCCATCATTCCAAACTTTTTCACTTCGAGAGGAATTGCCCTGATCAGAGGATTTTTTTCCAGTCTTACATAGTCATTCATATGTACGGCAATCCTCTCTTTCATCAACTCTCTTTCAAACTCTTTCTTTACATGGGCCATTACCTCATCGAAGGTTGTATTTTCCTTAAAAACATATCCCACCTCAATCCAGCCGAAAAAATTTGCCATTGATTTGGAATCAAAATAATTGCGAAGATTTACAGGCACCATAAGGGTGACCGGACGTTTTAAACGGCTCGCAGGAATCTCTTCGTGGATTGCCCAAAGAAGAGCGGATGCCAGCAAAACTGTAATCGTAACGCCATTTGCTCTGGCTGTTTTTAAAGTTTCTTTTACGGAAAGAATCACCTCCATAATGTGCATTTCATCTTGTGGAAGTTTCTCTCCTTTTAACTGTGCTGCCGCTTTCTTTTTTTCTTTATTTTTAGGAAGCTCCGTCTGATAATACTGGGAAAAACTGTCTTCCTCCTGTTCCTTTCCTGTACTCTCTTCTCCTGTAGAAAAATCAGGAAGCTGCGCTTTTGGATGTGCCAGCATAAGATACTGTTTCACAAGTTCCTGAATAAAATGCATGGAACCTGTTCCGTCTGTCAACGCATGAAATACCTCAAATTGAATTCTGTCTTTATAGTAAGTCACCTGAAACAACAGTGATTTCTGATCCGGTACATACAAATCACTGCAGGGAGGTTCTGTCTCTGGTTTTACAAGCGGCTGTATGTCTCGTCTTTCCAGGTAATACCAGAAAAGTCCCTTTCGGAGAACCGCCTGATACAACGGATATTTTTCCATTGTAATATCAAGCGCTTTTTGAAGAATCTCCGGCTCTACTGTTTCTTTCAGCCGGCAGTATACTCGAAATACTCTCGTATCATTTTTTCCTGTAACAGCTGGAAAAACAAGGGCTGCATTGTCAAGTTTTCTCCAACGTGAATATCCAAACTCTAACAAGTCTCTATCTCCCTTCTAAGAAATTTATTCATAATATCAAAGCTTTCCTGCACGTGAAAAAGTTTGATTCCAAGAGCGAAAAATCCATGAAGCGCCCCCGGAATGCGATGAAGTTCTACGTTGTTCCCCGCTTCTTGGAGTCTCCTTGCGTACTCCTCCCCTTCATCTCTTAAAGGATCAAATTCCGCTGTCAGAATAAGCGTATCCGGAAGATCTTTTAGATTTTTTTCCTGAAGAGGAGAGAAATACGGGTTATCTCTGTCTTCCGGACTTCGTTGATATAATGATATATAATTTTCCATTTTTACTGCTGTAAGAAGATAATCTTCCCCATTCTCTTTTACAGAACGATACGGTGATTCTTCTGTATAACAGTTATTTAATGCAGGGTAAATCAATATCTGTCTGTCCGGCATAAATTCTCCTTTATCTCTTGCCATAAGAGAAACTGCCGCTGCAAGATTCCCTCCTGCGCTGTCTCCCACAATAGTGATTTTTTCCGGTTCTGTATTTAATATAAACCGGTTGGTATACAGGGCTTTTGCAGCTGTATAACAGTCCATAAGTCCTGTTGGAAAAGGGTATTCCGGGGCGAGGCGGTATTCCACAGATACTACAATCTGTCCTGTAGACTGCGCCATCTGACTACATACCCGATCATAATTTTCCACACTGTCCGTCACCCAGCCGCCGCCGTGAAAAAACAGAAGCACTGCATAAGAGTGTCCTTTATTTATTCCTTTTTCCATTGCCTGCTCATTTGGAAAATACAGACGAACCGGCACTTCATAATCTTCATTATATATTTTTACATCTAATTTCCTGCGAAATATGCGCATAGGATCAAGGCGTTTTAAATCTGCCAGACGCCTTGCAGATTCCACCTCAAGATTGCTATATGAAAGCGCATGTAAAATAGCGCGCATTGTTTTTGATTTCATTCAATTCCTCTCTTTGTTTAAAATATTAATCTATCCCCAAATCCAGATTCCATATGTTTTCCTCCGATTTATACTGACTGATTTTCTGAATTTTCATAAGATGCAATGCGGACAGCCGCTGCCATCCCCCCATCTCCATAAGTTGGATTTTTCATAAACTTTTTTGAAAGTCCACTCAGATTCTGTCCCTCCTTTTTTTGCTGAAGCATTTCATTTTCCCAGCCGTAAAGTCTTGATATAGATATTTCTTCCAATCCAATTATTGCCTCTAAAACATACTTTTCATAGCTTCTTCTGTGCTTTTCAATTATATATTTCATAAGTTCAAGACGCTTCTGCATACTTTTTATATTGGAGGAAGCTGGCATTGTGCGATACTCAATCAGGGATTTCTCCACAATTTTAATATGCGCATTCTGATCTGTTTCCAGCATACTTAAAAAATATTCCCAGTCTTCGAATCCGCTGCGCATTGTTTCATCATATCCGCCACATTTCTCCCATATTTCACGCCGCAAAATATGAATTGCAGGACAATTATTACGGGATAAAAATGATGTGATACCCCCACCCTGCGGGCATACTTCTGCCTCAAGCACTCCAAAGGTTTTTATTCTGGAAGATGCAGCTATTACTGACTTATCTTCGCGCAATGTCCGGCTTACTTCCTCAATATACTGAGGCGCAATTCTGTCATCCCCGTCAAGTATCAGTACCAGCGGCGTTTGTGTCATACCTATTCCTGTATTTCTTGCAGCGGACACTCCTCTGTTTTCCTGCCAATGTATCACAACAGGAATGGGAAGTTCCATATTCTTCTCCAGTTTTTCCAAAATCCGGACAGATTCTTCTTCCACAGAACCGTCATCTACAATAATAATCCTTGCAGGAAGCGCAGTCTGCCGACATAAGGACTGAACAGCTTCCTGAATCATAACTCCCTGATTATAACTTGTAATTACAGCCTCAACGTCATGGACTATCCTGGATTTTTTCTCTTTATTTTCCATTTTTATTTCTCCCGCTATTTTATTGATGCACATACATTCTTATCATATTGTCGCTGTCTTCTTCCTTTACCATACACAAAAACTCCCATCCATATCTTTCATAAAATGACGTATGTTCTGTTATAAGATAAAGAGGAGAGATTCCTTTGTTTTCCATGTCATCTCTCACCAGTTCCAGTAATTTCCCTGCAATTCCTCTGCAGCGGTATTTTTCCTCCACATATAAGGCGCATACATTCGGTGTTAAATCTCTTCTTTCGTGAAAATCGTTTTCTATCACGCCAACGCCTGCAATAATCTCATTATTTTCCAACACAATATACCACTGTGGAATGCTCTCTTAATTAATTTTAATATTTCCATAGTTTTCTGCCACCATTTACTTCTTTCTCTTCACAAATCCGAGAATAATAAAAACAAATGCCAGCACGTAAAATGTCGTATTCTGTCCCATCATTCCGCTGAACAGAAGTAAAATTCCCACTAAAAAATAGAGAGAACTATTTGCGTTTTTCTTATTCATTTTCTGCCTCGTCTTTCTGATTTTCATTTATTTTTTCTTCTATTTCTGTCTTATATTCTTTGTCAATAAAAATATAATCACACTGATATTTCCTGCACATCTGAAGATAATATGTGTTTTCTGAAAGAACCAGCTCCTTTGTACACCATGTATCGTCAAGACGTTTTTCAATATCGCAGGCATGATTTTTTATATCGTGAACTACCCATTGTCTAAAGCCAATGGGCTTCCTGCTTCATAGACCTCGTGTCTCCGCTCCGCTTCGGTCGGCTCAAAGCCGACGTTCACTGAACGTCGTTCGCCCTACTATCTCCACAGGCGTTAATTTGGGCAGTCCCTGCCCTATACATTATTTCTTATTATGCTATTTGTCTTAATCCCTCTGCCAATATATTTTTTGCAGCATTTATATCTCTATCATGTTTTTCTCCACATGCAGGACAGATCCATTCTCTTACTGACAAATCCTTTGTATCTGTATTTTGATACCCACAACCAGAACATAACTGACTACTGGCATAGAATGTATCTACTTTGATATATTTCCGCCCATTCCACTTTGCCTTATACTCTAGCTGCCTTGTAAGCTCATACCATGACGCATCTATTATTGATTTTGCCAGATGATGATTTTTTACCATATTTTTTACCTGTAGGTTTTCCGAAACTATCACTTGGTTTTCGTTGATAATCTCATGGGAAATCTTATGCAGATAATCCTTTCTGGTATTTGTGATTTTCTCATAAAATAATGCTATTTGTTTTTTCTTTTTACAATAATTACGGCTTCCTTTCTTTTTATGCGATAATTGTCTCTGTAACCTTGCCAACTTTCGCTCATATTTCTTAATCGTCTTCGGATTTTCGTATTTTCTTTCATCTGACGTGATGCACAAATCCTTTATCCCTAAATCTAATCCAATATTCTGTTTTGTGTGCGGCATTTCTTCATGCTCTGTTTCTACTAAAACAGATACATAATATTTTCCACTTGGCACTTGCGATACAGTGGCAGATTTTATCTGACCGCTGAAATCCCTATGCACTTTTGCCTTCACTCCTTTTAATTTCGGCAGTTTTACCTTTCCATTCTTAAAATCCACTGCTATGTTTCCATTCGTAAAATTTGTTGTATAGGATTTGTGGTTATCATGTTTACTTTTGAACTTTGGATATCCGGCATGTTCTTTGAAAAACTTTTGATATGCGGCGTCCATGTTATATATCGCATTTGTCAGGGCAAATTTATCTGCTTCTTTTAACCACTCATACGTTCTCTTTAATTCTCTGTTACAGTAATTATTACAATCCGTTTTGCTGACAGATTTCTTTTCCTGCTCATATGTATCTTTTTTATATGTAAGTGTCTGATTATATACAAAACGGCAACATCCAAATGTTTTGGCAATCTGAATTTCCTGTTCTTTATTCGGATATATTCTGTATTTATATGCTTTTAACATTTGTTATCATCACCTTTTTAACCTTGATTTTCTATATATTTCTTTAACATTTCTTCTGAAACATTCCCTACGCTGCAAGCAAAATAGCCATCTGTCCAAAATATATGCTCTTTCCAAAACTGTTTTCGCAAATAATTTGAATATCTTTCCCATATATGGTATGTCGTATAGCTTTTCATTAAATTTACGATTTGACTCACTGACATTGTAGGTTTTGTTTCTATCATGTAATGAATATGGTCTTTATCCGTTTCCATATATCTGATGATAACTTTGTGCCTTTGACATATCTCATAAGAAAACTGCTTTATATCATCTGATATTTGCTTTGAAATCAGTAATTTCTTTCTATATTTGCAGACGAATATAATATGATACTGTAATAGATATTTGTGTCTATTTTTTGATTTCCATGTTCCCATGACGTAAGTATATAACAATTTTTTACTTTGGGCTACCTTAACCCACCGTCTAAAGTCAGTGGGATTGCGGTAGCCTTATTTCAAAATGCTGTTCGATATAGTTTTCACTTAATATCAGACAATAATATTTTATCTCTTGAAGATATGTTTCCTCAAAATCTTCCTTCCAGTTAAAAGGAATATAACACCCCTCCACTATAAGATTTTGTCTATTTTCCCTGTGTGGGAAGCTCCTGTAATTAAAATAATCATGTAACATTCTCCTAACCAAAAAATCCCCCCTGAAACATTATACAACATTTCCGGAGGGATTCCTTATAAAATATTTACTTTTTAGATTTCATACCACTTGATTTCATTTGCTTCCATATGAAGGTCAAAACTGCTTCCATCTCCGCGGTAAACAGTTGTATCCTGTGGCTCGTAAGTATTATTTACAACACAGTATTTTCCGTTTTTCACATATGCGTGAACTTCTACGTTGAAGTTTGTGGAGAACCACTGATTCAGCTTTTCATCATCTCCTGCAGACCAGAGAATCGCACGGTAAAGAATACGGCTGTTTTCAAAGCTGTACGGCAGACCACTGATATAAACGCCGCGGCCTTTTCCAAACTCTTTTACTGCCATCTGTACTTCCTGCTCTCTCTGAATGAGGATTTCTGTCTCCGGAAGTGCAAAAATATTCTTCTTTCCTTCTCCGAAATCTACATCCTTTGTGCAGTCAGAAAGAATAAAGTGTTCTTTGTGCTCTTCCCAGTTGTATTTATCTCTGTTCAGGTTAAATCCATGTTCTTCTTCCACACCAAGAATATCGGAAAGCTGGAAGAAACGTCCCTGCCACTGATGTGCTGTCGGCTCGCCTACACCGATAAATCCACCACCATTGTAAACAAATTCCTTTACTGCTGTAACAATCTTTTCGTTTGTCCAGTATTCTCCGCCGCCATAAGCTGTATCTGCATCTCCTACATTGATGATAACATCAATGTCTTTTAAGATGTCCGGATTTTCCAGAATATCTTCAAAGCTTATGAATTTTACATCAAAAGGAGCGCCGCTTAATGCTTCAATAATTCCTGCATAGGAATAATTCTGTTTGTAATAAATTGCATGGTGTACCATATGATTTCCCCATGCACGCATTTTGCCCCAGCAGTTTAATACAGCCACGCGCTCTACGCAGTAAGGAGTTGTTCCTGTAATATTGTCATAAAGTGTACGGAATTCATCACATACGCTCTCAATGTATTCCACAAATTCCGGGAAATCAAGAGCAAGTTTTAAGTATCCGCCGTATCCGATTCTCTGAATCGGGCTTCGAAGAATCGCTCTTCTTGCTGTTACCCAGTTTACTTTTGCTTCTTTTACAGGATCGCCGCCCTCATGAAAAGTATCCGGGAAGAAGTATGGAAGAAAACGTCCCTCTGTATAGTTTACATTTTTAATATCGCTGATCAGACGAAGGGTTGCACCGTTTCCAACACTTCCTACTACTGCATCAATTCCGATAGATGCGAACTCATCCATAAATGGTTCCATTCCAATCCAGTGATCCCCAAGGAACATCATGGCTTCTTTTCCAAACTCATGTACAATGTCTACCATCTCTTTGGCAAGTTTTGCAACTTCTCTTCTCTGGAACGCCTGGAAATCACGGAATTCCTTGGAAGGAATACGGTACGTATTATTCATATATCCCTGGTCGATAATAAACTCCGGACGGAATTTATAACCCACTTCTTTCTCAAACTGCTCCAGGATATATGGGCTTACAGATGCGGAATATCCATACCAGTCTACGTATTTTTCCCTTGCAAGCTCATCGAAGATCAGGGTAAACTGATGGAAGAATGTAGTGAAACGTACTACATCTACATATGGGTGTGTTTCCAGGAAACGGCGCAGTCTTTTCAGAGAAAACTCTCTTGTAAGCGGCTGACGCACGTCAAAAGTCATCTGCGGCTCTACATCTTTCCAGTCATTTACAACTGCGTTGTACATATGAACCGGATCCCACATAATGTAAGCAAGGAAGCTTACTGTATAATCATGGAAAGGAACGGCATCAATGATCACATTTCCGCTTTCCTCGTCATAACTCCATTTGTCTGTCGGAACAGGCTCGCCTGTTGTACGGTCCATAACCTCCCACCAGCGCTTTTTATCATCCCGTGTATTTACTTTTAACATGGCAGGATAAATATGATCCATTAAGTGAATGGAAAGCTTATCGGACACTGCGCTGTAGAAATCTGTCATAATGTACATCTGCTGGATTTCTTCCGGGTGTGCCTTTGCCCACTCATTATCTTTTCTTGTTGTGTAATAAGTCGCATAAACCTTCGCATCCACTTCCTTAAGCTCTGCCGGAAACTCTGTTCCGTCGCAGTCACGCACTGCATCTGCTCCCCATTTCTCCAGAATCTCAAGTGTCTGAGGAATTACATTCAAATCTGTAGGAATGGTTACACGTCCTCTTTTTTTCTCCATTTTTCTTCCTCCATTTTGATTTCATCACATATATTGATGTCTTTATTATATATTTCATTTGTCACTTTTTCCACCTATATCTTGTTCTCCATTTTAGAATTCTTGCTTTTTTTATAAATGAATGCTAAATTTTTTCTTCCATCGAAGCAAGGAATATGATAAAATAAGTTGGAATGCAATTTATTATTTTACTTTTTGAGGAGGAAAAATGGAACAAAGAAAAATTATTCAAGTAGAAGACAAAGTCCCGGCAAAGCTTTTGATTCCCCTAAGTATCCAGCATATGTTTGCCATGTTCGGCGCCACTGTCCTGGTTCCTTTTATTTTTGGAATCAATCCCGCAGTCGTTCTCTTTATGAATGGTGTCGGTACACTTTTATTCATTGCACTTACAAAAGGAAAAGCGCCGGCTTACCTTGGCTCCAGCTTTGCATTTCTGGCTCCTGCCGGAATCGTAATCAGCCAGATGGGCTATGAATATGCACTTGGCGGCTTTGTAGTTGTTGGTTTCTGCGGATGTATCCTTGCATTTATTATTTACAAATTCGGTTCATCCTGGATTGACATAGTACTGCCCCCGGCTGCTATGGGACCTGTTGTTGCTCTCATTGGTCTTGAACTTTCCGGAAGTGCCGCCAGCAATGCCGGATTATTAGATGAGGTTATTAATCCTAAAAATGTGATTGTATTTCTTGTCACACTTGGCGTTGCTATTTTTGGAAACATCCTGTTCCGCGGCTTTTTATCTGTTATCCCGATTTTAATTGCCGTAATTGCAGGATATATTGCAGCCCTTTGCTGTGGAGTTGTGGATTTTACAGAGGTTGCCAAAGCACCTTTATTTGCACTTCCAAACTTCCAGCTTCCAAAATTTGATCTGGATGCCATTCTTATTATTCTCCCGGTTATTCTTGTCATCACTTCTGAACACATCGGGCATCAGGTAGTGACAAGTAAAATCGTGGGAAAAGACCTTTTAAAAGACCCGGGACTTCACCGTTCTTTACTTGGAGACAACCTTTCCACTATGCTCTCCGGTCTTATCGGTTCTGTCCCTACTACCACATACGGAGAAAACATCGGAGTTATGGCAGTCACAAAAGTATACAGCGTCCGGGTAATTGCAGGCGCAGCCATTTTATCTATTATCTGCTCCTTTGTGGGAAAACTTTCCATGCTGATCCAGACGGTTCCCGGCCCTGTAATTGGAGGCATCTCCTTCCTTTTATACGGTATGATCGGAGCTTCCGGTATCCGTATCCTTGTGGATTCCAAAGTAGATTACGGACGTTCCCGTAACCTGACGCTGACCTCCGTCGTCTTTGTCACAGGTCTTTCCGGCATCTCCGTAAAATTCGGAAACGTAGAACTTACAGGAATGGTTCTTGCCTGCATTGTGGCAATGATTTTAAGTCTTATTTTCCACATTCTGGATAAATTCAAACTGACAAACGACAGAGAAGAAGCATAATCCCGTCATAAAGAATTACAGGCAGAGAGCTTATGGCCCTCTGCCTGTTTTACCATCTGTTCGGAATATCAGGACAATGCCTTATCTTCATTGCCGCCCGCATTTCCACAAAGCACCCGCATTTCCGACACATCCCGGACAATAAATGCTCACACTGCCGGCAGCTTAAAAGACGTCTTTCATATTCCATGTCCGAAACCTTGTCATCTTCATCCAGGTTTGCGATATATGTGTACATATTCTGAAAAGCCGTGCCTTCTTCCATATCACGAAGAAGACATTTCCTGCAAATTCTCTGCTCTTCCATTCTCTTATTTCACTGCAATATGAAGAACACTGCATGCAGGAATTGTAAACTTCAGTCCCGTATCTGTAATCTGAATATCTGTAAACTCTTTCTCGCAAACATGGTTTGCATCTTCAAAAGTATTCATCGCCCGCATCTTATCCGTCAGAATTTCTCCCTGTACCTTATTAATTTTCTGATTCAGAATCGTAACATCTACCTCATACTCCTCTGAAACTGAGAGATTTGTCATCGTTATGTGAAGAATACCGTCTTTATCAACCGAAACTGATTCCGTCAGATTCGGCACCCGGTATTCCTCCTCTGTCCCGATATTTTCCGTCTCCACAAAACTGTCCACCAACATAGCATCCTGATGATACCGGTACATATGGAACACATGATACGTTGGTGTTTTTATCATTTTATCTCCCTCTGTAAGAAGAACCGCCTGAAGAACATTGACCATCTGCGCCAGATTTGCCATTTTTACCCGGTCACTGTGCTTGTTAAAAATATTCAGTGTAATTCCGGCTACCAGTGCATCTCTCATTGTGTTCTGCTGATAAAGGAATCCCGGATTCGTTCCCGGTTCGCATGTATACCATGTTCCCCACTCATCCACAATCATACCTATCGTTCTTTCCGGGTCATACTCATCCATAATGGTACCGTGACGTCTGATAAGTTCGTCCATATACAGTGCTTTTTTCAGGGTTTTATACCATACATTTTCATCAAACTGCGTTGCGCTTCCCTTTATTTCCCAGCCTTCAGGGTGCACATAATAATGAAGAGAAAGACCGTCCATAAATCCATGCTGAAACGGAAGAGAATGTTTAAAACAAGTATCCAGCACCTCTTTTGTCCATTCATAATCATCTACATTCGCCCCGCAGCAAATCTTCTCAATATGTTCTCCCGCCTTATAATCTCTTACAAATGTCTGATACCTGCGGTATTCATTTGCATAAAAATCCGGATTCATATTTCCGCCGCAGCCCCAGCTCTCATTTCCCACACCAAAGAAATCCACTTTCCACGGCTCTGCATGACCGTTTTTTTCACGAAGTTCCGCCATGGGAGATACGCCTTCAAACGTCATGTATTCTACCCATTCTGACATTTCCTGCACCGTACCGCTTCCAAGATTTCCATTAATATAAGTTTCACAGCCAAGCTGGCGGCACAGCTCAAAATATTCATGTGTACCAAAACTGTTGTCTTCCACTACACCGCCCCAATGTGTATTAATCATTTTCTTTCTGTCTTCTTTGGGACCAATTCCGTCTTTCCAGTGGTACTCATCAGCAAAGCAGCCGCCCGGCCAGCGAAGAACCGGCACCTTAATCTCTTTTAATGCTTCCACTACATCGCATCTCATACCATTTACATTTTCAACAGGAGAATCTTCCCCTACATAAATTCCCTCATAAATACATCTTCCCAAATGCTCCGAAAAATGCCCGTAAATCTCTTTATTAATTTTACTTATCTTTTTATCGGGATTAATTACCATTCTTGTCATCGTTTTTCCACCTTTCTTTATTCTTCTATCGCATTTAAGCCGCTGCCCCAAATGCTTATGCCTGTTTCACTGTTAAGCGCGGTAAAAGTCATCACATATTTTTTTCCGTCTTCGTCCCACTGCTTTAAATAAACGCCTTTATACGTTTTTCCATCAATTTCCAGCTCTATTTTACAATCACTGCCCGTTTTCCATGTTCCTTCTTTTTCTGTACCTTTTATTTTTCCGTTGGAAGCAAGAATAATTTCCTGTGATTCTGACATTTCTGCCGAAATCTCCCTTCCATGGTTAATAAGCTTATAACTTCCCGACAGTTCTTTTTGTGAAAATTCCTCTAATTTTTCCTCCGCATATCGATATGGTGCTATTACGGGCCACCCGTCTTCATTAAAGAACATCTGATGTACACGAACCTGATGCTCTTCTCCACGGTTTTCAAATCTGGTATGATAAATAATCAGATACTTATCTTCGTCCTCCAGATAAATGCAGGAATTATGCCCTGGAGACAAATAACCTTCCCTGTCTTCTCCTTCTTCGCCTTCCTTCCAGAGAAACTTATATCCGCCCATAAGCTTTGTACCGTATAATGCTGCAGTTGCATCACTGAAAGCTGTTCCTGCCGATCCCTTACAGTCTTCCATTTCCTGCCCCATGGAATCTTCATAAGGTCCGTCCGGATTCTCAGCTCTGCATACCCGGATATTATACCCTCCGTCAGAATCCAGACCTCCAAAAGATAAAAACATATAATAATAATCTGTTTTCTCATTGTATATAATATAAGGAGCTTCTATGCGAAGATGATTCCCGCCCAGAAGCTTTTTACCATATCCCTCTTCCAGAGGCATGCCTGTTTCCGGGTTCATCTCTTTAATAAAAATACCGCCGGAATAAGAGCCGTAAACCATCCATAACTTTCCGTCTTTATCATAGAACGTACAGGGGTCAACCACATTTGGGTCTGACGCAGCCTGATAAAGATTTCCATCCTCATCCTCTTCATCTGCTACCATTCCTGATTTTAATATTATCCCCTGATTTGTATAAGGTCCTGCCACTTCCTGTGAAACTGCCGTACCAAGGCTGGAAACAGGAGCATCCCCCTGACAATTACAATAATACAAATGATACATTCCATCTTCCAGCCGGACTACATCAGGCGCCCAGAATGTATTACTGTGAGACCACTCAAACGCCTCTTTCATATTCAGGTATACATCCGGAATCACTGTGTTCTCATTTTTTACACCCTGGTTTACTGTTTCCCAGTTCATAAAATCATCTGTTTTGGCTACCGCCAGATGTGAGCCGAAAATGTAATAGCTTCCATCCTCCCCTTCTGCAACTGAAGGGTCATGAACGGATACTTCCTGAAATTCTTTTTCCACAGGCTCTTTCGCCTTTAATTTTTCTTTCTGTCCGCATCCCGTCAGACTGGTGCAAATCGCCATGCTTAAAATCAACCATATTTTTTTCTTCATTTCATCACCTTTTTCGTTATAAAAAAACAGCCCGGTTCTATAAAATCTCACAGAACACGGGCCATTTTTTATTATTCCATTTGACTGTACGCAATCCGTACTTTAATATCCTGATTATAATTGCCAAATCCGCTTCCAAAAATCGTAAGACCGCCAACATTTTTGGCATCTTCCTCTATCTGGAATTTAAAACGGATGGTGCTCTTATAATCCAGATTGAATTTTCTGATATTTACATCCGAAATTTTTAATCCATCTACAAAAGTTCCCTTTTTGTTAATCACAATCATTTTTAAAAGACCATACTGATTCCAGTTAGGGAACCACCAGTCAGGTGTAAAAATCCCCTGTACGTCCCCATAATCCCCGGGGCTGGTCCATGTTCCGATTTTCACATCATTCAGGTAAAATGAAATATCAGAAGGCCAGTCATTATTAACTCCAGGAGCTTCCGAACTGATTTCCAGAGAAAGTGTAATCTGCTCTATCTTTGTAGCGCTCGGCAGGAGATTTGGTATAATATACTCAATATATCCTTTTGTAAACCAGAGAATCCTTGCTTTAATCCTGTCAGGATGTGCAAAATATCTCGGGTCATCTACCTCTCCTACCAGAGCCATATCTGTAGCCAGACCACAGGTAGGATATACTTCATAATCAGAATAATGTCCCACCTGAACCTCTGTATTATAGATGTTGTTTTCATCTTCGGTTTCTTCACTTTCCACTTCAACCAGAATCTTGTCCACATTCACCCTGCACATTTTCTGGTTTCCATGTCCTTCATGTTCTGTAAGCACCTTGATAATCCCTGTTTCTTCCAGCTTTTTAATATGACTGGTCAGGGCTCCGTTTGTAATTCCAAGGCTGGATGCAAGTTCATTCATGTTCATCTCGCGATTTTCCAGCAATAATTTTACAATATTGATTCTCACTTCGGACCCCAGAGCTTTAAAAACTTCAAGCCCTTCGTCCAGGTTCTTAATATGTAGCATTGCTTTTTCCCACTTTCCCGATAACCTTAAACATTTTAGATTTATCTAAACAATACTATACATAAATTTGCCCCAATATGCAATACCGGATTTATCTATTCCTGACACAACAACCGAGGTTTTTCCATTCTCAAAATCCCCGCATTCAAAGATTATAGAATTTTCAAAGTACGTATGGAAATCTTTTACAAAAACTTCAGATGACTCCTGCAATTCCCGATTTTCTTCTTCAAATGAAAGAATTTCCCAATATCCTTCCAGATTCCTGTCCGCCGAAATTTTTTTAATCGCTCCATCATAAGGCTCCGGTCCCATAACAGGCCATTCATTTATAAAAAACAGAGGGCGTATCATCATATAATGTACCTGATAACTGGCCCTTGCTTCCTGTACATCATATTCCCGATATATGTCCGCTCCATCTCTTACATGATGGACAAAAAAGTACTTCCCGCTGTTTTCATCATAAAAAGGAACTCCATGTCCCGGTCCCCGCATGCCTCCCCATTTCCATCCATTTTGATTTTCGAGAAAAAGCGGGTGTTTTGCCTTAAATCGATAGCTCCCTGCAAGGCGCAGTCCCATACTTTCTTCCTTTAAATCCCTTCCATGAATATCAAGATAGGGTCCTGTTGCTTTCCGGCTTCTGCCCACACAAATATCGTAATCGTCCCCCAGCCATCCATATGACAGGAACAGGTAAAACCATCCTGTTTCCGGCACGTAAATAACAGATGCTCCCTCCGGTCCGTCTTTCGGAAAATCTTTTCCCTTTTTTGCAATGCAGGTCCCCAGACTTTTCGGATTCTCGTCCAGTGAAAGTCCTGTTGAAGGCTCCAGTTCTTTTATATAAATACCGCCGAAAAAAGAACCATATACAAGATAACATCGCTCCCCATCCCAGATAATATGCGCATCGATAGCATTTGGAAGAGTGTCATCTGTCCCCCAGGTATCCGCCACAATCCCTCTGTTTTCAAAGGGACCGAGAGGATGCTTCGCTACTGCCAGCCATATTCTTGATTCTGAACTTCCAAAAGCTTTTGTTGCAGAATAATACATCCGATATTCTCCGTGAACATATTCTACATAAGGCGCCCAGAAATTTTCTGTGGGAGGAAATTCTCCATTATCTCTGCCTTCTTCTGCCGCTTTCTGCGACAACACCGTTCCCTCATAAATAAAATGAACCAGGTCTTTGGAACTTCGCACAGGGATTCCTATTTTTTTTGTAAGTCCGCATTTCGGTCTATACACATCTGTACTGTATGAATAATATTTTTCTGTTGCCGGGTCCCACATCATAGACGGGTCATGGGACCACACTACCGGGTTTCTGTATACATTGGTATCATTTAAATGAAACCTTCCATCCCAATATAAATTTTCCATACTCTTATCCTTTTACGCCGGTTACTGCCATTGACTCAATAATGTATCTCTGAAAGAAAAAGAACAGCAAAAGCGTAGGCAGAATCGCCAGAACAGAAGCAGCCATAATCAAAGGATAATCGCTGTTTACCGCATAGTAAGCATTAAAGGAACGGATAACTACCTGAAGAGTAAACCACTGTTCATCCTGAATAAAAATAGTCGGAGCCAGATAGTCATTCCATATTCCCATAAACCACAAAATAATCTGTGTCATCAATGCCCCTTTCATCAGAGGAAGGAAAATTTTATAGTACATTTTAAAATATCCGCAGCCGTCAATTTTGGCTGCTTCCACAAGGGTATCCGGTACACTTGTCAGATTCTGTCTTAAAAAGAAAATAATACTTACATTACCGAAAAGTCCCGGAATAATCAGCGGAAGAAGACTGTTTGTCCATCCCATCTTTGTAAACATAACATACTGAGGAATCATTACAACTGCAAAAGGTATCATCATAGTTGCCAGCAGTCCCAGAAAAATTCCGTTTTTCCCCCTGAATTTCAATTTACTGAAAGAAAATGCAGCCAGGGAAGAAGTAAATCCTCCTACAACCAGCACTGGCAAAGCCACAATCAGCGTGTTCCTTAAACCTCTCAGAAATTCCGGTTTCTGCAATACTTCCGCATATTTACCAAACTTCCATGGATTCGGAATAATACTGAAGTTCGCCGACAAAATCTGGTTTTTTGTCATAAAGGAACTGAGCACCATATAAATCAGCGGAAAAACCATGGCAATGGCTCCCACAAGCAGAAGAATAAATACAATGCAGTCTACTGTTTTTGCCTTTTTTGTTTTTACTTCCGAGCTTTTTTCATCGTATTTTGCCATTTCTTCCCCTCCTACTCAATCGTTTTTACCCACTTGTCCTGTGCCTTAAAGTTTACTGCCGTAATAATAAAGATAAAAATTGCCAGAATAAATGCCATAGCAGAGCCATATCCCATCTGATTATTTCCAAACGCTTTATCATACAGATAAAATACTACGGTAGCGGCGCTGTAATTCAATCCGCCGTTTGGAACCATAACCAATACTTCTACGAATACCTGGAATCCTCCAATCAACCCTGTAATCAACAGATAAAATGTAACCGGAGATACCAGAGGCATTGTAATATAACGGAATAATTTTAATCCGCTGGCCCCGTCAATTTTAGCCGCTTCATAGTAGTCTCTCGGAATACTCTGAAGTCCTGCCAGATACAGGATAACAGACCCTCCCAGACCTTTCCATACCATAAAAATAATCATGGATACTTTGACCCAGAATTCATCGCCCAGCCAGTTCGGACCATGTACTCCTGTTACCGACTTTATAATGCTGTTAAGTAAACCGTAGTCGTAATTAAATACCCACATCCACAAAATGGCAACAGCTACCAGAGAAGATACAACCGGTACATAATATAAGGTACGCAGAATCTTGATTCCTTTAATTTTCCGGTTCATTCCCACTGCGATAACAAGAGCAAGAATCATTCCCACCGGAATTCCTATCATATAGATTACTGTATTTAATAATACCTTCCAGAATTTTTCATCTCCCAGAAGCTTCAGATAATTTTCAAGTCCCACAAAATTATCCATCATATTATTCATACCATTCCACTTTGTTAAACTTGCCGCAAAAGCAAATATAATGGGAAATGCCATGAAAATACAAAAGCCAATAAACGGCGGAGATACAAAAGCCAGACCCCAGCAGTGCTCTTTAAAAGCTGCTCTGCTCATTTTTTTCTTTTTGCCTTTTATCTTTGATTCACTCATCTTTTTTCCTCCAGACAATAAACAAAAGGAAGCGCTTCGTATCTGTCCGTACAGGAGCGCTTCCCGATTTGCAGCTTATTCTACACTTTCCCAAGCTTCATCAAGAGATTCCTGCATTTTGGGTTTTACCTGTTCAATGTATTCATCTACAGTCATAGAACCATTTTTCACATTATCCAGGCCTTCAAGGAAAATATCACTCCACTCAGCATTTGGGGTATAAGTTGTTTCCTGGAACCTTCCTTCGTATTTATCTGTTCCATTCAGATAATTGAAAAATACATTTACATTAGACGGAAAAGAAAGAGTTCCATCATTAACAGCATCTATAAACTCTCCTTCCGCAAGGGTTTTAATATTAGGAAGCTGGATGGACTGCCCTCCTGTAATACCGGAAAGTTCTTTCTGGCCTTCCTCATCTGTACACAGGTAAGAAATCAGTTCTGCAGCTTCTTCTTTATTTTCACTTTTTTCTGATACACAAAATCCTACTGTTCCAAGCCATGTCATTGTTTTTCCTGTAGACAGAGTTGGATATGCGCATAAATCCCAATTAAACGGGAAAGTCTCATCATCCATAAATGCTGCGACATCCCAGGTTCCGCATGCGTAAAAAGCTTCCTGACCTGCCAGCCATCTCTGATATACGCCAAGAGAAGCATCCTGTTCCACTGTAGGAGTAACTTTATATTTTAATGTTAAATCTACATATTTCTGTAAGGCGTCTTTAAATTCCGGGGTATCAATATTTACTGTTTTATAATCATCCGTTAAATAAGAAGCACCATTTGACCAAATATACTGCTGAAGCATGAAAGCGTTTGCCATACCGCATCCCCACTGGTCGATTTCACCATCTCCGTCTGTATCTTTTGTCAGCTTCTGGCACACTTCCACAAACTCATCGTATGTATATGGGTTCTCCGGGTCCGGATAAGGAAGCCCCGCTTCATCAAAAAGGTCTTTATTATACGCATAGGCGAAAACAGAGGCATCTTTTGGAAGAGCATATAAATCTCCTGAGCCTGTTTTCTCACCGTCGTATCTGTAGCTGTTCAGCGCCTCCTGCGCCACCAGTCCATCGGTACTGATTTCTTTTTCTTCCAAAATCGGCTGAAGGTTTGCAATATAGCCATTTTCTGCATACTGTTCTACCGCTTCCGGTCCTACATAAAAAACATCCGGCAAATCTCCTGCCGTCATCATACCTGTCAGAGTTTTGGAATACTCGTCCTGCGTTGTAATCTGAACATCAACTTTGTTAATAGTATCTTTATGAGCCTCCTGAAATTTTTTTGCCATATCTTTATAAATCTTGGACTCATGGTCATTGGCAAAAATAAATACCGATAAATCTTTTTTACCATTTGCCGATTCAGAAGAACCGGATGTCCCACAACCGGCTAATATTGTTGTTGCCATTGTCGCTGCTGCCATTCCTGCTGCTAAAAATTTTTTTGCTTTCATAAAAATCTCCCTCCTCAATAATATGTTCTGGGGTTTTATTTACTTGATGGTAGAATCATATCACTATGTTTTAGTATTTTCAATATTTTTTTACTTAAATCTAAACATAAATCACATTTTCGCTGTATTTCACAATTTTATCAATTTATTTTTGTGCATTTTTACTTTTATATTTTTATAATTTTAGATATTACAAAATTATTTAATATATTATTGAGTTGTTGTAATCAAAGACCGGAAAATTATTCTCATCATATACTACCCTCATAATCATTGTATGTCTATTCGGGTCGTACAGAGGGTCTCCCTGGATTTCATCGTAACATCTTGCATGATAAATGCATAAATCTGTAATTCCGTCTTCCGCTTTTACAAAAGAATTATGACCCGGTCCGTAAATTCCCTTTTTTTCATCTGTCTTAAGCACAGGATTTTTTAATTTTTTCCATACATGAGGGTCCAGTAAATCTGCATTTTCATCTGCATACATCATTCCCATGCAATAACATGCTCCTGTTGCACTGGCAGAAAATGTCAGATAGATTTTCCCCTCATGTTTCAGTATGGCAGGTCCTTCGTTTACCCAGAAATCCACACGTTCCCAGTTATAATCCGGTGTTGTCAGAAGTCTCTGAACTGTAGCCAGCTTATTCGGCGCCTCAAGTTTTGCAATATATAAATTAGATACTTGTTTTCCCACTCCTGTTTTTTCTGCCCAAATCCAGTAATATTCCCCTTTATGCTCAAACACAGTCGCATCCAGAGAAAACGCGTGAAAAGAAAATTCATCTTCATTTGCCGCCTGCATCATACCCATCTCTTCCCAGGAATCTTCCAGCGGATTCTGCCCCTTACAGTGAAGAACATAGGGACGGATTTTCCACACATCCTCCATGTCTCCTGCCGCATAATAAATATACCACTCCCCATAAATGCGATGGATTTCCGGCGCCCATATATGAATACTCTGGGGACCTTTTTCATGTTTCTTCCAAATTGTTTTTTCCTCTGCTGTTTTTAATCCTTCAATGCTCTTCGCTCCTCGAAGTATGATTCTGTCATATGCCGGAACGGATGCCGTAAAGTAATACATACCATCTGTATTTTTATACATATAAGGGTCTGCACGCTGCTCAATAAAAGGCTGATTATATTTTGTTTTCTTGTAATTCTGTTGGTTCATTTCATCCTCCCTCTCTTCTTTTCTTAAAGAAACACTCTATTTTCACCTGTAGTTTACACCCATCCAAATGATATTGCAATATTTAATTTAGTTTTTGTTAAAATACTACAGTTTTATCTAAACATTTTTGTGAAATATTACACTTACCATCTTTCTCTAAAAACGCTATAATACTCTTACCATAATGTTTATCAAAAGGAGAATTTATCTTATGAACCTTTTTTCCTATGACAGTCCCCTTTCCCGCTTTCTCTATTTTATCGCGGACATTGTAACCCTGCACATACTCTGGGTTATCCACAGCCTTCCTGTAATAACTGTGGGTGCGTCAACTACCGCCCTCTATTACAGCTGCATGAAACGTATCCGTACAGGCGAAGGCTATGTAACAAAAAATTTCCGGAAATCTTTTAAGGATAACTTCAAACAATCAACAATAATATGGCTTATTCTTGTTATCACAGGTTTGCTATTCTCTATTGACATTCGATTCAGTATAGCACTCAACAATACAATGGGACAAATCATGCTTATCAGTTGCTCTGTATTCCTGATTCCTTTCATTTTACTGTCCCTTTATATTTTTCCTGTTCAGGCCAAATTTGAAAACACAATTTTTCAGAATATCAAAAACGCACTCATTATGTCTGTCCGCCATTTTTTCTTCTCTCTTTTTTTAATTGCTATTTACCTTACCATTTTCTTTCTGGGAATCTCTTTCCCCCCTTTTATCGGACTGTTCCTCTGCTGCGGAGCAGGATTGACAGCATATCTGACGTCGAATATTTTTATTTTTATTTTTCGAAAATACATTCCGGAAGAGCTGGAGCATGATTTAGAAGTTTCCGGAAAGAAATTTTAAAAGGCTGTTGCACTAAGCAAAATTACCTTATTGCTTAATGCAGCAGCCTCCATTCTCTTTATCTTTTTTTCAGTTTTTCTATTATTTTCTGAAACTCCGGCTCCTGCCGCACAAAATCAAGCTCTTCATCTCCGTCCATCGCCCTCTCAAACATTTCCATCAGGTTTTTTTCCCCTTCTTTGTAAAAACTCATATGCGAATAAAGCTCCGATTTTGTAAATTCCTGAAAATCTGCATCTCCGTTTTCAAAACAGGACAGAGCTTTTAAAAAACGCTCTTTGTCTTTTGTATGGACAGCCATAACAAGTTCTGGAAACGCTTCCATAGCTCTTCCCATTTCCAGAAGCGCGGCAAGACGTTTCTGCTTATCTGTGATTTTTTCCGCCTTGTCCATGTCCTTCTCTTTCAGGGCAAGGCTTAAAATTCCGTTGAAAGCGCCGTTCATATCGTTAAAACTCGAAAAAAGAATCCCTTCATAAACGGCATACGCATCTTCTGTCTTATCTTCGGCTGCGTATAAATTGCCCTGAAGCTGTCTTCTGTTAATTTTCCTTTCTCCGATTTTATCGAGATATTCCTGTGCCTTCCGGTATTCCTTTTTTTCCATGTACATGAGCATAAGCGCCATTGCAGCAGCTTCCCGTACTGCTTCTGCCTCATCTTTAAGAGCCTTTTCATAAAGAAAAAAAATCTTCTCTTCCTGTTCTTCGCTTTTTTCCAGTCCATAAATCACACACCAGCCGTTTAATATCTGAGCACAGATAAGGCTCAACTGTCCGCAGTTTGGATATTCCCGGATTTTATTCTCCGCAAATTCAAATGCTGCCTCTAATCCCTTTTTCTCCACGCACCGGCGCAGTTCTTCTCCTGTTGCTGAAATCTCCCGCTCTGTAAGCTTCTCCCTGTAAGATAAAAGGGTATCTGTTGTAATTCCAAGAAGCCTTGCAACCGGCGCAAGAAGAGCCACATCCGGAAGTGTATTTCCATTTTCCCACTTGTTGACAGCAGAAGCGGTAACTCCGAGACAGCCTGCCATTTCCTCCTGTGTCATTTCCTTTTCTTTTCTGTATTTTCTTATTACTGCTCCAATTTCCATAATCGAAACCTCCCGTTGTTTTTCCATCGGCCTTTGGTATATTTATAATACCATTTCCACGGATTCCCCACAACGGAGCCGCAGGAAACTACGGAGAATAAAACTTTCCCGGCGCTCACATTTTCATTTTCCGATTTCTTTTTTCAGTTCTTTCACTATTTCCAATGGAAGCCCTATTCTCTCCGCAATCATCTTCTCGTCCAAAATATCAAGAAGATTTCTGGCATTATTCAGTTTTGCCTCCCGCTCTCCTTCCTTTATTCCTTCTTCCAGTAACATTTGTCCCAGTCTCGTCATACGAACCGCCTCCTTTACTTCTTCCATATCTGCCGAATCCAAAAATTTGTCTGCCATTGCGTATATCACCGCCTCTATCTTTTGAATATCTTCTTTTATTTTTTCATCTTTTGTATTTTGCAGAATTGAAAATGCGGACAAAATACGTTCTTTTTGTCCCATTTCTCCTCCCATTAAAGGACACAGTGTCAGAATCGCCAGTTCATGACGCGTAAGCATCTCTCCACATTTTATCTTCTGTCTGAATTCCTCCAATATACTGTCTGCGTTTCTGTCCCTCATAATAATGGGAATCACACTGTATGTATTCACACCCTCAGTCAGTTCTGTCATTGGATTTTTAATTTTTCCCGAATAAAGAACATAAGTAGTAACAGGAACATCATTTTGATAGCTTGTCACAGCCTCATAGGAACGAAATCTTCTTAATCCTTGTTTCCCCTCATTTTTACTCTGAAATTCAAAATGCTTCCATGAACCGTCTTCCATAATAAAATTAAAATCCTGATATTGTTTACTGATATGAAACGATACTGACTCTGTTGGTGCAAAGCCTGCTACCTTTTCCGTAATTCCAAAGCAGGGCAGTAATTCCTCTGCAAAAAACCGCATCGTCACTTTCAGCGCTGCATCTTCATGCTGTATATTTTTCCTGACTTTTTTACCCTTCATTATCGTCCTTTCCGCAAAGTATACGGAGTATTACTTTAACTATATCAAAAAAACAAAACTGGGACAACGGCTTTGCTGATTACTTTTTATATAATTTTGTGTGTGAAAAATCCCCTGAACCGGGAAGATATAAATATGAGAATTGATTTATTCCGGCAATACTCCATACACCGTCATCTTAAACACAGACTATTCTATTTACATTTAAATGTCAATAATCTAAAACAATTTTATATTTTTTTCACAAACTAATACCGGAGGGTGGATAAAAGAAATTTTGTCTTTTATCTTCCCTCCGGCATTCATTATCTACGCATTACTTGCGGCTATTTTTACTCTGCTCCACAGATTACTGATGATCTGCTTTGTTTTTTCGTTATAGACAAAAACCTCGTCCATCTTATTTCCGGAACGCGGAATATAGGAATCGATACCCTCATAATCTCCGCCCTCTCTTGACAGCGTATCCATTACTTCCTGATTTGAAGAGGTATATCCCACATAACTGGAGTTATCATAAGCTCCTTCATAGTTTGTCGCATAATTAATATAGGCATGTGCCAGTTCCGGATTTTTTGCATTTTTCGGAATGACCATCGCATCAGACCAGAGATTTGTTCCTGTCTCCGGCAGATAATATCCCATATTTTCATTCTCTGATACGACATATGTTGCATCACCTGAATAAATCAGTCCCAGAGCTTTTCTTCCCTGCGCCATATTATCAATAATTTCATCTGTCACTATTTCCGGTTCCATTGTCTGCACACATTTTACAAGCCACTCATACGCTTCATTAATTTCCTTCTCATTTTCTGTATTCATAGAATATCCTAGAGCTTTCAGCGCCATCATAAAAGAATCTCTTTCTGAATCGTAAAGATAAATATCACCCTTATATTTCTCATTCAGGAAAATATTGTATCCCTGCTCTTCCAGATCTTTTATGTCCACCTTTGTCTTATCATATACAATTCCGGCTGTTCCCCAGAAGTATGGAACCGAATATTCATTTTTCGGATCATATGGAAGTCCTTTCACATCCTCTGTCAAAAGATCCATACAGTCCAGTTTTGAATGATCCAGCTTCTGGAGAAGATCTTCCTGAATCAATCTCTGAATCATATAATCACTTGGAACAAGAATATCATAAGACTCTCCATTAACTACCTTGATATACATCTGCTCGTTGGAGTCAAAATTTTCCATAACGACAGTTGCACCTGTCTCCTCCTCGAAGTTTCTAATGATATTTTCACCTGTATATTCTCCCCAGTTATAAAGATGCAGCGTCTGTCCTTCAAAGGGACGGGATGCTTTTCCACCACTGAACTGGAATACAGAAACAACAATGAGTACAAGAGCGGTTGCAGCTGCTGCCGCTGGAAGGAAATATCTTCTTCCCGTAGTCTCTCTTTTTTCTCTTTTTGCTGCAATAAGAGGAATCACATTAATAAGAATCAACACGATCGTAATGATCACGACAACAAGCGTTGACACAGCATTAATACTCGGATTCATTCTCTTGCTCATAGTATAAACCATGATGCTCAGGTTTTTTACGCCCCGCCCTGTTACAAAATAAGAAATAATAAAATCATCTACAGACATTGTAAAGGCAATCAACGCGCCGGATACAATACCGGGCGTAATTTGCGGAACAATAACCTTGATCAGTGCCTTCCACGGCGTTGCGCCCAAATCCATTGCGGCATCTGCAAGATTCGGATCGAGAGAGCGGATTTTCGGCATAACGGAAAGCATAACATAAGGAATACAAAATGCAATATGCGCCAGAAGCATTGTCATATATCCCTTTTCTACACGGAAAGTAATAAACAAAAGCATCAGTCCGATGGCTGTTACAATTTCTGGATTCATCATAGGCAGGTTATTCACCTGCTCTACTAGCTGTCTGACAATTTTCTTTGATTTACTGAGTCCGATTGCAGAAATTGTTCCTACCACAGTCGCCACAAACGTTGCAATTAAAGCCACTCCAAAAGTCGTGTACAGCGCTTCCATCATATCTCCGGATTCCAGCATATGCTTATACCATCTGAGAGAAAAACCGCTGAAGCTTGTAAGAGATTTCCCTTCATTGAAGGAAAATACAATCATATACAAAATGGGAAGATAAAAGAAAACAATCATTAATGTCATAAGAATCTTCCCGAATAAACGGTTGTTTTTTTTCATTCTCTTACTCCTCCTTTCCGCCCTGGTTTCGCACTTCTACCCTTCTTACGGCCATCATAAGAAGCATCATAATAATTGCCATGATCATGGAAATGGCGCTTCCAAAGTTCCACTCTCCGACTGTAATAAACTGGTTTTCTATCATATTTCCGATAAGGAAATACTGTCCGCCTCCAAGAAGCTTCGGAATAAAGAAGGAACTGATCGCAGGCAGAAATACCAGCGTAATACCATTGATTACACCAGGCATGGAAAGCGGGAGAGTCACTCTTCGGAAAGTCTGAACAGGTCTTGCTCCCAGGTCTGCACTTGCCTGTAAAAGCGCCTGATCCATTTTACAAAGAGAAGTATGAATCTGCAGGATCATAAACGGAAGGAAGTTATAAACCATACCGAGAAGTACAGCCCCTTCTGTGTACAAAAGTTCCATATCTCCCAGACCAAATATACCTAAAAACTTCTGAACCAGTCCGCCTTCACTTAAAAGACCAATCCATGCGTAAGTTCTTACAAGCATATTAATCCACATAGGAATCGTAATGCATAAAATCAAAATATTCTGTGCCTTTTCACTGCTTCTTGCAATAAAATAAGCCACAGGGTATCCAAGTAAAAGACAGACAACGGTTGTCTTTACTGCAATCATAATAGAGCGCCAGAGAATCAATAAAAAGTCATGGTCGGTAAAAAAAGTGACATACTGCTCCAGCGTAAAACTGAATGTTATAATGCTGTTTCCAGAGTCCATAAAAGAATATACTGCAATCAGTCCCATAGGAAGAAGCAGCATCATAACAGCCCACACAATATACGGAATTGCAAGATGTGAAAATTTTTTCATCAGTATCCCACCTTTGACATAACATGAATATCTTCCGGGAAGAATGTCAGGCCGACCTCCTGACCTTCCTTAAAGTAATCTGTTGTATGAATTTTCATTTCCCGTCCAGTTGTCCAGAATGTAATTTTATAAATTCCTTCTGTGACATTTTCCGGTTCAAAATCATAATCCACACTTAAATCCACACTTTGATTTTCATCACTCAGCTTCCATCCCTGCGCATTTGCCCATGTTTTTAAATCTGTATCAAGCGCCTGTGACTCTAAAATTTCATCTACTGTTTTCTGGAAGTTAAAAGCCATAACTGCCTCATTTGCCTTCTCATTTTTTACAAACGGCTGGTCAACAACATAAATCGTCCGTTCAATCCTTGTTCCATTTACAGTAGTAAAGGCTACCGGATACTGTCCCTCTTCTTTCGCAACTTCATACTCTACTTTTGCAATGGAAACGTACTCCTCATCTTCCACTGTCCATGCCTGGGCATTTGAAAGAGCAATTACTTCTTTATCATCAAGAGTCTCCACATCATCTACATCTACATAGAAGTTATTCGCACTTATTTTTTCTTTTCCATCCTCGCTTGTCACATCCTGATTTCGGATTACTCTCATGTTTACAGTCACACTTGTTCCCGGAACTGTCTCTACGATGATTTCATAATGAACGCCCTTAAATAAAACGCTTAATACTTCTCCTGTAAGCTTTCCATCCTCAAGAGGTACAATATCAATATCCTCCGGACGAATTACCACATCCACAGACTCATTTTCTTTAAATCCAAAATCCACACAGTCAAACACCACATCGTCAAAGCGTACCTTATAATCCTCAAGCATCGTTCCCGGAATCAGATTGCTCTCCCCGATAAAATTAGCTACAAAACGGTTTGACGGCTCATTATAAATATCCTCCGGAGAACCAACCTGCTGGATTTCCCCATTATTCATAACCACAATCTTATCCGACATAGTAAGAGCCTCTTCCTGATCATGGGTAACGAAAATAAAAGTAATTCCTACTTCCTGCTGGATTCTTTTCAGCTCATACTGCATTTCCTTTCGCATTTTCAGGTCAAGTGCTGCCAGGGGCTCATCCAGGAGAAGGACCTTCGGCTCATTTACGAGCGCTCTGGCGATGGCAACTCTCTGCTGCTGTCCTCCGGAAAGTAAAGTCGTATTCTTTTTCTCATAGCCTTCAAGTCCTATAAGCTTCAGCATTTTCATAACCTTCTGGTCAATAATATCCTTGCTGACTTTTTTCAGCTTTAAACCAAAAGCAATGTTTTCATACACATTTAAGTGAGGAAACAGTGCGTATTTCTGAAAAACCGTGTTTAATTCCCTTTCATAAGGCGGTTTTTTACTGATTTCCTCTCCGTCAAAAATCACCTGACCTTCGTCCGCGTCAAGAAACCCTCCCAGAATCCGCAGAAGAGTTGTTTTTCCGCATCCACTTGGTCCAAGCAATGTAACAAATTCATTTTCGTATATGTCCAGATTGACTCCTTTTAAAACAATCTGTCCATCAAAGTTTTTCACAATATTGCGAAATTCAATGATTTTTTTACTTTCCATTGCTAATCCTCCCTCGTATCTTTTCTTTTGTTTCTTCATCCAGAAACTCCCGGATTTCCTCCAGTTTTTCATCTCCCTGGAAGTATTTTTTTCCATAAGAGAGATTAAATTTATAATCAAATCCTTCCGGATTTTTTCCCTGAATATGCTGAAGAATTGTTTCTCCCTTATCAAACGCTTTTACAAATCTGGCTTCCGGCGTGACTCCACTTTCATATTCCTCCCAGAGGGAAATATAAAAATCCCTGTGTCTGTCAGGAAGCATTCCAAACACCTCCTGTATATCCCGCCGCTCTGCCTCTTCCTTTTCTTTGGAAGAAAATACAGAATTTGCTGATATATCCCCTGTATAAATCTCTCCCATATCATGAATGAGCGCCATAAGAATCACCTTATATTTACCAAGCTGTGGAAATTCTTCAAGAAAAACTGCTGCCTTTATGCTTCTGCAATAAATCTCCAGGTTTTTTTCAATGTCTGAGGCATAAGAGTTTCCAGTTTTTCTGCATCACGAACTAAATTTCGGTTATTAAAATGGAAAAAGAAGATTTCCCCCTGTCCCTCATTATATCCCATCTGAAATTCCAGTTCTTTTTTCCAATATGGAAAAACAGGCTTTAACTTTTCATCCACTGCTTCCACAACAGCAAGTCCCCTTATTTTCAGGTTCACTTTTATCCAATCTTCATTTTCCTCAAACCAGTTCCAGAACTTTTCCGCTTCCTGCAAATTCATTTCTTTCTTTCCAAACAAAATTTCTGCTCCTCCCTCTTATCTTACTTTTTCATAAGCAATTCGCTGGCTTCCTTCCTCTGTGAAAATCATCCCGCATTTTGTAAATCCATTCTTTTCAATGGCTCTCTGCATAATTTTGTTATCTTCATGTGTATCAATTCGAAGATGGGGAATGATTTCTTCACAGTAAGAAACCGCCTTTTTCAAAATTCCTCTTTCCTTACCGTTCCCCGCAATTCTGTGAATCGTTCCATACGTTTCACTGGAAATCCAATGTCCTTCGTGAATCGTATTGTATGTAGGGTCTTCTCCTATTTTAAAGAAAAATACACCTGACACTTCCTCTTCTTCTATTACATACAGATTCTTATTTTTTATATCATTTAAAACGGTTTCTTCCGGGGGATAATTTTTTCCCCATTGTGATGGATTTCCATTTTCCGCCATAAATCCTCTTGCATACTCATATATATTTAGAATCAGCGGTAAATCTCCGGATTCTGCCAGTCTGATCATCTCTTATCCTCCGTAACCCTAATTTGTAGTCCTTCTAACTATAGCAAAAAAATTCATTTACAACAATGTATTTTTTCTCAGAAAAAAAGCCATTTCTGCTGTGCCCTGCTGAAAATCCAGGTTTTGCGGAAATGGTTTTTATTTTCTCTTTTACTTTCCTGTCGCAATCTGTCTCATACATTTTCTAAACTGGAAGAAAAACAGAACTGCTGTAAATGACACTGCAAAAAAGTCGGCTATGGGTTCTGCCATATATACTGCAATGTCTTTCTTATTGCTTAAAATCACAGGCATAATATAAATCAGCGGAATTAAAAGTACAAACTTACGCATAACTGCCACAATAATGGACGAACCAGCTTTTCCAAGTGAAGTAAACGTCATCTGACATGCCATCTGAATACCAAAAAGGAAAAGACAGGCAGTGTAAATACGAAGAGCTGTTTTTGTAAAAATCAAAAGTTCCGGGTCTGAAGTAAACATACCTGCGAATCCCTGCGGGAATATCATAATAAATGCCCACAAAAGAACTGCATAACTGAGACTGACTTTTAAAAGCAGCCAAAACGCATTTTTTACGCGCTCCACATTTTTTGCTCCGTAGTTGTAGCTGATAATCGGCTGCGCCCCCTGTCCAAGCCCCTGCAGCGGCAGCATTGCAAACTGCATAACACTTGTGAGGATCGTCATTGCCCCTACTGCAATATCTCCTCCGTATTTTAACAGAGAAGAGTTAAAACATACGGAAATGACACTTTCACTTGCCTGCATAATAAAGGTAGCAAGGCCAAGAGCAATGCTGGGAAGAATAATCTTTTTCTGAAGTCCCATATTTTTTACACGGATTTTTAGGACTGTCTTTTTTCCAAAAAGAAACAGAAGCACCCACGTACAGGATGTTGCCTGAGAAATAATCGTTGCAAGGGCAGCGCCTCTTACTCCAAGACCAAATCCGAAAATAAAAATCGGGTCAAGAATAATATTTGCCACTGCACCGATTAAAACAGAAAGCATTCCTGTTTTTGCAAAACCCTGCGCAGTAATAAACGCATTCATTCCTAATGTAAGCTGAACGAAAATTGTTCCCACGGCATAAATGTTCATATAAGAGACTGCATACTCAATTGTATTTTCACTTGCCCCAAAAGCCATAAGTAAATCTCTGTTCCAGATAAGCAAAACAGCCGTCAGTACAACAGAAATCATAATCTGTAAGGTAAAACAGTTCCCGAGAGTTTTTTCTGCCGCATCATTTTCTCCTTTTCCCATAAAAATAGAGGCTCTCGGCGCACCTCCGTTTCCTACAAGTGCAGCAAACGCTGTCACGATCATAATAATAGGCATACATACACCAACGCCCGTAAGCGCCAGCGCTCCTACCCCTTTAATATGTCCTATGTAAATCCTGTCTACAATATTGTAAAGCATATTGATAATCTGTGCCGCTACTGTAGGCAGCGCCAGCTTTAAAAGAAGTCTTCCTATCGGTTCTTTAGCCAGAAAGTCTTTATCTTCTTTCATTTGTCTCACTCCTTTTCAATGCCTTTTTTGTATTTTCCATAACCCTCCTGTTTAATTCTTCCAGCATCTTTTTGTCCTCTTCTGTAAAACCATCAAAAAACGCTTCCTGAAACTTCTGTTTTTCCAGTTTAAGCTCTTTTGTAACAGGCTGGACAGCGTCTGAAAGCCTGAGATGGACTTTTCTTCTGTCTTCTTTATCCTGACTTCTTAAAAGAAATCCTTTTCCGGCAAGCAGCTCCACTCCCTGGGAAACATTTCCCTTGGATAGCATCCGGAGTTCAACTATATCTCCTGCTGTATCCTTTCCCGGATTATTGTAAAGAAAGCTTATAATATTCGCCTCTATCAGAGACAAGTCATATTTCACGCATATTTTCTTCAGCATATTTTCATGAAGTTTCGTAATTTGCCGAATATTCATGAGATAATCTGTGGTAGACACGTGAGCTCCTCCTCTCTTTAATTGTTTGTTTTTGAACTGTTCTTTATAGAACTATATTAACAGATTATACCTTCTTTAAACTGTTTGTCAAGATTTACACTCCCTTTACAGAAATTTTATTCTTCAGGGATAGAATCCTGCCAAACTTACTTTTATACTATATTTCATCACAAAAAACAGGAAATTCCAGCGACAGGAGATACATTATGGGAGACATATTTTCATATAAAGAAATTCGCAAATCACATGAAATCAATGCATTAATTGAACACGGCAATGAGGTACTGAAAACACTCGGTTTCACAGAACACTCCAGAAAGCATGCTGCAAAAGTAGCCGAAACCGCCGGCACTATCCTTTTAAAATTGGGCTACTCTAAGCACAAAGCAGAGCTTGCTAAAACTGCCGGATATATGCATGACATCGGAAACAGCATTAACCGCCATGACCATGCTCACAGCGGCGCACTGCTTTCTTATCAGATTTTAAATAAATTAAATATGCCTCTTTCTGATATCTTTACAGTAATTACTGCAATCGGAAATCATGATGAAAAAACAGGCAGCGCCGTAGACCCTGTATCTGCTGCATTAATTCTCGCCGACAAAACAGATGTAAGAAGAAACCGGGTACAAAATCCTACACCTGCAAACTTCGATATCCATGACAGGGTAAATTATGCAGCTCTTTCTTCTTCTTTGGAACTTATGAAAGATAAAAAAGTTATTCAGATGAATCTTGAATTAGATGACAGCATTTGCAGCGTTATGGATTATTTTGAAATTTTTCTTCAGCGAATGCTGATGTGCAAACGTGCTTCTGAAGTTCTTGGATGTAAATTCAAGCTGGTTGCAAACGGACATAAACTCTGCTGATGCTTTTTATGCAATGAGCTAAAAATCTTTTTAATTTCCAATAAAATCATTTTGATATGATAATTGTAATACAATTCAACCTTATTTTTTTTGTACGCACCAACAAATTTGTAAGAAAGCTCAAAAAACCTTGAGCTTTTTTTAAATTTCCATATAATAGGTAGTAGTAACGAAGGAGGAAAATAATATGCCAAAAAGAACCGACATACATAAAGTACTGATTATTGGCTCCGGTCCTATTATTATCGGACAGGCGTGCGAATTTGATTATTCCGGAACACAGGCTTGTAAAGCACTTCGTAAACTGGGATATGAAATTGTACTGGTAAATTCCAACCCGGCAACTATCATGACTGACCCGGAAACAGCAGATGTTACATACATAGAGCCTCTTAATGTGGAACGTCTGGAACAGATCATCGCAAAGGAACGCCCGGATGCACTGCTTCCAAATCTCGGCGGACAGTCCGGACTTAACCTGTGCTCAGAATTAAACAAAGCAGGTATTCTCGAGAAATACAACGTAGAAGTTATCGGCGTACAGGTTGATGCTATTGAGCGCGGAGAAGACCGTGTAGAATTTAAAAAAGCAATGGACGAACTCGGCATTGAGATGGCACGAAGCGAAGTTGCCTATTCTGTAGAAGAAGCCTTAAAAATCGCAGACGAACTGGGATACCCGGTTGTTCTCCGTCCGGCATACACAATGGGCGGCGCAGGCGGCGGTCTTGTATACAACAGAGAAGAGCTGAAAACAGTATGTGCAAGAGGTCTTCAGGCAAGCCTTGTAGGACAGGTTCTTGTAGAAGAATCTATTCTCGGCTGGGAAGAACTTGAGCTGGAAATTGTCCGTGACGCAGACAACAACATGATCACTGTCTGCTTTATCGAAAATATCGATCCTCTCGGTGTACATACAGGAGACTCCTTCTGTTCCGCACCAATGCTTACTATCTCTGAGGAATGCCAGAAACGTCTTCAGGAGCAGGCATATAAAATCGTAGAATCTGTACAGGTAATCGGCGGTACAAACGTACAGTTTGCCCATGACCCGGTAACAGACCGTATCATTGTCATTGAAATCAACCCGCGTACTTCCCGCTCCTCTGCCCTTGCATCTAAAGCAACCGGCTTCCCGATTGCCCTTGTATCTGCAATGCTTGCAGCCGGACTTACGCTGAAAGACATTCCATGTGGAAAATACGGAACTCTTGATAAATACGTTCCGGACGGGGATTACGTAGTAATTAAATTTGCACGCTGGGCATTTGAAAAATTCAAAGGTGTAGAAGATAAGCTTGGCACACAGATGCGCGCTGTAGGCGAAGTTATGAGCATCGGAAAAACTTATAAAGAAGCCTTCCAGAAAGCAATCCGAAGCCTGGAAACAGGACGCTACGGTCTTGGTCACGCAAGAAACTTCGACAGCATGACAAAAGAAGAGCTTCTTCACATTCTCGCAACTCCGTCCAGCGAACGCCACTTTGTTATGTACGAGGCGCTCAGAAAAGGCGCTACTATCGAAGAGCTTCATGAGCTCACAAAAATCAAGCCATACTTTATCGAGCAGATGAAAGAACTTGTAGATGAAGAAAATGCTCTTCTTGCAAGCAAAGGAACTCTTCCTTCTGACGAACTGCTTACTGCAGCAAAAAAAGATGGTTTCTCTGATAAATATTTAAGCCAGATTCTGGAAATTCCGGAAGAAGACATCAGAAACCGCCGTGCTTCCATTGGTGTAGAAGAAGTATGGGAAGGAGTTCACGTAAGCGCAACAGAAAACAGAGCATACTACTACTCAACCTACAACGGCGAAGACAAGAATCCTGTTTCTGAAGAAAAACCGAAGATCATGATCCTTGGCGGCGGTCCAAACAGAATCGGACAGGGTATTGAATTTGACTACTGCTGCGTACATGCATCTCTCGCTCTGAAAAAACTGGGATTTGAGACTATCATTGTAAACTGTAATCCGGAAACGGTATCTACAGATTACGATACTTCTGATAAGCTTTATTTTGAGCCGCTGACTCTGGAAGATGTATTAAGCATCTACAGAAAAGAAAAACCACTTGGCGTCATTGCACAGTTCGGTGGACAGACACCATTAAATCTTGCTGCAGAGCTTGAGAAAAACGGTGTAAAAATCCTCGGAACATCCCCATCTGTCATTGACCTTGCAGAAGACCGTGACCTCTTCCGTGAAATGATGGAAAAACTGGAAATTCCGATGCCGGAATCCGGAATGGCAACCACTGTTGAGGAAGCTATTGAAATCGCATCTAAGATTGGCTATCCGGTTATGGTTCGTCCTTCTTATGTACTTGGCGGACGTGGAATGGAAGTTGTGTATGATGATGAAAGCATGACAAATTACATGAAAGCGGCTGTAGGCGTGACACCAGACCGTCCAATCCTCATTGACCGTTTCTTAAATCACGCAATGGAATGTGAAGCCGATGCCATCAGTGATGGAACACACGCTTTTGTTCCGGCTGTTATGGAGCATATTGAGCTTGCCGGCGTTCACTCCGGAGACTCTGCATGTATCATTCCTTCCGCTCACATTTCTGAAGAAAATGTAGCTACGATCAAAGAATACACACGCAGAATTGCAGAGGAAATGCACGTAAAAGGTCTTATGAATATGCAGTATGCTATTGAAAACGGAAAAGTATATGTGCTGGAAGCAAACCCGAGAGCTTCAAGAACCGTTCCGCTTGTATCAAAGGTATGCAACATTCGTATGGTTCCTCTTGCAACAGATATTATTACTTCTGAAATCACAGGACGCCCATCTCCTGTTGCAGCATTAAAAGAACAGGAAATTCCTTATTTCGGAGTAAAAGAAGCAGTCTTCCCATTTAATATGTTCCAGGAAGTTGACCCGATCCTCGGACCGGAAATGCGCTCCACAGGAGAAGTTCTCGGACTTGCCCCATCTTATGGTGAAGCTTTCTATAAAGCACAGGAGGCAACTCAGGCTAAACTTCCTCTGGAAGGAACTGTTCTGATCTCCGTAAACCGTAAAGATAAAGAAGAAGTTGTGGAAGTGGCAAAAATCTTCCACGAAGACGGCTTTAAGATTCTGGCAACAGGCACAACTTACGATCTCATCAGCCAGGCAGGCATCCCTGCTGAAAAAGTGAAAAAACTGTATGAAGGACGTCCGAATGTTCTTGATTTAATTACAAATGGCAAGGTAGACTTAATCGTAAACTCTCCTATTGGAAAAGACAGCATCCACGATGACAGCTACCTTCGTAAAGCAGCGATCAAAGCCAAAGTACCTTACATGACTACTATCGCAGCAGCAAAGGCAACTGCAAAAGGCATTCGCTATATAAATAAACACGGAGCAGAAGAACTGAAATCTCTTCAGGAGCTTCACAGCGAAATTCACGATAAATAATAGAAATATTCTATAGCAAAAACCCGGAATACTCTTTAAGACCGTCTGGTCTTTGGAATATTCCGGGTTTTTCTTTTACAGAGAACAACTCTGTTTATGAATTAAAATAATACTGATTCTTCCTCAAACTGCTTGTAATAAAGAGTTTGGTAATATCCTTCCTCTGCAAGCAGTTCCTTATGTGTTCCTCTTTCAATAATCTTCCCGTCCTTTACTACAAGAATCAAATCTGCATTCTTTATTGTAGAAAGTCTGTGTGCAATTACAAAGGAGGTATGACCTTTTAAAAGTGTCTCCGTTGCATTTTGTATCAACTGTTCCGTCACCGTATCAATGGAGGAGGTCGCCTCATCAAGCACGAAAATAGACGGGTCTGCAAGGATTGCTCTGGCAAAAGAAATCAGCTGTTTCTCTCCTGTGGAAAGTCTTCCGCCGCTTTCTCCCACATCACTGTCGTATCCCTTTTCCATCTTTTTTACAACCTCATCTGCGGACACACGTTCTGCCGCTTTCCTGATCTCCTCCTCTGTTGCGTCCAGTCTTCCGTAACGGATATTTTCTCTTACCGTACCGGAAAACAAATGCGGATTTTGAAGAACATATCCAATCTGGCTGTGAAGCCATAGCTGTGAGCGTTCCCTGTAATCTGTTCCGTCTATTAAAATCCTTCCCTTTGTAGGCTCAAAAAATCTTCCAACCAGGTTTACAAGGGTTGATTTTCCAGCCCCCGTTTCCCCTACAATCGCTACATTTGTACCTGCCGGAATGTGAAGATTGAAATGCTCCAAAACGTATTCCTTTCCATCTGGATACCGGAAAGAAACATCTTCGAATGTAATATCTCCCTTGATTTTTTCCCAGTTTTCTTTCTTTGGATGAAAGTTATCACCATACTTTTCTGTCACAGATTCCCCGTCTGTTACATCTGGTTTCTGAGACAGCAAATCTGTAATTCTCTCAATGTTTGCCTGACAGGAAATCAAATCAGCAAGCAATCTTGCAAGCTGCTGGATCGGCTCAAAAATAACAACTGCATAAGAGATAAATACAGAAAGAACACCTAGCTGCATCACGTCATTTTCTACCATATATCCGCCTTTTGAAAGCACAAATGCAGATGCAACAGAACTACAGAAAAGAATCAGTGGAATATAGATTGCATTGAGCTTCGCAGCCCTGCTTCCCGCATGATTCATGCTTCCCGTAATCTTGAAAAATTCTTTCTCATTATTTTTTTCAATCACCATGCTTTTTGAAGTTTTTACACCTGTAATTCCTTCGTTATAAGCATTTGTAATCTGTGAGTTGATTTTTCTTACTTTCCGGTTCCACCTGAGAATTTTATTCTGAAAAAACACAGTAAGCACTGCAATGCACGGTACTGTTAAAAGAAGGAAGAAAGCAAGTTTCGCATTAAGGAAAAACATGATTACAAATACACCTGCCACATAAATGAATGCCCAGAACATATCTACAAGTCCCCATGCGATCATGCTGGCAATTTTCAAAGTATCACTCATCACTCTGGCGTGAATATACCCCACCGGCGTTGTATTATAATAGGAAAAAGAAAGCGTCTGAAGATGCTCAAACTGCGCCCACTTCAAATCTTTTCCCACATTCATTTCGATTACGGTTGCCGCATGTACGGAAATGTATACGCTGAGCGCCTGAAGAACGATCATTCCCACATACACCAGAGTAAACACACCGATTCCGTCTTTTGTGTCAGGCACAATAAAGTTATCGATCGCGTAACTCTGGAAAAGAGGAACAAGAATATCCACTCCTGCAAGCAGAATGTTCAGTCCCAGTGTGATCAAAAAGTATTTTTTATACGGTTTGAAAAAGGGAAGCATCTTCGCCCATGTTCGAAACTGAAACGGCTTATTATACTCCTGCTCTTCATAAGCTGCCATGTTTTTCTCTCACCTCGTTTCTGTCGTCGTGACTCATCTGAATCTCGTATATTTTTCTGTAAATCCCGTTTTTCGCGATCAGTTCGCTGTGTGTTCCCATCTCTTCCGCTCTTCCCTGTTTCAGCACCATAATCTCATCTGCTGCCATCAGTGTTGTAATTCTGTGGGAAATCAGAATTACGGTAGAGCCTTTCATATGTACAGAAAGCGCTTTTCGTATAAGGGAATCTGTCTCTGCATCCACCGCAGATAAGGAATCGTCAAAAATAAGCACAGGAGCTTTCTGAAGGAGCATTCTCGCTATTGCAACCCTCTGTCTCTGACCGCCGGAAAGGGTAACGCCTCTCTCTCCTACAAGCGTATCATACCCATCTGGAAAGCTCATAATTGCATCGTCTACACATGCAATTTTCGCTGCATTTCTTATCTCCTCAAAAGTAGCGTCAGGATTGGAAGCAGCAATATTTTCTCTTATAGTTCTTGAATAAAGAAACGGCTCCTGCAGCACCATTGCCACATTCCTTCGAAGAATTTCAAGAGGAATTTCACGAATATCCTGCCCTCCAAGTGAAATGCTTCCCTCTCCTTCCTTCAGCTCGTAAAACCGCGCCAGAAGCTGCGTAACTGTGGATTTTCCGCTTCCTGTTCCGCCTAAAATACCGAATATCTTTCCCTGGGGAATATGGAAACTCACGTCTGATAAAACCTTCTGTCCCTCCTCATAAGCAAAACTTACATTTGAAAATGAAATATCAAAATCGGAAAGCGGAGCTTCTTCTTTCCTGCCGTATGCTTCCTCCTCTGCCTTTATAATATAATCCACACGTTCAAAGGAAACCCCTGCCTTGCTCATATCGGAAAGAATACGTCCAAGACCTCGCACCGGCCACACGAGCGCTGTATTATACGATGCAAAAGCAATAAATTCTCCTACAGAAATATATCCGTTCACTGCCTCCAGCGCCCCCACAACAATTACAGTAATAACCTGAAGTCCTGTGATCAGATCGCCTATTCCCCAGTAAAGCCCTGATAATGTTCCAAGACGTATCCAAAGCTTTGCGAAGGCATCATTCTTTTTCCGGAAACGCTCCATCTCATACTGTTCTCTTCCAAACGCCCGGACAACGCGCACTCCCGTTGCATTTTCCTGAACTACAGTAGACAATTCCCCCTCCGCCTCGTCCGCGTCTGTAAATCTTCTGGCAATCAGTCGATAAAATATTGCAGAATACGCTACAATAACCGGAACAAATAGAAGTACAATACCGGATAATTTTCTGTTCATAGACCACATCATGGCAAAGGAAACACCAATTAAAAACACGGTACGAAACACTTCCAAAAGCTGGGTAACGACAAAGTTTCTAATGACCTCTACATCAGAAGTACACCTCTGGATAATATCTCCCGTCTGGTTTTTGTCGTGCCAGGCAGAGGGCAGTCTCTGCACATGGGCGTACAGGGCATTTCGCATATTTTCTGCGAAATTTTCGCCTGCTCTCGCTGTGAAAAAGCGGCTGAAAAACATGGCTGCTCCCGACAGCATCGCAACTCCCACAAGAACGCCCGCTATCACCCAAAGATGCTCTGCCAGATACGGATACTTATCTCCTTCCAGAACAGAATCAATAGTAAAACGGAATATCTGCGGCGTAAGAGAATTAAAAACAGTCGTAATAAAAGAAGCGATGACAGCCACTATAAAGTATCTCTTCGCGCCTTTAAAAAAACGGAGAGTAAGCTGTATTTTTCTGTTTTTCATTCTTCTGAAAACTCCTTCCTGTAATATTACAGGAGCCCCTGTCCAAGGACAGCGGCTCCCGGTCTTTCTGTATTTAATTGTACCACAGGATTTTTCACATTACAATCTTCTCTGCCTTATTCATTGCATATTTATAAACTGCATATAAGACAACTCCTATTCCCAGCAGCATAACTGCAAAAATAGAAAGGCTTTTTGTTTCTAACCCGCTAATCCTTCCATCATTCATAAAGTTCATGACAAAAGCAAAGACAAATCCAAGAACACAGCCAATAATTCCCGGATACTGTACAATACGGGCAATTTGTTTTTTTAAGACTTTTCTCTTATAAGCCTCGTCAGCCCCAAGCTTTGTAAGGCTTTCAAAAAGCCCCTTATTATCTGTTGCAATCGAAATACTTCTCACATATGCCATGACGCTGACTGCAGCCAGAGATATGATAAATATATAAAGGCTTAACATTACATATACACTGATAAGCTGCATTCTGTCCTGCGAAGTAATGATATTAAACTGAGGCGCATATTTCCAATCATCAAGGAGCATATTATTATCCATCGTCATGTTGATCCTGTCTCCGTAACCATACTCCTCTCCTGTCTCATCTGCTATTTTCTGCGCCCATATATCCCAGTAACCCATGTGATTGGAAAGGTCGGTAGCCCGTTCCACATACTGTGCGAGCAGATCCTTTGCAAAATCATAGGACTCTTCTACATTGGCAGCATTAAAAGAAATGACGTTTTCTTTATATATATCCTGCACGCCTTCTGTCATGATCTGATACTCCTCGTCGCACACAACGTACGCAAACGGAGCGCTGAAGGGTGCCAGCACATCGCTTTCCACGCTTTCTCCATAAGTAAGAGAATATGCTTTTCCTGTATCCGGATTCATTACCTCTTTAAGACCGTCCTCATAATCGAAAAATCCTGCATAGTTTTCATTTCCCATAATGAGTACCTCCGCTATAAAACAAGCGGCTGTACTGTTGTGGTCAAGCATTTTTGTAACACTTGTGGCTAAAAAAATATCATAAATCAATTATGCTGCATTCCGTGTTTCAAAAGGGGGTGCGATAACCATTGAAACTATGGGGACGCACATGATTGTAGGCAACATATGCGAATTCCTCGACAGTCTGATAAAGCGCTTCTTCCGTAGTGAATTCATACAAGTTTATGCACTCATTTTTCAATGTGTTGAAATAGCGCTCCATCGGTGCGTTGTCATATGGGTAATCTGCCTTGCTCATGCTTTGCGTCACATTTACGGATTCACAGAATTCGACAAATGCTTTCGACGTATACTGTGTTCCCCGGTCAGAATGCAGGATTACCCCTTCTTTGATAGATGGCTGTGATTCTAACGCCTTTTTCAGCGTGCGGACAGCAAGGTCACTGGTGATATTCCGGTCTGTGATACTCGCGATCACGCTGCGGTCATAAAGATACAGAATCGTGCAGTTATACCGCACCTCATGGTTCTTTAAAAACAGATATGTAAAATCCGTACACCATTTTTGATTCGGTTTTTCTGCAGTGAAATCCTGATGAAGCCTGTTATCAAACACTTTATGTGGTTTGGCATGTCTGCAAACCGGCTTTTTAGGACGTACAATGGAAAATAATTTCATCTCTGCATTCATGTATTTATGAATGGTTGCTGGGCTGTAACGATATCCTTGGCGTGCCAGATAAACCGTCATGCTTCGGTATCCATCCACACCTCTGTGCTCATGGTAAATCTCCCGGATTTTTGCCTGTACCTCTGATTTTTGGGTATCATAATCTGCCTTCCGGTGTTTCCGGTAGTTATAATAAGCATTTGGGCAGATGTCAAGCCGCCTGAACAGCCAGCGCAAGCCAAAATAATCATGGTATTTTTCAATAAACCGATAAGCCTCTAATCGATTTCTTTTGCAAAGAATGCCGCCGCTTTTTTTAAGAAAAGATTCTCCTTTCGTGATTCTTCAAGTTCTTTCCGAAGACGGAGATTCTCTTTCATCAACTCAGCTTCATTTGGGGATTCTGGGTTTAAAATGGCTTTTGTCTGGCATTCTTCGCTAAATTCAGCACACCATTTAGAGATACTGGCTTTTGATACACCATACTCAGCGGTGATGCTTTTGTAAGTACGTCCTTCTTCCAGATGGAGACGGACAATTTTCTTTTTAAATTCAGGTGTGTAAGTTTGTGGCATAATAGTTCCTCTTTTCTTTCTGAGATGATTATATCTTATTAGCCACTACTGTTACAACTTTATTATAGCACTACACCTGCGCCAGCCCAAGTCCTGCACAATGTCCACCCTGTCTGTCAGGAGATTGAGCCGGATAGCATCCCGCAGGAGTGGATCGCAGCAGAACACAATCCGGCAGTTGTCGATGGTGTTGGCTGTTTTTCCCTTTTCGGTAACAGAAAGGCTCTCCGCACCTCATCAACGCTCTGTTCCGGCGCTATGGCTTCGGCTGCGCTCATCACAGCCTGCTGGGTGGCTGGCGGTAAACTCTGATATTCGCTGTTCAATTTTCCTCACCTCTTTTCCATACTCAGCAACTACAAAAGCTCGTTCTTCTATACTATCAGACAGAAGAAGATCCAGCAGATATTCGATATATGGCTGCCTGTGCAGAGCCTCCACAAACAAAGGATTCCAGTCTTCCTCCGGCTGTTTGGGCGCATATTCTTCTTTCCATCGTTCCAGCAAATGCAGGTAGTCGCACAGCACCCAAAAGCATTTCTGCTCTGCCTGCCGGTATCGCATTTCCTCGCTGATTTTTCTTTTGATCACTCTCTTTTGTGGTGGATCGTGGCCTTTGCGGTCAAAGCTGATTGAGAAGTCCTCTGCCAGCTTTAAGGCAGCTTCTTTACTGCTTAGTCCAAAAAGACGGGAAGTGAAATCAATCACATCTCCATCTGCCTGACAGGCAAAACAATGGAACCGTCTGTCAACCTTCATGCTGGGATGCCTGTCATCGTGAAACGGGCAACAAGCCATCCCGTTGCGTCCTACTGAAATTCCATAAGCCAAAGCAGCCTGCCTTGTGGTAACAGACTGTTTTACTGCTTCAAATACATTCAATTTTCGCACCTCCAATCCAAAATAAAAGGCACCCAATTTCTTTCAAAATCAGATGCCTGTCAAAGTTCCATATTCTGTTTTTTCTGTTTCTCCTGTGCCTGCTTTTCACTATCTTTTTTCCGTTGATCCTCCATTCCTCGACGAAGCGCTTCCACAATGGAAGGCTTTGTCTGTTTTTTGATTTCTTCTGTGACAGCCTTCTTCTTATCCGCATGAAGCAGCGTAGCCTTCATTTTTTCCAGTGTAGACTGCATTGCTTTTCGGATTCTGCGTACCACACCATCCAGCCTTGCCACCGCATAGTCCCGTTCCTTTGTCGGCGCTTTTCGCTCTGGGGATTGCAACCATGCTTTGGTGTCCTCGATCATATCAATATCTTCCTGATGGGTCATGGTTTTTACCTCGTCTGTTACCAATTCCACCGCCTTGTCATAAGCAACGCTGGACACCTCATCAATCAGGCTGTCCACATCCTCAATTTTCAGAGTCAGTTCTTCCAGCTTCTGCTCCTGCGCCGCAAGTTGCTCCTTCTGCTTCATCAGGATATAATCCTGCTTTTCCAAATACGCCCGCCCGCCATAGGATGGCTCCTGCTCCAGATGCACCGCTGATGTCAAAAAGCATCGTGCGGCATACTGCATCAAAAGTCTGTTTACGATTATTGTGTTTGCCCTTGGGCTTACTCGGATCAGGCAATTCAACCCCCAGTTCCTCCAGCGCCTTTTCCTGCTGGGGACACAGCTCCCCATACCGGTTTTTACAGTCAAACACATGGCGTTCATGAATATGGGGTGTACCCTCATCCAAATGCAACGCCCAGTCCAGAATGTGGATATGGGAACCAAAGCGTCGTTCAAACTCCTCATAAAATTCGCTGACGACAAGAGCTAAAGTTTCCAGTGGTACCGATTCTTCCATGGTGCCAATCTGGTAGATGCTTTCCTCTGGGCAGGTCTTGCTATTTTTCAAAAGATTTTCCACTGTGCGGTTGCGCTCGATGTGTCGAGTTTTCTCGTTCCGGGCGTTCTGAGCATCGACATAGTCAGCATAATGCTTATAGTAGTACATCCTCTCAATTTCCTCAAAGCTGAAATCCGGTTGCTCTGGGTTTTCCCGAAAGTCGTGGGTTGTAAAGCCCCGGTAACAGTCCCAGTACATATTTTTTCTGGCACGCTCAGAATCAATATGTTCGCTATTCTCCAAGTCAAACCGACGGTCATTGTGCCGGGGATTATAGGTGCCATGCTTGCCAGAGTGTCCATTGTGCCGTGTCAGTTTCAATTTTCATCCCTCCCAATCTTTGTTGCGTTTCCCAAAGGGGCGTAGCGGCGAAGCCGCCAAACCTGTGAGTTTCTGCGTCAGGTAATACCCAGTACGAATTGACGCAAGCATCAACTCTCCCTGGGCAAGGCGTTTCACCCTTGACCCGATGGGGCTGGCTGCCCCAGGCCCGCCAATGGGCTTTGCCCCTTGACCTCAACAGGGCGCTGCACCCCTGTACCCAGCACAAAGGGATTGCGTCCCTCTGTACTCCTGCCCGAAAAAGCTGACTGCCCAAAACATAGCCAGCCAGCTTTTCCGATTTTATCGTGTACTGCTGTTCGGAATCATTCCGGCAGGCTCAGAAAACCTTGTAGTATTGCACCGGGAAACTGGAACTTTTTCTCCGTCCCTCCAAACAATACAACAATCAAGCCACCTTGGATTTCTTTTACCGTCCCCATACCGAATGCTTTATGCCGAAGCTGACCGCCAACCACAACACAGGACAAATCCACCAGCTTTTGTGGTGCAGGTTCTGCCGGTTTTGGCACTGGCGGAGTGTAGCGTGGCTTTTCTAAATGCCGCCCATACGCAGCCGGTTTTTCTGCAACTTTCAGTTCTTTTTTGGGCTGATCCATATCCCGGACAGCTTCCGCAAAATCCAGAAACGGTTTTTCCGGCAAATCATCTGCTGAAGGAATCGGTGCTTCCATCGAAGCCTGTTGCAGAGCAAACATACTGTTATAATCAGCATCCGAGATAACCGTATCCCAACCGCCACGGTTTTCACCCTCATGCCGGTCAATGCCTGTGTAGCTCAAGCTGGCATCTTCGTATCTCTTGAACTTGTAAACAGCATCATTCATCAGCGAATCATTGAACACCCCGAGAGATACCAGCAGCTCGAAATCTTTAACATCCAGACCTGTTACTTTTTTGAAAAGTCCCGGTTCCAACTGTGTAATAACATCCTTCAGGCATCGTTCTCGATAATCGGTCAAGTACATAAAAACTGAAATACGGGTAGCAAACTTAATCAGCTTTTCCTGAATCTGTTTGCGTTTGGATTTGTACTCTTTTTCTTCCTCGCTCAACTCTTTTTTCTCTTTTGGCGTGAGTTTTTCTGTACCCTCTTTCTTTGCCTTTTTTACAGCTTCGGACTTATTGATAATGGTCTGTATATCCTCATTCAGACTACGGAAGCCCTCAATTTTCATCAGAGCATCCATCGCCGCCGGATTTGCCATCAAACGGGAAAGGGTATCGTTGTCCACATTGACAAGCAACGCACTTTCCCAGCGTTTGGCAAGCAGGGTGGCAGATGTACCTGCCATAGCGATGTCCAGAACCTCCCCTGCATCAATCTGCCGCATGGTGCTGCCATCATAGGCAATGACCGGAAGAAAATTGATAAACTCCGCTACCTTCTTTTCCGGGTTTCCTTCGTCAATGTTCAAACGGCAGCTGTAATCGGAAATCTGTTTGAGCGCTCGGTCAAGAGCAAAGTCAAACACATAGCATTCCTTTTTGACAATTTCTTTTTTGCCACCGTCCGTTGTGATTTCCCACGGGCTTTGCACACGAAACGCCGCCTGAAAATAGGTTTCCGGGCTGGACAGATTTCGTAACATAAAAATGCCTGTCCAAGGCTTGACTGTAACACCCGTTGTCAGCTTGCCGCAGGAGAGGGTGATCGTTTTGCTCTCCAATGGATCACGCATGGATTTTTGCACCGGCTCCAGAGCCGCCGCACCAATTCCAGCACCTGTACCTGCACAGACATTGATGGTGTAATCATGATAGAACGTATTCTGTTTCTGCATCAGCAGATTTTTCATCGCATAGCAGGAAGCCACATTGGGCAGAAACCAGAGCGTATGCTGCAACACATTCAGCAAGCGCACATCAGCATACGGCATGGCAGGCTTCTTGGCTCCCAGTTTCAAATCATCCACACTGGTTTCCAGATAAGCACCCCGAATGAGATCCAGCCACTTCTGCACCTCGTTTTCATAGACAAAGCAAGCGTCCGCACCTTTGCCTTTGGCTGAGAAAAACACATTCAGGTCAAACTCATTGAACTCTCCCTGCATGGCGATCTGACGGATACTGTCCGGGATGCGGTAAGTCATCATCACCATGCGTGGCAGTGCGGCATAGGGATTTCGGTCACCCTGCCAATTTTCCTTTGCCCGCTGTTCATCCGAGTATGTCCAGTTGTAAATCTGATCCTCGATAAATTCACCGGAATTCAGCGCCCGAAACGGCGTACCGGACAGATACAGATAATACATGGTTGTGATGGGGAGGAACGTTTCATCGTAGGCGTTGCCACGGTCATACTTATCCATATCCTCACTGTCGTAGCTGTCCTCGTCCTCCTGCTCAAACAGCTTTTTGGCGTTTTCCTTCCATGCTCCGAAGTGGTACTCATCAAAGATAACCAAATCCCAGTTGGTGGAATGTACCCACTCATTTTTTGCCTTGATGCCGCCGGTTTCCTTATTCACTCCCAGATAGTCCTGAAATGAACCAAAGCAGACGACAGGACGGGACTTGTCCGCCGTTTCATAGGTCAATTCTGTGTTGCGGCTGATAAACTGCCAGCCTTCAAAATCAATGTGGCTGTTCAAGTCCTCCTGCCATGCGCTGACCACGGCAGGCTTGAAGGTCAGAATCAGAATCCTCTTGAATCCCATTTTCTTTGCAAGCTGATAGGACGCAAAGGTTTTGCCGAAGCGCATTTTGCAGTTCCACAAAAACTTAGGGTAGCGTGTAGAATCCTCCTCATAAGCACTCTGAAAATAAGCGGCGGTTTTGTCCACGGCTTCCTGCTGTTCCGGGCGCATGGAGAAGCTGTTGACTCGATTCTCCACATTGACAGTATGGTTTTTGACAGCAAGCACAGCCGCCCGGACATCATTTACCGTACAGTGAAACCATTCACCGCCCATGCCGGTAATCTGCTTCCGTTTCAAAACACGGTGAACATCATGGTCCGTGAACGAGGAGCCATCCGGATACATGGCACTTTCCCGATAGACGATTCGATAAGGAACACTGCCGTCCGGTCGTTTGGTGGGATATTGTTGGGCAACACGCTTGTCCACATCAATGGCAGTATAGCCCACCTTTAAAAGTCCTTGATACTGCGGATTGGTGTCTTCGTAGGCATAAATCATCGGGTGGGCATTGGGACGTTGCGGGAAGAAATCAGTTGCCATTGTCGTCACCACCCACCTCCATTGGTTTAATCATACTTTCAATAAAAGTAATCTCATCATCTGTTAATCCATATTTTTCGTAAAGTTCTTCATCTGTCCATGACTTTGAGAAATCTTGCATCGGGACAAATTGAAACACGATTTTGGACAATCCAAACCCGCTAATACATAGTAGCATGAGAAACCTAACAAATTTCGTTCTCATATAGCTTAATGCGTTTTCAGCAGTTTGTGAATTCTCCCAATTACCGATTATAAAATAGGAATGTGTGCACACTTCCCCTGGGTGCAATACTTTCATAGAAGAAGGGATGACCTTAAACCTTCCATCTTTGCCCGGCTCCCCTGCATGTTCTGCGCTTGTCTTACTTACAAGCAACTTAAAGCTGTCCACTGTTTCGTAGCCCTTGGAAATTTCTTGGCGATCGATATATGTCACTCCGTTACTTGCGTGTAAAGCAAGATCATTTTTGCCTTGAGGGGAACTATGTCCTCTATAACTTGTAGACAATCCATACGGCATAAGAGAACTTATCTTTTCTGCAAGAAGGCTCTCTTTTTTCTGCTGTATCTTATGAATGATAGAAACTGCCTTATTATATCTAACAAGAGTTTGAAATTCATTCAACGGACGAGTGATAGCGTCTTCTGAATTGTTTGTGATATTTATAAATTCACAATCCGATTCTTTATCACGATTCCACAGAAAATAGCAGACACCTCCACTTACACTAATCCCAGGAAAACAATCTTTAGAATTCGTATAATCAACAATTTTAGAAATATGACGGTCATTCATCATCGAATTTCTGAAATCATCAAGTCCCATACCTCCCGCAAACCATCTTGACGGAATGATCATTGATAAATAGCGAGGCTTAAGTTTTTTGGCTTGCTCAATGAATAAATTATATATCGGTTTTGCCTGTCTTCCTGCTCCTGCTGTATCTAAAGCATACGGCGGATTGCCGATTATGACATCAAATTTCATCTTAAATATCTCCTCCGGTTTGATCGTATGTATCCACTCATAAGCGTGGGTTTCCAGTTCATCCCCTCGCTCGTATTCGCTTTCAGATGCACCACAGAACAGACACTTGCCGTTCTGCCAGCGATGCGGTATCCTCTTGTATCGGATGTTGCCGCTGGTGTCCTCAAAAAGCGTGATGGAATACTTGCTGTTGGGATACTTGGAACAATACACACTTCTTCGAGAGAGAAGGCTGGTCAGTTCCGTGATTGCTATACCATACAGCTGCTTGTGAAAAATGTGGTCGATGCGTTCCTGCAAATCCGAAATTTCCTCTTGTAATCCCTCAATCAGGCGTTTGGCAATTTCCCGCAGGAACACCCCTGACTTACAGGCCGGGTCGAGAAATGTTGCGCTGCTGTCATGCCACAGTTCTTCCGGCAGCATATCCAGCATCCGGTTTGCCACCTCCGGCGGCGTAAACACCTCATCGTTACTGAGATTCGCCAGACAGGTGAGCACATCCGGGTTATACATACTGCTATAAAAATCACTCATAATCCTGCACCCTCCTGTAATCGGTCAGCGGATATTCCTTGATGGGCGATGGAATAAATGCCTGAACTTCTTCGTCATACTCCCAGCCGATCATGAAAATATTCATCTGTTCCTCGTGTCCGTTCAGAAGCTCATCAAGTGCAAAATCACGGCGTTTCATCTGATTGCCTGTAACCAGGCTCCACTCTGCAAAAACAATAGGGGACCCGTCTGCCTGGAGCATAGTAAGCGCATCTCCGCACAGAATATTTTTGCGCAGAACAAACCGTACCGCTTCCCGGCACTGTTCATTTGCCTGGGCTTTGGCATTGGCAGTATATTCCTTGTTCCAGATGTCAAACAGACGCTGGCGGCATTCCTCTGCGTTATCCTTCAAAATATCAACTCCGTACAGGCTGGTCATTGCCAGTACCGAGTACCGTTCATAATCAAAGGGGCTTTTCCAATAACGACTTTTTACCACTTCCAGCTTCCGGCGGAGAACTTCCGCAAGAAAATTCCCGTTTCCGCAGGCAGGCTCCAAAAATCGGCTTTCTATTCGTTCTGTTTCCTGCTTTACAAGGTCGCACATAGCTTTTACTTCACGCTCGGCAGTGAATACCTCGCCGTGATCCGCCACACGCTGCCTTGATTTCACCTGTTGTTCTGCCATTTCTTTACACCTCATATATCCATGCGCTGACAGAAAGGCAACCACCTGCAAGATGGTGTACTTTTTCGCAGAGGCATTTTCTGGTGTTTAAAAATGGGCAAAAGAGCTTTTGTTCATAGGTTTTGTATAGAAAAAGCTGGTGTTCTGTGGTATCATTTTCTTATAGCTAAAAAACAGGCGTTTTACAGAAAAGTACAGGTTCCTGTAAAAACACCCGCTTACAACAACTTGGCTTTTTCGTAAATCTCCGCACGATAGCGGAAGGAGGAAAGCGGCATACCACACAGCTTTGCAGCAGCTGTTCCGGTGATTTTTCCATTTTTCCATTGTTGGTATAGGTGGTGGAAATTTTCCGGTAAAGGCTTTGGTGGGCGACCAAAGCGGACTCCTCTTGCTTTGGCGGCGGCAATTCCTTCTGCCTGACGCTGTCGGATATTGCTTCGCTCGTTTTCTGCCACAAAGGACAATACTTGCAGCACAATATCACTGAGGAATGTCCCCATCAGGTCTTTGCCCCGACGAGTATCCAGTAAAGGCATATCCAGCACCACAATATCAATCCCTTTTTCCTTGGTCAGTATCCGCCATTGCTCCAGAATTTCAGAATAGTTACGCCCCAGACGGTCGATGCTCTTGATATAGAGCAGGTCGTCTTTTTTTAGTTTCCGTACCATTTTCCGGTACTGCGGGCGTTCAAAATCCTTGCCAGATTGCTTATCGATAAACAGGTTTTTCTCTGGGATAGAAAGGTCTTTCAGTGCAAGAATCTGCCTGTCCTCATTCTGTTCTCTGGTGCTGACACGGATATATCCATACAAATTTCCCATTGCTTTTTCCTCCTTTCTTCTGACCGAGAAAACAGCTCCCGAACCGGATATTTTTCATCTTCTATGGTACTGGATACTTTTACCCCTGAATAAGCAGCCTGTGAAAATGCCAGGTGCAGACCCGGCATTTTGCAGTCACTTGCCCTGTAATCAGGCACTTTCCTTTTCTGTACGCAAAACCTGAAATCCATGTTGTTTGGCGTACTTTCTGGCAGCCGCCAGCCTTTCCTCACTGTATGGTGAAATCAAACGGACAGACAGCCGAGACTTTTCAATCACATAGGTCACGCTGCCCTCCGTGGTACTGCGCTCTAACCAACACAGTTGGGGATATTTCCGACTGAATTCTGCCAATCTGCGTTTCAGATCAGCGTTGAACGTATATATGCTGGCGGTGCTTTCCGCTTCGTTCCAGTTGATAATGGTTTCTTTCTCATACTTAGACAGCTTCATCATAAAAATCCTCCTCATATTCCATTTCACGGTTATGCTGTTTTCTTTTTTCGTTCTCGTGGGAATTGCCGCCGCTGTCCAGCCAATTAAAAAAGGCTTTCTTGCTGATTTTAATCAACCGGCCACTGCGCACCACCGGAAACCCCGGTGTGTGTACCAGCTCATAAGCACTGGCTCTGGAAATTCCCATGATATGCTGAATATCCGTAACATCCAAAATCAGGGGCAGCGAATCGTAATCATTCCACTTCATTTTTTCTTTCATATCGGTGTTCCTCCTTTATTTAAATTGATTGATTTTCATTTTCCGCATATTTGCCGTTCTACCTGTTCCGTTTCCTTCATGCTGCCCTGCTCGACATACATGAGTCATCAGTTTTTTCGATGCGCTCGCCCTCCGTTTTAGGAGAGGTCATGGCGGTTTATCTCGGTTCAGACGGTCATTCAGTTGTCAAGGTACACGATGGAACGAAATTACCATCTGATGCCATCATATCGCCACAAACTTGACAAAACAATAGTTTTGCAGTACCATGAGTGTAACTAATATAACAGAATTACAAAATTACCATAAAGCGAAGCGAGGAAATTGTATGGATTTTGAATTTGTGCGGCATGAACCGCTTTATGACCGTATTCTGCTGGTGCTGACGCTGGACAGGCAGAAAATGAAAGAGCGTATTTTAATTGGAGAAGAACTGCAAATCCGATTTCGTTTACAGGGATATGACGATAAAGAGGTGCTTTGTGATGTTACACGCCCTTTGGGAACTATGCTTTCAGCCTTTGAGCATGATTCGGGCGGCGAATGGAACCGTTTTGGTTTAATACCACTGAGAGAAGCCCTGCACTCCAATCGTTGGAAACAGCCCGAACTGGAACAGGCTTCCGGTGATTTTCTGGCAAAAAAATATCTCACCGGTGATCCGGTGAGAATGTATGTGGCACTTCGTATCTGGAATGAATATTTGAAGGCAAGAGAACCACGAGATCGGGAATCTGCCTGCGAACGTTTTATCGAAAAAATGAATGGCTTTACAGCCTTATTTATGGGCAATCCACCCCTTGACTTTGACGAGGATACAGGGAAGCCAAAACGACTAAATATTTCCACACATATTTATGGCTCTGTGCCGCAGGAAGATACCCGGCTTGACCTCTGGTATCCAGACAGCAAACGAAAAATGGAGTGTGTTGCCGCCTATTCGTCCCTGTATCCGCTGATGATCTATTATCTGAACCGACTGAACGATTGGGGGCTTTATTTCCGGAAATGCAAAATCTGCGGGAAAGTATTCCTTGCCAAAAGCCAGCGGTATGAGCTGTGCAGTGATAAGTGTCGTAAAAAGCAATCTCTCCAGAACAAGCGTGAATTTGATGAACGAGCCAGAGAAAACAATTATGATCTGCTTTACAAAAATGAGTGTCAGAACTGGCGAAACAAAATCAATAAGGCAAAGAAAACTTCTGGTTTTCCTTCTGAGTGTCTGGAAGAAATGCTGGCTGCTTTTGAATCCTTCAAAAAGGAAGCCTTGCAGCGGAAACAGGCTGTGAAAAAGAAAGAAGCCAGCCCAAAGGAATTTTCGGACTGGCTGCTCCTGCAGAGTAATGTTATTATGAATTTTTTTGATTATAACAATATTCTACAGCAATAAAGCAAAGCGTTTCTTGCAGTTCTTACTTTTCGTAGAGTTCATGTATAACTTCCGACTTCGTTTTTTTCGACATAGCATCCAGCACATCTTGTTTATTATATGGATGCATATTATCTAAAACCATAGGATAATTTAAATAGAATATCTCTAAGTAATGTTCAACGCACCCTATGTAAATATTCGCAAATTCTGCCAAAAGCTTTTCGTCATATTCCGGCAACAATGATAAAGCACTGAGCGGATGCATTACAGAAGTATCACCGTGTACTGTATGGCATAAAATTGTATAAGCGTTACGAATTTTTTGTCGTACTTTATCACCTGTCACCGTGGCAAAATGTTTATCTTTAGTTGCCGCATCAAAAATTGCATACACACTGGTTTCAACAACAATTTGGGGTGTATCAATCATTATTATAGCTTTAATAAAATTTTCGATTCCACAGCGCAATTGAAGCTTTGCGGGTTTATACATTCCCTGTATAGCACAAAAAAGTGATAACATAAGATCTGAAGATACTTCCGAAAGAAACTTATCGCTATTCTTATTGATGCTTTGTCTTTCGAACTCTGCTACAAAAACTAAGAATGCGTATAATTTTTTATGCATAGATTTATATTTCTCAATTTGTTCTGGATCGGAGTTATATTTGGAAAGCTGATAGTTTGTAATAAAATCTTCTAATAATAAAAAATCATCATTTATACGTCTACTCATTTGTTTCTCCGGTCAGTCTTTGAATTGCTTCATTCCATGAAAAAAGATTACCAGTTTTTTCAGCGTTTTCTTGCATATCTTTAACTTGAACTTTATGATTCAAAATGTTTCCTACCCATTGCGACAATTGATCTATGCGTTGCTTGTTAGTATCCTCCACCTCACAAATAATTAATCCAATGATTTCATTTCTAGATCTTTTATCCCACCTAAGAATGGACAACGATAATACTTCCTCTGAAAACTGTGCTAACTTTGCATTGTTGGGAAAAAGTTCCTTATCCTTTAAAAGAGACGGCAATACACCTATCAGGCTATAGGATTTTTCTACCTTGTTGGTCTCGCATTCTCCATGTATCATTAAATTTCGCCATTGTTTTAAAGTCTTGCTTGCGTCCTTAAAATTTATATCTTTATTAGAATCAAGCAACCAACATAACTCTTCAAAAAAATTTATTGATCGTTGAAAATCGCCATCTATTATTCGTCTTTTTTTATCGTTTACCATTATTGCATCCCCAATCTTTTTAAAAATTCTTGAACCACCCCAGAAAACTGAAAGTTGAGTTTGTTATCATCGATATCAGAAATAAAAGTCCCATTTAATTGCCCTTTTGCTACAGATGTACGCTTCAGAACATCACACCTATATAAATATTGTTTCCACTTACCTGTGCTTGAAAAATATTTTCTTGTATCATGATAAATTGTAGTGTTAGTTTCAACCATAGTAAGTACTAACCCAAGACATTTACATGTACAACCATAATTCTCTTTTCGTTCTCTAATGATACTATCAAGAAGATCCAAGCCTGTCATACTGATTGGATCTGGTTTAGATGGAATAAGGTAATAATCTGAAGCAATTATAGCACTTGTCATCCAAACTGAAGGTGTTGGCGGACAATCAATAATACAGATATCATATGCATCATTTTTTCTTATATGATTCAAATAATTTTTTAAACGTAGCTCTGTTCCTTGACCAGGCGCCATTTCAAATCGAAATAAATCAAGTTGTCCTGGAATTAAGTCAAAAGATCTGTCGGTAGTATATGGGCGAATATTTTCATAAGGACATTCAACAGAAGATGACACACCACCCACTACTGATACATTAGCTATATTTACATTCTTAAATACATCAACAACCGTAGTTCCACCATGGCTTAAATATTCAATATAATTTTCGCTACTCATTAAACATTGTGTGGCGTTAAATTGTGGATCCATGTCAACAAGTAACACTTTTTTTGAATGACGTTTGGCAAGAAAATCAGCAACATTAACTGCTAGGGTAGTTTTCCCTACTCCACCTTTCATATTCACAAAACTAATAACGATCATTAAACAATTCCTCTTTTCTCTGTAGTATATTTTTACGAAACAATAAGGATTGACCTCAGCAAACCATACACATATTTTAATCAAAGCATTTTAAAATACCTGAATGCATCTATTATAGCTATTTCCTTTTCTAATGGACACTGGGGCTGTCTAGTATCCTTAGACTTTGGTTTATTATAATTTACACGCTCTATTATACCACATTTCTGCTTTACCTGTGCAATATATAAGCTACTAACCTTCAACCCATGTTTTTGCAGTATGTATGCCTTAATTTCATCATAAGTAGCCTTACTCTCCACTGAAGTCAGATCCAGCTCATCCATCTTAATCTCAACCTCGATATGTTGCTTCGCATTGAGTTTGGACAAAAGACATACCGTCTCCACATGCACCGTCTCACAGAACTGATCCACACAACACGCTCTCTCTAACTGATACCCTGCCTCCAGAAATGCCGGCAGATCTCTTGCGAGACTCGTCGCCTTACAGGAAATATAGACAATATTTTCCACCCCATAAGCCAGAATCTTAGGCAGAGCCTTCGGGTGAATGCCGTCTCGCGGCGGGTCGAGAATGATCGTGTCCGGCTTCTCGAGAAGTTCATCTAAAACCTTCAAAACGTCCCCGGCAATAAAACGGCAGTTTGTAAGACCATTTCTCTCTGCGTTTTCCTTTGCCGCCTCAACTGCCTCCTCCACGATTTCCACACCAATCACTTCTTTCGCAACAGCGGCTGCAAGCTGGGCAATGGTTCCTGTTCCGCTGTACAGATCAAAAACTTCCTGACCCTTCGTATCACCGATATAATCGCGCACAACACTGTACAGAACTTCTGCAGCCAGGGAGTTTGGCTGGAAAAATGAAAATGTACTCACCTTAAACTGAAGACCAAGAAGCGTCTCATAAAAATAATCTCTTCCGTAAAGAATGCGTGTCTCGTCGCTCTGTACCACATCGGAAAGGGAATCATTTAAAATGTGCATAATCCCCACGATCTTTCCTTCCAGAGGAAGGGAAAGAAGCTCCTGTACAAGAGGCTCCATATCCCACTGCTCCTGCGTAGTTGTCACAAGATGCACCAGAATTTCTCCTGTTGTCACACCTCTTCTTAAAAGAAGATGGCGCAGAAAGCCTGTGTGCTGCATCTTTTTATAGTAGGAAGCGCCTCTTGAGCGAAAATATTCCCATACGCAAAGAAGAATCTTTGTCATATCCTCATGAACCAGCTTGCAGTCTCCCGCTGTCAGTACATCGTATGTACTTCCCTTTTTATGAAGTCCAAGAGAAAGAGGACCATCCTTATATTCATCTCCGAAAGAAAATTCCATCTTGTTGCGGTAACGGAATTCTATAGGACTTCCATGAATCCCATCCCATTTATAAACCGGAAGATTTTCTTCACAGCCTGAATTTTGACTCCATTCCCTAATTGCTCCGTCAAGAAGGCTTCTTACCTGCTCCTCTTTCATGTGAAGCTGATCTTCATAAGCCATCGTCTGATACATACAGCCGCCGCAGGCAGGAAAAATACTGCACACCGGCTCTCTTGTCTCAAGAGGCGACTTTTCCAGTACCTCGAGAAGACGTCCCTCTGCTCTTCCGGAACGCTTTTTATTTATCATAAAACGGATTTTCTGACCTGGAATGCCGTTTTTCACAATGACCTTCTGTCCGTCCACATACACAAAACCTTTATTTGGAAACTCCACCTTTTCAATTACGCCTTCGTAAATTTCACCTTTTTTCATTCTCTCTTCTCCTCGTCTCACAGTTTAAAAATAGCCCCGGTTTTCGCCGGAGCTATTTCTCTCTTCATAAAATTACTCTTCTTCGTCCTCAAAGTAATCGTCAAAATCATCATCGAAATCTTCTTCAAAATCTTCCAGATAATCTGGTGTGAAGAAACGATATACGGCAAATGCGATGCCTGTTACTGCTGCCACTGCACCAATAACCGCCAGTACCCAGAGGACTGTATTTTTCTGTTTCTCGTCTTCTTTTTTCTTTAATGCTGCTACTAATTCTTCTAATTTATTCATGTTCATATCGTGCACCATCCTCTCTAAAATCATACAGCGTGTCACCGCTTTGGTGTTCCTATTATATCACATATATCCGGATTTTACTACTGATTCCCTATATCTTTTTCAATTTTGCAAATCCTGCAAACATTTTTTTGACGCCGAACCGGTCAAAATCTACAGTAACTTCGTAGTCTCTTCCGCCCTCTGTAATATTTTTTACGATACCAACGCCAAATTTCACATGACGAACCGTATCTCCCACCTCATAATCGAGAGATTCCGCCTTCGTAACCTTAAACTCTTTGGGCTGGAAGGGCTTTGCATGGAACGCCATCTTCATCTGCATATAACTGTTGTTTTTCGGCGCAATGTCCTCGAGGCGGGGCTTTTTCTCCTGAACGGTATGCCCCAGATCCACAAGCTCTCTCGGAATTTCCCTCACAAACCGGGATACCCGGTTAAACTGCGTTTCCCCGCGGATCATTCGCTGCTGGGCACAGGTGAGCGTCAGCTCCTTCATGGCTCTTGTAATTCCCACGTAACAGAGGCGGCGTTCCTCCTCCAGGTCAGAAGGGTCTCCCGTGCTGATGGACATATATCCGGGGAAAATCCCGTCTTCCATTCCTGTCAGGAAAACTTTTGGAAACTCAAGTCCCTTTGCACTGTGAAGAGTCATAAGAAGCACATAGTCCTGATCAGGGTCTACTGAATCAATATCTGCCACAAGCGCGATCTCCTCCAGAAAACCGGAAAGTGTTGCCGGCTCATTCTGCGCCTCCATTGTCTCCTGATACGTTTCTGCTTTGGAAATCAGCTCGTCAATATTTTCAATTCTTGCTTCCGCTTCGTCCGTGCCTTCCGCCCGAAGCTCGTCCACGTATCCCGTAAGGCGGATTACCTCCTCCAGAAGCTCGCGGACCGTATACACCTCTTCCTTTGAGCGAAGAGATTGGATAAACTCCACAAATCCGTTGATTTTGGAAAGGCTTCTTCCAATAGACGGAATCTCCTCCGCCACGCGGAGCGCGTCGTAAAAACTCACCTGCATATATTCCGCGTAATCCTGAACCTTGCTTACGGTTGCCGCTCCGATTCCCCGTTTCGGCACATTTAAAATTCTCCTTACCGCCACGTCGTCTTTTGCGTTGCTGATCGTTTTCAAATAACAGAGAAGATCCTTGATTTCTTTTCTTGCATAGAAATTGATTCCGCCCACAATCTTATACGGAACATTTGCAAGCAGGAATTTTTCTTCAAAAAGGCGGGACTGGGCGTTCGTTCTGTATAAAACAGCGCAGTCCTTATAATTGCAGTCCCCGTTTCTTCTTGCCTTTGTAATCTCCCCTACAACGTACTCCGCCTCCTCGAAACCATTTAAAAACTGGCGGAAATGCACCTTATCTCCTGATTCGTTTTCTGTCCAGAGTCTCTTTGGCTTACGCTCCGTATTATTTTCAATGACGCGGTTTGCAGCCTCCAGAATATTTCCTGTAGAACGGTAATTCTGCTCCAGGCGGATAACCTTTGCTCCCGGAAACGCCTGCTCAAAGCCCAGAATATTCCCGATATTCGCCCCGCGGAATTTGTAAATAGACTGATCGTCATCGCCTACCACGCAGAGATTCTGATATTTTGACGCCAGAAGGCTTACAAACTTAAACTGCGCCGTATTGGTATCCTGATACTCATCCACCATTATGTACTGGAAACGCTCCTGATAATATTCCAATACATTGGGATAATTCTGGAAAAGCTCTACTGTTTTCACAATTAAATCATCAAAATCAAGGGCATTATTTTTTCGGAGGGTAGCCTGATATTCCTTATAAACAGCGGCGATCTTCTTTTCGTTAAAATCTCCTCCCGCATTTAACTCCATCTCTTCCGGAGAAATCAGCGCGTCCTTTGCGTGGGAAATTTTTGCCATCAGAGTTCTTTCTTTATAAATTTTCGTGTCAATATTCAGACGCCTGCAGACCTCTTTTATCACCGTTTTCTGGTCCTCTGTATCGTAAATGGCAAAGTGATTGTCAAATCCCAGAAAATCAATATGTCTTCTTAAAATACGCACACAGGCAGAGTGGAAGGTAGATACCCATATGCTCTCTGCGCCCATGCCCACAAGCTTATCTACTCGCTCCCTCATCTCCTGCGCCGCCTTATTTGTAAAGGTAATGGCAAGGATATTCCAGGGATTGACTCCCTTTTCTTCCATGAGGCAGGCGATTCTGTGAGTGAGCACTCTCGTTTTTCCGGAACCTGCTCCCGCCAGAATCAAAAGGGGCCCTTCCGTGTGAAATACTGCCTCTTTCTGAGGCGGATTTAATGTATCGTATATACTCATTTCTGACTCCTATCTTCTTAAAATTGCCTTCGGATAAATTTGCTTCATTCGCTCATCAGGGAAATGCTCGTCGAAAAAGTCGTCCACTGCAGTCGTCACTTCCTGTTCTTCTGTATGACGTTCTGTGTACCTGCAAAGAGCAAGACTTGACATTCCCATATCAAACAGCATAAACACGATCATAATCCAGGAAAGAATGATTCCCGGTTTTTTAGGAATTTTTTCAATCAGTCCGGATAGACGCGGATAGAGGAAGCAGAGCCACAAAACAGCAACAATTCCCCAGAAAAAGCAGAAAAGAAGGTTGATCCTTCCGCCCAGATTAAACGGAATCTTGCTGTAATCCCAGAAAACCGTACCAAATACAATCTCTGTGAAAACGCTGCACACATACTCGTAAACACCGCCTACCACGGTACCGAAAATGAAAATATAGCCCTTGCTTCTGTTTCTGTACTGGTAAAGGATTGCTGTCAGAAGCACACAGCCAAGTCCCCACACAATGCTGAAATCCCCGTACACCACGCTGCTTCGGCTCATAAGCCTTCCCATCGTGATCCAGCAGAAAATCGTCTCTATAATATCTCCCAGAAAAGCGCCGATAAAAAACAGGCAGACCAGCTTATAAAAACTGCAGCCCACTGCAAAAACGCCTGCCTTTTCTTTTGCCTTCTCTGCCTGACGCTCCTGCTCCTGCCTAGCTTCCAGAAGTTTCTTTGCCTCAAGGTCGGGATAAGCGCGGCTTACATATTTTAAAGTCCAGCCCACAAGACCTTTTCCCATTTCATCTGCAGCCTTCTGCAGATTTTCAGAAACACTGGAGATAATCGCAAGCTTCCTGATCCTTTTATTTACAGCTGCAAAGCTTGCCACAGTTCCCACAAAATCAATAGCAAGAACAATGTAAAGAACAATAAGTATAATTTCTCCGATTCTTCTCGGAATCATTCCTATCATTTTTCCAAGAAACGGATTTACAAAACAGACGCACACAACTGCTGTAATTCCCCACACAACTGTATACGGCAGATTTACATAACCTCCGAACTGGAACTTCTTTCTGGAATAATCCCACCATTTCTTATGAAAAATCTTTTCCAGCACAAATCCGGTTGCAAGGCTTACAAGAAAAGACAAAACTACTCCTCCTATAAATAAAAAGAGCAGCTCGTTTTTTAATTCCCGAAGGAATACTGCAAACATCACGCCTCCGAAGCCATATGCCGGACACCAGGGACCAAAGAGAAATCCCACGTCAACAAATTTCTTTTCCCGAAATGCCGCTGCCGCTGTGCCGATCACCCAGCCGGCAAAAGAAAAGATTGCAAAGACCCATAATAATTTATACATTGTCACTTCCAAAGCATTTCCTCCTGTGTATGTCTGTCAATCCAGGCAGAACTGCCCGGACACAAGATGCGCTGTAATTTGTCAGGTATCTTTTTATAAAGTTTTTTATGCTATGGAACATTACAGAGTAATTTCCCATAGCATAAAAAAACCACTGGAAACTCTCATTTCCAGTGGCAGTTACGTGTGTTAGAGGATTCGAACCCCCGACCTTTTGGTCCGTAGCCAAACGCTCTATCCAGCTGAGCTAAACACACATTTTTGCGTTTTTCCTTCGCAACAATGAGTATTCTACTCTATAAAGGATAAAATGTCAAGGGGTTTTTGAAAATTTTTTTATTATTTTTTTCAGTTTCTTCGAAGAGCCTCTATAGGGCTTAATTTTGCGGCTTTCCGCGCCGGATAAATTCCGAAAAATACGCCCACTGCACAGGAAAATACGGTGGCTGCCAAAATTGTGGCGGCGCTGATTCCAGGTGTGATCTCCATCTGCATACTCGCGCTCATAACCCCGCATATTGCATAGCCGCCTGCAATTCCCAGAATAATACCGATAATTCCTCCGATTACCGTAAGAATGGCAGCTTCAGCCAGAAACTGCAGCATGATAGAAGATGTTTTCGCCCCAAGAGACTTTCGAATCCCAATCTCTCTCGTTCGCTCTGTCACAGAAACAAGCATAATATTCATAACGCCGATTCCTCCTACAAGAAGAGAAATTCCCGCCACAAAAGAAATAAAAGCCGTTACCATTCCCAACATATCATTCATGGATTTTAATACGTCCTGGAAATTTTCCACACGGTAATAATCCTCGCCTGCGCTTTGATGGCGCTTTTCCAGAAGTTTTACAACACTGTCCGCCACCGCCTGCGTATCCAGGCTTTTATCTGCCTGAACCGTCATGGAATAAAAGAAATCCATATTTCCGGTGAAATCGTCCATAGCTGTAAACGGAACGCTTACTGATACCGGCATTCCCTCATACGTATAGCTTACAAAAGTACCGTTTTCTTTCTGCGCCGTTACCCCGGCAATGCGAAACGTCTTTGTAATATCGTAACAGGTAATATCGAGGGTCATTCCCACCACATCGTCTGTTCCAAAAAGACGCTTCGCATCTGCGTCTGAAATCACGCACACATTTTGCGCCTCCATAAGCTCATTTTCCCCGAAATATGTGCCATGCTTCATATTTATGTTATTTACAAGCTTTGCGTCCGGACCTTCCGCTGTCACATAAAGAGGAAAACTTCCCTTTCCTGTCACAGTTTCTCCCTGGTATGTTTCAGAAATATTTACGCCCTCAATTCCCTCAAGCTCACGCACCGCGCTCACATCGTCCGGCGTGATCCACTCTTCATCTGTCTGGGCGTCCTCGCTGCAGCTTATAAAAATCTGTCCTCCGCCTATATCGTTGATCTCGCTGTTCATCTGATTTTTTGTTCCCTCACCAATCGAAACAATCGAGATCACAGATGCGATGCCAATGATAATTCCCAGCATGGTAAGAAACGAGCGGCCTTTATTTGCCATGATATTATGGACTGCCATCTTGACATATTCATAAAGATTTCCCATGTTAAGCCTCTCCTTCTTGCGCTGCTGCCTGCATTCCTTCCTCCAGGCTTCCAAGGTCGGAAATTACCTGATCTCCCTCTTTCAGACCTTCTTTGATCTCCACGTAATCCTGAGAACTCAGCCCGGTTGTCACATTTTGTCTTGTGATCACACCGTCTTTCAGAATATAGCAGAAGGAGCCGTCCTTTCCTATATTTACAGCCTCCACAGGAAGCGTCACCACATCTTCAGCAGACTCCGCGTGAATTTTTACTTTTGCATCTACACCCAGAAAAATATCTTCATCAGGATTTAAAATGCTGACTGTGGCTGAAATCACAGGTGTTCCTTTTTCATTTGGAGAAGCGATGTGGCTTACCTTTGTTACCTTTCCTTCATATGTACGGTCTGCCATTGTAATTTCCGCGCTCTGCCCTTCTTTTACCTTATCATAATCGTATTTCGAAATATTTATATCTACACTTACCTTATCTGTGTTCTGGAGAGTAAAAAGCTCCATACCCTGCGTCACAGTGGAACCTTCCACAGCCGCTGTTTTGGAAATGACTCCGTTAAACTCAGCGGAAATTCCCTTTTTTCCGTCCTCCAGAAGTTCTTCTGCTGTCTTGGCTTCCATCTCAGAAAGATTATTTGTAATTTTCATCTTTTCCTTCTGCTCTTTGGAAAGACCGGCTTCATCAGCCTCTGCAACTGCTTTTTCTGAAGCAAGCTCAGACTGAAGCTCTGCCAGATTGCTGCTTGCGTCCTCCAGGGCTCTCTCAATTCCGGAAGTATCGACCGACGTATAGGAAGCTCCCCCTGTCTGAACATTTTCTGTCTCTGGGCCTGCCTGACTTCCGTCTGTCAGCTCGTCGCTTCCTGAAAATACAGCATTTTCAAAATCAGAAAGCGCCGGCATTTTCGGCTCCTGCGCTTTCATTGTCTCATAAGCCTCTTTTGCCTGATTCTTTGTAATTTCTGCCTGGCTTCTCACCTGTTCTGCCTGATGGAGCGCCTCTGTATTTGCCTCGGAAGGATCTGCCTGCCATGTTGCAAACGCCATCTGATAAGCGGTATCTGCCTGATTAAAATCGCTCTGCGCCTGATTTGCGCTGGAATTTAATTCTCCAAGCTCCTGCTGATATTTTGGAAGCGTCTCGTTCTGATACACACTGAGAGCCTCTGTATACGCCTTCTGTATCGCCTGATTTTTCTGCTCCTGCGCCTTCTGCTGGGCGGCAAGCTCCGCCTGCGCCTGTGCTGCCTGCGCTTCCGCCTGATCTCTGGCTGCCTGCGCCTGTACCTGGGAAAGCTGGGATTTTAAAGACGATACCTGATTCTTCTTGCTTTCTATCTGCTGTTCCAGAGTCTCTACATTCTTTTTGGCATCACTCTGTTTCTTTTCTGCCTTATCTGACTTCTTTATGGTGTCCTCATAATCGTATTTTCCGGACTGGAAAGACATGGCAGCTTTCTGGTTATCTTTTTCCAGATTTTCCATGTCAAACGCGATCAGTTTTGTTCCTTTTTTTACAGAGTCTCCTTCTTCAAAAGAAACTTCTGATATTTTTGCGTTCACAGGAGAAAAAAATGTTTTCTGCTCCTCGCTTACCACCGTTCCTGTGGCGTCTACAATCTGTTCCACATCTCCCACAACTGCAGTCTGCACCGGAACAGCGGGAACTGACGCTTCTTTTGAACCGCCCTTGCCTGCAACGGCAACGCCTCCTGCCACAACTGCCACTACGCCTGCACATATTAATATTTTTTTATTTCTTTTCTTCATGCCTTCATCTCCTCAAACTTCTCGTTTATGGTATCTGATTCTATTTTTCCGTCCATAATACGGACCACCCGCTTTGCCTGATCTGCAATTCCATTATCATGGGTGATCAGAATAATCGTTTTTCCTGTTTTGTGCATATCCTTCAAAATCCCAAGAATTTCCCTGCTGGACGCAGAATCAAGATTTCCGGTAGGCTCATCTGCAAGAATCACAGGCGGCTTTGCCGCGATCGCTCTTGCTATGGCAACCCTCTGCTGCTGACCTCCCGACATCTCGTTTGGTTTGTGATGAAGTCTTTTTTCCAGACCTACCATTTTTAAAGATTCGATGGCAAGATTTCTTCTTGTTTTCCTGTCGATTCCCCTGTAGATCAGAGGAAGCTCCACGTTTTCAATGGCTGTGAGATTTGCGATCAGATTAAATCCCTGAAAAATAAAACCAATCTCCCGGTTCCGCACTACGGAAAGCTCGTTGTCTTTCATAGTGGATACGTCTGTGCCATTCAGATAATATTCTCCGGAAGTGGGAACGTCGAGACACCCAAGCATATTCATAAAGGTGGATTTTCCGGAACCGGACTGACCGATGATCGCCACAAATTCCCCTTTCTGAATCTCCAGATTCACATGATCTAACGCCCTTACCTCGTTTTCTCCCGGATTATAAATTTTACATAAGTCTTTTACTTTTATCAGTGCCTCTTCCATGTTACGCCTCCTGCCCCTGATTATATCATTGCACTGTCGTATTTTCTATAACAGAGCAAAGAATCTCGCTTGCGAGATTCTCCGCCAGCATAAAAAAACAGAACCGGGGCGTTCAGTACCCTGGTCCTGCTTTCCCTCTGTTTGTTATAACGAGGAAGGATTTATTTTTGATTCATCTTAAATAATATTTTTTACGCATCAAGAAGAAATGCTTTATATGCTTTTTTCGCCTCGTATACGTCTGCCTTGCTTGTTACTTCCCACGGAGCGTGCATACTTAAAACAGCAACGCCGCTGTCGATAACTTCCATTCCGTAAAGAGCTGCGATAAACGCGATAGTTCCGCCGCCGCCAACATCAACTTTTCCAAGCTCTGCTGTCTGGAATGCAACTTCATGGTCATCAAAGATTCTGCGTACTCTTGCAACGTATTCTGCGTTTGCATCGTTGGAGCCGGATTTTCCTCTTGCTCCTGTAAATTTGTTGAGAACAATGCCTCTTCCAAGGAACGCTGCGTTTTTCTTCTCAAAGCATTCTGCATAAGCCGGGTCAAAGCCTGCGCTTACGTCAGAAGAAAGCATGCTGCAGCCGCGAAGAGTTCTTCTTAAAGCAAGATCGGAATATACGCCCATTGCGTCCATAAGCTCTGCCACGCTGTTCTCAAAGAAACGTGACTGCATACCTGTTGCACCTACACTTCCGATTTCTTCTTTGTCTACAAGGAGACAGCAGCATGTACGTTTCGGAGCTTCCATCTCAAGCATTGCTACAAGAGAAGTGTAAGCACATACACGGTCGTCCTGTCCGTAAGCAGCGATCATGCTTCTGTCAAGACCGCAGTCTCTTGCTTTTCCTGCCGGAACTATTTCAAGCTCTGCTGAAAGGAAATCTTCTTCCTCAATTCCGTATTTCTCTGTGAGAAGCTTCATAACATTTTCTTTTACTGCTTCTTTTTTATCTTCCGGAAGGTCTTTTAACGGTCTGCTTCCAATAAGGAGATCAAGGCTTTCTCCCTCAACTACTGTAGAAGCCGGTTTCTCCATCTGCTTTCCTGCAAGGTGTACAAGAAGATCTGTGATATATACGATCGGGTCGCCTTCTTCTTCTCCGATATTTACGTTTACTACAGAACCGTCTTTCTTTGCGATCACGCCGTGAAGTGCAAGAGGAAGAGCTACCCACTGGTATTTCTTGATACCGCCATAGTAATGTGTATCAAGGTAAGCAAGGTCGGAATCCTCATACAGCGGATTCTGTTTGATGTCGATTCTCGGAGAGTCGATGTGCGCGCCAAGAATATTCATACCTTTTGTAATATCCTCTTCTCCGATGTGGAAAAGAGCAATGATTTTATTCATATCAACTGTGTAAACCTTATCTCCGGCTTTTACAGTCTCACCTTTTGCAAGTTTTTCTTCCAGGGAAACATAGCCTTTTGCTCTTGCCTCCTCGATTGTTCTGTCTACGCATTCGCGCTCTGTCTTTCCATTGTCAAGAAAACTCTTATAAGCTTCTGCGAGAGCTTCCATTTCTTTTTCGTCTGCTTCTGTATAAGAAAGCCAGGCATTTTTTCTTTCCATTTTTATCCACCTTTCCTACCCTTTTTTATAAAAAAGGATATTATCTTTTATCGTTTTCGATATGTTTTCTATTATAGAACAAAACCACAGATTTTTCCATATCTAACTTTACAAAAACACGGGAATTCGTTATAGTGAATTTAATATCGCCAAAGGAGGTTTTTACATGCAGTCATCTACACAGCTTCAGGAACAGCTTCGCTCTCTCAACAGAAAGAGCTACCCTGCATATAAATCACTAAAGGGAGCGTATCGTTTCCCAAAATACATTTTATCCATTGACCATGTACAGGGGGATCCGTTTGCCTCCCCTTCCCATATAACTGTCTCTGTCTCCCATAAAGACGCCGGTTTTCCCGCTGATTATTATAAAGACAAACTGACACGCACCACCCTTTCCGACTATCTTACGAGACGATTTGAACAGCAGATAAACCGTTTTTCTTTCCGGGCAAAAGGTTCCGGAAAAAGCGGTCTGATTTCCGTGAGCCACTGCGGTCAGGAGGTTTTAAGCCGCACTGCCTGCGAAATTACAGATGAGGGAATTACCGCCCGTTTCTTTGTGGGCTTTCCTGCAAACGGACGCACCATCAACGCGCCGGAGCTTGAAAAAATTCTTTTTGATTTCCTTCCCGCAAGTGTGGAACAGAGTTTCTTCTATAAGAATATAAACGGCGCTCATTTACAAAAATCAATCTGTCTCGCAGAAGACCAGGCGTATATCCGCAAAACTTTAAAAGAGCGTAATCTCGCCGCCTTTGTTGCAGACGGAGCCATTCTTCCAAGGGAAAGCGGCGTTTCCCAGAAGCCTATGAAAAATGCAGTTGCCTTTTCCTCCCCGGAAAGCCTTCGCATCACTTTAGAGCTTCCTCACAAGGGAAAAATAACCGGTATGGGCGTTCCCTGCGGCATTACCTTAATTGTGGGCGGCGGCTATCACGGGAAATCCACTCTCTTAAATGCACTGGAACTTGGTGTATATAACCACATTCCGGAAGACGGAAGAGAGTATGTCATCACAGAGGAAAGCGCCTTAAAGCTCCGTTCAGAAGACGGACGTTTCATTAAAGATACGGACATTTCCATGTTCATTAACGACCTTCCAAACAAAAAAGACACCCGCTGCTTCTCCACAGAGGACGCCAGCGGCAGCACCTCCCAGGCTGCCGGAATTGTGGAAGGAATCGAATCCGGAAGCCGCGTTTTCCTTCTTGACGAGGATACTTCTGCCACCAATTTTATGGTTCGCGATGAATTTATGCAAAAGGTAATATCCCGGGAAAAAGAGCCTATTACCCCTTTCCTTGAGCGCGCCCGCTGCCTTTATGAAAAAGGCGGCATTTCCACCATTCTTGTTGCCGGAAGCTCAGGAGCATTTTTCCACATTGCAGACACCATTATTCAGATGGATAACTACTATCCGGTGGACATTACCGCCTCCACAAAAGAGCTCTGTAAAAGCTACCCTCTTACAGATTCTCACGTGCCTCCCTTCCATATGCCGGAAAGCCGCCGGATTATGACAAAGGCTGCTGCCGTAAAAACAAAGGGAAGAAATTATTTCGGAAAAGAAATGGCAGCCGTTCCGGAGCGTCTGAAAATCAAGGTTCACGGAAAAGACGGCTTCTCTCTTGGCAAGCAGGAAATTGACCTTCGCTATATCGAGCAGATTACAGACGGGGAGCAGACCGCCGCTCTCGGGCTTCTCCTCAAATACGCCTGCGAGCATCTGATCGACGGAAAACGAACACTTGGGGAAATCGTGGAATTTTTAAATAAAGAACTGGAAGAAAAAGGCTTTAATGCCTTCCGGGAAAACGGATATGTTTCCGGCGGGTATGCCATGCCGAGGGTTCAGGAAATTTATTCCTGTTTTAACCGATATAGAAGGGTATAATTTTACCCAAACAAAAACTACCTCTTCTTCGGCGGTCCTGCCGTGAGAGGTAGTCTTGTTATTTACATATTTAGGGAAAGGAAAGAGTTATCTTAAAAGCTCTGTTCTTTTAAGATGTATATATCATATCAGGTAATTGTGAGGAAATTTTGTCTTAATTCTAATAAATTTATAAAAACAATTAAAAAGATATTATAGAATTATGATTTTCCTTCCTCAGTCGTGTCGTTCATCTTCATTATCGTAGCATTCGCAGAAACGGGCAGCAAATGCCGGCGGTTCGTCCTTCACATAAAGATGAGATATATCCCCGAACGAACTGATACGGAAAGAAGCGATTCCCTTCCGTCTCTCCTCTGTCACAACTGTTGTGACAGAAGTAGGCGCCGCGCACATTCCATGCCATAAAACCATAGGAGACGCTCCGATCAGATGTGCCAAAAGCACACATTCCAGTCCGAAATGGCAGAAAAATACAAGCGTATCCTGATTCGGTTTTTCTACTTTATAAATATGTCCGTCACGCACATATCCGTGCTTTGCAAGAAGTCTGTCAAACTCCCCTGTTACCTTTTCGTATTCTTCTTTAATATTCTCCGGAGTAAAACGCTCGTTTTCAAACCAGTGATCATACTGATAAAAACGCTCGTCCTTTGTCCAGTCCTGTGGCAGCCAGTCCCATAATCCCTTCTTTCTGTCTGTTACATCGGGACGGTTAATGTAATACGTAAACTCTCGAAGCCAGTCGCATTCTTCTGCTGTCCTGCCCATCTTTTTTAAAGTAAGAGAAGCCGTATCCTTTGCTCTCCCAAGAGGGGAAACGTAAAAATCCTTTATATCCAGCTTTGAAAGCCGTTCTGATAAATATTCCGCTTCTTTCCAGCCTTTTTCTGTGAGAGAATCTATGGAATAATCTGGGTCTCCATGTCTTACAATTAATAACTTCATTTCATTTCTCCTGCCTGCATAATATTATCCTTCAAGTATATATCCTTTGCCAGCACATTGTCAATCAGGATAAAATAAGCCTCCTGTAAAAATACAGGAGACTTATTGCATTTGCCGTTATTATCCCTTTACACCGGAAGCCACAATACTCTGCTTCAATTGTTTTGAGAAAAGAATGGAGAGAAGAATGACCGGTGTAATCGTTACTACCGCAAGTCCCATCAGAGCGTTCTGCTTTGTACTTACATTATTGGAAATATTATAAAGAGCAACATTTAAAGTCCATAAATTCTGATCCTCTGTTACCATCCATGCCCAGAAGAAGTCATTCCAGTTTCCAATAAACGTCTGAAGGGCGATCAGAGAGATAATCGGTTTTGACAGCGGCATACAGATTTTACTGTATAAGTATAAGTTAGAGGCTCCATCAAGAGAAGCCGCCTCAAAATAGCTTCCAGGAATCTGATCAAAAAATCCTTTGTACAAGTATACATAGAAACCATACGGATACAAAAACGGAAGCAAAAGAGCTGCGTAATTATTGTAGGCTCCCATTTCTCTGTACATAACCAGCTGCGGAAGCATAATACTCGCAAACGGCACCATCATGGCCCCCATAAAAAACATCAATACCACTTTTCCGGCTCTTGGGGTCAGAAGTCTGCTGATTACAAAAGCACAGACAGAGCAGAGAATTACCTGTGCAATCATGGCAAAACCGATAACGATCACACTGTTTCCCACAAACGTCATAAACCCGAATTTTGCAATCGTTTCATTCTTCGGATATATGTATCCCGGCATCTGAAGATAGTATTTAAAGCTCTCTACGTTCAGCCAGTTATTCCGTTTATCGCCTACAGAAACAAGCTTTCCTGTCAAAGGATATTTTTCATTGATCAGTTCTGTTACGGATTCTTTAAAGTAACTTCCAAGCCCTTCCGGACATTCCTTTGAAATGCCATTCAAATCAAACTCGTATCCAATAGATTCACTTGCTCTTAAATATCTGTCACCATGCAAAATTACTTCTTTTTTAATTGCAGAACGGGTAAAGATTCCATAATCGCATTCCATCTGCAGTTTCATCTGATGGGCTCTTGAATGAAATACAGTTTTCCCATCCCTTGTACCATAAAACTGTACTTCCATAATGGACTGATCACCCATTTTATAGTTGATTCCAAACATGGCAAGCACACTGTCCTGCTGCATCAAATCTTTTAACTCTTCCTCACTTCCCTCTATATCTGAATAATCTGCCACAAGAGAGACACTGTTTGCAGAAGAAGGCAAAAGCTTTGGAGGGACTTCATATATTTCCGAATTATTTTTCATAGAGCCGGATACTGCAAATATAAAGGGATACAACATAAGTGCCGCAAACATAAGGGACAGCACAACTGCACATATCTTTAACGTCCGGTCAGATCCGCTCATCCGGATTTTATTTTTATTCTTCTTTTTTGACATAGCTGTTCTCCTATTCTCTTTCCGATTTTTCAAAGTGCATCTGCACCATAGTCAGCAGCGCTGTTACAATAAGAAGGATGATGGAGGCGGCAGAACCGCGGCCATAATTCAAATCCTGATTAAATGCCTGATAGATAAAAATGCCCTGTGTCGTGGACGAACCGCTTGGACCACCCGATGCATACATATATGGCGCATCCAGAAGCTGCATAGTTGTAATCACACACATAATCAGCTGGATAAATACCATAAATGAAATATTCGGAAGAATAATTTTTGTAATTTTAGAAAATCCTGTACATCCGTCAAGAGCTGCGGATTCCAGAATATCTCCTGAAATTCCCTGAATAGCAGACAGATACAGAAGAACGGTAAGACCGCCTCCAAGAACACCAGGGAAAATAATACAGAACTTTACAAGCGCAGGATCGCTTAACCATGCCTGAGGTTCCCCACCGAAAAACTTCACAATCTGATTTGCAACACCATAATCCGGATGCCATATCCATCTCCATATAATTACATTTACAGAAGTAGGGATCAGCGCCGGAAGAATATATAACGTCGTCAGACCTTTTTGAAGCCGCTGCAGCTCATTTAAAAGAAGTGCCTGGATCAGCGGAATAAAAAAGCACATCGCAAGCTGCAAAAGAAGAAAAATCAAAGTATTCTTCCATGACTGCCAGTAAAAGTCCATCTGAAACATATCCTGATAATTTTTAAACCCTACAAATTTTCCCGGCGGATTAATAGGATCATACTTAAATAGCGATATGAAAAAGGCACTTACAATCGGGTAATATTTTAACCACAAAGTAAAAAAAATAGGCGGTGCAAGAATACACCAGGGAGCTACTTTTCTTCTGAAGGTGTAGCTTGACATCCCATGTTTTTTCTTTTCTTTTTTATTCATTTTTATCTGATACCTCCTACCCTCGATTCTATACCTACAGTATAATAGAAAATTGCCTTCTGAAAAATCAACAGGTTACACTTTTTATGTGTCTTTATTTAACCTTTACATTTTCTTTTGAAAAAGAGATAAAAAAGTAGACATTTTTTGCACAAAACGTTAATTTCCTGTAATTTCTTTATATTAAAATTCTCTGTTATAATAAACACACAAAACGAGTTCGAGATGAACCAAAGGAGGATGTAGCATGAAAAAAAGAAGTTTAGCTATCTTATTAAGCCTCAGTATGGCAGCTGTTTCCATGATAGGTGCAGCCACAACTGTATTTGCTGAAGAAAAAGCAGAAGAAAAAGAGCCCGTAGAGCTGACCCTGTGGGTGACAAGCCGTGACGAAGACGACTTTGAAGCAGAAATGGACGCAAAATTTGAGGAAGAGCATCCGTGGATTACTTTAAATAAAATCGTAAAAGAAGGCGATCCGGGAAACGAATTTTACCAGGCAGTTGCTGCCGGCAATGCTCCTGATCTTGTAAACTGTTCCTTCACTATGATGGATACTTATATGAAATCCGGAATTCTTGAACCATTAAATGCTTACACAGACAACTGGGATGAATGGGGCAATTTTACAAAAGAATATGTAGATATGTTTACACTTGACGGAAATGTTTACGGAGTCCCTTACACAGTAGCGCCTATGCTCTTTGGCTATAATAAAGCCCTTTTTGAAGAAGCAGGAATTGAAAAACTTCCGGAAACATGGGATGAAGCTCTGGAGGCAGCAAAAAAAATCAATGACCCAGACAATCAGATTGCAGGATATGCAACACTGGCAGCTGAATGGACAGAATGGTTCTTCCAGTATTATGTATGGCAGGCTGGCGGAGACCTTACAAAACAGAACGAAGACGGAACAGCAGAACTGACCTTTACAGATCCTGCAGTTATGGAAGCAGCAAAATATTATCAGCAGCTTCGCAAGGATGACGTTTTACAGAGCGATCTCACTCTCAAATTTACAGACCTTGTCACAAACTTTGGTCTTGGCAAAATCGGTATGATGCCATTTGCAGCAGACTGGGTAAAAGATGCCGTATCTCAGGGTATGGATCCAGACGACCTTGGCCTTATGCTTCCTCCGGCAGGACCTTCCGGTGAAAGAACAACCGCTATTGCAGGTACTACTTACGTAATCAATGCAAAAGCAGATCAGGCAAAGAAAGATGCAGCATGGGAATATATTGCACACAAAGCAGGTGCTGAATACCAGAAAGCTTACTACGAAAATCTTGCAACAAAAGGTGCTCCAAACCCGATGATTATTCCAAGAGACGATATGACAATTACTGATTTCTATGAATTCCCTGAGGAATATTCCGATGTTCTTGAACAGGCTAAGACAATTGGCCGCCTTGAATTCTACGGTAAAGCAGATTTCGGTACTTATGTAGACAGAGCTGTACAGAAGATTCTTGTTGATCCGAATGCAGATCCGGAAAAAGAATTTGCAGACGCACAGAAACAATGTGAAGATGAAGTTCTGGAATCTTTCAATGAAACAGCTAAAAAATAATTCACACAAATATGTTATTTTTTCCGGAGCAGATATATAATGTATCTGCTCCCTTTTATTTTAAACAACTTCACAGGAGGCTAATTTTATGAGCAAAAAAATGACTGTCGCCATTTTGGGACTTGGAAGCCGTGGTCTTCAGGTATACGGAGAAATCGTCAAAAACTACGGCTCTATTATGGAAGTAACTGCTGTTGCGGATTTACTTCCTGAAAGACTTGCAAATGCAAAGAAACTTTTCAATCTCAATGAGGATGCCTGCTTTTCAGATGCAGACGAATTACTTTCCAGGGAACAGCTTGCAGACGCTGTTTTCATCTGCACACAGGACCGGGATCATGTCCCTCAGGCAAAAAAGGCTCTGAAAAAAGGCTATCACATTCTTCTTGAAAAGCCGGTTTCTCCCTCTGTCAGGGAATGTACCGAACTTTTAAATGAAGCAAAAAAATATGACCGTAAAGTATGTGTCTGCCATGTGCTGCGCTATACTCCTTTTTATTCTACCTTAAAAAAAATGCTGGCACAGGGAGATATTGGAAAAATTATTAACATACAGGCTCGGGAAGACGTTGGATTTTTTCACCAGGCACATTCATTTGTACGGGGAAACTGGAGAAACAGTGAAGAAACAAGTCCTATGATTCTTGCAAAATGCTGTCACGATATGGACCTTCTTGTATGGCTTTCCGATTCTTCCTGCAGACAGGTATCTTCTTTTGGAAATCTTACATGGTTTAAAGAAGAAAACGCACCGAAAGGAGCTGCCAGAAGATGCCTTGACGGCTGCCCTGTAAAAGATACCTGCCCGTATGATGCAGAAAAAATTTATATTTCCAATCCAGATACCGGCGTGAGATACAAAAATGGATGGCCAGCCAATACGTTTGCAGTTCCTCCTACGGAAGAAAATGTAAGAAAAGAATTAAAAGCAGGACCTTACGGCCGCTGTGTATACTACTGCGATAATAATGTTGTGGACCATCAGGTTGTAAACCTTCAGATGGCAAATGACATCACTGTAACTTTCTCCATGTGTGCATTCAGTGCAAAGTGCAGCCGTATGATTAAGGTTATGGGAACTTTGGGGGAAATTGAAGGAAGTATAGATGAAAATAAAATTTATTACACTCCTTTCGGTCAGGAAACTCAGGTAATTGATCTTACTTCATTCACTGATGATTTCAGTGGCCACGGAGGCGGCGATGTCCGTATGGTAAAGCAGTTTGCCGATTATGTAATGACAGGAAAAAGGACAGATTCTATCACGGACCTTGACATTTCCCTGGAAAGCCATCTGATTGCCCTTGCAGCGGAAGAATCCCGCAAAATGCAGGGAAAATCCATTTCCATTCGGGAATTTATGTTATAATAAATCTACTAAAAAGCAGCAGAAAGGACGTATCCTATGAAAAAACATCGGAAGTATTCACTTCATAAAAGCAAAAGGGTTCAGACATTTTTACGAAAAACCAGCATTTTCCGAAGGCTTATTCTATCCTTTCTGCTACTGATTGCGCTGTCCTCAGCCTTTATTACTTTTTTCTTCCTCTTCCGCTATTCTAACCTCCTGGAGGAGAAAATTGAACACACCGTTTCTCTCATGGTCCAGAATGCTGCTTTAAAAGCCCAGGACGTTATGCAGGAATATGAGGAACTTACAGTCTCTTTTTACGGAGATTCTCATTTAATAAAGGCGCTTCATGAAAATGCCTCATTAAAAGAAAATTCAGATTCCTTTATCAAAATAATAAAACTTACATAGAAAAAAGACTGTATCACACCTCTTCCGAAAAACGCAATATTTTAAATATGCAGATTGTTACCCCTTACTGCCAGTATTATATGATGGAAGAAAACGGTTATCGAAGAGGAGGCTGTATCCGCAATCTGGACGAGTTTTATAAATCTGACTTTTACCTTCTTCCCCAGGAAAAAAGAGGATACCCTATCTGGATTGAAACAGAAAATCAAAGCAGCACATTTTATCAGAGTGAACAAAATGTGTATGGTTTTGGAAATCTGATTACCTTATGCGTCGGCATTTACACACCTGTAGACCGTGAATTTCTCGGTGTGCTGATTGTAAATATCAATCTGGAAGCCTTCTCTGAAATATGGGACGGCTCTGCCCATTCCAAAGAGGGAAACGCCTTTCTTTCAGGAAGAGACGGACTTTTAATGTCATATTCTCCAAATATACATGCTCCTTCTTTTCCAAAATCAAACGATGGATATGAACAAATGCTGGAAAATGAAAAAGGAATTGCAGAAAATACAACAAATGGACAGACCGTTCTTACGGCATACCAGAGAATCCCTTCTACTAATCTGGTTGCCACTTACATGGTAAATAAAAAACTTGCTTTCGAGAGTATTTATCAGCTTCGCAATTTCTGTCTTCTGATTCTCGCTGCTGTAATCGCAGCCTGTGTCCTGATTGCCTATTTCGTTACAAAAAGTATTTCCCAGCCTGTGGCTCAGTTAATTTCTGTTATGAAAAAAGCAGGAAACGGTCAGTGGAACGAGCGTTATCCCAACAGCGGAAATGATGAGATTACTATTTTGGGCGACTGTTTTAACGAAATGGCTGAAAAAACAAGTCAGCTTATTGAACAGGTATATCTTTCTGAAATACGAAGACAGCAAATCTCCCTCAGTTTGAAAAACGCGCAGCTTGATGCCCTGCTGATGCAGATTAATCCTCATTTTCTCTATAACACACTGGATATTATCCGGTGGGAAGCAATGTATGAGGCAAATGGCGAAAGCAGAGTCACACACATGATAGAAGCCTTCAGCCGTCTGTGCCGTATGGGAATCCACTCCGGAAGTAATACCATTACTCTTTCTGAAGGAATCTGTCATGGAGAAACTTATCTGGAAGTCATTAATTTCCGTCATCAGTACAAAATAGAGCTGGAAAAAGATTTCCCCATAGATACTGAAAAAGTTTATGTTCCTCCATTTATGCTGCAGCCTCTTTTTGAAAACGCAGTAACCCATGCTTTTGGGGATGCAAGCAAAGGATGCCGGATTATTCTAAAAGTCAGGACAGACAACAGGAAACTTTTTATTACCGTTTCCGATAATGGAAAAGGAATCTCTCCGGAAGAATGCCAAAAATTAAATGACCGTATGATGGAACCGGATGCTTCCCAAAGCAGTTCTGAAAGTATCGGCATGGTAAATGTAAACCAGAGAATCCGGCTGTTCTACGGAACAGAATATGGTATTCATGTAAAAAGCAAAGAAAACGCAGGTACAGAGATTACTATCACTCTTCCTGTAAGAAATATATCAGAAGACATGAAAATGGAAGCGGAGGAAGAAAAAAATGGCATATCAAGTACTGATTATTGACGATGAAGAAATTGTATGCAGAGGAATGGCACAGTTTATAAAATGGCAGGAACACGGTTTTTCTGTTGCCGGAACTGTATATCTTGCAAAAGAAGGACTTAAATTTCTGGAAAATCATCATGTGGACGTTATTTTTCTTGATATAAGAATGCCGGAGATGACTGGTCTGGAAATGCTGAAAATCATTTCTGCAAAATACCCTTCCATAAAAACAGTAATTTTAAGCGGTTTCAGCGAATTTTCCTACGCAAAAGAGGCAATCCGGTACGGAGCTTACGATTATCTGAATAAGCCTGTAAACTTAAAAGAAATTGAAGAACTTTTAGACCGTCTGGCTCTTGAATTTCAAAAAGCGGAAAGCGAAAATACTATAAGCAAAAATCGTTTAGAAGGGCTTCTTCTCTCTATTGCCAGAGGGCACTCAAAAATTCGAGAAGAGCGGTATCAGCTCCCTCCTCTCAAAGACTGGTACGGACTTTCTATGGAAATGATGCCCCGCGGACTTTCAGAAGACACAATTTCTAAATACAAGAAAGAAATGCAGCATGAAATCCGCCTTGTAATTCCAGATGCCATGATTCTTGACAGCCAGCTCTATGGCTTATTTGCTCTGATTCCATATGATAATCCTGCAGAAGCAGCAAGTTTTACAAGCTTTTTAGAACAAGCCGGAAAAAGAAACGGAGGATGGTTTTTCGGAGGAAGCAAGTATAAAAGCGGATACCATAGTCTTCCTGCCGCATATGAGGAGGCAGAACAGGCGCTCCGGTATAATAAGGCAAGAGAAGGAAGCGGCATTATATGGTACAAAAATATCGAGATGCTTTTTCCCAGAGAAGCACCGGAAATGTCTGATGCGGCAAACACTCTTGCATCTATGCTTACAAACCCGGAAGAACGGAAAAATGCCGTTGCTTATATGGATTCTGTTTTAAACTCTCTGGGAGAGAAACGTTTAAATGTACTTCAAATTCAGGCAGCCTGCATTGGAGGGCTTATTGAGCTAAATGGAAATCTTCAAAATCTCAAACTGAAATCAGTCAATCTCCGGCAAAGTTTAAATTCCATTCTCGAAAGCATCCTTCTTTGTCCCGATTTCCAAAATACAAAAAACTGTATTCTGGATTACGTACAGAAGCTTTCTGATAAACTCAATGAAGCAGACGAACAGCAGCTTTCCAAGGGAATTGTCCGGGATATACAAATGTATATCCGAAATCATTACCAGGAGCCGATTAGTCTTGCCTCCCTTGCAGAACAATTTTATCTGCACCCCAATTATTTAAGCCGCCTTTTTAAAGAAAAAACAGGCAAAAATTTTATTGATTATATTACGGAAATACGAATGGATAAAGTAAAAGAAATGCTTGCAGACCCCAACGGGAAAATCAGTGACATCAGCCAGGCGGTAGGCTATGAAAATCCCCGGTATTTCAGTAAGGTCTTTAAACAGACAACCGGTTTTACCCCAAGAGAATACAGAGAACATATCCTTTCTCAAAAAGACAGTTAGCTCCTTAAATCCTTCTTCCATTTAAAAAGGTGCTGTTGGGAAATAGATAGTTTCAAATAGTTTTTTTAACAGACTATTTTCCCAGTGTAAACGCCCACTCTGGAAACTGTTCTATTTCCCCGCCCGGTATCCTTTTTCCTTCTTCATCAATTTCCGGTATATAGGGAATCAGCTTTATAAAAGAAGAATCTCTCAAAAACTCACCTGCTCTTAATTCAAGCTCCACACCTTTTCTCCATTTTCCGTCTTTTTCTTCCCATTCTCCTGTTTCTGTACTCAGACAGATTTCTCCGTAATCACTATCTTCACATTCACCTTTTTCATTATAAATTTTATAAGTATGTCCCCAGATTCGTTTCATTTCTGCTGAAGGCTCTTCTGAAAAAATCCAATAAAATTTTAAATATGCCATACTTGGAGAAATGGTAAATTTTTCTACCTCTACCGCCCCTTCCGGAAATTCTATTATCTGATTTTGTATTCTTTTCGTCTGTTCCAGGTTTTCCGCTTTTACTTCAAAAGAAAACTCCTTAATTTCTCCGGAAACATATAAATACAAAAGAACAGTAATCTTCTGAGAATCCAGATTGTCAGGCAAGGGAATCCTGCACATATATTCTCCTGATTCCTTCATAAAATCTACAGGTGCACAGTCTTGTCCGTTTATCTCTCCATGATCTTTTGATTCCAGACTGACATTTTCATATTTTTCAGAAGAAGCTGCCGTAAATACAAGATTTGTTCCATCTATGTAAACGTCCTGTATTCTCAAAATCGGCTCTGTATGATAAACAACCTCTGCCCCCTCCTGTACCAGTTGTTCTTTCCTTTCCTGCTTTATTCCCATTTCCTGCATCCAGTTTGAAAGAAGCTCCGGCTTACGTAATACGTCATAAGCAAATACAGCGCCGCAGCTTATAATAAACACTGCCGCCGCAGCAAAACCTGTCCTCCAGAGTATTTTTTCTGCTTTTCTCCTTCTTTTCTCACTGTTTATTTTCCGGCTTATTTCTCCGTTTTGAATTTCTGAATTTTCTTTCTGTTTCCCAGCTTTTTCTTTTTCCTTTATTCGAACTATTTCATACGTTTCCAGAAGCTTTCTTCCCCGCCTTAGCCGCGCTTTCACTGTATTTTCATTTATTTCCATAACCTCTGCTATTTCTCTTGTTGTGAAACGCTCGCCATAATACAGAAGAAAAATAATCCTGCTCTCCTTCGGAAGCATATCAAGTATCTGGCAAAATTCCAGATAATGAAGCTCCTTATTCGTATAAGTCTGCTCCGGAACTTCTTTAAAACCTGAGAATCTTTTTTCTTTTCGAAGAATATCCATACACTTGTTAATTAATATACGTATCAGCCATGTTCGAAAATACGATGCTTTTTTTACTTCTCCTATATGCTCAAATGCAGCCAGCATCGTTTCCTGTATGGCATCTGCTATATCCTCTTCCCTTTGCAAATATCCTTTTGCAATCTTATACAGCATATGTTTATTTTCTTCCATCAGCCAGATAAATGCTTCCGCATCTCCGAGCACAGCCTTTTTCACATGTATTTCCATCTCTTTGCACCTCCTTCTGCTTCTCTATCTGTTAGACGCAAAAGTATTCAAAAAAGTTGCAAAAAAAGAAATGCGAACTCCATATTTCCGCATTTCTCTAATTTTCTAAATTTGTTTTTCCAGGCGTTTAAACACAACTATCCCAATAATATACTGAAAAATAAAAAGTCCAAACAGCATGGCAATAATCCAGGGTTCTGCTTGAAATACCGCAAGAATAAAAGAAATACTGAGAAGAACAAACGTCATAATCTGATATGCAATCTGTCCTGATTTTGCCCTGATATACTGTTTTCTCTCATCAATCATATTAATATGCCATTCTTCTTTTCTGGCATTATATTCCGCCTGTCTGGACGGTCTGCTCCAATACAAAATCCTTACAAGACCTGCTGCAGAAGAAAATATAAAACCGAATCCTATGGAACACAAAAGAGTGGCGTTATAGTCTTCTTTTACAAGAAATCCCGCGGCAATAAAGACAACACCTGCTAAAATACAAATTAAAAATGACTTTATCTTTTTCATTCTTCTTCCTCCTCGTAAATAAAAATTTCCTCAATACTCATTTTAAAGTACCGGGCAATTCGAAATGCCAACAATATGGACGGATTATAACGTCCATTCTCCAATGAGCCAATGGTCTGTCTTGATACTTTTAAAACAGACGCCAGTTCTTCCTGCTTAATTCCACGCTCTTTGCGAAGTTCTTCCAGCCGGTTTTTCATAATCCTCTCCTTCTGTTTATGGAAAGCAAACTTTCCTTTTGTAACTTTAATATATAACTTTTCAAGAAAAATGTCAAGCAAACTTTCCATTGCATCTAACATTTCTTAACAACAGCACTGATGCACTTCTGTACTATTTTTCTGGTAAATAATAAAATGCCAGAAATCCGTAAAAATCATCGCTTGATTTCCTCCGGTATTTCTGGCATTTTTTACTATTCGCTTACTTCAACTTCTTTAAACAGACCGTCTTCTGACATTTCCAGCCAATCCAGACAAGTTTCCCTGAACGCCCCTCTGTCCCAGCCGGACACACCTTCTGGAAGGGAATGAGAAAATCGGTGATACGCAATCAGATATTTCCCTGTTACAGGGTCTTTTATCATACCATGATGTCCTGTTCCAAGAATATCTTTTTCCACATTCTTTTGTAAAATCGTTCCGATAACTTTTACAGGACCCAATGGGGAATCAGAAATGCCATAATTCACATGATAATCTTCACTTCTTGTATCATCACAAGACCAGGTAAAATGGTATCTGCTCTGCTCATAAACTGTCATAAAAGCTTCCCGGCAGTCTGCCTTACCCTCATAGATAATATTCTTCATCGTTCCCGGAATCATAGTGCACATATCATCTTCCAGCTCTACCACTGCCGGAGTTTCAGAATTTCCAAAGTAAAGATAATTCCTGCCGTCATGATCCACAAAAATACTTGGATCGATTACCTGATCAATCACAATTCCCTTTTCCAGCTTTTCCATTGATAGAAACGGTTCCTCCACAGAAAGATTCTCAAACGGACCATACGGATGATTTGATACTGCGAGCCCTATACTCTTTTCTGCACAATAATAAAGATAATATTTCCCGTTTTTGCATTCTACTGTAGGTGCCTAGGCAAAATCTTTCGCCCATTTTGAATTACAGGTTATATCAAAAATTACTCCATGGTCTGTCCAGTCCTTTAAGTTTTCTGAGGAAAAACACTTAAAAGAAGTCCCATGCCATTTATTTCCATCTGTAGTAGGATAAATATAATAACGCCCCTCAAAATAACGGATATCCGGGTCTGCATAATATCCCTGAATAATCGGATTACTCATTTTTTCCCTCCTCAATTTTATAGCTTTTTTGCTCTAAATTTCTACCTCATAAATACCGCCCTTCCAGACTGCCTTCTTTTCCCCATACACAAAATCAGCAACAGCAGCTCCAGGCAATTCTGCGTGGAATATAATCTTCCTGCCAGGCTTTTCTCCAGATTTCTCCACTTTTTTCCATCCCAAACGAATTGTTCCCCACACAGTTGTGTAACTCATTTCTGCATGCTCCATATCTCCCGGAATATACGGATTAATTTCCAGATGCACACCTCCGTCTTTTCCCGGCGTCACCTTTCGCAAACCACAGATTCCCTTAAAGAACCATGAACCTAATGAGCAAAGTGCCGGATGATTGTGTGAATTCATTTCGTTATGTACCAGATACTGCCATCTCTCCCATATGGTAGTTGCTCCCTTAGACAGCATAAATTTTAAAGACGGATAATCTTCCCTGCTGAAAAACTCATAAATAATATCGTCTCTTCCTATATCTGACAGACACTGATTTAAAATTCCAGAAGTAAGGATTCCTGTGGGATACTGCACCGAACCTCTTGATTCTGCCACTTGAAAAAGCATCTCCCGAATTACTTTTTCACGGAATTTTTCCGGTACAATATGAAACTCCAGTGCCATGGCACTTGGTGCAACAGCCAATGTATCACACGTTCCATAATAGCCTGTCCCAAGTGGATTATCCATACATTTTCCATAGTACTCACGATTAATTGCTTCCTTTAGAGCTGCCAGCCTGGTTTCATATAATTCCTTTCCTTTCACATCTTCCATCACATCAGCAAATAAAACAAGGGCTTCATAGAAATCTGCCAGAAAAGAATTGGCACTCATCAGATTATTGGCAAATTCCAGCGCCAGCCAGTCATTATAAAAATCATACGGCAACTCTTTTTATCTTGAATGTTACCCCTTTATAGACTACAATTATATTGTCAAATAGCTATATCAGGAGAAAGATTATACCGAAAATGAATTATTTTATTACTTTATAATCAATACTTCTCTTGCATATAATGGAAGGATATTTATATAAAAATGAAAGAGAAAACACTGATGAATACTAAAGAAACAGTAACAGAAGTTACAAATAGAAAAGGAACAGAATTTTGTAAAGAAGAAGCAAAGCTTTGTAAAGGAATAGCAATTATTCTAATGCTCTTTCACCACCTGTTCTACAAAATGGACAATTACTCAGGATTTATCATAAATTTTTCACCTTTCTCAGAGGAACGCATCAATTTTTATGCATTATTAGGGAAAATCTGTGTAGCAATCTTTGTTTTTATAAGTGGATACGGAATTGCCGCATCCTATCGCAAAGTATTTCAGCATAAAAAGGCAGATAGAAAAGAAATCGTTTCTTTTATTTGGAAAAGATTATGGAAACTGGAAACATTTTATTGGTTTGCATTTATTCTTACATTAATTTGTCAGCCTTTGGGAAGAACCATTTTCGACGCTTATGGGACGGAGTTTAAAAATATTGTTGTTTGTTTCTTTATAGATTTTTTTGGTCTTGCCTATCTTTTTGCAACACCTACGTTAAATCCGACTTGGTGGTATATGACACTCGCTATTCTTATTATAGTACTTATGCCATTTATTATGAATCTGATTGAAAAAATAGGCGTATCTCTTGTTCTCATTGGCGGAATTAGTATTCTTTTTTTCTTGAACGCATCCAATCCAAATACTTTTTATTTATTTAGCTTATGTATAGGTGCAGGATGTTTTGAGAACAGAATATTTGAACGAATTGGAGAATTATGGAACGAAAAAAAGTGGGGTATCTGGATTTTCCATAGGTGCCGTTTTGATTCTTTTATCCTTGCGGACAAATTACAATTATTTTGGAATTGTTGACGGACTGATTGCCATGAATCTGGCTGTTTTATCAAGCTTATTTTTTATACATATTCCTATAATTTCTTCCATTATGCTGTATCTTGGAAAACACTCTGGAAATATATTCCTCATCCATAATCAGATTTATTCTTATTATTTCCAGAGCTTTATCTATTCTTTTGGGCATTGGGCAGTTATTTTATTTGCATTGCTTATAATTTCTCTTTTTGTTTCTATTCTTATGGAGATATTAAAGAAAGCTTTGCGCTACAATAAATACATGGGGATTTTAGGAAAGAAAATTGCTGTACTTTTAAACATTGATTTGGCACAATTAAACTATCAAAGAAAATAATCATTATTTTATGAAAAAAGGTTCAATATTGAGCCTTTTTTGTTTATTAGATCACATCGTGTAATATCTAAATTATAAACAGAAGGGTGTCCATGCCTTCCAATGTAAGTAATCAAACTTTTGGAAACAAAAAAATAAGAGAAACGCTGTAAGTTCAACGTTTCTCTCATTTCTCATCAATGCCGCAGACCGGAATCGAACCGTTTTTCTTAATCTCAAATACTGATAGAAAGGGGCTTTGAAGACTTCATCACGGTTGCGGTGTTCAAAAAGTGTTCAAACGTTTGTTGCATACAAACAGGAAGTTATCTTTTTCCTAATGGCAATGCTATTAAATTTCCCAATAATGCAATAACAGCATATCCAACTACATAAACCCATGCACTTGAGTTATAAAATATAAATATAGATGGCGCAAACATTATTGCTACAATCAAAATATACCAGAAGTTAAAACCATTCCTAATCCCATAAAAAACAGAGGTTATTAAACATATTAGAGGAATAATTACTAACATAACAATCATTGCACTTCCTGTGTTTTTTATAAACCAAGGAACGATATAAAAATCTATCAGCAACAGTAGGTAGAAAACCATGTTCTTTTTTAATTTATCCATCATATCATCATCCTTTCAAACACCGATTTGTCTGTTTCATGTTATACACAGTATAATTCCATTTTATAAAATATTCAATTAAAAAGGTATGCGAATATTTTTTATTTCCGCATACCCATTATCACTTTATTCTTTTACATATCGAATTAACTCACCAATTTCACATTCAAAATAGTTGCATAGTTTACAGATTAAATTTGCATCCAGTCTTTGAAATTCATTTCTGCAATATCTATTGAAATTTGACCTCGGTATGTCAAGTTCCTTACAAATCGTATTCTTACTGATACCTTTTTCTTGTAACAGTTCTTCTATCCTTAATTCTAAATGTCCATAGTTCATGTTCTGCACCTCTACATAAAGTATATTTATTAAATCTTTATGTAGTAATTCACTATATAGTGAGGTACTATATAGTCATCCCTGTACAAATAACACGAAAGAGGTATGTACATGAAAAAGAAAATTATAGCACCAATCACAATACTCTGTTTACTGACCATTCTCTACAATTATCTCAGACTGCCGGACTACCATATTACTAACAGCATGTCCTTTAGCAGTGCAGATACCAGAAATACTGAATTGACTGTAATTGTTTACAAATGTTGGGGAATTGATGGAGTAATCAAAGACATTGAAAACGAACATAACAAAATTAACGGTACACCTACCACCTTGGAAATCAACCTCTATTATCCAACTTATTACTTGCACAATAATAGCAAGCCGTTCCGAACTGTAACCATTGAATATAATAAAAAGGAATAGCACTCTATTACTGCTTTTGAAGTAGTATCGGCTATTCCCTCTCCTTATATTCTTTTGTTCGTATTTTCGCAAACTAACGTTCCGCAAGGATGCCCAGTGCGACGGTTCCTAACAGGGCGGCGGGTCGACTGGGCAAGTGGTCGGCTGAGAAGCATTTTCTACTCAACGACATATTTAACGTTTGATTCTCTCCGTCCCTCATATTTCTCCTGTGCCAACAGTTTATCAAGAAATTCTGACACTTCTTCCATGTCTTCACTGTCTATCAAATCCAGTTTTATCAATACATCAAGGTCTGTCTGATTCTTCGGTTGTATTGAGATCGGCTGAGATGTATCCACAACCACTTTCAACTGTTTTGTCTTATTTGCTGTTTCAATATCCGTAGTTAATCCCATAACGTGGCTTTTACTCACGCCGAATATCTGTGATAATTTTTCCCATATAGATTCATCTCTCGGCGTTCCGTTTCCATTTTCATAGTTCGTAAGCATACTTTGTGAAATGCCTAATTCTTTTGCAAGTTCCGCAACGGTTATATTCTTTTCTTTCCGCAATTCTTTTATTTTATTCATAGCGAACCTCCTTTATAAGCACATTATATTTCATCAAATTTTCTCTGTCAATCTTTTTATCGGATATTCAGATATTTTCTATTGACATTCTGCAATGCTTGTTTTATCATAAGATTATCTTAATATCTGATAATCAGATATCTATAAGGAGGTGAAACGATGATTAGAGGAAATGACTTTATTTTAAATCCAGACAAACTGCAAGAGGAATTTCAGTTAGTAGAAGTTTCTGACTGGGTAGACTTTTCTACAAAAGAAAAATTAGGATTCTACTATACAGTTCTTCTTCCAAAATTAAAGTTTGAAAAAGTCAAAGTAGGCATTAAAGCTAACACAGCGATTGTTACCAACGAAGAACTTGAACAAAAAGGGCAGATTCCAGTCTCATTTGATGGATTACATACTTGGGCTAGTCTCTATAATGGACGTCTTTCTGTCAAAGCAGAAGCTTCCAATATCAGAAAAGTGGGAATGAAATAATTTCCCTACTATGTCAGCCAGTCAGTGCCGGACAACGTCATAGGTGCTGAACTGGCTGACCTCTATACTTGATATATAAAACAACATCTTCCGAAAACAATCGGAACATTCATTACAAAAATTGGGATATGAGGTGAGATTCGTGAGCAAAACAAAAGAGTGTTTTGCATACAATACGAAAATCATTGAAACTCCTACTACAAAAGAAGTATATATTTACGAAAACCCTATTTTTATTCACTCGAAAGAAAAGGCAGATTTAACAGACACAAGTAACCGAAAAAAATTTGATGAAATGTCAGCTCATAAGCAATATGACAGTTTAAAACGCAAGCAGAAGCATTACGAACAGGCTCGTTGGGATATTGCCCGTATTGTTGACTGCAACTTTGATAACAAAACAAAATTTGTAACGCTGACATTTAAAGAAAACATTCAGGAAATCCTGATAACTAACCGAGAATTTAAGTATTTTATCCAGCGATTAAATTATTATTTGTACCATACCAAAACCCAGTTATTAAAATACCTTGCAACGTGGGAGAAACAGAAGCGTGGAGCAATCCATTATCATGTTATTTTCTTTGATTTTCCGTATATAGCAAAAGAAAAATTACAGAATTTATGGTCACATGGATTTATTAAAATCAATCGCATTGATGTAGACAGCAAAGAAAACAGAGGTCGTTATCTTAGCAAGTATTTTGGAAAAGACCTTGATTTGAAAGAACATAAGAAAAAAGCCTTTTTTAAATCTCAAAATCTGAAAGTTCCACACGAAACAAAAGTCATGCTGACCGAAGACATTTTACATGACTTACAAAAAGAAAATATCGTCTTTCAGAAAGAATACACAAGGCAAATTTACGATACCAACGCTTTCTTATCTACTGGTTCATGCTTAAAGGACAGCAGTGTTATCTACATCAAAATTAAAAAAGAAAATCCTTGCGTAAAGGGGGAATCTTATGGATAATCCCGTTACGTTTTCAGATATAACATTATTGAATACGTTAGCCACCTGTGCTAACATGACCACAGATGAAGTCTTCAAAGATTTTAAAATTATGGCAAATAAAAAAATCTTGAAGAATCACAAATATGAAATTTATTACTCGGAATCAGAAAAAAGCTGGCGTACTTATTTACCCGATGAAACCAAACCTAACAAACGCCGTCCTGTTAAGAGGAAGAGTAAAGAGAACCTTGAAAAAGAAATCATCAGATTTTATATCGAAAAGCAGAAAGCTGAAAACCGTCAGAATGTCACACTAGAAGAATTATATGCTGAATGGCTTTTGTATAAAAGAGATTATACTTCCGTAAAAGCAAAAACAATTCAAGAATATGTATCTGAATGGAATAGATTTTTCAAAGATACAGAACTTGTTAAAATGAAGATAGGCGAAATCAAACCAATCACGCTTATCCGCTTTTTCAGAGAAGCTACAAAAGACCGACAGTTCACGCACAAGCGAGTCAGTAATGCCCGTTCTGTTTTGAATGGAATCATGAGTTATGCGATTGAAGAAGAAATTATATCACATAATCCTGTCTCTGATGTGAATTTCAAACAGTTTACCTATAAGCCAGTAGAAGTACAAAGTGACAATGTATTTTCCCGTGATGATACGCATAAGTTATTAAATTATCTTCGGTGTATCATAGAGCCATATTCTCTTGCAATACAGTTATCTTTCTATCTGTTTATCCGTGTTGGAGAAACAAAAGCTATCCGTTGGGAAGATATTGACTACAATAACAGGCTTGTATATCTTCACAGACAGGCGACCTGTGAACGTACATTGAATGATGATTTAACATTCTCAAGCCGAAAAGTAAAAGTAGTAAATCAAATGAAAGGAAATACTTCTCATGGATTCCGTAAACAGTTCCTTACAGACGAAGCACTTAAAATTCTTCACAAAGCAAAGGAATTAAATCCAAATGGAATATATGTCTTTGAACCCAACGGCGAGATTATGACAACAGACAGCTTTAATCGCCGTTTGAAGAAATATTGCAAAGAAGCCGGTGTTCCTTATCATTCCAGTCATAAAATCCGCTTTTACAATGCTTCAACAGCTTTTGACGGAAATAATCTTACAACCCTTAGTTATTTAATGGGACATAGTGAGACAGCTACAACATTGCATTACTTGCGGAATGTCAATAAGAGGAAGAATGACAGGCTTGCTTTTCAGAATCTTGGTATTTCATCATAAAGTGTTCAAAGGTGTTCAAACTTTTTGAAGCAAAAAAATAAGAGAAACGCTGTAAATTCAACGTTTCTCCTACTTTTTACTAATGCCGCAGACCGGAATCGAACCGGTACGAGAGGTTAGTCCCGCAGGATTTTAAGTCCATATATACCATGCGAACTTCCCGGAACGTGTTGGTATGTATTAGAATTTAAAGTCTCAAAAAATGCTGTTAAAATCGGTCTTTTCGTTCTCCGGCAGACTGAAATATCATAAAATCAGTATACTTCGAATTTCTCGGTTTGGCAAGAAAAAAATACACTAGAGGGATGTCGGAGGGATATTCCACCGTTTCCACTCTTCTTACATTAATTTAATAGAGGTAACTTTCAACCATTATACCTACTAGCAAGGCAGATTGTAAAACAGTCTGCTTTTTTTATTACGAAAGGATTTTTTATATGAATTATCAGTTAGAATTAAAACAAATTGTAGATTTTCCACGCTGCCGGATTTACCGGGAATTTATACAGACACTTATAAAAGACAGAAGCATCCGTACCAATGGAAGTTCCTGTCTTTTTTATTTTCTTATTTTATGCTCTTATGCAAATTACAGCTCATCTTATCGGAACATCGAACACCTGACTTATAAAGTTGTACCCGGAGAATGGATTTGTACTGTAAAAGAACTGCAGCATCAATTTCGTTTGAAATTTCAGCATCAGGTTATCTCCATACTGGATGTTCTCTCAGAACAGAACTTTTTGACCTACTCTCTCCATGAGAAAAATAGAATTATACAATACAAAATCAATGACTGGCCCAAGGATAATACTGCCCTTTCTTACACCTATCCTTGCAAAAAAGAAATTGGATTTTTCTTTTTTCCAATTGCAGATGTCCATAAACTTATTGGAATGGGAAAATGTTCTGAAATGGATTCTCTACTGGACCTCTGGATTCATGCCGTCTACAACGATCCATCTGTACAAGGTTCAGATTCCGGTCCCGTGGTATATTTCCGCAACCAAACTGGAAATCCATTGTTCAGCTATCAAGAACTTGCAGAACGCTGGCAACAGTCAAAATCTTCTGTGTGTCGCCTATTAAAAAAACTTGAAGATAACAATATAATTACGTTGATTTCCTATTCAGGAAAACATGGCAGTATGGTGTATCTTCGTAATTATCTGTCTGTTATGTTTAATATCAGTGATGTCATGATTGATAAGGAGGAAATTGCTATGAAGATGCAACTGCCAATACATATAGCAGAAGAAAATCCGTCTACCGAAAAAACTTCTGAATGCGTACCAGAATCTATTACCGATGAGCAAATCATTGTTTCACAAGAAGGCTCCTGCGTGCCAGAATCGCACATAAAAGCTATTATCCGTAAAGTCGCTCAAATATTGGAAATACAAGGGGTTTCTTGCTGTAGCTGCCCCAAAGCGAAGTATATATTATCTCCATTATCAGCCTGCAAGGATAGTATATATCTATATTCACTACGTATTATCTGCCCCTGGGGAAACGCTGCTTATCAATTTGAATTAAAATTAAAACCTGAAACTTGCAATGTGCCCAAGGTTCCTGCCCATACTCCGCCCTTACGGCATACCTCTCCCGATTTTTCAGAAATTCCAGAAGTTTTATTGAGAGGAGGCGATGTATAATGGCAAAGAAAAATTACTATCCTATTTCTTCTGAAGTGGAGAATAATCCTTTGTACCATGATACCTATAAGCTACTCCGGTGCTACCGTGATTCTACTTACAGTCTGATGGTTGCTGTACGGCAGGTAGAAATTCAGTTCCAACTGGAATACAACACCAGCGTAGACGAATTTCTGGACTCTATTTATGCTGCAGGAGCTGATTTGGGAGACAGTCAGATTGAAGAATGGGCCAAAAGCATTGCTCGAAGCAACAAAATGATAAAGCTGCTTCTTTCTTCTGTAGATCTGCTCCGGAAAAATCATAAACATGGGGAAGAATATTACTGGATTTTGTATTACGCCTTTCTATCCCCTCATGAGCTGAAAAACACAGAGGAAATTCTGGAAGAACTGGAAAAGCACGTTCCTAGTATCTCCTATCGGACGTACTACCGAAAGCGGCAAGCTGCCATCACTGCCCTTAGTAGTATACTATGGGGATTTTCTGCAAAAGGAACACTGGAAACTTTGAATAAATTTTTTCCAAATTAAATTGATTCATTCCGTATAGGCTCCCATTCTCTAGAATAAAAATGAGTGCCTACAAAAATTTGATTTCCCTAATTATACCTTTTACAGTGTAAGCAGTTATAAGTTCCCAAATACCACAGCTTGTTCTTTGTATATATATTTGCTATAATATAATAGTTGAGAATCAAATAATTTCTTTTCAAAATGGGTAGTTTCTCTAATCTTACCTATTATTTTAAATGGCTAACGGAGTGAAAGAATTAGATATGCCTAGAGAATTTAAGAACATAGCAGAACAATTAAAAACAATATATAATGCATTGAAAAAATGGCCATTCATGATGGGGATAACCTTTCTTATGTTTGTGCTTCTAATTTTGTCAAAATGCTTGGAAGATAATGAGTTTATTCTTTTTTTACAAGGAATAGGATTTGCTATAAGTTTGACATTCATAATAATGATTTTAATACTTGATGAACAAGGAAAACAATATTTGAAGAAAATGAGTTTTTTTGCCAGCTTATGGTTTGCATCTTGTCTGGCTCTTGCAGATTTCAATCAGTCCATTCCTAAATTAATCATTCAATTATATACTGCATTTCTTTTCATTTTTGATGCTTGTATTATTCCTGATTTTCTCTCAAGCATCGATCCACGAAGGAAAAAGAAGGAGTGTGATCCTAATGAGCTAAAAGAAAAAGTTGAGAAATTAGAAAAAGAAATTGAAGAAATCAAAAAAAAATTTGAAAAAGAGACAGACTAATAATTGATCAAGTTCTACTAAATAATCATAAAACTATAGAAGTAAAAAATCGAAACGCTATTTCTAAAAAGGACATCTTAGTTTGATGTCCTTTTTTATTTTATTCCGGAATGTTTTTTTTATATTCTGGTATATATTGACATCCGCCCGCAAGCGTGCTATGATACTTATGTTCCGGAATATTTTTTTTACATTCATTATTTTACTTTTCTCAAACCAGAAAGGAGTACAAATGAACCAAATATTACAAATTAATTTAGCATCACCCCAAAGTACAGCCTGTCAAAACTTCAAAGAAATAAGAGAAGCTGTATATAACGCATCTCTTAGACTCTACAGCAAACATGGCGTTCAAATTAAGGATGTTCAGACTGTTGGAGATCAAGTAATCATGCATGTTATGATTCCCGATGAAATAGCTTCGAACTTTCAACTAGGATATCATCTTAGAGGAGTTAGTGCATATCTTATGAAACACTATAAAGAAAAATATTCAAAATTGCTTGTTGCAAAAAAATTACTAACATACACCGTAATTCCTATGCAGACATATACTAATGAAACAGAATTGACAATGAATGAACGTTTTTCTGCAGGCATCCATTTTTTAGAATTACTAAAAAATACTGATGAAACTTCTATGGCTAAAATAAGAAGAATCTTGAAGATTTTACAGGAGGATTAACATTATGGGTACTTACCACTACCACTATAAATTGATTGCTACACCTGCCAATCCATCTATCCATATTGCAAATTACGCAAAATACTTTAATAAAATTAAGCAAGACTTTAACAGTCGAACGGTTACAAATCCAAAGAAACTTAAAGGCATAAAACTATCGAAGACTATGAATAATACAATTGAACTAGATCTTTGGTGTAAAAACAAACTTTGCCCGGGTCGTGAACTTTTAGGAATAAGACGTGTTTCCGAAGCATTAGCTGACATTGATTCTAGATTTATTATTGGTAAATCCCATGTATTAGTATCGGCTTAATAACGAGTTGAAAGTGATAGGTGATTAACACTTCACCTATCATTTTCTAATAATTGAGCGTGTCGTCAATACCTACTCGTTAAAACAGCTTTTGTATTATTTCATACAGATTGGGGATTTCCTGTAAAACTTTTTTACCTACCAACTTACCTTTCCTCATTCTATTTCGAATCATTTTTTTCTTGTTCTTCAATATTTCTTAATTCTTTCTTCCTACTCCTTAACTTCTTTTTTACTTCAAACAAACCTACACAAGCAATAATCACAGTAATAACCCCCATTCCCATACCAGAAGTAATATCCTTAATTATATTTGTCGAAGAAGATAATGCTACTCCCAATAAAACGCCATATACCATGGCTACAAAAACATCAGAAAGTATTGATTTGAACCGATGTTCGTGAAATATTTCATTATACTTATTCTTCCATCCTTGTTTTACCTTTTGCAATTCTACTTTTCCATTTGTGGCATCATCTAATAATAACGTAAAAGGTACATAAGCTCCTATCAAAACACTAATTGTTATATTTGAAATTTCTAAAGCCAATGCCAAATGATCTCGATATGCAATAAAAAAACCTGATATGCAAGCTCCTACATACGCCATAAAAATATACCTTTTTTTATTACCTATATATAAATCGTTATCTTTAAAACTGAAAGAAAAAAAGTAATCCATAACCCAGATTAATATAAGTAATAGTATTGAACATATTACAGCGCTAAATCTACACTTTATTTGTAGTGATAAATAAACATATACATACGAAGATACGAACATAAGTAATACATAAACGAGTTGCTGTACTGGACTTTTGATTTTATCCACAAATTTAAAAATCCAGTACTTTTTCATATAAACACAATAAATAAAACCTATTGCAAGTATAATAGTAACAGCATAAGATATTATAAAAGCAACCTTCATACATTTCTCCTTTGTCACGTTTACTTAATACAATCTGTATCCTTTTTGCTTCAACTGGAGTATTTATAAAATATAATTTCTACTTTCAATAAAAATCAAAATAGAAAATACACTTCTTTCTCCAAATCTTTTCTACTCTATAACTTAATGGGCATTGCTACGTCAAAATACAGAAACGAATGACTTTTCATCGCCTGTCCGATAATGTGGAAATCACATTTTGGATATAATTTGTGTATCCTAAATTTTTATTTCTACGAGGATATTAGTAAATGCTGCTACGCACTGTAGATATGGCAAGGCCCCGACAAATATCTACATAGAAATGTATTAATGGTCAAGCACAAAATATGATTTTCGAATACCGGAACTCTAGTTTGACTACTATTCTCATTTATTTTACGCTTGAGATAAATAAAAATTAAAGCTTTCTCATTTATTCTCTCCTCTAACATATTTCATTTAGATTGTAACTGTGCATTGGCAATTTCATTAATGATTCTTCTCCATGTTCCGAAAACACAACTACTGCCCCTCTTAACGAAAATTCAATTAAAACTTCCTCTATAGTATGATTCCAAACATTTTCAAACATTTCATGCAAAATAATAATGTCTGCTTCTTGAAGAAACGCCACTAATATTTCTAAACAGTATCTCTTACTTCTATCCAATCCTCTAACCACTTCATCTTTACAATCGAACAACTCCCCTAATCTTAAAAACCCTTCAATCACATAATCTTTGTTTATAATTGAACCTACATTTCTATATATATATTGAAATACTGTAACATTATCCTCCGGCTTCACGTTTTTCAGTCCAATCTCTCTTATTCTTTTTGTTTTTCCATAACATTTTATAATGTCTGTTATCTTGCGCTCTTGTTTAATATTACAATTATAAAACCCAACTATGTCTTTCGAATTTATGCGGAACAGCTTATCTTCTTTGTCATTTTTACTAATCTTTATTTCTATCATCTATTCCCTCAACTCCTATAATCAATGGCAATTCTGGCATCGTATATTTTAATAAAGCATATGCAATTCCTGACAAACCAGTCATAAAACCTGGATTGTATAATTCTGTTGGTAATACATTTTGATCATTAAGAAATTCCAGAATCTGTTCAAATCGAGAATCACAAAGGCTTCTTACCTGCTTATCATCAAAAATTTCTGCATATCTTTTTAAAATCAACAAATTTCCCATGTTTCCATGGCATAGGCAAAAACCTGCATGTAACCCATCTTCAATTAATTTATTTTTAGCAAGGCTTATGTCTTTAATAACTTGCTGAAACAATGCAGTTTCCCCTGAATTTTTTATGGCATTGTATAAGGTTAATCTGGATAGCAGGATACCCGCTGCTCCATGACACCACGCTATTGGCTGATCTCTATTCTGATCTTCCTCTGGAAATTTTCTTAAATCTGTCCAATTATTATTCTTTTCTGAGTATAAAGAATTTTCATATTCTACTAACCTAGAAAGTACTCTCAAATATTTCGCCTGTGGATATACCTCATATAATCTTGAAAACATTTCTATAAAGCCACTGTTTCCATGTGCAAAACCTGCCAATACTTCAGGAACCACCTCTGATTTCCAACCGACTTTCCCATTATCAGTAACCATATCCTCAATTAATTGTTCTGCTATTTGTATAGCTTTTTGTAGATAAGTAGGCGTTCCTGTTTTTTTATACATATTAATTAGAACCAATACTATCCCGGAATTCCCCGAAATCAAATCGAACAGACAATCTTCTGAGATAATTGTTTCCATGCAGCTTAGCCATTTGTCAAAATATAACTTATACTTAGAATCATCATATATTTCATATAAAATATTTAATGCATATAGAATCGAACCCTCACCACAAAAAACTCCTGTGTTAAATTCTGCAATACTCTTTTTTCCGTCACTTATAGTATCTATATACCGCAATATACGATTATCTAACACATCACAAATTTCATGATATTTCTTATCTTGATATATCCATTCGTACAAATGAAATACCAAATTAATCCCAACCGTGCCATCATATAATGTATTCGGTAGTGCCTGGATCATCCACTGATTTTCTTTTATTCCAAATAACTTTACACCAATCCAGTTAACATCTGTCCCATCTTCACTATAAATCGCATTTGTTCCTATTTTACATAGCAACTCTTTTGCCAATTCTTCTGCCGTTTTGAATATATTATTAGAAAGAGCCGGTTTTAACCTTTCATTCTTTATTTTCCTTGTTCCTGCATTCTCCATATTAAAAGTAATTTTTATATATTGAATCTGCTGTTCCAAATTTTTATAGGACAAGTACTGTATATTTTCCTCAATTTGCTGCAAAGCAGTCTTACTAAAGAAATTCTTTACTTCTCTACCATCCCAAGTATAAATGCTTTTTTTATTCCCACGAAAATAAAAATATGGTATATCACCGCTTAGTAAATCTTCAATCTCATGTTCAATAAGTAATTTACTATTTTCATTTTGTAAATTTCCGTTTATCAGAGAATAGAAAAATAAATTTCGTGCACCTCCATCCATCAATAATTCAGGATGATATGAACTACTCAACACAATTACATACTGCTGTGTATTTCTAATCAAATACCTTCCCTCTAACTCATTATATTGTTGTATGATTTTCAATAGTGTTTCTGTATGTTCTATTGCTCCCAAGTATGCACTCTTAAACCCTTGAATAATTTTATCCGCAAATTCAGAAGGTTGGATAAACTTTCCTTTCAGCATTGCTAAATTATGATTTCTTTTCGATACTGGATAATCATAGACAACTCTCATATTTACAGATTTCGGATTAATAATAAATGGAATTTTTATCGGAAATTTTTGTCCCTCTTCTCCACTAATAGCACTCATATTAATTCCTGCATCTCCAGCATTATTCCAAGAATAAAAAGGCAGTATTCCAGAATATAACACCGATTTTCTTAAAAGATTAGAGACTTTCTCTGTTGCACTTTTTCCATTATCACCTTCTATACTTCCTATAAATGTCTCTGCGTCAATAATTACCGGATATTCATTACATGCAATGAGATTTTCAAAATGAATATCTCCCCCTTCTAAAAGATAGTTTATAAACAAGATAACTCCTATTCTTTGATAATATCTTGAAAGTTCTTCTGTGGACTCACAATCTTTTTGTGTTACAATCTCACACCAGCCATATTTTCCTTTATCAAGAATACAGTACTCATAACTTCCCAAATTACATATTTTATAGAAATAATTGGTTATTTCTTGTAGCTTAATCTCGTTTTGCAAACATCGTGGTTTATACAAAATCTTTTCTCCCGATACAAATTCCACACAAAATACTCTTCTGCCGTTTTTATGAGAATCAGAAAAATCTGTCGATAGATGCTCTACAATAAAAGCGCTTTCAGCAATATTAAATTCTCTCATTATTTCATTTGCGTCTGTATCAATTCGTTCTATTACTTCTTTGTAAATATCTATTGTATTTTGTATGATTTCATTTATCCTTCTTTCCAATACTGAGTAAAGTGAAAAAAAATCATTCAAATATTGTTTATCTTTTAAAAAATGGTCAATGTAATACTGGTATTGTTCAAATTCATTTCCCTCTAACAATCCTTCTTGGCCACATATATACATTTCATAAATCAAAGTTCTTATACAGAGATTATTAAGTAAATTAAATAAGGATTTTTGAAAATCAACTAAAATTGATTCTTTAATATATCTTTTTTGAGTTACCGTTTCCCTAAGCTGTTTATTAGCTACTTGCACAAAAGGATCATAAAACGCTCCAAAAATCATTTCATCACACTCATGCCTACACATCTCTCTTTTTGAGGACATTTCCACAAAATTTTGGTGCTGACACTTCTCATGACTGCTAAAGGAACAATTGTTTAGAAAACCAAAAAAATACTCAAGGTGGTTTTTCTTTACATACTGTAAACCTTCCTCCTTCAGTATTTTTTTCCAATACTCCAAAGATTCCATATTTATTTCAGACGGGTTAACATTATATACACGTTCAGATAAATAACTAGATTTTTTCATTATATTTTCCTTCCTATAAATTTTGACCCTAGTTCTAAAATCAACTTTAATTAGTTAGCAACAAGCGAGTGTAAAAATACTTCCGCATTCAACAGAAATTGTGCAAAACATACCTGAAGATGCTAAACTATCAACTTTATTACTTGTCAAATCTGCTGCTTCTAATTCTGTCAAAAGATTTCCAGCCGGATTGTTATATTTCATATTTGTTCTGTCAAATTTTCTCATAATATCTACCATCCTTTCTTTAGAACTAGGGTCTTTTGATACCTAAGTATCTTGATTTCATTATAGTCCTTCTCAAAAATTAGTCTTTATTTTTTGTATAAATTGACATTTTTTCTTCCTAATTGGTTTTCTACATTCCTTATTTTTTCCTAAGTATGTCTCAACTTGGCACACTTCTGCGATTGAAGGGTAATTTTACCCATGTTACAATAGGTATTGCTTATAGTATTCCTATTTTTTCCAGCACCTTAATCGGTGCTTTTTTTGTACCTGTAAACCTTTCGCTGACAGTAGCCAATACTTACACAGTACGTACAGTGTACTTCCCCTAAAATAAAACGTATTCTGTACGTACAGCGTAAGTAAAACTTCCTATTTTAATATGAAGGGAAATAACCATGAAAACAAGAAATGAAATCTATCAAAGGGAAGGGGCTCAACTGCTCCGGTTCATCACAACTTACCACACACTGCAGTATGAACAGGTTTTGAGGCTCTTTCCCAAAAACAGAGATTCCATCAAATCTCTGATTACCAGCCTGGTAAAACAAAAACGAATTGTCCTTGATAAAGAAAATGGTATTCTCTGCGACAGTCAAGAGTCTGCAAACACCCCTGATTATGGCATGATTGCCTCTTTCTGGGTGCTTTTGGACTTCAAAAAAGCTATTGTATACCATACTGACGGTGAATTTCCGGTAAAACTGAACTTTTTCTCTAAAGATGAGTGGTATGAAGTCCTCTATGTTCCCCAGGAACAGGAATATCTTATCAACCATGTTATGGTAAGCCAGCCAAAGAACGATGCGAAGCGTCTGGTTGTATTGGAAAAAGAAGAACAGGCTGCAAAACTTCACATTAAAGGTGTAATTGCCTTCTGCCTTGTGGATTCTACTACCGGATCTGTCAGCTATTATGCAAAGAAATGAGGTATGTATGAACACCAAAACTGTTTTTGACCGTTTACAGAGCATTGATGATGAAGTCCAGAAACTTCACAACACTATTTTTGCATTGAAAACAACAGATATTCAAGCGTATGCAGATAAATACGAAGAGCTGAGTATCAGTGCTGCCCTACGCTCTGAAAGGATCGCCTGTCAGCTCAGAAATCTGGTATATACCACAACTGATACTGGAAAGGCAGACTATCTGAAACAGGCCGCTGCTGTGCAGGGAATCAAAATTTCTTTTTCACATAGTGTTCTTTCCATTACCATGCCAGGGTTGCTGCCCAAACGTAAATTGCGAACCAACACCGCTTTTCTACATGAGCCATTAAACCTTGCCTTGCAGACTTATGTCACAGAACACTCCATTCCATTATATAAGAGATGTGTTGTCTGTTTCAGTCAAATTTATGACCAGAACCTTTCTTTACAGCGAATACGTGATTACGATAATTTGGAGTTCAAACAGATTTTAGATACTATCGCTTCCTATGTTCTGGTTGATGATACAGGACTCTTTTGCGACTCCTACCACACTACGGAACTGGGAAATTATGATCACACCGTTATCTTTGTAATGGAACCGGAAATCTTTCCTAGCTGGCTGAAAAGTAGAAAATCGTCTATCAAAACCATATCGGAAATTTCCTGATATTTTTCTTACTTTTTCCGATATGGGTAATTTCTCTGCAAAGAAGCCATGTTCTTTGCATTTTTTATGCTTAATACCGCCCTTGCTTTACCCAAGTATAGGCTATCATAGGTAAAAAATCGAACCGAGGTGATGCTTATTTGATAAAATCCGACTCTATAAAATATCAGCTTCTAGAACTGGTTGGACTATGTGGGGAATTCCCTTCCGGACAGCTTAACAGATTGATTGAGAGTGATTCCTATGCAGAGAAGGTGGTTACAGATTTAAAGCAGAGTAAGCTTATAAGGACACACTATAAAGATGGACTACGGGGTTATCGCCTTACAAAACATGCAAAAGAACTGCTGCTTTCTCAAAATCCCTGTCGTTTTCAAAACTATTTAACCGGAAATACAGAAACCAACCTCATACGTAGTGAATTGCCAAGACGGCTGCGCCTACATCAAAAAGCAGAAACCTATCTGACGCTTTCTCATGCCGGAATCCCATTCTTTCCAGATGAAAAGCCACTGCTTTTCTCTGAGTACAGCGAAGCGGTTACGTTTCCTATGCGAAGCCTTCCTCTGTTTTACTCTTCCAGGGAAATAAAAAATCTTGGAGCAGTCACTACCAAAATCAAAAATTCACGTAGTATGGGCATCCTGATGGCTCCCCACTGTGTCTATGCTGTTTATAATACCGGAAACACACTTTTAAAATGGGAATACAAAACGGAAGTCCGGCTCAATGCTTTTTTGCAGCATTATCTTCAGGGACTGCCTTACCATGGGCCACCTACCGTTTATGCCATCATGACCGGCAGTGATATGGATATAGCTTTCCGGATCCTTACCAGTACCGGAGGATACAAAAAAACTCTGTTCATGCTGGATACTGCGTATGAACACTTCTATTTTCTGCCCAATAACAGCTACGGAGAATACCTGCTCCGTTTATTGGTACAGCCCCAGTGTATGATGCAGCTCAATCAGCTACTACTATCCGACTGTTTTCCCCAGCGTGAGGATCTGCCAATTGAACATGATGGAATAGATAGCCAAGAAAAGCCAATTCTGCTTGCGTATGATTTTGACATGCAGCGTATTAACCGCTTCAATACTGGATTAAATGTATATGGGCTATCCGGGAACCTGATTTGCTTTGACTTTCAACTCCCCTGCCTAAAAAAATATCTGACTGCAGATATACACTTCTCCAGTATTGATTTTCAAAAGTTTAAAAGGAGGTTTTTCAATGAACCGTAAATGGTGGAAGTTTCTGTTTTTGCTTCCCATAAGCGTCTGCACTCTGTATGCCGGAGGATACGCAGCACAATTTATTAAAAACTATCAGGAATGGACTTCTGCCGGGAACTTTGCCGGCAATGGGACCTATCCGCAAGCAGCTTCTTTACACCCGCTGGTCTGCTTTCATACTGCCCTTACCGATTTCCCATACAATTTGTATGGGATTTTTCTTTGCCTGGTTCTCTTTGGGCTTCTTACTTTTTTACTTATGCGTATGGGATATGACAGAAACGGGGAGATTAGTGACCATGACCGGAACTTAAATTACTCTACAAAAGGAACCTACGGTACATCCGGATTCATGACTCCGGATGAAATGATGAAAGTTTTGGAACTGACCGGAGATGTAAAGAAAAATAAAGGAACCATTTTAGGAAAATTGAATGGCAAAGCCGTATGTCTTCCATATCAGACACGAATGAATAAAAATATTGCCGTATATGGTGCCAGCGGTTCCATGAAATCCAGGGCATTTGCCAGGAATATGATTTTCCAGTGTGTCGCCAGAGGGCAGGAAGGCAACAACGCTTCCGGGGAAAGTTTAATCATTACCGATCCCAAAAGCGAACTCTATGAAAGCATGTCTGCTTATCTGGAAAACGAGGGCTATGTAGTAAAAGCATTTAATCTGGTCAATCCGGAAAACTCGGATAGTTGGAATTGTCTGGGGGAAATCAATGGACAGGAAACGATGGCTCAAGTATTTGCAGATGTCATTATCCAGAATACAGGTTCCGGAAAAGGAGATCATTTCTGGGATAATGCGGAGATGAACCTGCTAAAAGCCCTGGTTCTCTATGTAGATCAGGGATTTCCGCCGGAAGCTAGAAATATCGGACAGGTTTATAAGCTGCTGACTATGAGTTCTGAAAAGGAGCTGAACAGTCTTTTTGATCTGCTCCCAGTGTCCCATCCAGCTAAAGTTCCTTACTGCATCTACAAACAGGCCAGTGATACCGTGCGAAGCGGAGTTATTATCGGATTGGGTGCCAGACTTCAGGTATTTCAGAATAAACTTATTAGGCAGATTACCTCTTATGATGAGATTGATCTGACACTTCCAGGGAAACAGAAATGTGCTTACTTTTGCATTACCTCAGACCAGGACAGCACCTTCGATTTTTTATCTTCCCTGTTTATGACCTTCATCTTCATCAAACTGGTCCGTTATGCAGATAAATATGGAGAAGAAGGAAAACTGCCTGTTGCTGTACATATACTGGCTGATGAGCTTGCTAACACTGGAGCTATCCTGGAATTGAATAAGAAGATCAGTGTAATCCGAAGCCGGAATCTCAGCATTTCCTGCATCTTTCAGAATTTACCCCAGATGCAGAACCGCTATCCATATAACCAATGGCAGGAAATTATCGGCAACTGTGACACCCAGCTCTTTTTGGGCTGCACAGATGAAGTTACTGCTACCTTTATCAGTAACCGCAGCGGCGATGTAACCGTAGGGGTTAGCAGCGAAGCCAAGCAGCTCAATAGTTGGCGGGTATCCGACTATACACCGGAATATCGGCAGACAAAATCTATCGGCAAGCGGAAACTCTTAACACCAGATGAAATCCTGCGGCTCCCACTTGATACTGCTTTGGTTATCCTACGTGGGCAAAAAGTCCTAAAAGTAGAAAAGTATGATTATACCCTGCATCCGGATGCCAAAAAGCTAACACCAAGAAAAGCATCGGAACACATACCTGAATGGCGAAAAAATGGGGGATTGGAAGAAACAGATTATCGACCACAGCCCTTATCCGGATCAGCCAAAAGAAAACGCCGTCCATCTTCTGCATCAATAGCAAAACAGAAACCACATTTTACATCCGAACCCGTTTATCAGGAACCTACTCCCGATGATTTTATGGAGGATTTCCTTCAGGAAAATTTTATAGAAGATTCCCCCGACTCTGGCATGGTTCCTTTAGATAAAGATTCCATCATGTCATAACACAATTTGAAAGGAGATAACATTTATGGCAAACGAAACAATGAATCTGAACACCCCTATTTTAACCCTTGACTCCGATACGGTATTAGAAACTGCTCAATCAAAAGCGGATTTAATCTGGCATGACATCCAAAATGCCTATCGTACCCGGAAAATTCTCACCGGCATTCTAGGAGGTATTGAAAAGACCGAAGCTGGTAGCTTAATAGCAATTATTTACTATAAGGATTACCGGGCAGTCATCCCTATCTCGGAAATGATGATCAATCTGATCCAGGATGAAACTCATGATTACGGAGATCTCTCTCTTAGACAGAACAAAGTCCTTAACAATATGCTTGGTTGTGAAATCGACTTTGTGATCAAAGGTCTGGATACCAAATCCAGAAGCATTGTTGCCAGCCGGAAAGATGCCATGCTGAAGAAACGCCAAATCTTCTATTTTGACCAGGACTCTTCCGGACAGACTAAAATCCATGAAGACCGTATTGTGCAGGCCAGAGTCATTGCCGTTGCTGAAAAAGTAGTCCGGGCAGAAATCTTTGGTGTAGAAACTTCCATCCTTGCAAGAGATCTGTCTTTTGACTGGCTGGGTGATGCCAGGGAACGGTTCCAGGTAGGGGAACATATTCTGGTTCGTATTTTATCTATCCAGGGAGATTCCCCTGAAACGCTCTCCATCCATGCAGATGTGAAAAGCGTGGAAGGCAACACCAGCAAAGAAAATCTGAAAAATTGTCGGGTACAGGGAAAATATGCTGGAACAGTGGAAGACATCCACAAAGGCACTGTTTTTGTCCGGCTAGAACTGGGTGTTAACGCCATTGCACACAGTTGCTACGACAGCCGCACCGTTGGTAAAAAAGATAAAGTATCCTTTGTTGTAACACATATTGACGAAGAACGAAATGTTGCAGTGGGGATTATCACTCGGATTATAAAGCAACATTTATAAATGAATGTTTATGAAAAAAGAGTAAAGACATAAGCACCTAGTTTTTGGGGACACCCCAAAAACTAGGCGCTTATGGTGCAACGGCCAAATGCAGATATATAAGAGAGACTATGAACAGCTTTCCCCACGAAACGATGCCACCAAAACTAAAGGAGAGTAAGATATATATCTCTATATTTGGTACAAGTATTGATAAATATCGTAAAATTATTGGCTCTTACCTTTAACAATACATTTAAGTTAAAAGCATAATTATTTGTAAATACTTTTAATCTCTCCATTATATTTATTTGCTAAATCTTGTCTTTCTCTTACATTTAAAACTGGAAAAATGGTAATTATAGGTATTTTTCTTTTTAATACTGCCTCTACCAATTTTTTTATATACACCTTCTCCCTATAAACAAACTCCATGCTTAGCACTCCAATAAAAAAAATATTACACCCCTTTATTATTTTATGAAATTCTCTAATGTTTTCAATTTTCCCGGAATATTCTCTAATTTCACATACTTCCCTATACATATTAAGTATATTCAGATTGTTTTCTTCCATAAAATCAGTATAAAAGACAACATTTTTATCATTTAATGTATTCCTATCCTTAATTTTATCAAAAAATATTCTTTTCACAGTACTATCTTGATATAATTGATAAATATCTTTAAGTAAAAGTTCTTTTTGTAAAACCCTATCCATCCTGGTTTCTACATAGTTACAATATATACCTACAACAAACGCTGTTAAATAACTATTCCCTTTACATATTTGGTGTCGCATTCTTGGAACATATAAAAGCGAATCAGCAAATATCATATCTTTATTTTCCAGATCTACCTCAAAAAATTCTTTCGTCATTATGTTGGCTTTAACTCCTACTACTGTTTTAAAACTTGCCGGATATGATTCTTTTTTCTCATCATTATTATGTGCAGCAAAAGCAATAATTCCAGCTTTTTCTACCTTTGCACATATCTTCTCTAATTTTAAAAACTTTTCCCTAGGTAGTACAGTTATCCCTAAACTCATATTTATTATATCTACTCGTTTTTGAATGCAAAATTCCAGGGCTGCTATCAACGCCTCAACCTTGCATCTATTATCCTTATCTAAAATCTGTAAAGAAATCACTTCTACTGTTGGTGCTTCTCTGAAAAGTATTTTGCCAATCTCTGTTCCATGCAAATTACCAGACTTCATTGTTCTTTTTAGAAACCTATTTTCAACATATATATATGTATCTATTTTAAGTCCATTCAAAAAAGAGTCCCTTAAATCCATCCCCGAATCAATTATGGCAACTTTTATTTTAAATCCCTCCTAAAAATATGTATTTGGTAAAGTCAATTATTTATTTTGATAATTGTTTTATTTTCAATCATGTAAATATCATCGAAATTAGAATATTCCTCTACATTATGTGTTATAAAAACAATAATTTTATCCGACTTTATTTCTGACAATAAATCAAATAATTTCTTCCTTCTATTACAATCTATAGAAGCTGTGCTCTCGTCAAAAATCATAACATCTGATTCCCTACTCAGGGCTCTTATAATATCTATCCGCTTTTTTTGTCCGCCAGATAAGTTACTACCACCAATATTGATATGCGTTTCCCATTTTTCTGGCATACCTTCTACTTCAGCAATCATGTCTATTTTTTTTGCTAACAATTTAATTTTCTCATCTCCAATTTCCTCTCCTAATTTGATATTATTAATTATAGTATCACTAAAAAACAAAGAATCCTGTGCCACAAATGTGATTTTTTTTCGTACACTTTCTGCTGAATATACCATTATATTTTTATCGTTGATTAAAATATCTCCGTTTTCTGGTTGATATAATTTTAGCAACAATTTTACCAAAGTAGATTTTCCACTTCCACTAGGGCCAACAAGTGCGACTGATTTCCCCTTATGAAGTGTAAAATTTGCATCAACTAAAATTTTCTCTCGGTTAAAATATCCAAATTCAACGTTTTTAAAGGTTATTGTATCTATATGCATCTGTAAATCTATACCTTCTTGTAATTCATCCTTAAAATCCAAAATTTCCTTTAGTCTATCTATTGCTATTAATGTGCTGTTATAGCTATTATTTAATTCCGAAAAAAAAATCATTGGCGAAACTAGCATTCCCTGATAACTTAATAAAGCAGTAATTTTACCTACTGTCATTTGTCCTCTCAAAACTTTTACTCCGCCAAAGAGCCAAATAAAAACTGTTATTAAATAAATAAGAAGGTTAGATATATTAACATTTGAAGAATATATTATCTCAAGACCAATTTGTGATTTGTATTGTTTACTATACGCTTGTTGGAATTTATTATTAATAAAATGGTATGCTCTGTATATTTTAGAAATTAACACATTTTGATAGTTTTCTGCAATAATATTCATTGAGTCTTCGTTATATTTCATTGTCTTCTCAGCATAACACTTAACCTTTTGTCCCCAGAATTTATTGTTCCACACATAAAAAGACAGAATGACAATAGACAGAAATAAAATTTGCCATTGTATTAAAGATATCACTATACTAGCTAATAAAAAAGTTGCTATATTACTAATTGTTCTAGTCAACATATCTCCGCAACTTTTCTTAATTACTTCAACTTCTTTATTATATCTTGATAAAATATCTCCTAAAGTATATTTATCTAAATAATCATATCTCATACTTGATATCTTTTTGTTCATGGCTGTTCTCAAACGTAATGCTATTTTCTCTGATAAAACTGACAAAAGAAAATCTTTAATAACATTCAATCCTGCATTTACTATGTAGCATAACAGCATAACCAAGATAAATCTATAAAACATTTTATAATTCTGATTAGGAAAAACATCATCTAATAATATCTTAGTCAAATACGGTATAAAAGTTATATTAAACTTTATATCTGATTTTTGATTATCCCTATAAATATTACACTTTCAAGCTTTTCGAAGTATAGAAAAACACTCATTTTACCACGAATATACCACGATTAAACGAGCCTTGATATGACGATAAAATAGCACTAAAAAGACACCATTGACACATTGAAGTGGTGTCTTTTATTAATAAGCAGTCAATCCTAAGACTAACTGCTTTTGCAAAATAAAGGTAATCACTATTTTGTTTGTTTCTTTAGAATAATATAGCTTGCAATCACAACTACAAAGAATACTAACACGAAAACTAAAGTATGAAATATTCCTATCGGATAAGGTGCAATCCACCCTTCTAGTTTGAAAACCAATCCTGAAATATATCCTGTAATCATAGAAATAGGCATAAAAGCAACTCCGATTATATTAAGCCAATTTACATAAAAGGGGGATTTTTCTTCCGATAGTATTCTCGCTATAAAATATCCAACAATCCCTATAGCTTGAATAATCATTGAACCCCAAACTGCTTCCATTGTTTGTTCTGCATACCAATTACCAAATGCACAAAACAGCCCAATAGCAACAAAAGCTGTTGATGATATATAAAGTACCTTACTCGTAAGCTCTTTATTTTTTTGTTCTTTGTCTGCTACTGGTTCAATTCCCTTTAGGATATAGTCAGTTGTTACTCCAAAAAAATCACTCATTATAATTATTTTTTCTAAGTCAGGCGTACTTTGTTCACTTTCCCATTTGGAAACAGCCTGCCTTGAAACTCCAACTTTATCCGCAAGTTCCTCTTGTGATATTCCTTTTGATTTCCTTAAATATTGTATTCTGTCTGCCATATTCATTAGCTAACACTCCTTTCTTTCATGGTGTAATTTTAGCAATATTATCAGTTGCATAGCCACCATTTAGATATGGAAATATGTCAACTGGCAGTTGCAATGATGTTTTTTGACAAATCAGCAGAATATTCTTGCTTATAACGTAATTTAAACATATCCATATTATAACAGTTCCATATATCCGCCACAACAAAAATCAGCACACCCCCCCTTGACATTTTTCTGTCTTGAAAAATACACACTTTTTCTTTCTTCCTCTTGATTACCAACCACAGAAAAGAAAAAGCCCTGTCAAGAGCCTTGCCACCATTGGTGGTGCTTTG
>URMH01000003.1 GCA_900549015.1 uncultured Blautia sp.
AATGTACGGTTGTGTCTTTTCTTTGCGTTTAATCCGCCTTTAATTCTTGCCATTTCCTAATTTCCTCCTGTTCGTCTTCTTCTATATCTTATAAATATGGTAATGCTTTCTTCATGCTCTTAACATTTGTAGAATCAACAACAGTAGATTTTCTTAAATTTCTCTTTCTCTTCTGAGATTTTTTTGTTAAGATATGGCTCTTATAAGCTTTATTTCTCACTAATTTTCCTGTACCTGTTTTTTTGAAGCGCTTTGCTGCTGCTCTACAAGTTTTAATTTTTGGCATTGTTATTTCCTCCTTGATTTGTGTACTTCTTTATTCATGCTATATCCTGCCATATGCTGTATGACATGGCTGTAACATTTATGTTAGCGTTTTTCACTTAAAAACATTGTCATGCTGCGACCTTCCACTTTGGGCGCCTTCTCAACTGTTGCAATATCAGACAGATGCTCTGCAAAATCATCCAGAACATGCTTGCTGCTTGCCATGTGTGCCATCTCTCTTCCGCGGAAACGGAGAGTTACCTTCACTCTGTCTCCTTTTGTGAGGAACTTTCTAGCCGCATTTACCTTTGTCATCAAGTCATTTGTATCAATGTTCGGGGAAAGACGCACTTCTTTGACATCGATGGTTTTCTGCTTTTTCTTGGCTTCTTTTTCTTTTCTTGCAAGCTCATAACGGTATTTTCCGTAGTCAATGATCTTGCATACCGGCGGTTTTGCCTGAGGGGCGATTTTTACTAAATCAAGTCCTGCCTCCTGTGCTTTAAACATGGCTTCCTTTGCGGACATGATTCCCAGCTGTTCTCCGTCCGAGCCAATTAAACGTACCTCTTTGTCTCTGATTTGTTCGTTAATCATTAAATTGCTAATTGTCGTGCACCTCCATACCTGAATAAATGATAATCCATGACCTCTGTTACCCTCGTTGTTGTACAAAAAAAGTGTGGACAGATGTCCACACTTCTATCTATTACACCTGTTGACTCTTCAACAGTTACTGTGCAATATAAACCCAAGTCACATTTATGTGCTAAGGTGAGAGTGAACTCTGCTTTGTTTTCTCACGTACTGTTATAATATACCACAACAAAAGCAGAATGTCAACCCCTTATACTGTAATTATTCCAAGAACCTCCATAACGGAAAATACAAGGATCGCAACAAGGCAGACAGGCGCAATGTATTTAATAATTACGGTATAGAATTTTTTAACTTTGAATTTTCCGTTTACCTCAGCTTCTTCAATAATTGCCTTCGGCTTGATCACATATCCCACAAAGATGCAGGTAAGGAAAGCAACGATCGGCATCAGAACGCTGTTGCTGATAAAATCAAAGAAATCAAGCAGAGTCATTCCAAGCGGAGCCAGGAAGCTTAACGGACCAAATCCCAGAGATACCGGGATTCCAACTGCAAGCACGAATACAAGCACGACTGCACATGCTTTCTTTCTGCCCCATTTCAGTTTGTCACAGAGAATGGAAACAAGCGTCTCTGTAAGAGAAATGGAGGAGGTAAGCGCTGCAAATAATACAAGCAGGAAGAAAATTGCCCCGATGACCGTTCCGAATTTCATGCTTTCAAACACTTTTGGAAGTGTGACAAACATAAGGCTCGGACCTTTTCCAAGAGCTTCTTCGCTTCCGCCGGAAAATGCGAATACTGCCGGAATGATCATAAGACCTGCCATAAACGCAATTCCTGTGTCAAAAATTTCAATCTGACGCACAGATTTTTCAAGATGCGCCTCTTTCTTCATATAAGAACCATATGTGATCATAATTCCCATTGCCAGAGACATGGAGTAAAAAAGCTGTCCCAGCGCTGCCAGTACCGTTGTGGCGCTGAAGCGGCTGAAATCAGGCAGAAGGTAATATTTTACACCTTCCATTGCTCCCGGCTGCGAAATACTGAACGCTGCAATGATCACAGTCATAACTACAAGCACCGGCATCATGAAACGGCTCGCCTTTTCAATTCCGCCTTCCACACCAAGCATAACGATCACAAGTCCCAAAACAACGTAAATCAAAAAGAATACAACCGGAGCCACCGGCTGGCTGATATAATTTCCGAAAAATTCATCGGTAGCTGCACTGGAAACCTGATTTGTCACAAATACAGTAAGGTATTTTAATACCCAGCCTCCGATCACACAGTAGTACGGTGTGATAATAAACGGAACGAGACATGCCAGTCCACCCAGAAAGCCAAATCTTTTATCCAGCGCCTTATATGCGCCTACTGCGCTTAAATGCGTTTTTCGTCCAAGTGCGATCTCTGTTATCATCAGCGCAAAACCGAAGGTAACTGCCAGAATGAGATACACCAGAAGAAAAATTCCACCGCCGTATTTTGCAGCAAGATACGGAAATCTCCATAAGTTTCCAAGTCCTACAGCAGAACCGGCTGCTGCGAGCACGAATCCCAGCTTATTGGTAAACGTGCTTCTTTGTTTCTGTTCTTCCATTCTTTTTCCCCCTTGTCGAAAAAAATATGTGTCCTATTATACATTAATTTTTTTATAAGAACAATACATAATTTTGCATTTTGCGGGAATAATATTCACGAATTGAAAAAAGGAGGTTCAGATTATGACTGTTTTAAAATGTTATGCCACTACCTGCGTCTACAACAAGGAGCAGCTTTGCTCCAAAGGAAACATTGATGTAATGGGAGAAAACGCCCATTTATCAGAGGATACCTGCTGCGGAAGCTTCCGGGAACGAAGCAGCTCTTCCCCGCAAAATAATTATGCTTCCGGCTGCGGCTGCGAAACCATTCAGATCGACTGTAAGGCACATCACTGCACCTACAATGACGACTGCAAATGTACAGCGGCTGCCATTCAGGTAGGCGGAGAAAACGCAAAAGACTGCCAGGAAACAAAATGCGGCACATTCCAGTGTGAGCGCTGATTCTCCATAAGAACGCGCCTGTGATACGAAAAAAGAGACCTTCTATGAGAAGGTCTCTTTTACTTTTCCATGATTACTTATCTGTTTTTCAGAAAATCCGGAATCTGAATGTCTTTTTTCTGTACAGTGCTGGACGGAGTCTTTGTACCAAATGGAGTTGCGTTCATTGTAGGAAGACTGAAACTCGGCATATTTACATTCATTGTCTGCTGAGTCGCCGGAGCAGATGCCTGTCTTTTTGCTGCAAACGGAGAAGCTGTATTTCTCTGAGCAAATGGACTGCTGCTCTGTACATTATCATTTAATCCTGTCGCAATAACTGTGATTCTTGCATAATCTGCCACGGAGTCATCATACATTGCACCAAAGATAATATTTGCATCTTCACCTGTAAGCTCCTGCACATAGCTTGCCGCGTCATTTGCGTCCATAAGAGAAATATCACCGGAAATGTTAATGATAACATGTGTCGCACCCTTAATGGTTGTCTCAAGAAGCGGAGAAGATACAGCCTGCTGTACAGCCTCCATAGCCTTGTCGTCGCCTCTTGCCTCACCAATACCGATGTGTGCGATTCCCTTATCTGTCATAACTGTCTCAACATCTGCAAAGTCCAAGTTGATAAGAGCCGGCAGATTGATAAGGTCTGTAATACCCTGCACTGCCTGCTGGAGAACCTCGTCAGCCTTACGAAGAGCCTCCGGCATTGTTGTACGACGGTCTACGATTTCCAGTAATTTGTCATTTGGGATCACAATTAAAGTGTCCACTGCTTTCTTCAGATTTTCAATGCCTGCCAGCGCATTGTTCATTCTTGTTTTTGCCTCAAAACGGAACGGTTTTGTAACAACACCTACTGTCAGGATTCCCATTTCCTTCGCTGCCGCTGCGATTACAGGTGCAGCTCCGGTTCCGGTTCCGCCGCCCATACCACAGGTAACGAATACCATGTCTGCGCCTTCCATTAACTGTTTTACTTCTTCAATGCTTTCTTCAGCCGCCTTCTGACCTACTTCCGGCTGTGCACCAGCGCCAAGACCTTTTGTAATTTTCTCACCAATCTGAAGTACAGTTGGAGCTTTGCACAGAGTCAAAGCCTGCTTATCAGTATTCACACCTACAAACTCTACTCCGCCGATGGCTTCTTCCACCATTCTGTTTACTGCGTTATTTCCGGCTCCACCTACACCAATTACAATAATTTTGGCAGATGATTCAGCCTCATTTGTCATAATCTCTAACAACGTACTTCCTCCTTTATTTTTACCTGATAACTGATTCAGCGTATTTGTACCAAGCTGTATACTTATTTCTACCTGATGTACCTTCGTTAAGTTACATATAGATATATCATATATTTTTTTTGGAAATTAATCAACTACTAATTTTGTTTTTTTATATTTTTTTCACGTTTTTTCGATGAAGAAGCAGGAAAATCCCTTTCTTTCGAGCATACATGACAAAATCACCAGAATTATTCTGTGTAATCTCCTTCTTCCTCCGGAATCGCTTCGCCGTTTTCGTCAAACTCACCTGTACCCTCTCCATCGGCATTCTCTCCGTCGGCATTCTCTCCATCGTCGCCCTCCGCGGCGAGACTTTCTTCTGTCGGCGCAGGACCTACATAATTTCCATATTCGTCATATTCCCCGGCTCCTGTATAATCGCCTTCTTCGTCGTATCCGCCGGTCCACTCTGCAAGCGCTTTCTCAAGCTCTGTCATTGGCTTTGGTCCAACATACGAGCCGTTTTCGTCAAACTCACCTGTACCTGTGTATTCGCCGCTCTCCTCATATCCGCCGGTCCACTCCGCCGCCAGCTCCTCCGGCGTCTTTTCTTTTACCTCTTCCTCAAAGGTAATGGTCTTTACGGTATCTGTCACGCTTTCCAGATGAAGAATCCCTTTTCTCCCGGAAATTAAAGGCAGAATGGCAATGGCTCTCGTCATCTTGTCTTCCAGAAACTCATCTTTTCCCAGCATCACAGTTATATCTCCATATAAAAGACTGATCTGGTAATTTTTATCAAATTCGATATGATCCGGTATCGTCTCGTTCTTCTGGAAAATCGTGGCAAGCGCAACGGCTGTATTCAGGACTGTTTTTCCCTTGATGGGAAGCTCCTCGTCCATGACCACGTGCTTCACGGAAATGCCGTCAAAATACGGAACTGTCTCGTCTCTCTCCTTCGAGCTTTCTATGAAAATGCCGTTTCTGTCAAAATAAATGTAGCTGTCCAGATAAGGAATACAGCCAACCGGCTTTTCTTCTTTTACACTGATGCAGATGGTATTTCTGTTTACCTGACTTACCACATATCCTTTCACAAAGGGAATGTCCTCTGTCTCCCTTTTTGTGTAAAGAAGAGGCGCAAGAACGGAATTTGATGCCAGTGGTCCGCGAAGTACCATTTTCCTCACTTCTTTTTCGGAATAATGGCTGCTTCCCATTACCTCTACCTCGTCAACCTTAAAATACGCAAAAAAGAAAATCACGCCTGCTGCCAGGAGACTTCCGAAAACTGCGCCCGCATATTTCCATGCTTTTTTACTTATCCTTTTTTTTCTGTAATTTGATGTCCTCATACCAAAAGTTTCCTCAATCTTCTGTCAATGCCCCTCCCAGGGCGTTTAAATCTTCACAAATATGCTCGTATCCCCGCTCGATAAAAGAACAGCCCTCTATGCAGGAAGTACCTTTACATGCAAGAGCTGCCAGAATAAGAGCCGCTCCTCCCCGAAGCTCCTGTGCCTTTACCGTACAGCCTGTAAGAGGAACGCCTCCGTCGATAAAAGCGTCTCTTTCTCTGATCTGTATCTGCGCGCCCATGCGCTTCATTTCTTCTGCCGCCTTGTACCGCGCTTCAAATATACTTTCCCTGATACGGCTTTTTCCGGGAACTGTGAGAAGAACTGCCATAAGCGGAGACTGCAGATCTGTTGGAAAACCGGGATAAACGCCTGTTTCCACGTAGTCGGCAGGAGCATTTACCTCTCCCGCATCCACAATCAGTTTACCACTGTTCACTTCGTATTGTCCACCTATTTTCCTGTATACCTGAAGAAAAGCGTTAAGCTCTCCCTCGGGCGGATTCAGGATCTCAATTTTTCCTCTTGTTGCAGCAGCCGCACAGATATACGTTCCGGCTACAATACGGTCAGGAGGAACCTGCATATCCCCGCCTTTTAAGCAGGGTACGCCGTCTATGGTGATCACGCCTGTTTCCTCGCCGGAAATCCTTGCTCCCATTCTCCTTAAATAGCGACAGAGCCAGAGTATTTCCGGCTCTTCTGCACAGTTTTTTATTATCGTTCTGCCCCTTGCCGTCACTGCAGATAAAATCCCCTGCTCGGTTGCTCCCACGCTTTTGGCAGAAAAAGAAATTTCCCCTCCTGTAAGCTCCCGGCATTCTGCCTCCACAAAGTTTTCTTCCTCCCGGATTTTCACCCCAAGACAGCGAAGCGCGTACAAATGCAGATCTATAGGGCGCTTTCCAATAACGCAGCCTCCCGGATAGCCGATTTTTCCCCTCTTGTTTCTTGCAGTGACAGCTCCCAGAAGAATGACGGAGGAACGCATTTTGCCGGTATCTTCAGAAGAAATTTCCTGTCCCCTGCACCAGCTGCAGTCAAGATAGAGATCGTGCCCTTTCCACCATGTTTTTGCTCCCAGCTTTTTAAGAATTTCTTCCATACAGAAAACGTCTGCAATTTTGGGACACCCTCTTAACACGCTGACTCCTCTGTGCAAAAGAGATGCCGCCATCATGGGCAGAGCGGCATTTTTCGACCCCTGGATCCGGACCGATCCCTTAAGCTTCCTTCCCCCTTCAATATAAATACGCTTCAAGCTGTTCACTCCCAAAGGGCATCTTACTTTTTATTGTATGCGGTTTCTCCTCCTTTGTGACTGGATACGCTGAGTGCAAGCCCCATTTCTCCCAGAAGAAAAACGACGGAGGTTCCCCCGTAGCTTACAAAGGGGAGGGTAATTCCCGTATTGGGAATGGTATTTGTCACAACTGCAATATTTAAAATCACCTGAACTGCCATATGCGCCATGATCCCTGCCGTTAAAAGAGCTCCCAAAAGATCACGGCTGTGGGTGGAGATCACGCAGAGCCTCCACAGAAGAAGCATAAACAAAAGAATCAAAAGAGCCGCGCCAAAAAGTCCCAGCTCCTCGCATATCACAGAAAAAATCATATCGTTCTGCGCCTCCGGAACAAAGCCAAGCTTCTGAATGCTGCTGCCAAGTCCTCTGCCAAAAAGCCCTCCGCTCCCGATCGCATAAAGCCCCTGAATGGTCTGAAAGCCTTTTTCATACTTCTCCGGATTTCTCCAGATAGCAAGACGCTCCAGCCGGTAACTTTCCGCAGCAAGAAAAACTGCCACAAATCCAAGCCCTGCCGCGCCAATCCCCACAAAAGGAAGATACCTGGGATTTGATACAAAAATCAGCACCACGCCAATTCCCAGAATAATCACTGCAGTACTCAAATTGTTGCTTCCCACAAGCCCTACTATAGGAAGAAGCGTTGCCATTGTCCTGCACATAAACCAGAAATTCCCTGTGCTTTTCCTGCTTTTTTCTATCTGCCAGCCAAGAAAGAGAATGACTGCCACTTTTGCAAATTCCGAAGGCTGAAAGGAGAGGGGGCCAAGATTCAGCCACCTTTTGGAACCGTTGATCTCCTGCCCCACAAGGAGCACTGCTGTAGAAAGCACAATAGAGAGAAGATATGCAACCGGCGCCATTTTTGCAAAAACACGGTAATCCATCTGCGATACAAGATACATTGCCATAAGTCCGAGCGCTGTGGCAAACAACTGCTTTTTAAAATAATAGGCAGAGTCGTCAAAACGCACTCTGCCATTATATTCGCTGGCGGAAAAAAGCATGACAAGTCCAAATGCAACAAGGATCAGCACAAGGACAAGAAGGATCACATCAATATGAACTTCCTGCCGCTTTTCTTTTTCTGACATGATTTCCTCCGGCTTACGCTTTATTTAAAGCATATGAATTTCAGCCCCGGAAATATGACTGCTCCCTTTCCGCTTCTCTCTTTACTTTTAAAGCTCAGACACGTATTTTTTAAACATATCGCCTCTCTGCTCGTAATTGTCAAACTGTCCCCAGCTTGCGCAGGCGGGAGAAAGAAGAACAGCTTCTCCCTCTTTTGCGTGTTCCGCACAAAAATGCACAGCCTCCTGAAGAGTTTCAAGAAGTACAAGGTCCGTAAAACCAAGACGTTCTGCTGCCGCCTTAATTTTCTCTTTTGTCTGTCCGATCAGAACGAGGCAGCGCACCTTTCCATCAAATGCCTTTATCCACTCGTCATAGCTTGATTCTTTATCGTATCCGCCTCCGATCAGATAGGTGGGACGGTTCATTGCCTGAATGCCTTTTATGGCTGCATCCGGGTTCGTTCCCTTGGAATCGTTATAATACACAACCCCGTTTTTCTCCGTGACGTACTCGATTCTGTGCTCCACTGCTGTAAACTCACAGACGCTCTTTCGGATACTTTCCATATCTACGCCTGCGTAGTATGCCATAGCCACTGCAGCCATTACATTTTCGTAATTGTGCTGTCCGAGAAGCTTTAATTCTCCTGTCTTTACAACAGGAATTTTCGCCGTCTCTGTAGCGAGCACGATGGTGTCGCCTTCCAGATAAATTCCTTTTTCCAGAGTACGGACACTGGAAAAATATACAACCTTCGGAACAGCCGTCTCACCGAATTTTCTTAAAACCTCATCTTCATAATTGAGAACGCATACATCTTCGCTGCTCTGATTTTTTGTGATCAGCTCTTTTACACGTATGTACTCCTCCATTGTATGATGGCGGTTTAAATGGTCCTCCGTGATATTTAAAATTGCGCTGACCTCCGGGGCAAACTCCTCGATCGTCTCAAGCTGAAAACTGCTGATTTCCGCAACGGTCACGCTGTTCTCCTGCATCTCCTGCGCCTTCGATGTGTAAGGCGTTCCTATGTTTCCCACTACGAACACGGAAGGACAGGCGTCTTTCATAATTTTCCCCAGAAGAGCCGTTGTGGTTGTTTTGCCGTTTGTTCCCGTGATCGCAAGAACGCGACCTTTCCCTGTGCGGTAGGCGAGCTCTACCTCTCCCCACACAGGAAGACCCATCTCATAAAAGCGCTTTACAAGGGGAAGGTCTGTGGGAACTCCGGGACTTAATACGACAAGATCAAGGCTTTCCAGCACTTCCTCCGGAAGCTCTCCGGCATAAAATTCCACAGGATACGTTCCTGATGTTTTTTTTAGAACGGATTCTTTATCTGCATTTTCGTTTCCGTCATAGATAACAGGTTCTGCTCCCACTGCTCCAAGAAGGTCCGCCGCGCCGATTCCGCTTTTCCCGGAACCGAACACAAGAACCCTTTTCTCTTTTAAATTCATAATCTATACTCCTCCATAAATCCCTCTGTTAAAGAGCCAGAAGTGCAATAAGACAGAGAATTGCTGTAATTACAGAAAATACGGCTACAATTCTTGTCTCTGACCATCCGCAAAGCTCAAAATGATGGTGAATCGGCGCCATTTTAAAGAAACGCTTACCGTGAGTTGCCTTAAAATATGTAACCTGGATCATAACAGAAAGCACTTCCACTACATAAATCAGCCCTACGATCAGAAGGAAAAGAGGCATCTGCATCATATAGGCTGCGCCTGCCACAAATCCTCCAAGAGCAAGAGAACCTGTGTCACCCATAAATACCTTTGCAGGATATACGTTAAACAGGAGAAATCCCATAAGTCCTCCTACTACTGCGCAGGTGATCGGCTCGATCCCGGATTTCAGCCCGAGAGATACGACTGTAAAAAATACAGCTACGATCAGAGTAACGCTGGACGCAAGACCATCAAGACCGTCTGTAAAGTTCACGCCGTTTACTGTTCCGATCACAGCAAAAAACAGGATCGGCACTGCAAGCCAGCCTGCATTCAGGTAATGTCCGCTCCAGAACGGAATCCGCATAGTAAGGGAAATATCTGTATAATTTACAACATAAAATGCAAAGATTCCCGTTACTACTACCTGGAGGAGAAATTTCTGCCAGGGAAGAAGACCGTCTGAACGCTTTAACACAGCCTTCAGATAATCGTCAAGAAATCCGATGATACCAAAACCAAGCGTTAAAAACAGGACAGGAATGATCTTTGGATAATCCTTAATGTAAAACAGACAGGTCACTACTGTCGCAATTAAAAAGATGACTCCTCCCATTGTGGGAGTACCCGCTTTTTTCAGATGGGACTGTACGCCCTCCACTCTCTCGGTCTGTCCCATTTTCAGCCTTCTGAGAAAAGGAATCACAACAGGACCCAGCACAACGCTGACAGCAAAGGCAATCAGCACAGGAAGTATAACATCAAACTCCATTCTCACACCTCATTTAATTCTTTCGTTTTTTATTTTTATTGCTTTTGAAACACTTTCTAGTATAAGGCTTTTTGGCTTATTTATCAACCCTCTTTAGCTGTGTTCTGCTCCTCTTCTGTCCCGTTTTTTTCAATTCCCATATAGGGCAGCACATTCTCAAAAATGCTTCGGATCACAGGCGCCGCTATAGTTCCCCCATAGTAAATCCCCTTAGGATCATGAATAATGCAAAGCCCCAGTATCTGAGGGTTTTCAGCAGGGGCAAAGCCAAGAAAAGAAGAGATATACCGGTTTGCGCTTCGCGGAAGCGTCTGGGAGGTAGCAGTCTTTCCTCCTATGGAATAGCCCTCTATCTTCGCATTTTTTCCGGAGCCTTCTGAGACAACTGTTTCCAGGATTGCCCGCACTGTTTCCGATGTTTCCTGTGATACAATTCTTTTTGGGGACGGATATTCAATTTTCTGTGCTTTTGTGCCGTCACTGCTCCTTACCGTCACTCCAAAATGTGGCGTTACCCTGTTTCCCCCGTTAATAAGCCCGCTCACAGTTGCCGCAAGCTGAATGGGCGTAATCTGAAAAGACTGTCCGAAAGCGACAGTGGCAAGTTCCACCTCACCCATATTTTCCATTTTGTGCATGATCGTTCCTGCTTCTCCCGGAAGATCCACCCCTGTCTTTTCCAGAAGTCCGAACTGTCGGAAATACTTATAATAGTTTTCCACTCCCATGCGAAGCCCTACCTCTATAAAAACAGGGTTACAGGAGTTCTGCGCGCCCTGCACAAATGTCTCCGCTCCGTGTCCTGTCCTTCTGGCACACCGGATTCTTCTGTCTTCCACGATTTTATAGCCCGGACAGAAAAAATGGTCGTTTACAGATACCACGCCTTCCTCAAGTCCTGCGGACATGGTAATGATCTTAAAAGTAGAACCCGGCTCATACGTATCGTTCAAACATGGATTTCTCCACATCTGATTCAGTAAATCCTGTTTCTTTTTCGGCGAAAGCCCGGAGGTATCCTGTCCTGTATTTAGCTGAAACGGCTCGTTTAAATCAAATTCCGGAACATTGACGCAGGCGTAAATCTCACCATTTTGCGGATTCATGAGCAAAATTGAAACGCGCTCCGCCTGTTTTTCCTCCATGACCTTTAAGGCTGCCTGCTGAACATATTCCTGTATACTGGCGTCCAGGCTGATCTGAAGGTCATTTCCGGAAACCGGATCTTCTCTGCTCTCCCCAAGACGCTCCAGCTCTACTCCTCTTGCGTCTGTTGTTGTCAGAATTTTCCCTGCTTCTCCTTTTAAAACCTCCTCATATTTTACCTCAAGTCCTATAATCCCCTGATTGTCTCCGCCTGTAAACCCCAATACCTTTGACGCAAGCGAACCATACGGATAATATCGCTTATAATCTTCATCAACTTTTACACCGGAAAGACCGTACTCCCGAATGGCGTCTCCTGTCTCCTTCTCCACATTTGTTTTAATACGCTCAATGGACGACACTTTTTCGACCCGTTTCCGTATATCCTCCTCTTTCATTTCCAGCTCCTGCGCAAGTACGGAAATCACCTTTTCCGGTTCTTTTATCTGACTGTGTATAACAGACACCGTACAGACTGTCCTGTTATCTGCCAGCACCTTCCCTTTTGCGTCCAGTATCCGTCCTCTTGCAGCCTTTATATCTCTTTCTCTCTCATGAAGTTCCTGCGCTTTTTCATAATAGTAATCTGAGCGGAATCCCATCAGATATACGAGTCTTCCGATCAGTCCTGCCATAATAAAAAAGCAGATAAAAAATACAAGCCATACTTTTTTTCTGTGGAATGTCCTGTTTCTTTTCATAAAACAAAACCCCGGCAGAGATTGTCATTTCAATATATGACTTCTCTCTGTCGGGGTATTCATTTATTCCAGTCCTGCTTCCTCGTTTGTAAGACCTTCGCTTTCCATATCATTTCCCTCTATCGGATCAGAATCGTCTTCCAGAGGTCCGGGAGCTTCCACATTGGACACACCGTCCTGCAGTTCTTCTCCTCCTGTATTGCCGTAGCTTCCCAGATTTTCGGATTTTATATATTCTCCATTTTCATTCACCTGGTAGCTGCCGTCCTCATTGAGGAGATAACCATTTTCATCAATGCGGTTTCCGTCCCAGTCAACAAGGTTTCCCTTATCGTCTATGAGATTTCCGTTTTCATCTACCTTGCCTCCAACCGGATTTTTCAGATAACCGGCAAATCCTTCCCACAGTTCTGTCTGCGGAACGGTTCCGTCCGTAATTTCATCCGGTGCAATATTCAGATACGGAAGAAGTTCTGACAGGATTCCCTGTGCGATATACTGTGGATAACGACTGGTTGCCTGATCTTCTACATTTGGTTCATCTACAACTACATAAATCACAATCTCCGGTTCCTCTACAGGTGCAAACCCGATGAAGGAAACGAGATATTTTCCGTTTCCACGGGGGAATTTTTCCGCCGTACCTGTTTTACCGCCTGAGCTGTAGCCCTGCACCTTGGAATAGTGACTGGTACCCTGCTGTACACTGAGCTCCATGTAGCTTCTGATGTCGGCAGAGATATTGGAAGAAATCGTCTGTTTTAAAAGAGTAGGAGAAAACGTTTTTACAATTCCACCGTTTGCATCTTTAATTTTTGTCACAAGATGGGGCTGATAGTAATATCCGCCATTTATAACAGAACAAAGAGCATTGATTTCCTGTATCATGGTACAGGTATAACCCTGTCCGAATGCAGAAGTTGCAAGCTCCGTCTCTCCCATCGTATCTTTCGTATGGATAATGCCAGTTCCCTCATTTGGAAGATCGATGCCTGTTCTTGCTCCGAAATTAAAAAGGCTCTGTGCCTTGATAAACTGCTCGCTTCCCATTTTTGCGCCAATCTGCATCATACCGTCGTTACAGGAGTTGGCGATCACTTCTCCAAGTGTCTCCGTACCGTGAGCGTCCGGGTAAACGGCACACTTGATTTTTGTCTCCGCATTTGCTCCAAAAACCTCAAGACCGTCGCATAAAAACGTATCTGACTCGGAAATTTTTCCTTTTTCCAGGGCGCCCGCCATTACAATGGGCTTAACAACTGAACCGGGTTCAAACGCATCTGTGACACAGTAATTGCTCCACATTCCGTTTAAAGCTTCTACTGTCTGCTCATCGTTCATTGCCTTGATCTCTTCCTCTGAGTATTCTCTGGATAAGTCTCTCGGCTCATTCAGATCATACCTGTCACCGCCGTCCATAGCGATGATCTCTCCGGTAGAAGGATCCTCCACAATGACTCCAACGTTCTTTCCTCCCATTTTTCCATTGAATGCATTGACGTATTTCTCCACGATCTGCTGTGCGCCAATATCAAGAGAAGTCTCAATACTTCTGCCGTTTACCGGTTCTATGATCGTCTGCTCCACGTCAGCATTGTTGTTAAAATATCCGTACTGTCTTCCGTCTACCCCCATCAGGGTACTGTTATAATAACTTTCCAGACCTATATCTGCCACATCTCTTGAAAGCGTAAAACCAATGGTATCGCAGGCAGATTCATCAAAGGGGTAAATCCTCAGATAATCTTCCTCGAACCATACGCCCTTTACATTGCTTCTCTCTTCTATCTCCGCCTTTGTCAGACCGCTCTCTTCTATGTCCTCCGGAATCTCTGTAGCTTCCTCAAACGCCTTCTTTTCGTCCATGGAAATCTGTTTTTTCAGAATCTGATACTGGCTGTTTCTTGTATCCTCGGCAGAAAGCCGGGAACGTATATCCTTCTCGTCCAGTCCCAGAATATTTACAAGCGCCCGGACAGTCGGCTCCGTATATGTTTCTTTTTCATTTACAGCCTTGCAGTCCAGAATTACATTGTATACTTTATTGCTTGTAGCAAGAAGATTTCCATTTCTGTCGTAAATATCACCTCTCCTTGCAGGGATCACACGGTTTTCATATCTCTGCTGCGCCTGACTTAATACCTGTTTTTTGTATTTGCTGCCACTTGTTGCATTGATATAAGTAATCCTTGCTGCCAAAGCGACTAAAGCCAGCAACACTGCACAAAACAGCATTACCAGCTTTTTCCTCATGACCAGATTAATTTTTCGGGTTGGTTTTCTTCTTTTTTTTCCTGTCGTAGTCAATCAATCACCTGCCTAATTTGTACTCGGAATATCCTGATACTGCCTTACATAGCTGTTTCCTTCTGTCGTATATGTCATTACCTGATCTTTGGTGGGATAACTCATACCAAGGCGTCCAATAGCGATTTTTCGAATAGTATCCAGATCAATATTAGAGGTTACCTGACTGTAATACGCGTCATTATCCTCCTTAAGCTGGGTAAGCTCTGATTCCAGAACTGCGACTTCCTTCATACTGGCAGTAATTTCCGCCTTGAGCTGAAGATAATGGATACAGAAAAAAAGAATTGCAGCGGAAACAACCGCTATGAATACCACATATCCTTTTCCCATTCCCATTGCGCGCTCTCTGTTCTTCTGCGTCGTTCTGCTGACCTCCCTGTAGCTTTCCGGACGCGCCGTTTTTTTCTGAGCTACTCTTGCTCTTCTGACCGCCTCTTGCCTCTGCCTGTCCGGGTAATTCCTTGCAGGTTCTTCTGCAAGTCTTCTTACCGCATTGCCCTCTACATAGATTCCTCCTGCGTTCCTGGCACTATTCCGTCTTCTTCTGGCTGTCTCTGCTTGGTTTGTATTCGCCATTTTGTACTGCCCCTTTTATATCTTTCTTTCAAAAATCCGAAGTTTTGCGCTCTTGGAACGTGGGTTTTCCTCCATTTCCTCTTCTCCCGGAAGAATTGGTTTTCTGGTAATTACACGGCCTTTTGGCTTTTTGCCACACACACATACAGGAAATTCCGGCGGACAGGTACATGGATTTTCATTTTTTCTGAAAATCGTCTTCACGATCCGGTCCTCCAGTGAATGGAAGGTAATGATACAAAGCCTTCCTCCGTCATCAAGCAGATCGATCATTCCGTCAAGAGAATCCCGGAGTACATCCAGTTCTCTATTCAGTTCTATACGGATCGCCTGAAAGGTCCGCTTTGCAGGGTGTCCTCCTGATGCCTGCATTTTCATGGGAATTGCCCTTCTTATAATTTCTGTAAGCTGTCCTGTTGTCTCGATCGGACCATTCTGTCTTGCCGCAACAATGTGCTTCGCAATGTTCTTCGCAAATTTATCTTCTCCGTAATCACGAATGATACGGTATAATTCTCTTTCTTCGTAACCATTTACAATGTCCCCTGCCGTCTGGCTCTGTCTCTGATCCATACGCATATCAAGGGGCGCGTCAGTACGGTAGGTAAAACCCCGCTCCTCATTATCAAGCTGATAAGAAGAAACACCCAGATCCAGAAGGATGCCGTCTACTTTTGTGATACCGCGGGCGCGAAGTTCCTCTACCATGTAACAATAGTTGCTGCGAATGATCATCGCCTGTTCACAGGCAGCCAACCTTTCACTCGCAGCAACTATTGCATCCTGGTCTTGATCTATGCCAATAAATCTCCCCTTGGCAGAAAGTTTCCTGCATACCTCACCGGCATGCCCTGCACCTCCTAAAGTACCATCCACGTAGACACCGTCCGGCTTTACCTTTAAACCGTCTATGGTTTCTTTCAGTAATACAGATTTGTGTTTAAATTCCATCTCCGTCTCCTGTTGGATTAGACTCTACGCATTGCTTAAATGACGATACCCATATCCTGCATATTCTCTGCAATTTCATCCATATCGTCATAATCACAGTTTTCGCTCCACTTCTCTTTGCTCCAGACTTCGATCCTGTCCAGATTACCTGTCAGAACCACGTCTTTCTCCAGACCGGCAAACTCCCGCAGTGTCTGCGGCACTAAAACTCTCCCCTGCCTGTCCAGTTCACACATGGCAGCGCCTGCAACAAAGAACCGTGAGAAGGTTCTTGCGTTTTTATTTGTAAGTGGCAAAGCTCGTAATTTCTGTTCAAAGGCTTTCCATTCATCTACAGGATAAATAAAAAGGCAACCATCCAAACCTCTTGTAAGAACAAATTCTGTTCCCAGAAGCTCCCTGAATTTCGCAGGAATGATCAGACGCCCCTTCGCGTCTATTGTATGATTGTATTCTCCCATGAACATGCAAATCACCTACTCCCGGAAAATGTGATTCTCCCCTTCACATTTTCTTACAGGCGGAAATGATATATGACACCACCGGGTCTCCATTTGCCACCACTATTCTCCACTTTCTACCACTTATGTGCTTATTCTAAACTATCCATGAGGAAATTACAAGGGGAAATCCAAGTTTTTTTCTTTTTAAAAAATTTTTTCTTCTCCTAAGCCTGTTCTTCTTATCGTCAATCTTTATGCGGTCTTAATACTCTTAACTTACTTATTTATGCGTAATTAATACTGAATAGGCTATAGTATATAGACGCTATGAAATAAAGATAATGTAAAGATGAAGGAAAAATATGACAATGATCAAACGAATTCAACCCATAAAAAAATTTTTCCGTAAAAAAATGCGCTTTTCCTCGTCCCGGATTATTATTCTGGGATTTTTTCTGGCTATTCTCTGCGGAAGCCTCCTTCTTATGCTTCCCATTGCTTCCAGAGAGGGACGGGTCACGCCTTTTCTTGACACGCTTTTCACAGCCACGTCTGCAGTATGCGTAACCGGTCTCGTCGTATATGACACTGCCACTTACTGGTCAGGATTCGGACAGGCTGTCATTCTCTGTCTGATCCAGACAGGCGGAATGGGAATCGTCACCATTGCTGTCGCATTTGCCCGTCTTTCCGGGAGAAAAATCGGGCTGATGCAGCGCAGCACCATGCAGGAAGCAATTTCTGCTCCTCAGGTTGGGGGAATTGTGCGGCTTACCAATTTTATTATCCGGACAACGGTTCTTGTAGAGCTTGCAGGAGCAGTATGCCTCTTCCCATGCTTTATAAAGGAATTCGGACCATTAAAATCCCTGTGGTATTCCCTCTTCCACTCCATATCTGCATTTTGTAATGCCGGTTTTGACCTGATGGGCGTAAAGGAACAGTTTTCCTCCCTTACTTCTTATGTAAATCAGCCGGTCGTCAATCTCGTGATCGCGCTTCTTATTATAACAGGAGGAATTGGTTTCCTGACCTGGGACGACATAAAAGTGTACAGACATCATTTTCACAAATATAGAATGCAGAGCAAAACAATTTTAATGATTACGTCTGTACTGATCGTTCTTCCTGCTCTTTACTTTTTCTTTGTAGAATTTTCAAGAGATGTGTGGGGAGATCTGTCCGGCGGAGAAAGAGCTATCCGTTCTTTTTTCCAGTCCGTGACACCGAGAACAGCCGGTTTCAACACCGTAGATCTGACCCTTCTCACAGAACCCGGGCAGATGATCACCATTTTACTTATGCTTATAGGCGGTTCCCCCGGATCCACTGCCGGAGGGTTAAAGACAACGACAATCGCTGTTCTTTTCGCCTCCGCCTTCGCAGTATTCACTCAGAAACCAGACGGTCATTTATTCCGGAGGAGGATTCCCGACAACACCATTCATTATGCGGCTACTATTCTTCTTATGTATATTGTACTCTTCCTCTCGGGAGGACTGATCATAAGCTGTGCAGAAGGAATTCCTGTTCTGCCTGCTCTGTTTGAAGCCGCATCTGCCATCGGTACCGTAGGGCTTACCCTTGGCATTACACCGGGACTTGGCGTTATTTCAAGAATTGTATTGATCTGTCTTATGTTTTTCGGCAGAGTCGGCGGACTTACCCTTGTTTTTGCCGCTATTTCAAATAAACATCATGCAGCTTCCAGGCTGCCGCAGGAAAAAATAACAGTAGGTTAAAAGGAGTATAATTATGAAATCAGTTTTAATTATCGGACTTGGCAGATTTGGAAGACACGCTGCCATGACATTAACCGATATGGGACATCAGATCATGGCTGTTGATATTCGTGAGGACCGTGTAGACAAGGTTCTCCCCTATGTGACAAACGCTCAGATTGGAAACAGCACAAACGAGGAGTTTCTCTCCTCTCTTGGAATCCGAAACTTTGACGTCTGCTTCGTTACGATTGGAGATAATTTCCAGAATTCTCTTGAGACAACTTCTCTCTTAAAAGAGCTTGGCGCAAAAAAGGTGGTTTCCAGGGCAGCAAGAGACGTACACGCAAAGTTTCTTCTCCGAAACGGCGCGGACGAAATCGTATATCCGGAAAAACAGCTTGCTTCCTGGGCAGCAATCCGCTACACCTGCGACCACATTTTTGATTACATTGAGCTGGACGATGAGTATTCCGTATTTGAGGTTTCCATACCGGAATCCTGGATTGGCCGTTCCATTGGAGATCTTGACATAAGAAACAAATACAATATCAATATTATGGCGCTGAAAAAACATGGACACTTAAATCTTGACATCAGTTCCGACACATATATTTCTCCTGGAGAAACTATGCTCGTTCTGGGAAATAACAACGATATTCACAAGTGCTTCCACATTTGATATACTGATGTCAGACTACTGCAGAAGGAGGTAACATTTCATGAATAAAACATCGATTCTTGTTGTGGAAGATGATGCTCCTGTCCGCAACCTTATCACGACTACCTTAAAAGCGCACGACTACCGTTATCTCACAGCACCCAACGGAGAGCGTGCGATTTTGGAGGCTTCCTCCCATAATCCCGATATTGTTCTTCTTGATCTTGGTCTTCCTGATATGGACGGCATGGAGGTGATCCGGAAAATCCGCTCCTGGTCCAATATGCCGATCATTGTGATCAGCGCGAAATGTGAAGACGCCGATAAGATCGAAGCTCTTGACACAGGAGCAGACGATTATCTTACAAAACCGTTTTCCATTGAGGAGCTTCTGGCCCGTCTCCGCGTGACACAGCGCCGCCTTTCTGTTATGAAAAGCGAAGCAAGCGCAGCGGATTCTGTTTTTATAAATGGAGATCTTCGTATTGATTACGCGGCTGGCTGCACCTACCTCGGAGAGAGAGAACTTCATCTCACTCCCATTGAATACAAACTTTTGTGCCTTCTTTCCCGAAATGTGGGGAAGGTTCTCACCCATACCTTTATCACACAGAAAATATGGGGTGCAAGCTGGGAAAATGACATTGCCTCCCTCCGCGTTTTCATGGCAACCCTCCGAAGAAAACTGGAAAGCGATCCACAATCTCCCCAGTATATCCAGACTCACATCGGTGTGGGATACCGTATGCTAAAATTATAGTAATCCTGCCGGAATATTTTTGTACTCCGGATTATTACAGAACCATTTCTTTCACAAAAAAAGTGCAGAACTTACGGGATACCTTCCTGTAAGCCTGCACTTTTTATTATTCTTGTTCTGTTTTTTCTTCCTGATTTTCTTCCTGCGTTTCCTCGTCTGTATTCCTGTCACTGTCTGCGGGGATTTTATCTTTAGAGATTTCGCCTTCAGAAGCTTTCTCCTGAGAATCCTCAGAAACTTTTTCTTCGGAAACTTTCTCTCCGGAATTGCTCTTTTCCTTCTCCATCAGCGTTACTTCCTCAGGAAGGAGCTCGTCAACTGAGTTTTTTTCTGAACGAACCCTCTCTGCTTCCTCATAAAAACGTGCTTTTCGGCGTTTTTCCAGCACGGCGCGCTTCTTTGCCATAATGCGTTTTACAATCACCACTACTGTAAACAGCAGAAACAGACCGGCTGAAATTGCCTGATTGACCGCTATATCTGTTCCCGGCAGGAACATTTTGTCTGTCCGGATCCACTCAATAAAGAAACGCCCGAAACCATATCCTGCCAGATACCGCATAAAAATTTCTCCTGCGAAAAGCTTTCTTCTGTTCCACACAAAAAGGAGAAGAAGAAGGAGAAGACACCATATACTCTCATAAAGGAAAAGCGGTGTTGCCTGAATATACGAAACGTTGTCGATAGTGACAAGATTTTCTCTCATCCAGGGCGTAACCTCTCCTGCCCGTACATTGGAAAGCGGGAGCTGCATGGTCAGCACATTGCTTGTATATTCTCCAAAAGATTCTCTGTTGAAGAAATTCCCCCATCTTCCGATAATCTGTCCGATCAGAAGCCCCTTTACTGCCACATCTGCCATTTCCATAAATGCAGCTTTTTTGATCCGGCAGAAAATTGCGGCTGCCAGAACGCCTCCTAAAAGCCCTCCGTAAAAGACCATTCCTCCGTTTCTTGTATCGAATACCTTCATAATATCCGTTTTATATACGCTCCAGGAAAGAAGCACATAGAAAAATCTCGCTCCTATAAAGCCGCCTGCAAGCCCGAAAATCATCATTCCCAGATACAGATTCGCATCCTGCTTTTTCCGTTTTGCCTCCAGTACCACAAATACCATTCCCAGAAGCATGCCAACTGCCAGTAAAATTCCGAAAAAGGTAATCTCAAATCCGAAAACCCGTACAGATACCGGCACATATTCAAATTCCAGTCCCAGATTGGGAAAACGAACTGACATATTCATAAAACACCTTTTAATACATTATACATTGAAACGGAATAAAATTACATCTCCATCCTGTACTACGTATTCTTTCCCTTCCATGCGCACAAGACCTTTTTCTCTGGCACCTGCATAAGAACCGCAGTCCAGAAGGTCACGGTAATTTACAACTTCTGCCTTAATAAATCCTCTCTCAAAATCAGTATGGATCTTTCCTGCTGCCTGAGGAGCTTTTGTTCCGATTTTAATTGTCCAGGCTCTTGTCTCGTCCTCTCCTGCTGTCAGGAAGCTCATAAGTCCAAGAAGATGGTAGCTTGCCTTTACCAGTTTCTCAAGGCCGGATTCTGTAAGTCCCAGATCTTCCAGGAACATTTTTTTCTCATCCTCGTCAAGCTCTGCAATTTCCTGCTCAATCTGCGCGCAGATGACAAAAATTTCGCTGTTCTGCTCTTTTGCATATTCGCGTACTGCCTGTACATAAGTATTATTCTCGCCATCATCAGCAAGATCGTCCTCAGCTACGTTTGCCGCATAAATTACCGGCTTCCACGTAAGAAGGTTGTATGTTCCCATAAATCCTTCCTCGTCTTCATTATCAAGCTCCATCGTGATCGCCATTTTTCCGTCTTCGAGATGTTTCTTCACTTTCTGGAGGAAGTCCAGCTCTTTTGCAGCTTCTTTATCCATGCGGGCTGTCTTTGTCACTTTTGCAATTCTTCTCTCCAGGATTTCCAGGTCTGAGAAAATCAGCTCCAGATTAATAGTTTCAATGTCACGAAGAGGATCGATGCTTCCGTCTACATGAACCACATTTCCGTCCTCAAAACAGCGCACAACGTGGACAATGGCATCTACCTCACGGATATTGGCAAGGAACTGGTTTCCAAGACCTTCACCCTTTGACGCACCTTTTACAAGTCCTGCAATATCCACAAACTCGATCACTGCCGGAGTTACTTTCTTTGACTTGTAAAAATCTCCCAGAAGGTTCAGACGCTCGTCCGGAACTGTTACCACGCCCACGTTCGGGTCAATGGTACAGAATGGGTAATTTGCTGATTCTGCTCCCGCCTTTGTCAGTGAATTAAACAGTGTGCTTTTTCCAACGTTTGGTAAGCCTACAATACCTAGTTTCATATATATTTACATCTCCTTATTGTATTTTCCGTTATTTTTTCGCATAATTTATCCGCCTTATGCAGATATAAAGTATACCATACAGGCTTGTTCTTTTCAATCCCTCGACATGATCATCACAAGATTTCCTCTGTCAAACGTCACTCCCGCCTCTTCCTCCAAAATCTCATTGCTCACAGTAAGCCCGCAATCGGAAACTGTGAGATAATGACGGTTCAAAGGATATTTAAAGCCTTTGAGCGTAAGCCCGGGCACATCTCCTCCCAGTGAAAAAAAGGATACGTATTTTCCAAACTGCTCTGCCTTTCTCAGAACCGTGCCGCTTTCTATGAGCGTAATATAATTGTGTCTGTCATAGAAAGAAATACGAATCCCATTCTTTTTCCCCCATACGAGAAGTCCCATATTTGCAAAAGTATGGTCAAGGCGTGTTCCAAGACAGCCAAAAAGAACCATATTTTTCCCTCCGCGCTCTGCGGCGCGGCATACTGCCGACTGGGTATCCGAGTCATCTTTTTCCGGTCTCAGGCGGCAGATTTCCGTATTGCGGAGGCTTTTTAAAAATTCTTTTCCCGCTTCGGAGAGACTGTCAAAATCTCCTACTGCCATATCCGGATGCATCCCCGTGTGAAGAAAAAATTCAAGCCCTTTATCTGCCGCTATCAGATACGGCATTTTTCCCTGTTTTTCTTCTGTTTTTTTTAAAAAATCGAGGGCAAAATCTTCCTGGATATTGCCCCCGCTTACGACGATTGTATCAATCATAATATTCCTCATGAAATTGTTCTGCTGATTTCTTCCATTTTTTTCTGAATATCCTGAACACTTTCTGCCAGATCCTCCCGGAACGCGTAAGAACCTGCTACGATCAGATTGGCACCTGCCTCCATAACTGTGGAAAGTGTCTCCTCGTTAATTCCTCCGTCTACCTGGATCTGCGTGTCAAGACCTTCCGCATCGATCAGCTCCCGAAGCTCCTTAATTTTCTCTGTACACTCTTCGAGATATTTCTGACCGCCAAACCCCGGCTGAACAGTCATCACAAGAACCATGTCTACCTCGTCGAGAAGATGGCTTATATCATTGACAGGAGTTGCAGGCTTAATGGATACTCCCACTTTTACCCCTGCCGCACGTATCAGTTCTATGGTACGTTCCAGATCCTCACACGCCTCTGCGTGAACTGTGATGGAATCGGCTCCGCATTCCACAAAGTCACGGATATACCGTTCCGGCTCTGTTACCATAAGATGTACGTCAAAAAACATTTTCGATTCTTTACGGATTGATTTGATTACCGGCATTCCAAAGGAAATGCTCGGCACAAAATCTCCGTCCATTACGTCTATATGAAGGATTTTCACTCCCTCATTTTCCAGAATTTTTATCTGCTCTCCCAGACGGTTAAAATCCGCTGATAAAATTGAAGGGCATAGCTGATACATAAGTCAGTATCTCCTTTTCTCTTTTAATTCCTGATGCAGAGCCAGGTAATCTTCATACCGAAGCCTGCTGATCTTATTTGCCTCCAGAGCTTCTTTGACTGCACAACCAGGCTCATGAATATGACGGCACCCCTGAAAGCGGCACTCTTCTTCATATTCCCGAAACTCCGGAAAGTAATTTTTCAGTTCCTGTTCTTCCATATCTGTAAGATATAAAGATGAAAAACCGGGCGTATCTACAAGGAAAGTATCTTCTCCTACAGGAATCACCTGAGAATGCCGCGTTGTATGTTTTCCGCGCTTCAGCTTTTTGCTGATCTCTCCTGTTTCCATCTGTATCTCTCCCTGAAGAGAATTGGTAAGAGAAGATTTTCCAACCCCCGAAGGGCCTGCAACTACAGTTGTCTTTCCCCGCAGGATTTCATGAATTTCTGAAATCCCCTCCCCCTTAAGGGCACTGGAAAGGATTACCCTGTAGCCGCACTGCGTATACGTTCTGTAAAGAAAGTCAAGTTCTTCCTCTGTTCCCAAATCTTTTTTATTAAAACACACAACTGCCGGAATCCCCTGCTGCTCCATCATAATGAGAAAGCGGTCAAGAAGCATATAATTTGGTTTTGGATTTTCCATAGCAAAGATAACAAACGCCTGGTCTACATTTGCAACAGCAGGACGTATCAGAGAATTTTTTCTGGGAAGAATTGCTGTTACGCTTCCCTCTTTCTCATTTTCGTCCAGAATGGAAATCTCCACATTGTCTCCTACAAGAGGTTTTTGATTATCTTTTCGGAAAATCCCCTTTGCCTTGCACTCGTAAACCTGTCCGTCTTCTGCATAAATATAGTAAAATCCGGCAATTCCCTTAATGATTTTTCCTCTCATGGATTACTCTGCTTTCTCAAAAGTAATGGAATATTCTCCGATATTCTGGTAGCTTCCCTGCACTTCCTCAGAAAGATATAAGGTTCCTTCCGCCACACCGGGCACTCCTGTAATATCAAGCTGATACGGAAACTGAAGCGGTGTTCCCTCTGAAATAACAGATGCTTTCGGCACTCCGCCCACATACTGGATCAGTTCCAGACGTGCCGAACCGCCGCTGTAGCCGTCCGGTGTGTTTAAGCCCTGTGTACACTTCCATACTTCTCCTGCTGCAGTTGCCTGCTGTACTGCTTCGTCTGTAACCTGAGAAATCTGAGATGCGTCTGAGGCTGTCTGTGTACCGTCGGAAGTTCCTGTCTCTCCCTGTGTACCTGTCGCTTCTTCTGTATCGGAAGGCGGCTGATTTCCGCTGCTTACAATAAGTGTAATACTTGTCGTATCCGGATCGCCGTAAGAACCGGACTCCGGTGTCTGGGAGATTACTCCGCCTGCTGTCACATCTGCGCTTTGCTGCTGCTGTATATCAATTAAAAGGAATTTTCCAAGTGTGGTAACCGCGTCATCTTCTGTCATTCCCACTACGCCCGGAATTTCCACTTCCACACCCTCGCCGTAATCAAGGCCGCGGCTGATCACAAGCGTTACTTTATCTCCTGATTTTGCTGTTGCTCCGGGCTCCGGAGAAACAGAGTACGCATATCCCGGATCTACAAGAATGTATCCGTCTTCATCTAAATCACTGTACTCTTTCTGGATTTCCACTTCAAGTCCCAAATCCTCAAGAAGCTGCTGTGCTTCGATTCCCGTTTTTCCGTCAATATCTGGAATGGTAACTTCCTGCGCGCCCTTACTGATATAATATTTCAGAGTGGAATACTCCTGCACCTCAGTTCCTGCCGGAATATCCTGAGAAGAAATTCTTCCTTTTTCCTGATTGGACGCCTCCTCGCCGATCATCTGCACACCGATATGAAGGCTGTTTGCAAGCTCTTTTGCCTCTGCCTCTGTTTTTCCTGTAAGGACCGGCACTTCCACCATCTTATCGCCCTTTTCTTCCTGCGTCTGCTGTTGTCCATCTGCTGCGGGCTCTTTTTTCTCCAGCAGGCCTGTTGACTTTATGATGATTACAACAACTGCAATGAGGAGAACAGCTCCCAGGATCAGGGCTGCAATAGTCACACCCCTTCCTGGTCCTCTTTTCTTTTTGCGTTTCTGTCTTTCCCGTCTTTCTCTTTTGCGGCGGTACTCTTCCTCCTCTTCCTCGTCACCGTCCTCAAAATCATCTGTATAAACTTCTTTTTCCAGTTCTTCCACCTCTGCACGTAATTTCTGCTTTGGCGTGTGCTTAATGGTTCCGAGTTCTTCATCTGAAATGATGACTGTTTTTGCATCATTGTCTACGGAGGTCAGCTTCACAAAATCTCCCTGCGGGTCAATGAGTGAATGCTTCAGATCTGCGATCACATCTTCCATTTTGTTGTATCTGCGATCCACACTTTTCTGTGTACATTTATAAATAATCTGTTCCAGACTGTACGGCAGCTCCGGTGTGTATACGCTTGGAGCAACCATCTCTTCCTGAAGATGTTTGATCGCAATGGCAACCGTGGTATCTCCGTCAAAGGGGACTTTTCCTGTTACCATCTCATACAGTGTGATTCCAAGAGAATAAATATCACTCTTTTCATCACTGTATCCGCCGCGCACCTGTTCCGGAGAACTGTAGTGTACAGACCCCATCACATTGGAGCTTATCGTGTTTGAAGATGCAGCTCTTGCAATTCCGAAATCTGTCACCTTAACTTTTCCATCTGTTGAAATAATAATATTCTGAGGCTTTACATCACGGTGTACAATTCCATGACTGTGGGCTGTTTCCAGACCCATTGATACCTGAATGGCAATACTTGTCGCTTCTTTTACGGAAAGCTTTCCCTTTTTGGAAATATAGTCCTTCAGAGTAATGCCTTCGATCAGCTCCATTACAATATAATAAAGACCTTCATCATCGCCTACATCAAATACGTTTACAATATTGGGGTGTGTAAGACCGGCCGCTGCCTGCGCCTCACTTCTGAATTTTCGGATAAAGGTTGTATCCTCCCGAAACTCTGCTTTCAAAACTTTAACTGCAACAAAACGGTTCAGCTTATGGTCCTTTGCCTTATAGACATCCGCCATGCCTCCCGTCCCGATTTTTCCTAATATTTCATAGCGTTCCGCTATAATCATACCCGACTTTAACATTTCTCCACCTCGTTCGTGAATGGTTCTACCAATATAATTGCAATATTGTCTTTTCCGCCATTAAGGTTTGCCTCTCTTATGAGAGTTTTTCCCTTTTCTGTCAGTTCCATCTCTGAATCCAATATAATTTCTTCCATTTTTCTGTCGTCCACCATATTGCTCAGCCCATCAGAACACATTAAAATAGTATCTCCGGCTTCCAGTTTCAAATCAAAAAAGTCAATATCTACTGTCTTTTCTGCACCCAGCGCTCTTGTAATGATGTTTTTATCCCGGTGGTTTCTCGCCTCTTCCGGGCTGATCTCACCAAGTCTTACCATTTCCTGAACAAGTGAGTGGTCTTTTGTAATCTGCTGGATCTGTCCCTGCACAACATAGAGACGACTGTCTCCTACGTTTGCCACATAGGCGTACTGTCCCACTATTGTAGACACTACCATAGTAGTTCCCATTCCTCTGAGGCCTTCATCTTTCTGTGCCTGTTCTATAATTTCCGTATTTGCAGTTTCAATGGCATGCCGTATGACCTTTACAGGATTGTAATCTGCGTCCTTACGGATTTCGTCCACCAGTATCTCCACAGCATGGGACGATGCAAAATCGCCTGCATTGTGACCGCCCATGCCGTCTGCGACAACGAACAGATTCGGAAGATTTCCCACTGCATCTTCTGATGTAAACACATAATCCTGATTCATCTTCCGCTTCTGTCCCACATCGGTAGCTGAATATACCTTCATGTCACTTCTCGCTTTCTGTTTTTTCCATATAGCTTTTTCTCAGTTGCCCACAGGCACCGTCAATATCGCTGCCCATTTCCCTTCTAATAGTAACATTTATTCCGCATTTTTCAAGTTTTATTTTGAAATTCTCCGCAGCCTCCCTTGTCGGACGCTGAAAAGAGCGCTCTTTTACAGGGTTTACAGGAATCAGATTTACATGGCAGTTTATGTCCCTAATCCTTCCCGAAAGCTCCCTTGCATTTTCTTCGCTGTCGTTCATCCCTGCTACAAGGCTGTATTCAAAGGTAATTCTTCTGCCTGTTTTTTCAAAATATATCCTGCAGGCGTTTAACACTTCTTCCATTGTGTACTTTCTTGCAATGGGCATAAGCTCCTGTCTCTTCTCATCGTTTGGCGCGTGAAGGGAAAGAGCCAGCGTGATCTGAAGCTTTTCCTCTGCCAGCCGAAGCATTTCCGGAACAAGTCCGCAGGTGGAAACCGTAAGGTTTCTCTGGCTGATATGAAGCCCGCCCTCCTCTGTCAAGATGTGAATAAACCGAAGAAGATTATCATAATTATCAAGGGGTTCTCCAGTTCCCATAACTACCACATTGGAAACTCTCTCTCCGGTATCCTTCTGTATGCTGTAAATCTGATCCAGCATCTCCGACGGTGTGAGACATCTTGTAAGACCTCCGATCGTGGACGCGCAGAACCGGCAACCCATACGGCAGCCTACCTGTGAGGAAATGCACACGGAATTTCCGTGCTTATAGCGCATCAGCACGCTTTCTATTACATTTCCGTCTGCAAGCTGAAACAGATATTTTCTTGTTCCGTCCAGTCTGGAAATCTGCACGTCTACTATACGAAGCGCTGTGATCGGATACGCGGACAGCTTCTTTTTTAAACCTGAGGAAAGGTTTGTCATCTCCTCATAAGATGTGGCAAGATGCTCATGGAGCCAGCTGTAAATCTGCTTTGCCCGAAACGGCTTTTCCCCCAGGCTTTCCATAAGCTCTGCCAGTTCCTTTTTGTTCATGGACTTTATGTCTGTCATATATTTATTTCCTTCTGAATTTTGCAATGAAGAATCCATCTGTCTTATGTACTCCCGGAAGTAGCTGAAGGTATCCGAGCGCTGTTGTTTCTGAATGCAGTTCTTCCGGAAGATACGGATCCAGACTTTCCAGTTTAAATGGATAATTCTTCAAAAACCACATCATATTTTCTTCATTTTCCTCTTTTGCTATAGTACAGGTACTGAAAATCAGCGATCCTCTCGATTTTACATATTCTGCCGCGCGGCTCAATATGGTTCTCTGAAGAATGACGATTTCCTCCTGTTTCTGGGCAGTGACACGATACTTGATTTCCGGCTTCTTTCCAATGACTCCATAGCCGGAGCAGGGCACATCTGCCAGAACAATATCCGCCTTACACTCAGACTCCACATCGAAAACTGTGGCGTCCTGAACCTTTGCCTGCACATTAATGGACTCTGTTCTCTGGATATTCTCCTCAATAAGCCCCACCTTATAATCGCTTACGTCTCTGGCATCTACCACACCGTAGCCTTCCATTTTATCACCCATATGAAGGCTTTTCCCGCCGGGAGCAGCACAGAGGTCGATCACATAATCTCCTTTTTGGGGGTTTGCAACCTCTGCCACAAGCATGGAGCTTACATCCTGCACCTGGATCTGTCCTTTGATAAATGCGTCCAGAGTAAGAATGTGATTAAAATTACTTATCTGAAACGCATAGGGAAGGTACGGCGCCGGTTCTACTGTCACGCCCTGATTTTCCAGACTTCTTTTCACTTCTTCCAACGCGTACTTATATGTGCGGCACCTTACAGTCAGCGGTTTTTCCGTAAGGAAATCAGCCAGCATCTTTTCTGTTGTCTCCTCGCCATAATCATTGAGCCACCGGATCACAAGGGGCTTTGGCATGGAATATTTGACAGAAAGACAGGAAACAATATCCTCCTCTTTTTCCGGATATTTCAAATTTCCCATCTCTCTTATTACGGTGCGCAGAACTCCGTTTACAAAGGGCTTTAAATTATAAAATCCCTTTCTCTGCGCAAGCTTTACCGCTTCGTTGCACACGGCGCTGTCCGGAACGCTGTCCATAAATTTAAGCTGATACACGGCGCTTCTTAAAATTTCCCGGATTGCCGGTTTCATTTTATCTACTGTCACCTTGGAAAAAGAATCCAGAATATAATCAATCTGAATCCTGTATTCCAGAGTTCCCTCACAAACTCTTGTGATAAACGCCCGCTCCTTCTTGGGAAGGAACTGATACTTGGAAAGGGCATTGCGTATGGCAATGTGACTGTGTTCCCCTTCCTCTTCAATCTGCAATAAAATTTCCAGGATCAATTCCCTGGCATTGACTCCACTAATCGTCACTTCTTCTTCCTCCGGCAAGAATAATCAATCTCAAAAGCTGTAATATAGATGAGGCAAGAGCAGCCACATACGTAAGCGCAGCCGCGCGAAGCACCTTGCGGGCGCCGCTGTTTTCATCTCTGCTTAAAATCCCTGTGCTTTCCAGCATATGAAGGGCTCTTGAGGAAGCGTTAAACTCCACCGGCAGAGTCACAAGCTGAAAAAGGACAGCAAAAGAAAACAGCACGATTCCCAGGGTAAGCAGAGGCTGAATCGAAAAAATCAGTCCTGCAAAAAACAATGGCCAGGAAAGGGTGGATCCAAAGTTTGCCACAGGCACAAGCGCAGAACGGATACTGAGCGGCGCATAATCAATATGGTGCTGAATGGCATGACCGCACTCATGAGCCGCCACTCCCACTGCTGCCAGAGAAGTCTGTCCGTATATATCCTCCGAAAGCCGGACGGTTTTGCTTCTCGGGTCATAGTGATCCGTGAGACTCCCGCTGACCGGAACAATCTGTACATCTGTGATCCCTGCCGCATTTAAAATCCTTCTTGCCGCCTCCGCACCGGTAAGCCCGGAAGCGCTTCTTCTGCTCCTGTAAACCGCAAAGGTGCTTTTCAGCTTTGCAGAAGCTGCCAGAGACAAAAGCATTCCTATAATGATCAGCAAATACGTAGGGTCAAATCTCCAATAATATCCGTACATCTACAGTCACTCCTTTTTATCTGAGAATTTCGTTCCTGCTTCCACAGGATACCCCCTCAAAAAAGCATCTGCATCCATTCTTTTTTTGCCCTCAAGCTGAATCTCCTCAAGAATCAGCGTCTTATCGCAGCAGGCAACATGGATTCCGCGTCTGTCTGTTTTCACCACAGTTCCCGGAAGGGCAGAGCCCTTTTCCTCCCCTACGCTGCTTTTCCACACTTTTAAGGTTTTTCCGTTTAAAAACGTATAAGCGCTTGGCCAGGGATTTAAGCCCCTTACAAGGCGTTCCAGCACTTCTGCGCTTTTTGTGAAATCAAGAAGCCCCATCTGCTTTGTGATCATGGCAGCATATGGAGTGGGACTTTCTTCCGGCTGCTTTTCGTATACGGCAGTTCCGTCAAAAATGGAAGGCAGAGTTTTTACTAATAAGTCTGCCCCTGCTTTTGATAATTTATCAAAAAGACTTCCTCCCGTTTCCTCCTTTGAAAGAACAACTACCTCTTTTGAAATCATATCACCAGTGTCAAGACCTTCTCCCATTTTCTGGATCGTAACACCGGATTCTTTTTCCCCGTCGATCACCGCCTGCTGAATCGGAGCTGCCCCTCTGTACTTCGGAAGAAGAGACGCGTGAATGTTGATACAGCCAAAACGCGGCAGCGTCAGGATTGTTTTTGGAATAATCTGTCCGAAAGCTGCCACCACAATAAGATCCGGTGCAATGCCTTTCAAAGTTTCCTGAAATTCCGGATCTCTTACCTTTGTCGGCTGATGCACAGGAATCCCAAGGGAGACTGCCTCCTCTTTTACAGGAGTCGGCAGCATGGTTTTTCCTCTTCCTTTCGGCTTGTCCGGCTGCGTCACAACTGCCGCAACCTCATAGCCCGCCTCCTTCATTGCGCGAAGAGGCAGAACTGCAAAATCCGGTGTTCCCATATAAACAATTTTCATAATCTGTCACCTCCCGGAGCTTTTATTCTCCGTCATAATATTCATAATCGTCCTCGTCATAAGTGGCTCTGTGAAGTTCTCCCTCCACAAGGTCTGTATAAAGCTTTCCGTCCAGATGGTCGATCTCGTGACAGAAAGCGCGGGCAAGAAGTGCCTCTCCCTCATATTCCACTTCTTCCATATCTTCTGTGAGCGCTTTTACCTTCACATAATTCGGACGCGTTACCTGTCCTGACATGCCCGGAACGCTTAAACAGCCTTCATCACCTGTCTGCTCTCCGGAAGTCTCTGTAATTTCCGGGTTAATAAGAACAAGCGGACCGTCCCCCACATCAATGACAACGATTCTTTTTAAAATTCCAACCTGAGGAGCGGCAAGACCCACGCCGTTATTTTCATACATGGTGTCCAGCATATCCTCCACAAGTTCTTTAAGACGCGGCGTCATTTCCTCCACCGGTCTGCATTTCTTTGTAAGTACAGAATCTCCCTCTGTTCTGATTGTTCTAAGTGCCATTTTCTTACTTCCTTTCTTCTCTTTTTTTGTTCTGCCTTTATGCAAAATCAAACTGTATGTATATTTTCCGGAATCCGGAATTAATTTCCATGTATTTTTCTATTTTATCTTTTATATTTACAAGTGTATGATAATCCTCATGCTTTAAATAAAGCACCTGTTTATACACATCTTTTACTTTTCCAACCGGAGCCGAAGCCGGTCCGATCACATGAAGACCATCTCCATGATACGCCTTTTTTACAAACTGCCCAATATAATACATTCCCTTTGAAAGCCGCTCTTCCTCCTCACATGCCCCAAGAATGGCAAGCATATGGGAAGCCGGGGGATAGTCAAGAAGGAGGCGGTAACTCATCTCCTCCTGATAAAAGGCTTCATAATCCTGGCAGGACGCAGCCTGAATGCTGTAATGCTCCGGGTGATACGTCTGAATAATAGCTTTTCCCCGCCGCACCCCTCTTCCGGAACGCCCCACTGCCTGGGTAAGAAGCTGAAACGTCCTCTCCGCACACCGATAATCCGAGGCATTTAACGACATATCTGCTGCGATCACTCCCACAAGCGTCACGCCGGGAAAATCGTGTCCCTTCACGATCATCTGTGTTCCGATCAAAATATCTGCCTCGTGCGCTGAAAACGCCCTTAAAATCTGTTCATAGCTTCCCTTATTTCTTGTTGTATCATAATCCATGCGAAGAACCCGGGCATTTGGAAAGTTTTTATGGATAATCTGCTCAATCTGCTGGGTTCCTGCTTTAAATCCTCCAATATAAGGAGAACTGCAGACAGGACAGATTTCCGGCTTTGGCGTCTCATACCCGCAGTAATGACAGATCAGCCTTCCGTTATTGTGTTCTGAAAGAGATACGTCGCAATGGGGACATTTCATAACGTGTCCGCAGGAACGGCACGATACAAATCCCGCGTAGCCTCTCCTGTTTAAAAAAAGCATTGCCTGTTCTCCCTTTTCAAGACAGGCGCTGATCTCCTCTGAAAGACTTCTGCTTAATATGGAACGGTTTCCTGCCTTTAATTCTTCCCGCAGATCAACGATTGATACCTCAGGAAGCGGGCGCGCCTCATATCTGGAATTGAGGTTTACGAGAAGATACTCTCCCCTTTCCGCCCGGCTGTATGCTTCCAGGGACGGGGTTGCAGAACCCATCACAACGTAAGCGCCCTCTGTCTCTGCCCTGTACACTGCCGTCTCTCTCGCGTGGTACCTTGGGGTATTTTCGCTTTTGTAAGTCGGTTCATGCTCCTCGTCTATAATGATCAGTCCCAGATTGGGAAACGGAGTGAAAAGAGCAGAACGGGGTCCTACCATAATCCTGCATTCTCCTCTTTTTGCCCGCTTGAACTGGTCGTAGCGCTCTCCCTGAGAAAGTCTGGAATTTAATACAGATACCTGATCTCCAAATCGCCCGTAAAACCGGCGTACCGTCTGATACGTAAGCGCAATTTCCGGAATCAGGACGATTGCCTGCTTTCCTTTGCTTACCACCTCTTCGATCAGTTCCATGTACACCTGGGTTTTTCCGCTCCCTGTTACGCCCCGGATCAGGACAGGGCGGGGCTTCTCCTGTCTCCATTCTTCTCTTATCTCCTCCACCGCATTTTTCTGCAAAGGCGTAAGAGAAAAGTGTTCCTTCTCAGCTTCCATTTCCGGAGAAACTGCATTTCTGTAAATCTCGCTGCTTTTTACGGAAAGAATCCCCTGTTCCGTAAAATATTTCATAACAGAAGGAGACGCCCCCATATTTTTTACAGCGTCTGTATAGTCCACACTTTTATCCGGGCTCTCCAGCACAGAACGGAGAAGCCTTATTCTTGCCTTATACCTTGTATTTTCAAGCTCTTTTAAAATCCTCTGTCCTTCCGTTTCTTCTGTATCAAGACAGATTCTTCTCTTTTCTTTTGCCCTGACTGTCTCCTGAATGGGAAGAACCGTCTTCAGCGCCTGGATCATAGTAGAACCATACTGCTCCTTTAACCAGGCTGCAAGCGCGATAAGCCTTGCCTCTGTAGTATCTTCGCTGCTTTTAAACTCTACAATCTCCTTGATCCTCTCCGGAGAAAAGGACGGCGTATCCGAAAGTCCTACCACATATCCCTTTCTCACGGAATTTCTGTTTCCAAAGGGAACGGAAACTACCATTCCCACGCGTATTTCTCCCTGAAGTCTCTCCGGCACTTTATACTGGAAGCTCCGGTCAAGCTTATCATGAGAAATATCAATAATTACATCTGCATAAATCATGTATCTGCACTTTCTATTTTCCCGCCAGAATCTCTGCGATCAGGACTCTCTCGTCCATCGGATATTTTTTGCCCCGGATTTCCTGATAATCTTCGTGCCCTTTCCCTGCAAGAATAATAATATCTCCCGGTTCTCCGTGAGAAATCGCGTAAGCAATGGCTTCCTTACGGTCGATAATCTCCACATATTTTCCGTCTGTTTTCTCAATTCCTGTTTTAATGTCGTCTATGATCGCCTGGGGATCTTCATTTCTCGGATTATCTGACGTAATGATGGTAAGGTCTGAAAGGCGTCCGGAAACTTCTCCCATCTCAAAACGGCGAAGTCTGGAACGGTTTCCGCCGCAGCCGAAAAGGCACACCAGCCTGTGCGGGTGATACTCCCGAAGGGTACTTAAAAGGCTTTCCAACGCCATAGCATTGTGAGCATAGTCAATCATCAGGGTAAATTCGTCTGAGACTTTTACCATCTCAATTCTTCCCTTTACCTTCGCCACCTTCAAAGCCCTTATAATATTTTCTTCTGACACCTTAAAATGACGGCAGATTGCAATAGCAGTCAGAGAATTGTAGATGCTGAATTTTCCCGGAATATCAATCTCCACCGGAAAATCCATCAGCCCCTTTAAGTGGTAGGAAATGCCAAGACTTCCCTTTCCGCTTATCAGCTTCGCATCCTCTGCGCGCAGATCTGCCTTTTCAGAAAATCCATATGTCTCAAGAGCACACGTATGCCCTTCCACAATTTTTTCAAAATGCTCGTCGTCCCGGTTTACGATTCCCACACGGCACTGTTTTAAGAGCATCGCCTTACAGGAAAGATAATGCTCAAAATCTCTGTGCTCATTTGGTCCTATATGATCCGGCTCAATATTTGTGAAAATTCCGAAATCAAACACAAATCCCTGTGTTCTGTGAAGCATCAGACCCTGGGAGGACACCTCCATTACCACGCAGTCGCAGCCAGCTTCCACCATCTCATGAAAATACTGCTGTATCACATAAGATTCCGGAGTCGTATTTGCCGCCGGAATTACTTTGTCTCCGATGATCGCCTCGATCGTACCGATCAGACCAACCTTGTATCCTGCGTTTTCCAGAATAGACTTTACCATGTATGTGGTCGTCGTCTTTCCTTTTGTTCCTGTAATTCCGATTGTTTTCAGCTTTTCTGCAGGGTGGCCGAAATAGGCGGCAGAAATAAACGCCATCGCATAGCGTGTATCTTTTACAAGAATTACCGTAACATCTTCAGGCGCTTCTGTCTCTTCCTCCACAATGAGAGTTTTCGCTCCCTTTTTGACCACATCGGGGATAAACTTATGTCCGTCCACAACAGCGCCCCGGATACAGATAAACATGGAGCCTTCCTCTGCCTTTCTGGAATCGTAGGCAACGGAAGTCACCTCCCGCTCCACATCTCCCTGCAGGCATGTATATTCCAAATGTTCCAATAAGGCTGATACCTTCATATTCCATTCCTCCTGCTCCTCCTTTTGCCAAAGCAGACCGGAGGTATTTATTCTTTTATAGAATATCACACCTCCCCCCGGTTTTCAATGTTTCCTTTTCCCTTTCAACACCGGCACAAGAAGAATACAGAGCATTGCGGAAGCCGCAAGCAGGGAGTGCATCTTTTCCATTTTTGTCCTGTCTTCTGTTTTCGGAATTTCCTTGCCTTCATATTGAATTGCCGATGTACCGCCCTGTATCTGAACAGGAACCGGCGTGGGCGTATCCAAAACCTTCAGCGTCTGTACAGACGCCTGCGCAGTCACTTCACGCTCTCCCGTCTCCTTTGAAAGAACGGTCACTTCGTTTAAAAGTTTTCCTTCCACGCCTCTTTCCGGCAATTTCACCTTTGCTTTCAGAACAATACATTCCCCCGGATTCAAAATGGGAATAAAAGCTTTATCTTTTGCCTCGTTTAATTCCACGCCTTCTTTTTCCACAAATTCCGCACGGATCCCTTCTTTCAGAAATCTCTCTGTCGTAATGAGGGAATGGAGGGTAAGTTCCCCTGTATTCTGAATCCGTATCTCATAAGAAATTTCTTCTCCCGCTACGGCAGTCGAGCGGTCTGCAATCTTCTCCACTGAAAAATCCGCTTTCAGAGGTTCTATCTCCGACGTGCAGACCGCTTCCAGAGAAACTCCATCTTCCAGAGAAGCAGTCACTGTACAGGTAAGGGGTTCTTTCTGTTCCGGAAGAAGCTGAGCTGTAAGGAAAAGAAGAACTTCCTGACCGGGTTCCAGAACAGACAGAACGCTTCTGTCTTCCTGAAAATTAAGACCCGAAGCTTCCTGCCACTGCCATGTAACTTTCGGACAGGAAAAAGCAGCGTTCAAAATAATATCAGAAATTTTCTCTTCTCCTGTGTTTTTCAGGGCAACTTCATACACTGCCGCTTCTCCTGCTTTTAAGACAGGCTCCCCGTTCAGCAAAAGTGTGAGTGGGTTTTTAATTTCTTCTTCCTCTTCTGCGCTCTCCTCTTTGTTTTCTTCCGTTACTTCTTCCGGCGTTTCTTCTGTATCTTCCTTTTCTTTTTCTTCCTGTTTTTCTTCTGTATCTGTCACTTCCTGCCGACTCTGTTCTCCGTCCCACAGTTCTGCATTTACTGTTCCGTCACTGAGTTCCATTTTTTCCACATCTGCGCCAGAAACTTTTTCGCAGTTTCCCCAGTTTCCACATAAAAACAGCAATGTAAAAATCACAGCGGCAGCTTCCCCTGCGTGTTTCCTGATTCTTTTTTTCATAAATACCTCCTTAATTTTTTGTTTTCCAAATGGATTTTTTTTGCCGAACGGCATGAAATAAAATAGAATTTTCAGATATGTACATATTATCATTTTCCAGTAAAAAGTACAAGGTTTTTTCAGAAAATCAAATTATTTTAAGATTTATTTATAAATTTTCGATATATTTTATACTTACGTCATACTTTGCACACAGTTACCCGATATAATAGGTCTTGGATAGATGAAAACCACTCTCTATCTCCCCCCTCAAAAAGTAAAGAAAAAGCTGCCGTATGAAAATACAGGCGGCTTTTTCTTTTGTTCTTGCAATTCACATACTGCTCTTTTATAATTATCTTTATAACAGCAAAAAAAGAAAAGAGGTATCTCCTATGAACGAAAAAATCGTAGTAGTTGCACTTGGCCATAGAGCTCTGGGAACCACCCTTCCGGAGCAGAAAGAAGCCACAAGAGCCGCTGCAAAAGCAGTTGCAGATTTAGTTGAGGAAGGCGCAAAGGTTGTCATCTCCCACAGCAACGGTCCACAGGTAGGAATGATCCACACAGCCATGAATGAGTTCGGAAAAGCACACCCGGATTACACGTTCGCTCCTATGTCCGTATGCTCTGCCATGAGCCAGGGCTATATTGGCTATGACCTTCAAAATTCCATACGGGCAGAGCTTCTCTCAAGAGGCATTTATAAGCCTGTAAGCACAGTCCTCACACAGGTTGTGATTGACCCTTACGACGATGCTTTTGCAGAACCGGAAAAAATCATCGGACGTGTTTTAAATGAGGAAGAAGCAGAAATCGAGGAGGAAAAAGGAAACTTTGTCACTCCATGCGAAGGAGGCTACCGCAGAATCCTCGCTGCGCCAAGACCGCAGCGCATTGTGGAATTTGAGACAATCCGCACACTCACAGATGCAGGACAGGTAGTCATCGCAGCCGGCGGCGGCGGTATTCCTGTTCTGGAACAGGGCATTCAGCTTCACGGAGCAAGCGCCATTATTGAAAAAGACCTGGCAGCAGGACTTATGGCAGAAGAATTAAACGCAGATACTTTGATGATCCTCACAAGCGTGGAAAAAGTAAGCCTGAATCTCGGAAAAGACAATGAAGAATTTCTGGACACAATCTCTGTACAGCAGGCGAAGGAATATATGGAAGCAAACCAGTTTGCACCAGGCTCCATGCTTCCAAAATTTGAAGCAGGAATTTCCTTCATTGAAAAAGGAGAAGGAAGACGTACGATCATCACAGATATTTCTCATGCCAAAGACGGATACCTTGAAACAACAGGAACCATCATAAAATAAGCTGCTTTAAAAAACAGTTTCTTCTTAATATACAATGAAGGACAGCAAAAGACGGGATAGGCATACAGGCTGATATGCTTCCCGTCTTTTTAATTACTATATTTACATAGATTTTCTCTCTGCAATCTCTGCCATTTTCGCCTCATTCAGACGTGTATCGCCATGAACACGACTGTAGGAAAGGTATCCGTTCATACGGTCAATTTTTGTAAGATTGCTGGAACCGCATACAGGGCATACGTCCATCTCAAGCTCCTCATGTCCACAGTCATCGCAGTACGCAAGAGAAAGATTTACTCCCTCATAATATCCAAGAGCCATTGCTCTTCGAATCAGAGTGCGGATCGCCTCTCTGTTATAGCTGATCGGATAACGGACGTACTGGATTTTTCCTCCGTTACAAAGTTCCCAGAAACGTCCTTCCAGATCCTGTTTTTCAATAGGAGTAACGTCCTCTGTCACATGGCAGTGGAAACTGTTGCTTACATACGGGCGGTCGGAAACGCCCTCCACAATGCCGTACATTTTGCGGAACTGCTCTACCTGAAGACCGCAGAGGCTCTCTGCCGGTGTTCCGTAAATCGCGTAAAGATAGCCGTCCTCTTTCTTAAACTGATTGACTTTATCGTTGATATAACGGAGAACCTCAAGGGCAAACTCCCCGTCCTCTGTAATGGATTTTCCATTATAAAGCTCCTGCAGCTCGTTTAAGGCTGTAATTCCGAAAGAAGCTGTCATTGGCTTTAAAATCTTTCCGATTTTTTCGTGCGGTTTTAAATGACCGCCGTAAAATCCTCCTTCACAGTATGCAAGAGGATTTGTAGAAGCCCGCATCTGTCCAAGATATTCATAAGTACGGATATGAAGGCTTCTGATCATTTCCAGGTAAAAATCAAGAACTTCATAAAAATCACGGTTTTCCGCACGGGCTTTCGCAAGGATCATCGGAAGATGAAGGCTCACAGCTCCCACGTTAAATCTTCCTACAAAAACAGGAACATCGTTCTCATCTGCAGGCTCCATGCCTCCGCGCTCATACCAGGGGCTTAAAAATGCCCGGCAGCCCATCGGACTGATTACTTTTTTATATTTTTTGTACATGCTGGAAATATATCCCTCTCCTGACATGGAAAGCCAGTCAGGATACATGGTTTTTGCAGAACAATCTACACCAACCTCAAATACGTCTTCACAGCATTTTCCTTTTCCGTGAATATTTTCATCATATAAAAATACAATCTTCGGGAAAAGAACCGGCTTCTTTCTGCCCTCTCTGCCCTGTCCACCCTGATGAACCTGTAAAAGAGAAATGCTGCACATTTTCTCAAACTGCTCTGTTCCAAGACCAAGTGTCACAGTGACAAAAGGATAATCTCCTCTGGAAGAACCGACTGTATTCAATTTATACTCAATTCCCTGCCAGCCCTGGTCATAGTCGCGTCGAACCTTGTCGAGGGCGTATTCAATGGCTTTCTCTTCTCTTCCGCTCCAGCTTTCATCAGAATATTTCATAAATTCCTGAATATATCTGCCGTAGCTTTTCTGGGCGTAAGGAGCCAGGATCTTATCTACCTCGGGAACTGTAAAGCCGCCGTACTGCTGGGCTGCCGTACTTAAAATAATATCGCCCATAACGTCAAAAGCAGTATCAAGAGTTTTCGGCTCGTTATACCACACATTTCCCATCTCGAATCCGCCGCTTAATACAGAAGCCACGTCAAAAAGACAGCAGTTCATTGTATCAAGGCGGGCAGACTGGTCGTGAATATAAATATAACCGTCTTTACATGCCTGAAGCTCATTCCGGTTCATAAAGAATTTCCGGTAAAGCTCCTTGTTCAGCTCATTAAAAATCAGGCTTCTCTTTGTTGCAACAAGAGCGCTGTCTGTATTTGCATTGCTCTTGTCCCCAATATAACGGATTGCCTGACTTTTTGTATACACATCGTCCATCATATGGATAAAATCAAGCTTATAATTCCGGTAATCCCTATAACTTTTTGCAACAGCAGGATTTACACGCTCAAGAGCTCCCTCTACAATATTGTGCATTTCCTGAATCTGAATTTCGTTCTTTCCAAGAGAATCTGCATGCTCCTGTGCAAACCGGCAGATAAAATCTTTTTCCTCATCAGAAAATGTATAAAGTATACGCGCGGCAGATTTATTTACTGCAGCCACGATTTTCAGAGGATTGAATTCCTCCTTCGTCCCATCTTTCTTAATCACATAAATCATACTATTTTTCTCCCAATTACCATATCTAGTTATATTTTTCAATTTTTTTCTTCATCTCACCCATATATGGTGCTTACAAGAGTATAGCATAACCATCTGAAAAAGGGAAGGGGGAAAATTATCTATTTCCTGTACATTCTTTTCAGCACAGGAAGAAGAAGTGCACAAAACACAGAATACACAGGGAAAAGTAAAAAAATCCCGTCCAGAACTTTTCCTCCGATTTCATAAAGAGTAAAATTTGCCGTTCCCTGTGCAAGCTGCAAAAGTCTGTCCGGAAGAAGCCCCAGAATCCCTGCCGCTGCCGGATGATTGATATTTGACAAAAATGAAGGCAGAAATAACAGTACAAAAGGAAGTACAACTGCCGCTACAGAAGACTTTGTTTTTCCGGATACCAGCATGGTAAGAAACGAAATAAACAGGCAGCCCAGGTATCCCCCGACTGCGCAGAGAATATATTTTTCCATATTTGTCATTTCATAAAAGCTTTTCCAACCGGAAGAATTTGCCTGAACCGGGCAAAAGGCTCCGTCTGCACCAAGATAAAGAAGAACTGCTCCCGTATATAAAAGCACTGTGCACCAGTATATGCCCGTGACAATATAAAAACAAGCCTTGACTTTTGCAGAAACTGCCTTATCCTTTCCGTACATAGAAGAAAACAGAATACTGTCTGCTTTCCACTGAAATTCTCTTGCAAAAATTCCGGAAATCAGGTATCCAAGCACAAGCATGAGAATCATAAGAATTGTAGGAAAATAAAGAAAAATCTGCTTCCACCCCTCTACATAATCGTAAAAAAACGGTGTTTGAAGGTTTTCGTATTTCTTTATCAGATATTCTTTTTCTGTTTCTGAAAAAAGTCCCTTTCCTTCCCCCGAAAGCCAGTCTTTTAAAAGAACAATCCTGTTTTCGTAAAATCCAGATGCATCTTCCGGCTTTAAGCTGTCTGCCCTGAAATAATTATAATCTCGAAATCCTTCTGCATATGCGTAATTTAAAAGATTTCTGATTTCCAAAAACCCCTGCTTTTTATGAAACGCCTTATCATTCTCCTGAAAGTCATCAGACTGCGCCTCCGGCGTCTGCAAAATTTTATTATTTTCCTCAATAACCTTTCGAATTTTCGCCTCGTCAAGAGGCCCCGACCACTTCTTTTGCTCTTCCCTTAATTTTTTCACTGCCTGAAATCCCGTTTCTGTTTCTCCTGCTTCGTTTACATAGGAAATATTTCCTGCAAAAAAACATACGACGCACAGGAGCACTGCAAGAAGAGCCACTGCAATCTGATTTCCTCTTCTTAAAAATACTTTCTTTATCTCAAATTTCACCATCTTACTCACCTGCCCTTCTTCCAAAATAATAGAGAAATACATCTTCCAGATTTGCCGTCACCAAAGCGGCATCATCCCGGGGCTTTTCCTCTGAAAGAACACGGAGCTTTGTCTTTCCCTCCAATCTCCTGATATTGGAAATCTTATAATTTTTTATAAAAAACTCCGCTTCCTTTCCATTTACCGTACACTCCCACACCCCTGCCGTGAGACAGGAAGTCAGTTCTTCCACTGTCCCTGTCCTTTTAATTTCTCCTTCCTTCATAAGAAAAACAGAATCTGCAATATACTCTATATCTGATACAATATGTGTAGATAAAAGCACAAGGCGATTTTGAGAAAGTTCGCTTAACAGGCTTCGAAAACGGATCCGCTCATTGGGATCAAGACCTGCCGTGGGCTCGTCCAGAATCAGAATCTTCGGATCATTTAGCATTGCCTGAGCAATCCCTACTCTTCTTTTCATACCTCCGGAAAGACGCTTCATTTTTTTGTTTTTTTCCCGGGAAAGCCCCACCTGTTTTATCAAAAGCTCTGCCCGTTTTTTCGCCACAGCAGGGCGTAACCCTTTTACTGAGCTGATATAAAGAAGATAATCCCACACTGTAAAATCGGGATAATACCCAAACTCCTGGGGCAGATACCCGAGAAGCTTTCGGTACTCTCCCTCCATCGAAAAAATATCTTTTCCGTTATATGTGATTTTTCCTTCTGTGGGAGAAAGAAGGGTACAAAGCATCCGCATCATAGTTGTTTTTCCTGAACCATTGATTCCCAGGAGCCCGTAGATTCCCTCTTTCATCACACAGGATACATGGCTTACCGCATTTGTACTCTGAAAACTCTTTGAAACATTTTCCATTTTTAATTCCATAACATCTGAACCTCCCACATTTGTCTCCATTTTTTCTGCCCTCTGCTTACGCAGTAAAAAAGATACAGAACAGAGCTTATAAAAATCAAAGCCCACACCGGTTTTGTCACCGCTTCATAAATCGGTTCCTGCAGAAGAAACAGAAGCCACACAGCATCCCACATCATACAAAGAAAAACAGAAAATACTTCTGATCCTGTTTTTCTGCTATATAAAGTTCCAAAACAAATACAACAGCTTATATTAAAGGGAATAAAAAACTGCACCACTGCTTCCCACAGGGTAATCCTCCCGGAAAGAGAAACTGCTGCAAAAAAAATCCCGAGAATAAAACCATCTGCCAGAGCAAACGCCATAATCCTTGCCGCATACATCTGACGAAGCGTGTAAAATGTGGTTCCCTCAATTTCCATCGCTCCTGTATTGCGGTTTTTCCAGAGTTCCGGCATGATCAGCACTGCGAAAAGAGAGGCAGCCATTCCCATTCCTTTTTTTACATACGCACCGCTCTCTGTATATACAAGGAGCCACCAAAGCCCCATAAGGACGGCAGCCTGTAAAATCCACCATCTCTTCTGAATATATCTGCTCTGCTCATAAAGAAATTCAGGAAACGAGGCGTCTCTCTCCTGCTCTCCTTTTCTGTATCAGGCTGAAATCTCTGTCCATCTCTTTGCTCCTGTCCCGTTTCTCTGGCTGCTCTGAACCATACTTTTCTCTCTTTCTCATGCCTTCACTTATTATAACGGTCCGAAAGTCAAAAAAGACAGGACAAACCATGATTTTTTCGTATAATTTTTTTCCTGCAAAAAATTGTCACAGACAAACTTTCCTGTTATAATAAAAGCTAATTATTTTTATGAGGAGGGCTTTCTATGGAACAGATGAAAATCCCCACCGGCTATCAGGCTGACTTAAACCTTCATGATACCCAGGTGGCAATCAAGACAGTTAAAGACTTTTTTCAGCAGACTCTGGCGCAGAAACTAAATTTACTCCGCGTATCAGCGCCTATTTTTGTAAATCCGGCATCAGGTCTGAATGATAATCTAAACGGGATAGAACGCCCTGTAAGCTTTGATATTAAGGGACAAAACGATTCTGCAGAAATTGTTCACTCCCTTGCAAAATGGAAGCGCTACGCGCTGAAACGCTACGGTTTCTCTCAGGGAGAGGGACTTTACACAGATATGGTCGCCATTCGAAGAGACGAAGACCTTGACAATATCCACTCTGTTTATGTGGACCAGTGGGACTGGGAAAAAATTATTTCCAGAGAAGAGCGAAATATGGATACTTTGATCCACACAGTCCGCACTATTTACAGCGTTCTTCGAAAAACAGAAAAATACATGGCAGTACAGTATGATTATATAGAAGAAATTTTACCGAGAGAAATCAGCTTCGTCACAACACAGGAGCTGGCTGATATGTACCCGGACTGCACTCCAAAGGAACGGGAATATAAGATTACAAAAGAAAAAGGCGCTGTCTTCCTTATGCAGGTAGGCAAAGCCTTACGAAGCGGCGAACGCCACGATGGACGTGCCCCGGATTATGATGACTGGGAATTAAACGGGGATATTCTTGTATATTATCCGGTTCTTGATATTGCCCTTGAGCTTTCTTCTATGGGAATCCGCGTGGACGAAGAATCCCTTGACCGCCAGCTTACAGAAGCAGGCTGCGATGACAGACGGGAGCTTGATTTCCAGAAAGCTGTTTTAAATGCAGACCTTCCTTATACCATCGGCGGCGGAATCGGTCAGTCCAGAATCTGTATGTTTTTCCTTAGAAAAGCACACATCGGAGAGGTACACGTTTCCCTCTGGCCGGAAGAAATGCGAAAGGCTGCGGAGGAGAATGGGATTCTGCTGTTGTAAATAAAATATGTTGGAAGATAGTTTCCTGTTATAGAAAAGCCCCTGGAATATACCGGAAAGTGGTGTATTTCAGGGGGTTTTATATGTCAGGAATGTCAAGTTATTCCGCCCTATTTCTTTAATCTTATTTCTGTAATTCCAAAAGCTTCTTTCGGAGCTCCTTCACTTCTTTTTCCGCTTTTTCAGCCCTCCGACGTTCTTTCTCTGTTTCTTTTTCCTGTTCCGCTTTTCCCAGGGCGATACCTTCTTTTTTTCCGGCGGCAATTCCAGCCTCCATGCCCTCTTCCCGAATCATCTGTTCCCGTTCCCAGATCTTCATATATTCCAGAAACACCCCCTTATCTTCTTTGACCTTTTCTACCATTTTCTGTATTTTCTGCAAAGATGAGTTTACTGCATTTTTCTCTTCTGTATCTTCCATATAATGAAGAAGCTCCCGAAGCTCTTTTGAAATATTACCTTTTGTTCCTTTCGTGTAAAGAAATATGGTTCTTGCCCCGTCTTCATATGGCATGGAAGGGTCTTCCTGGCACATATTACGTATAGTATAAATGAGACGGTCCCGGTCGAATGGGTCGTATGGAAGAATAATAATAATGTATACATCTTTTAATGTTCCATAATCTTCGCCGGACGCAAGACTATGTCCGTCCACAATTGCACGGTAAAAACGTGCCCGTTTAGGAAGGTACTGACGTTTCTTTCTGTTTTTTGCGTTTTCTGCTTCCAGATCATAGAGCGCTTCCGGCTCTAATTCGGCACTGTCTTCTTCCAGATAAACATCAAGACGCGTCCCGTGATTCACTGTGTCATCTCCGTAATACTGCCGCTGTGGGATTACTTTTAGTTTCCCGAACTTTCTTTGAAAAATAGTCTGGAGCAACTCCCGGCAGAAGGCTTCGCCAAATTCCTTATGGGAGACAAGTGTTCCAAATAAAAAATCGTCCAGAAGGTTCAGGTGTTTTAAGGTTCGTTTTGCCATCACATTTCCTTTCTAATGACGGAAAAGAAACATGGGCATTTCAGACAAATTTCCCTGCCGGCGATTCTCCTTTCCGCCATATTCAATTAATCATTCATATGGGGATTTAGAGCCGAACGGCTGAGAATAGTCCCAGATATATAATTTATTGTAGCAAGAGAGCTTGTGGCTGTCAATGGATTTTAAATAAGTATTCCTGATTTCTCAGCGTTTTCCTTTTTCCTAAATATAAAGCTACAGAGGGAGTGCCCACTTTGAGCACTCCCCCTCTTATCCTGATAAAATCTCTATATCCTGCACATTATTTCTTTGCACTTAACACCTGTAAGCGCTTCACTTCGAGAATCGGGCTGAGAAAAACCTGCATAAACCTTGAAATTTTTGCCTGTAATCTCTCGATTTCCATTTTCATCTACGCTTGTAAATGCTTTTTTATCCACGGAAATCTCTACTTTATCGCTGTCATTTCCATCGAGATGGATTCTCTTAAATGCTGCCAGAGCCGGATTCAGAACTGCATACTCTGTATCTGTATCTTTTATATATATCTGCAGTACGTCATCTGTTGCCATATCTTTTTTATTTTCTATTTCAACGGAAAATTTGATACCTTCAAATTCTTTTTCCTGACTGTACACATTTTCAGCAGATACAGCTTTTACCACACATTGTCCATAACTGAGTCCGTATCCAAACGGATAGAGCGGCTCACCTGTATAATATCGATAAGTCCTGTTTCTCATTGAATAATCTTCAAAATCCGGAATATCTGAGAGGTTTTTATAAAATGTTACCGGCAGCTTGCCTGATGGTGATTGTACGCCAAAAATTACATCTGCGATTGCTTTTCCGCCTCTGGCCCCTGGATACCATGCCTGAATAATTGCTGATGCTTTTTCTTCTGCCTCACTTAAATTCATAGCACTTCCTGCCATATTAACTACAATTACCGGCTTTTCATATGACAGGATCTTATCCATTAATTTTTGCTGCGACGCCGGAAATTCCAAATCTTTCTTGTCGCCAGATGCATCTGAATTTCCTGTATCTCCTTCTTCTCCTTCCAGAGTCTCGTCCAGACCCACTACAAGAACAATCACATCTGCATATTCCGCAACTGTCTGCGCCTCTGCCAGGCGATCCGGTTCTCCCGGTGCAGCAAGATGCTCAATCGTATCTTTCCATAAATGACAGCCTTCTGAATATAATACTCTAATATTTTCTCCAACTGCCTGCTTCAATCCCTCCAATACTGTCACATATTCAGAGGAAGTTCCATGATAATTTCCAATCAGAGAATTTCTGCTGTTTGCATTCGGTCCTATCACTCCAATAGTATGGATGTTCTGCTGTTTTAACGGAAGTGTCCCGTCATTTTTTAATAATACCAGACTCTCGGAAGCCGCCTTCTCTGCAAGCTTTAAATGTTCCTCTTTCTCCACTTCCAGGTAGGAAATCTCGTCGTATTCTGTCTTATCAAACATGCCCAGCAAAAACCTTGTGGTAAACAAACGCACACAGGATTCTGTTATGTATTTTTCATCAATTATCCCTTCTCTGTAAGCGTTCAAAATCTTTTCATATGTGCAGCCGCAGTTTAAATCACAGCCTGCTTCCAGTGCTTTTTTTACAGATTCCTCCGGTCGTTCTGTCACCTTATGGTTTTCATGAAAATCGCGGATTGCCCAGCAGTCTGACACATAATGTCCCTGGAATCCCCACTTTTCACGAAGATAATGCTTCATCAATTCTTCACTGGCACAACATGGTTCTCCGTTTGTGCGATTATAGGCTCCCATGACTGCTTCTACCTTTCCTTCTTTTACGCAGGCTTCAAAAGCAGGCAGATATGTTTCTTCCATATCTTTTTTTGACGCTTCCGCATTAAAAAAATGTCTCTTCGCTTCCGGTCCGGAATGAACGGCAAAATGCTTTGCACAGGCTGCCGCTTTCATATATTCTCCGTCTCCCTGAAGACCTTCAATAAAAGGTACTGCAAGACGTGACGTAAGATATGGGTCTTCTCCGTATGTCTCATGGCCTCTTCCCCATCTCGGATCACGAAAAATATTAACATTGGGCGCCCAGAACGTAAGCCCTTTATAAATATCTCTGTCATTGTGTTTCTGATTTTCATTATATTTTGCGCGTCCTTCTGTCGCAATTACAGAACCGATTTCTTGCATCATTTCCGTATCAAAGGCTGCAGCAAGGCCTATTGCCTGCGGAAATACTGTCGCAGTACCGGCTCTTGCTACTCCGTGCAAAGCCTCGTTCCACCAGTTATATGCCGGAATTCCCAGCCTTGGTATTGCTTCTGCATCAAATTTCAACTGTGATGCTTTTTCCTCCACAGTCATCTGTGAAACCAACTCCCACGCCTTCTGTCGAGCTTCTTCTCTATTCATATTCAAATCTCCTGCTCTTATTTATTTGCTACTTCCTTTTCAAAAAATTCTATTACTTTGTCATAATATGCCTGACCCTCAAAAAATCCGTGTCCCTGTCCCTGTACAATTATAAGTTCTGCATTATTTCCCGCATGTTCCAGTCTCATTTTATATTCACAGGATTGTCTGTAATTCACTACTTCATCCTTATCGCCATGAAACAGAAGAATAGGAGGAATGGATTTTTTATCTGCATAGTAAACTGGACTCATTTTTTCGAAAACTTTTATCTGTTCTTCTTCTGACAGAGGATAATCCGGCAGTACATTTACCAGAAAGCCCGGATTTCCATTCTGTTCTTCCAGCATTTCCACCAGATTGGAAGGACAGTAAAATGAGACTATTCCCTGCACGGGTATAATATTTCTATTATTATAATCACTGCCTGCCATACATGCAATATGTGCCCCTGCCGATTCTCCCCAAAGACCAATTTTATGCGGATCAATATAATATTTCTCTGCATTTTTCCGCAAATATTCAATTGCTGTCTGGCAATCTTCCAGACACGCCGGCAAAGCTTTATGTCTTGCCAGCCGATATTCCAGACATGCAATAAAGTATCCTCTTTCTGCCAGCAAAGTCAGCGCGGATTCCGGTCTGTAGGACGCGGTAAGAAATTCATCGTCCCATGCGCCTCCATGAATCCATATAATAACCGGCATCTTTTCGCCTCCGTCTTTATAAAAACATTCCATGTATTGTCTTGGATGTTCGTTTCCATAATAGACCGGTGCAAGATAATGTATATTCTTCTGATAAAAATCCACCCTTGGTATGCGGCACAAAAATTCGTATGCATTTTCTTCTTTATTTTTCATTTTCTTTATATCCGCTTTTTTCTCTTTCTAAAAATAAGCAGGTCTTTGAATCTGCAGCCTTTTTCTTCTCCTCAAGTTCATTACCGAAAAACATAAGATTTGATTCCTCACTGGCAAAAGGTGCCCATTTTCCCATCGGAAGTCCCGTACAGTCCGCTCCGTTTGGATCTCCACATTTAATAAAATTAGCCCAGTAATTGCACATCTGACGTGAAAGATCATAATGCTTTCCTGTAAAAGGTCTCCAGCATTTTGCCAGTGTCTCAAAAAAGAACCAAAGATCTGAGGAATGAAAAGCTCCCGGGCAATCTTCTCCCGGAATATCCGGTCCGAATTCATATACATAATGCGGACTTTTATATCCGTTGTCTTCCAGTAAACGGCAGAATGCTCTGGTTCCAACTTCAACTGCATTTATCCCTTCCGTAATAAATTCATTATCTGTCCAGCCGGTCAGAATCGGAACATCAGCAAACATTCCTGATGATATATTATTCTGGTAATTATCTTTCTGAAAAATACCATCTTCCACTGTTCCCCAGAGTTTTCCAAACTCATCATTTTTATCTCTGATATAACAGGCAGGCAATTTTCTGGCTTCATCAAGTGTGGACACTCCCAGCATATCCAGAAATTGTTTTCCCCACTCCATTGCTTCTTCTGTCGAATCCGGAAATCCAAGCTTAAACGGCTGTCCGAAGATGCCGCTTTCTATAATCGCACCCTGTATGTATTCTCTGTTTTCTGCACAGTTTAACTGCGTGACAACGCTTCCCCCTCCGGCTGACTGTCCTCCAATCGTAATACATTCAGGATTTCCACCAAAAGCCCGGATATTTTCTTTTGTCCATCTGAGCGCAAACTGCTGATCCAGATTTCCCACATTCATATCGCCTTTTCCATTCAGCATATCCTGATGGGCCAGAAAGCCAAATACATTCAGCCGATAATTTATCGTTACTACAACAATACCTCTTCGCGCCAGTCTTTCTCCGTCAAATTCCATCTCAGCGCTGTTTCCCCATTGAAGGGCTCCTCCGTGGATCCACACAAATACTGGCAGACTGTCCTCCGGGGTTCCGGCCGGAGTCCAGACATTCAAATAAAGGGAATCTTCACTCATGGGGATTTCGCTGTCTACATTCCATTCCTTCGTATAAATATTCTCTTTATCCAGTCCTGGTATACTTTGCATGGAAATTGGAGAAAATTCTATACAATCTCTGATTCCCTCCCAGTCTTCACATGGTTTAGGCGCTCTCCAACGGTTTTCGCCCACCGGAGGCTGTGCATAAGGAATTCCTTTAAATGATATAATTCTGGGATCTGCTGCTGCCGTCCCCCTTACATAACCATTCTTTATTTTTGCTACTTTTATCATAGTCCTATTTCTCCAGCTTCACTGTCAGCACTGTGATCGAATGTGCATTCAACTGTATGCTCTGTCCATTCATGATTCCTTCTGCTTTTTTCACTGCCACATTCTTCGGATTTTCTTTTGTATTATACGCTTCAAACTTTTCATGATAAATCTGATAACATTTCGCTGTATCCCACTGTACATTGCTTCCGAGAACAGATAATTCCACATCATAATCATCTTGTGGATTTTTATTAATAAAAGAAATACTCAGTTCTGAATGCTCCTCATTCATTGCTGCAACACAGTCAATATAGGCTGTACTTACGATTCTCTTTTCTCCTTTTGCATCTAATGCAAATTTTGCTTCTGCCATTCTGTTTGAATAATCAATGACCTCAGGAAGACTGTACTTTTCCACATCCATATGTGTCTCTACATATTCGTCACATTGTCTGAATATTTTAGAAAACAGTTCAAATACATAATATTGAGATCTTTTCAGTACACCGTCTTCGTCTACGGAAATTGCTCCACATACATTGACAAACGGAGAATAACTCGCAATCTCCACAACATCGCTGCTTCTGATAAAGGAATGCAAAATACCTGCTGTTAAAATAGTGTTTTTCAAAGTATACTTACAGTCATTCTTATCCGTTTTAAAATCCCAGGCGTGTGTGTTCCATTCGTCCCACGCGACTTTGATGTCTGTGAGCGCATCGTTCGTCCCCGCTATAATAGATGCCTTCGCTACATTTGTCAGCTTTGTAAGATAATCCGGGATATACATGCACTGCTCATAATCTTCATCTTTAAAAATATCATAGCCAATAGAATAATGATGGATTGCCACATGACTGATCAGCGGTTTTAATACTCTTGCCACCTCATAATTCCAGTCGCTTCCCAGATCATATCCACATGCTACCAATTCGATGGACGGATCTACCCATTTCATTGCTTTTGCAAAATCCAGCGCTTTTTTCGCGTATTCCGCGGCGCTGCATGAGCCAAACTGCCAGTCACCGTACATTTCGTTTCCAAGTCCCCAGTATTTTACACCGAAAGGTTTCTCATATCCAAGATTCCTTCGCATATTCGCATATTTTGTATCGCCTGTACCATTACAGAATTCAACCCAGTGCATCGCCTCTTCTGCTGTTCCGCTTCCCATATTCACACATAAATATGGTTCTGCGCCTGTCTTTTCACATAATTTTATAAATTCTACCGTACCCATGCGATTATCATCTTCCGCAAGCCACGCATAGTCAAACACTTTGGGTCTTTTTTCTTTTGGACCGATGCCGTCTTCCCAGTGATAATTGGAAACAAAATTTCCTCCTGGATACCTGAGCATCGGAACCTGCACTTCTCTCAAAGCTTCCAGTACATCTGTCCGAAATCCATCTTCATCTGCAAGTTTACTTTTCGGATCGTATACACTTCCATATATCACATCTGCGGAATGTTCCATAAAATGGCCAAAAATATTTTTACTGATTTTGTTTCTGCTGCAATCTGCATATACCGTTAGTTTTGCATTTTTTCTCATTTTTTTATCCTTTCACTGCACCGGCAACAAGACTCTGCTGCACCTGTTTGCTTAATAATAAATACATAATAACCGTAGGAATTGTAGCAATCATAAGACCTGCTCCAATTTCCCCCCACTTAGTTGTATAAGCGCCTACCATTGACATAATTCCAACTGTCAGAGTCTTATACTCTGCCTTATTAATAAATGTAACTGCGAACATTAATTCATTCCAGGCGGAAATAAATGTAAAAATGCTTACTGTTGCAATTGCTGGACGAATCAGCGGTAAAATAATCCGGAAAAACATCTGATAAATTCCGCAACCATCAATAGCGGCAGCTTCTTCCAATTCCCTTGGCAATGATTCCATAAAACTGATAAACAGATAAATCGCCATCGGAAGCCCAAACGCAACATAAGGGATAATCAATGATAGATACGAATTCAGCATATGAGATTTACTTAAAATAATAAAAAGCGGAAGCAGCGCTGCATGAATCGGTACCATCATTCCCATAAGAACAAGCTTTAATGTAATTTCACTGCCTTTCCATATCATTCTTGAAATTGCATAAGACGACATTGCCGCTATTATTATTGTCAGTGCTATTGTAATGACAGTAACAAGAACACTGTTGAAAAAATACTGCATAATATTTGCCTGAAAAAAAGCAGTCACATAATTCCCAAATCTCCAATGCTGTGGAAGACCTGCAATATTTCCTCCAAAAATTTCGCTGTTATCCTTCAGCGAAAATTCAAACAGCCAGAATAAGGGATAAATCTGAACAAACGCAAAAAGTGACAATAATATATGTGTAATGGTATTTTTTCCATTTTTCATCTTTTTTTTCGTCATAGCTACGCCTTCTCCTTATCTCTAAATAATGTCCGAAGTATACAGGTTAAAATCAGACACTCTATAATTACAAATATTGCAATGGCACTTCCGTATCCATATTTAAAAGAATCAAATATTGTTTTATACATATAAATTGTCGGTACTTCTGTGGAGAAGAATGGTCCTCCTCCAGTAAGAACATAAATTAAATCGAAAATCTTAAGTGCTCCAATGAGAGAAAAGGTTGTGCATACCTGTAATACCGGTTTCAACAACGGTATGGTAATTTTAAAAGCAATCTGAGTTTTACTTGCACCATCAATCCTTGCAGCTTCATTAATATCCGGTGATATAGACTTAATCCCCGCATACATAATCAGCATATGATAGCCAACATACTGCCATAAGTTTGGAATAAACGCTGATATCAATGCCGTACTTTCCTGTCCCAGCCAGTCCTGCCCCTGTATACCGATCATGGACAGAAATGAATTTAAAAGACCGTAGTCTCCATTATATATTTTCTGCCATAGCTGTCCGATCACAACACTGGAAATAATAACCGGAATAAAAAATGTTGTGCGGTAAAATCTTTCACCTCTTTTTACATTTGCTACAACAATAGCAAGCAGCAAAGAAAACGGAAGCTGTATAAATAAAGAACAGCCCGCATACAGCAATGAATTTTTTACAGAATTTAAAAACCTTTCATCTGAAAGTAAATCTTTATAATTTCTAAATCCTACGAAAACACTTTTTCCAATACCGTCCCAATCCAACAGACTGTAGTATACTGACAGTCCGATTGGAACGATAACCAGAACCCCTATCAAAAGTATTGTAGGAAGCATAAATAACGCAATCGCTTTTTTATTTGACAATATTTTCTGCATTTTGTTCGCTCCTTACGTATCTGAATCTGAAAGAAAAAGGGCCGCAATCGATGCAGCCCTTTTATAAACATTTATTTTGAATAAAATTCTGATGGGCTGAGTTTTGCCATACTCTCGCAAAATTCTTCCGGTGTAATTTTCATTGCCATTAACTGAGCCAGTAAATCTTTGTAAGTCTCAGAATCTTCAGCAGAAAGAATATTATCCCACCATGAAATATAAGATGTTCCTGTTTCCATCAATGCTGCTGATTCTTTATCAAGCGGAGTTAAGCCCTCTGTATCAACGCCCGTAGTATCCCAGCATGGAAGACCTGCACCCTGCTGATAACCTACTTCACCGATTTTTTGACTCAGATATTCCAGATATTCTACTGCTTCCTCTGGGTGTTCGCAGTCTGCATTGATGTAATATCCATCAGAACTTCCGCCGGAAAATTCTGTAATGCTTCCGGCACCGCCTTCAATCACAGGAAATGCCACACATTTTACCTTATCCTTTGTTGCCGCTGTCTCTGCCTGAATAGACGGGTGTGTCCAGTTTGCCTGGAAAAGCATAGCTCCCTGTCCTGCTGCAAAGCCTTCTACCATCTCATCGTAACTCATGCTCATCATACTTTCATTAAAAGCGCCTGCCTCTACAAGTTCCTGAAGTTTCTCTGCTGCTTCGATAAACGGCTCGGTATTAAATTTGGAAGGATCGGCAAACGCTTCCTCCAGACCTGCATTTCCTGCAGTTCTTGCAGAAATAATGTCATACAGATACATACCCGGCCATCTGTCTTTTTCTCCCAAAATAATCGGCGTATAGCCTGCATCTTTTAATTTTTTAACTGCATCGAGAAGTTCGTCCCAGTTTGTCGGAATCTCTGCTCCTGCGTCTTCAAACATTTCTGTATTGCAATACAGGTTTGCGAGGAATGTTACAGTTGGAAGAGTATACAACTTTTCATTGAATGTACAGCCTTCTAACATTCCCGGAAGTACACTGTCTAAAGTATCTTCACTTACGTAATCATCAATAGGCATAAGATAGCCTGCATCAATGTAAGGTTTTACAAAGCTTCCACCGCTGAACATGTAGGAAATATCCGGAGCTTCCCCAGCAGCAAACGCTGTCTTAATCTTTGTTTTGTACTGCTCACCTGTAACTCCGTCCTGTTCAATGGTAACATTTGGATGTAATTCATGGTATTCTTCCACAGAATCCTCAATAATTTTTTTGACTGGATCCGTATCAGCTACAGACTGATGCCAGATAGTAAGTGTGATTTCTTCTTCCTCACCTTTTGCCATTACAGGCATTGCTGAAGAAACAACCAAACCTGTTGCGACTAAGAGCGCTCCCGCTTTTTTTAATGTCTTTTTCATTTTCCGTTCTCCTTTAATTTGTTTTTTGTGATACTGTAATTATAAAGAAAAAGGACAGGAAAATACATTCATAAACCTTTTATAAATGTTTCATTTTCTTGTCCTTTTCATTGATCGAATTTCATTATTTTGTTTTTTCGCTGACACACTTTCGATATTCGGTAATAGAAGAACCCATCATCTTTTTAAACCAGATGCTTAAATAATGCGGATCCTGAATCCCAATCATATTGCCAATATCATAATCTTTCATATTTGTGGTATGGATCATTTCCAACAGCTTTCGTAATCGTATATCCGATTGAAGTTCCACATATTTTTTACCGGTAAAATTTTTAATTAATTTGCTAAGATAACAGCTACTCAGACAAAACTTCTCTGCAAGCAGATTCAGACTTAAATCTTCTCCTATATGCTGCAGCATATAGGCAAGCACTCTTTCCACAGTTTCGCTGTTATTCTCCTGCGCACTGATTTTCTTTCGGATTGTCAGCTCCGTCAGTATGTTTCTGACACAATATTCCATCTGCTCTTTTGTATATACCCATGAAATTTCTTTTAAAAAAAGAATATGATTCTGATTGACTTCCAGATCAATACAGAGTTTCCGAACTTTTTTCTGGAGGCTCTGATTCATCTCTTCCAAATCCAGATTTTCACTGTCCAAAAGCAACTCTCCCAGTTTTTGAACTTCCTCCACATCGCCTCTTTCAACAGCATTTTTTATCTTTTCCCACTCTGTAAAATCTGCTGTTTCATTTTTAATTCTTTCTGTGCGCCTTTTCTGAATAAAACTCAAAGCATCCAGATACGCCTTATGTACTTCTTTCCAGCCGGAAAAATTTTTAGAAATCCCCATAAATAAATGACACTTATATTTCTCTTTTATTAAAGAGTTCAATATATCAAGGCACTCTGCAAATGGCATTTCCACACATTCAGAAATAATTACAATTCTGTTCCATAAATCTTTTAATACAATGATCCCCTCGTCACTCTGAAAGAAAGTTTTTGTTTCTTCCATTATCTGCAAAACCATTTCAGGCTCATAAAACCCCTCTTCTGCCACGATCAGCCCCAGTTGCAGCCCTTTTGCTGTGTTGTTATCTATGTCAATCCCATACTCAAGAAGCTTTTCTTTCATATCTTCTATATGCTGATTCTTGCTCAAAATATTATTAAGATAAATATCCCGCAATGCCGCTTTATTTAAGTTCATCTCTCTTAAAAACTGCTTCTGCTTTTCTTTTTCATCGCAGATTTTAAGAATTTCATTTACTGCACGCTCCAGAGAAGCATTCAGTTCCTCTTCCTGAACAGGTTTTAAAATATAATCAAATACGCCTGCTTTTATACTTCGTCTGGCATACTCAAAATCGTCGTATCCTGTGACCAGTATTATTTTTATTTCCGGAAAGCGCTTTACACATTCTTCACTGAAAAACAGCCCATCTGCTTCCGGCATGCAAATATCGCTGATCACTATATCCGGTTTTATTTCTTCCAGAGCCTGCAATGCAGATACACCATTGGCATACTCTCCCACAATCTCGAGATTCAGCCTTTTTGTGTGTATCTTCATACGAATCAGCTTTCTTATCAACATCTCATCATCGATGACAATTACTCTCAGTTTTTTCACACTTCTCTTCCTCCAATACACTGCTGTCTATATAGATATGAACCTCTGCCAGCCCCTCATTAAAAATTTTATATGAGAACGCACCTTCATATATCATTTTAAGTCTCTGTATCGTCCCCCTGAGACCAAGGCTCCGTTTTTCATCTGGCATTTTTCCTTTTTCGAATTCACAGATAATATCCTTTGGTATTCCTTTTCCATTATCCTTAACAGAAATATGTATCTTATTTTCCTCTCCTTCTACACATACCTGAATATACCCATATTTTTCCTGAATTCGAATTCCATGCTGAAAAGCATTTTCGACTAATGGCTGAATGGTAAGCTTCGGTATTTTATAATAACCATATGTCTTATCCAGTCTCACATCAAATTTAAAGCTGTCTCCAAAACGGATTTTTAATATATCCGCATAATCTTTTACAATCTGAATTTCCTCATTTATCGTAAGAAATTCCCTTCCGCCGCTGACAGATTTTCTGTAAAACTGCCCCAGACTTCTTACCAGCTTTGCACTTTTTTCTGTTTCTTCCATCAAAATTAAGGCTTCCAGTGATTCCAGAGTATTATAAAGAAAATGCGGTTTCATCAGTTCCTGCATTTCATTCCATTCCACAATTCGAATTCTTTTCTGTTTTACAATCGTCTCCTCTAACAGACGCTTTATTTCGTCAACCATTTTGTTATATCCGTAAAACAGTTTTCGAAATTCACTTAAATATGCCTTTTCATTTATTTTCTCAGGTTCCCCGTATTCTATACTTTCCATTTTATCCAGAAGAACCTGAACAGGTACTGTCAAAAACCGGGCAAATATCAAGGATATACCGATGATGATCAAACCAAGCCCCACAATTAAAATGATATTAAATCGAAACATACCGCTGAAAATTTCTGTTTTTATAACCGGAGAATAACGAATAATTTTCCAGTCTTTTTCTTCATTGAGAATTCCGGACAGATAGTAATATTTTCCGTTGATTTTTTTTCGATGAATCACTTCCCCATCAGAACTCTCTAATTCCCGTACCATCTCAGAAATTTTCATTGATTCATGAAAATCTCCTGCCGAGCAGATTGTTTCATTATCTTCGTTTAAAATAATAATTTTTTCATTTTCGGAAATTATACTTTCCGAAACCAGTGATTCTAATTTTTCTTTATCAATCTGAACTCCAATAATACCGATTGTCTGAAATTCATTTAAATCTTTAAATGATCTGACCAGTACAGGATAGTTCTGTCCATTAATTTTCTGAATCAGCAGCTTTGCTTTGCCGTTCAGATCCTTTATCCAATTATATTCCGTTGTATCTTTTTTAATAGAAAAATCCGCTCTCTGTCCTACTGTTAATTTTTGTTCGTTTTGATCGATCAGCCAAACCGTATCTACACTTTCTGAAAATTGAGTAATAGAATAAATTCGGCTTATCAATAATTGCTGTTTATCAAAATCGGAAACTATATTTCCGGATTTCATTTGTTTCTGTACAACGCTGTCCGCTAAAATCAGTTTAGAATAATTGTTCGCATTTTCTAAAACTGTTGTCAGCGATGAATCGATAGAATGCAGCATAGCAATATTTTCTTTACCCATGACTTTTCTTTCATATTCTTTTGAATTATGAATATAAATGAGTAAATATATAAATATACTCAGAAAAATAATACTGCCCAGTACCAGAGAAATTTTAATACTAAGTTTTAAATCGCGTTTTTTATTCATAATATCTTCCCCATTATATTAATAAAATCTTATGTTTCCTCTTTTAAGCCTGCTTTTATTCTGTTACCAATTACAGATTTTATATATCACAAATAAACAATAAAGGAGTTATGAAATTCAACACTATCCACACTTTAAATTACATTTATTCTGATTATACTGTCATTTAAATATTTTGTAAAGTTTCGCCTTTCTCTATATTTCTTACGATACAAAACAAAAATCTCTCACTTCTGTAAAACTTTCTTCAAATCTTTGTGCTCACTTTCTAAAAATTTAATATTTCATCTTATTGACAGAAACACTGCCTCATACTATCATTATTATAGTACAAATCGCCGGGTTTTTTCGGCGTATAACTAAAAACAAGTGCTATACAGTAATGAGGTAATAACGTGAATATTTTATTTTTTCTGACACCCAAAAGTGAAGTGGCATACATATTTGAAGACGAAACCTTAAGACAGACTCTTGAAAAAATGGAGCACCGGAAGTTTTCCTGTATTCCTCTCCTCACCCTTGACGGCAAATATCTCGGAACTATTTCTGAGGGAGACCTTCTGTGGGGAATGAAACATTTAAACATTACAGACATGAAAGATACAGAGGGAATTTCCATTATGGCAATCCCAAGAAGAGCAACTTATAAACCGGTACACGCAAATTCCAACATGGAGGATTTGCTGGATCGTGCCATCAATCAGAACTACGTTCCTGTGGTAGATGATCAGGGCTCCTTTATTGGACTGATCACAAGAAAAGCGATTATGAAATACTGTTACGGAGAGCTTCAGAAAAATCAATGTCCTTCTGAGAATTAATGCTTTTTATACTTTTATACTTATACTCCTTTCCAAAAGCCCCCGGCAGTTCACATCTGAACTGCCGGGGGCTTTCTGTCTCTTCTGATTCTTTATAAAACCTTTGATAAAAATTCTTTTAAACGCGGATTCTTCGGATTTTCAAAAAACTCTGCAGGAGTATTTTCTTCCTGAATTTTTCCATCATCAATAAAAATAACTCTTGTTGCAACCTCTCTTGCGAATCCCATCTCGTGGGTAACAACGACCATTGTCATTCCTGTTTTTGCAAGCTCTTTCATAAGTTCCAGAACCTCTCCTACCATTTCCGGGTCAAGAGCGGAAGTCGGCTCGTCAAAAAGCATCACGTCAGGATTCATTGCAAGCGCTCTTGCGATTGCGATACGCTGTTTCTGTCCGCCGGAAAGCATATCCGGATAAGCGTCCGCCTTGTCCGGAAGACCTACGCGGGCAAGAAGCTCATCTGCTTTTTTTGACGCTTCCTCACCTGTCATTAATTTTAATGTGACAGGTGCAAGCATGATATTTTCTTTTACTGTTTTATGCGGAAACAGATTGAACTGCTGGAAAACCATTCCGATTTTCTGGCGGTGGCGGTTAATATCCACCTTCGGGTCTGTAATATCTGTTCCCTCAAAAAGAATCTGACCGCCTGTGGGTACTTCCATTAAGTTTAAGGAACGCAGGAACGTAGATTTACCGGAACCGGAAGGACCGATAATCGCAACCACTTCGCCCTGATGTATATCAGTAGAAATGCCATCCAGAACACGGTTATCTCCGAATGCCTTTTTCAGTTCTTTTACTTCAATTAATACCTGATTATTCTCAGCGTTCATTGGTTCTCAGTCTCCTTTCCAGTTTATTCATTCCAAATGTAAGAATCATAACAAGTGCAAGATAAATTGCTGCTGCCGCAAGCAGAGGCCAGAACGCGTTGTATGTACGGCTCTGGATCAGCATTGCTCCTTTTGTAAGGTCCATCATGCCAATATATCCGATGATAGAAGTCTCTTTGATCAAAACAATAAACTCGTTTACAAGTGCAGGAAGCACTGCCTTAAATGCCTGCGGCACGATGATCAGACGCATGGTCTGCGCATAATTAAGGCCAAGGCTTCGTCCTGCTTCCATCTGACCCTGATCAATGGACATAATTCCGGAACGGACAATTTCTGCCACATACGCGCCGGAGTTAATACCGAAAGCAAGCGCGCCTACTACAATTTTATTCATGCTCACAGAACCGAAAATAACAAAGTTCATAATTAAGAGCTGGATCATTGCAGGTGTACCGCGGATTACAGTCAGGTATACGCGGCAAATGGCGTTTAAAATTTTAAAGGATCCTGTCTTGTCGTGGGCAGAACGGACGATCGCAACAAAGAATCCGATGATGATTCCGATCACAACGGCAAAAGCAGTAATGATCAATGTTGTTTTCAGACCGTCCACAAGCCACATGTAACGGTCGTCTTTAATGAAGTTCAGATATAAATCCTGTTTAATATCTGCTAAAAACATATGGTTCATGAATTTTTCCTCTTCCTTAAAACAGAGCTGTTGTATCAATGCAACAGCTCTTTGTCTCTAATTCCTACAATCAGTTCCTATTATTTCTTTACAATGATAACCTGGCTTGCGTTTGCGTATGTGTCTGTGAAATCTACGCTTGCCTGACGGTCTTCTGTAATTGTCATTCCTGCAAGACCGAAATCTGCTTTTCCAGAATTTACAGCTGCAATGATCGCGTCAAATTCCATATCTTCGATTTTAAGCTCATATCCAAGCTTATCGCAGATTGCCTGTGCAATATCTGCATCGATTCCTACGATCTCGTCTCCTTCATGGTACTCATACGGCTCAAACTCCGCGTTTGTTGCCATGATCAGTTTTCCTTTGGAATGGTCAGCATCTTCCGGAGATTCATATGGTGTCTCGCCAATATTATCTCCAATATAGTTATCCATAATGCTGTCGATTGTTCCATCTTCTTTTAATTCTTTTAATGCTCCGTTAATTTCTTTTAGAAGCTCATCATTGCCTTTTTTCAGGCAGATTGCATATTCTTCCTCAACAAATGGCTCGTCCAGAATTTTCAGATCATCGTTATTTTCTACGAATTTCTGTGCCGGCTGAGAGTCAATGATCACACAGTCGATCTGGTCTGCTTTTAATGCCTGGATTGCCTCAGCGCCTTTGCTGTAACGCTCTACTACTGCTCCGTCTTTTTCATATTCAGAAGCCTCAAGGTCTCCTGTTGTTCCAAGCTGTACGCCGATCTTCTTTCCTGCAAGGTCATCTTTTGACTCGATTGCTGCGGAAACTCCTGTTGTCATAGATACGATCATCGCTGTGCTCAGTGCAAGTGCTGCAAATTTCTTCATGTTTTTCATTACTTTTTCCTCCTTGAAATATGTGTGAGATGAATAAATATTTAATTTATGCAATGTCTTTGTATAATCTTTACTGTGCTTCTATTCTATCATGTTTTTCCTAAAATGCAAGAGTATACTTGCATAATAATTAAATTTTTTTTATAATTATTTACAACACTTAGACGAATAAATACTCATTTATTCCGATATAGACATGAGAAAACCAAAAGGAGGTAACTATGGCTATGAATCAGACGCCCGCCGCAGAGCGGGTACACATTTCTTTTTTCGGCAGGCGGAATGCCGGAAAATCAAGCATCATAAACGCAGTGACAGGGCAGAATCTTGCCATTGTCTCTGATGTCAAAGGAACAACAACTGACCCGGTATATAAAACAATGGAGCTTCTCCCCTTAGGTCCTGCCATGCTAATCGACACTCCGGGCATTGACGATGAGGGAGAACTTGGAAATCTCCGGATCCAGAAAACGCTGCAGGTTCTGAATAAAACAGATATTGCTGTTCTTATTATAGACAGTACCGCGGGATTATCAGCCACAGAAGAAACTCTGATTTCCCGTTTCCGGGCAAAAAACATTCCGTTTCTTCTTGTATATAATAAGATAGATTTAAACAGAAGTCTGCCCGGAAATGCCGCTTTGTCTGATATACCTTCTGTCTGCGTCAGTGCAAAGGACGGCACAAATATTCATGAGCTCAAAGAGCGCATTGCCGCTCTTGCCCCAAAAGAAGACAAACAAAAGCCCCTTGTATCTGATCTGTTAAAGCCCCTTGACCTTGTGCTTCTTGTCATTCCCATTGACAAGGCTGCGCCAAAGGGACGGCTCATTCTTCCTCAGCAGCAGACGATCCGGGATATTCTCTCCTGCGGAGCGACGGCTCTTACTGTGCGGGACACGGAATTTCCACAGGCGCTTTCCGGGCTTCTGGAAAAAGGAATCTCTCCCCGGCTTGTGATTACAGACAGCCAGGTTTTCCCCTTTGTAGCAAAACACACGCCGGAACATATCCCGCTTACTTCTTTTTCGATTCTGTTTGCCAGATACAAGGGAAATCTTGAGACTCTGGCAGAGGGAGCTTCCGCTTTGGATTCCCTGAAAAGAGGAGACAGGATTCTTATAAGCGAAGGCTGCACCCACCATCGCCAGTGTAATGATATTGGAAGCGTCAAACTCCCAAAATGGATCCAGGAATATGTAGGAGAAGAGCTTTCCTTTTCCTTTACCTCCGGGACAGAATTTCCAGAAGATCTCTCTCCTTATAAGATGATTGTCCACTGCGGCGGCTGTATGCTCAATGAAAGAGAAATGAAATACAGGATTGCCTGTGCAAAAGATCAGGAAATCCCCATAACCAATTACGGAACTTTAATTGCACAGATAAAAGGGATTCTGAAAAGAAGCCTGGGACCTTTTGACCCTGGCATCTATATATAAATACATCACGAAAGGAAATGATATTATGAAATTCACAAAAATGCAGGGAATTGGAAACGACTATGTATATGTAAACTGTTTTAAGGAAACCGTAAAAAATCCAGGTGAGGTGGCAAAATTTGTAAGCGACCGCCACTTTGGGATCGGTTCCGACGGTCTGATTCTTATTAAACCTTCTGAAATCGCAGACTGCGAAATGGATATGTATAATCTTGACGGCTCTCAGGGAGCTATGTGCGGAAACGGAATCCGCTGCGTTGCAAAATACGCCTACGACTACGGCATTGTAAATAAAACAAGCATTTCCGTTGCAACAAAAAGCGGTATCAAATATCTTGATCTTACCGTAAAAAACGGGAAGGTTTCCTCCGTCCGTGTAAATATGGGTTCTCCCATTCTCACCCCAAAAGAAATCCCGGTTCTGACAGAAGGGGATAAAGCCGTTGATGTGCCTATAGAAATAGAGGAAAACACTTATCATTTTACAGGTATTTCCATGGGAAATCCCCACGCTGTTGTATTTATGGAAGATGTGGATCATCTTGAAATTGAGAAAATCGGTCCGAAATTTGAAAATCACCCACTTTTCCCGGACAGAGTAAATACAGAATTTGTTAAAGTCATTGATGAGCATACGGTTCAGATGCGTGTGTGGGAAAGAGGCTCCGGCGAAACGCTTGCCTGCGGAACAGGAGCCTGCGCCGTTGCGGTTGCTTCTATCTTAAATCATCACGTTGACGGAAGCGCCCCTGTTACGGTAAAACTTCTTGGGGGAGATCTGGAAATCTTCTGGGACCGCGAAGAAAATCTTGTATATATGACAGGCCCCGCCACAACAGTGTATGACGGGGAAATTGACCTTTCTTTTTTGGGAGAAAATTAATTCGAACGCGTCCACTTTAGAAGCAGAGGCTTCTCAGACTGGAATAAACTGTAAAATCCGCTCCACAATAAACACTGCACAGCAGGCAGCCAGGGCAACGGTAAGAAGGCTTTTTTCTTTATAAGCCGCAACCAGCGCAGCTCCCAAGCCTGCTGCTCCTGAAACGGGGCTTTCTGTAGCAAACAGGATTGCAGGAAATGTCATGGCTGCCAGGCAGGCATACGGCACATAATAAAGAAACGATTTGATAAACGGATTTGAAATTTCTTTTTTTGCAAGGACAAGAGGAAGCATACGAATAAGGTATGTAACTCCTGCCATAACGAATATATAAATATAAATATTATGACTCATACGATTTACCTTCTCTTTCTTCCGTCTCTTTTACTTCCTGCACCGGACAGAAATACGCCGCTGCCCCAGCCACAAGAAGGGTTGTAATAATAATCACAAAACCAGAAGATACCTTTTTCAGAATCGGCACAACAGAAAACAGTCCGCTTACTGCCATCGCTCCCAGAACAACTGCAAGAACAACTTTATTTTTCTTTGCAGGAGGAATGATAATTGCCAGAAACATTCCGTAAATCGCCACACTTAAAGCACTCATCATAAAATCCGGCAGAAGATTTCCTGAGATTGCACCTGCAAGTGTTCCCAGTGTCCATCCTGGAATTGCCACGCACATGGCTCCGTAATTATAAAATGGATGTACCTTTTCCGGACGACTTACGCTGATTCCAAAAATCTCATCTGTCACACCAAACGCCACAAGATACCTGTGCGCCCAGGAAACATCTCTTCTTAATTTCTGAGACAGAGAAAATGACATCAGACTGTACCGCAGATTGATAATTAATTGTGTCAGCGCCATCTCCCAGTAAGAACCTGCCGCAAGAATAATCTCAAGTCCTGCGAACTGCCCGGCTGATGTCAGGTTTGTAAAAGAAATCAGCACTGCCTGCCAGATACTTAATCCACCGGCAACTGCCATCATGCCAAATGTAAACGATACGGCAAAATACCCCAGCCCTATAGGCACACCATCGCGCAGCCCCCTTTTAAAACTTTCGCCTTTCATAAGGCTCTCCTTCCTTTCTTTTAGTAATACTTTACTATTTTACCAGATTTCCTCAAAAAATCCACCGTTTTCCTCATGCAAAAGAAAAACAGTGGATTTTTATTCATACTTACTGAATATTATACTTCTTCATTAACTCTTCACGAAACTCTTTATCTTCAGTTACTTTCTTCAAATCTTCCAGACGATTCTCCTCCAGTAAAATTCGTGTCAGCTTTGTCATACGCTCACTTCCACTCTTAAAACCATCATCATACAACATCTGTCCTAATCTGGTCATGGCAGTCACCTCCTTTATCTCTTCCGCGTCTCTGGCAGTCATGTAAACCGGTATCACTCTGTATGTATACACGCCGCAATCCAGCTCTGTCTTTGAGTTTTTGATACCTCCCGAATATATCATGCCGCTCTCATGTGATAAAACTGCCTCGTAAGCATGAAAACGGCGTAAATCTTTTTCGCCTCCATTGGTCGTCTGAAATTCTGCGTGAACATATTGACCCGATGTTGTTAGAAACGTAAAATCCATATAAAGAGAATGAATCGTCAATTCCACAAGCTCTGTCGGACCTATATCCACATAGGTATAATCAATTCCCAGCAATTTCAAAATTGTATCCCGAAAATAGCGAAACCCCATTTTCATAATGGCATCTTCGTGCTTTGAATTTCCCATAAGGGCTCTCCTTTCATAAATTTCAGTATTTTTATCCTTTGTATTATGAAAGGTCTGTATACCACCCCTTTTCTATTTTCTATCTTTATTTTAGCAGATTCTCCCTTCATCTTCCACTATCTCTTTACTCACTTTGCGAAGAGGTAAACTACCCTCTCCTCTCCACAATCTTATAATAAGACTTCGCCGTACACATATAGATTGCCGCATAAATCACTGCAAAAACAACAATTGTACATAAAATATACAGCTCTGTATTCATCATTCCCAAAAGCCCCAGAAGGCGGCTGATCATAGGGAACGCCATGATAATATGAAGGACAGCCATCAGAAGAGGCAGGAAAAATACCATGAGAATCTGTCTTCGTATGGCTGACTTCACCTCTTTCCGGCTCATGCCCACCTTCTGCATGATCTCAAACCGATCTTTATCTTCATATCCTTCCGACATCTGTTTGTAATAAATGATCATGCCGGCTCCCACAAGGAAAATAAATCCGAGGAAAATTCCAAGGAAGAGAAGACCGCCGTTTAATGTATAAAAAGAGCTGTAATGTTCTTCCCGGATATTATATCGAAACCAAGGTGTCATATCTCCATCTTCTGCCTGAAGTGTCTCTGCCAACGGCGCTAAATCTTCCTGCAAAAGATTTCCATATTTTATATCTGCCTCTTTTCCCCCTTCTATATAAAGCCCAAACTCAAGCTTCAGGTAACCCCTGTCCTTTCCAACCAGCTCTTTCTGGAGAGCGTCCATTTTTTGTAAATCCTCTTTTGTCACTACAATTGTAGTTTTATAAAATATATTATTTCCTCTGTCATATGTTGGCTTTTCTTCCAGCCACTCCTTTACCTTATAATCAACACCATTCAGAGCAATATCTCCTTTTCCTCCGTTTTCCTGAAATGCAAGAATCTCTCCCGGCTTCAGCTCTACAGTTTTTCCGCTGATTTTCTCATACTCTTCCTCAGGCACAACCGTCAGATATTCCACATTTGCAGAAGCAGCCGTATCCCTTGTAAGAATTTCCATATTATTCCCGTTTCTCGCAATACTAATATCAAGAATTACCTGCGTTACTTTTTCTTCATAAGGAACTTTCTCTTTTTCCACAGCTTCATCAAAAGCATTTCGCAATCGCGGCACTTCTTCAAAAGTAACATTGTTAAATGTAAAACCTGCATCGTAAGGAAACATATCGCTTAAAGAATTTTCTATCCCCATATTCAGAGAAACCGTAGTGGACAGCATAAGAAGTACGCCTGTACTTAAAATACAGATACTTGCAAGCCCCATTGCATTTTGTTTCATACGATAAATCATACCGGAAATGCTTGTAAAATTCTTTGTTTTATAATAGAAACTTTTTTTCCAGCGCATCACTTTTAACACTGCAATACTTCCGGCTGTAAATAAAAGATAAGTACCTGCCATAACAAGAAGCACCGCCGCAAAAAACAATCCAAGAGCTGTGACAGGAGATTTTGTTGTCACTGCAATATAATATCCACTTCCAAGGCAAAGAAATCCCACAAGCGCCATCAGCCATTTTGCTTTCGGCTCTCTTTCTCCGGTGTTTCCGCTGCGCAGAAGCTCGATAGGCTGACTTAACCGCACTCTGTGGACATTTCGGAATAAGGTTACAATTACAACAGGAAGAAACATCACTGCACACACTATAATTCCAGGCACACACACGTAAAATCCAAGCTGCGCAGGAACATGCAGGATTTTAAGCAGCAGCAAAAGGGCCAGCTTACTTCCCAGAATCCCCGCTGCAATACCTCCGATAATACTGATAACAGAAGTGAGCAACGTCTCTACAGCCATCATTTTCATAATATGTCCTTTTTCCAGCCCCAGAATGTTATAGAGCCCGATTTCCTTCTGCCGCCTTTTCATGACAAAACTATTGCTGTACAAAAGAAATATAAAAGAAAAAATATAAATAACGGCAATCCCAAGAAACATAATACTTGTTACCATTGCACTATCTGGAACCTGCACGGATAAATCTTTGCTCTGTGTTACAAAAAACATCATGTACGTCATGGCAATGCAGCAGATACATGTAATCATATATGGAATATATGTACCTTTATTTCTTTTAATATTGCTTACTGCCAGCTTTAAAAATAACCCTTTACGCATAAGTCTCACCGCCTGTTGTCAGAATCGTCAGAGTATCGGAAATCATCTGGTACATTTCCTGATGTGTTTTTCCACCTCTGTAAATCTGATGAAACACTTCTCCATCCTTAATAAAAAGCACTCTCGATGCATGGCTTGCAGCCTGGGCGCTGTGGGTTACCATGAGAATTGTCTGTCCTGCCTCGTTGATTTCTCCAAACATAGATAAAAGAAGTGACGCCGCCTTAGAATCAAGGGCTCCGGTAGGTTCGTCTGCAAGAATCAGTCTCGGCTCTGTAATCAAGGCTCTTGCAACTGCCGCCCTCTGCTTCTGTCCGCCGGAAACCTCATAAGGATACTTCTCCAAAATATCTGCAATGCGGAGAGCCTGTGCAATGGGACGTATCTTCTGTTCCATTTCTCTGTAATTTTCCCCAGCAAGAACAAGGGGAAGATAAATATTATCACGAAGACTAAACGTATCCAGAAGGTTAAAATCCTGAAATACAAACCCAAGGTTCTTTCTTCTGAATGCTGAAATCTCCTTCTCCGTTAAATGAACAATGCTTTTCCCCTCAAGAAGCACCTCTCCCTCTGTAGGGCGGTCAAGAGACGCCAAAATATTTAAAAGTGTAGTTTTTCCACTTCCTGACTCTCCCATAATCGCCACAAATTCTCCTTCCTCCACAGAAAATGTAACATTTGATAACGCCTGCACTTTATTTCCGCCAAATCGGGTGCTGTATATTTTCTTTACATTTGTTACTTCCAGTAATGACATATTCTTTCTCCTCTCTGTTTTTCATTCTATGCTTATAGTATAAGAAAACCCGGAGCCTGTTTCCATAGACCCGGGTTACAATTTAAGCCTTATCCTTACATTTCTGTAAGATTGGAGAAAGAATCTGCCTCTGTGGGCAGGGAAGCGTAAATTTCCTCCCCTTCCATTCCTGCCGCTAATGTAAGATAATACACAGCATCTGCTGCTACACATACTACATTTTCCTCGTGAAAAAAATCTGTAATATTGGAATCAAAGAGCATATTGCCCTGTGCTTCAAATTCATCGTCGCCATCCCAGAAAAGAACTGCGATGTGAAGAAAAGGAAAAACAGGAATCACATATCCCGCATCCCCCTGGGGTAATTTTTTTCCTCCGAGAGCTTCACACGCCTCAGAAAGTTCTTTTACGTGACCGGAAAAAATTTCAGAAAACCGTTTCAGAATCGTTCTCTTATATGCTGCCTCAAAAGGATACACTCGCTTCACTTCACGGAATGGCACAAGTTTTCCCGATTCTGCCGGAACTTCACAGGCATAGTGAAACATATTATATATAGTAATCGAAGTATCAAATCCCGGCTTTCTCTCCGGATCCTCCATGTAGAAAATCTTTCCCGTGATTCTGTTAATCTTAAGTTTTTTGTTGAAATATACAAGATAAATATTTTCTTCATCTGCTTCCAGCTGAAACTTTTTAATTAACAACTCATGGTCCATTTTCAGAAAATTCTGGCGCCACATTTCCAGAACCTTTTCATAATTTGACTGCTGTACTTCTCCCATAAATCCCTCCTGTCAATACATATCAAGCGCTTTTCTTCCCAGAAAAAGATAAATCTTTGTGCCTTTTCCGGGTGTGGATTCTATCGTAATCTCATGGCGCAGCTTCTTCATAATCTTCACGCAAAGGTAAAGTCCAATCCCTGTGGAACGGTTATCCTCTCTGCCATTATGCCCGGTAAATCCCTTTTCAAACACCCTCGGAAGGTCTTCCTGACAGATTCCGATCCCCGTGTCTTCAATGACAAGTGTATGGGCTCTGTCCGGGCTCATATAAACGGAAATTCCTCCCTGCCTTGTATACTTTAAGGCATTGGAAAAAATCTGCCCGATCACAAACCCAAGCCATTTTCCGTCTGTAAGAACGCGTTCCTCCACTCCTTCATAATGAAGCGTCAGCTTTTTCCCCACAAATATTCTGGCATACTTATGTATCTGCTCTTTTATCAGCCCATCCAGCTCATATTCCTGAAAGCTCATATCTGCTGATATGTCTTCTGTCCGCAGATACCCGAGAACCATTTCCACATACTGCTCAATTTTAAAAAGCTCGGAGATAGCCGCCTTATTTTCTTCTTTATTTTCCTGCAAAAGAAGGCGAAGCGCGGAAATAGGCGTTTTGATCTGATGCACCCACATGGTATAATAATCCGTCAGCTCCTCGTAAAAACGAAGTTTTCCACCTTCTGCTTTCATTCGAAGGCTGTTAAAATTTTTCACGATTTCCTGATAAAGTTTCTCTGTCTCGTCAAGAGGCTCCGGAAACATTTTTTCTTCCAGAAAACTGTTATCTAAAATCTGATGAAGAGTTTCTCTTCGTCTTACGTATTTCCGGTATCCGTCCCAGAAAAAAAGAAGCATGATAAGCGTGCATAAAATTCCGCCGTAAATCACCGGTTCTGCCGGAAGGTCATAGAGAAACGCCACACAGCCTGCTGTAAAACAGCAGAGAAAAAATGCCAGAGCAGGTTTTTTTATTCTTCCTGCATATTCTCTGAGATATTTCATGCAATTCCTCCCTGCGCCATATATCCCATTCCTTTTTTTGTCACAATAAAATCAGAAAGCCCCATACCTTCCAGCTTCTTACGAAGGCGGGTCATATTGACTGTCAGGGTATTGTCGTCCACAAAGCTGTCGTTTTCCCAGAGATGTGTCATAATATCGTCCCTCGATACGATTTTTCCCGCGTGTTCCATTAAAATCTGGAGAATCCGCAGCTCGTTTCTTGTAAGCTCCACGTTTTCTCCATTATATTGGAGGGTTCCGTTTCCAAGATTTAAGATCACGCCTCCGCATTCCAGAAGATTGGAGTTTTTCCCAAAAGCATATGTCCGCCTTAACACTGCCTGCACCTTCGCGGCAAGCACGTCAAGGTCGAAGGGCTTTGCAATAAAATCGTCCGCTCCCCGGCTCATTGCCATAACCATATTCATGTTGTCTGCTGCGGAAGAAAGAAACAAAACAGGAACCTGAGAAATCCGCCTGATTTCCTCACACCAGTGAAAGCCATTATAAAAGGGAAGCTTTAAATCAAGAAGAACGAGCTGCGGATCTTTCTGCACAAATTCCCGGAGCACATTGGAAAAATCGCTCACACAGTCAACCTGATACCCCCAGGATTGAAGATGCTTCTGCACAAGACCTGCTATTGTTTCATCATCCTCCACAATTAATATTCGATACATATTTTATGCCTCCCTTGCTGTTTACTTACATTTTTATTTTATCATTCTTTTTCTCTGATTGAAACCGAAAAAATTTTGTTTTATAATGATGCCTGTGCAAATCGCGAAAGAATTCACCCGAAAGAGAGGTTTTATTATGATTATAGATTTTCATACACATATTTTCCCGGACAAGGTTGCAGAAAAAGCAGTGCCAAAACTTTCTTTTGTAATGAACCACACTCCAAGCATGAACGGAACTGCCGCTGGGCTTCTTGCTTCCATGGAAAAAAGCGGCGTGGATATAAGTGTGATCTTACCCGTTGTCACAAATCCACATCAAATTGATTCTGTTATTCGTTTTGCAGCAGAGATTAATGAAACCTATGCCGACAGCTCCTCACACCGCCTTATTTCCTTCGCCGGTCTTCACCCTGTATGCGACAATTATAAAGAAATTTTAAAACTGATAAAAAGAGAAGGTTTTCAGGGAATTAAGCTTCATCCCAACTACCAGGGTGTATATTTTGATGACATCCGGTATATGCGCATTATTTACGCTGCCTCAGAGCTTGGTCTTTCTGTCCTCACTCACGCTGGAGATGACCCCTACACTCCCGATGAGGCGTTCTGCTCCCCGGATATGATCCTCCATGTTCTTGAGGACACCGCTCCTCCCAGACTGATCCTGGCTCATATGGGAAGCAACGGCAATTATAAGGAAGCAGAAGAAAAACTCTGCGGAAAAAATGTATATTTTGACACCTCCTACTCCATTATGCACATGGAAGAGGAGCAGCTTACAAGAATGATCCATCTCCACGGGGCGGATAAGGTTCTTTTCGGAACGGACGCGCCCTGGACTTACCAGAAAGACTGCGTGGAAAAATTAAAAAATCTTACCGGTCTCTCCGAAAAAGAAAAGCAGCAGATTCTCTGGGAAAATGCCGCTTATCTTCTGGGAGTATAAAAAAATCAGTTGACATTCCCTGCAAAGTTCGGTATTATAAACATTAATAGACTTCGCCGCGTTAAAGCGTTGATTTCCTGTCGTGTATAGGAAATAGACTAAGAAAGGGAATGGATGATTTATTATGCCGCTTACTGATATATTAGAAAAAAACTGCCGTCTCTACGGAGATGACGTCTGTCTTGTAGAAATCAACCCGGAAATGCCGGAAACAAGACGTGTTACATGGAAGGAATTTGAACTGATCGAGCCGGTACGCGCTCCTTATTACAGAAGAGAAATCACATGGAACGTATTTAATGAAAAGGCAAACCGCTTTGCCAACCTTCTGATTGAACGCGGGGTAAAAAAAGGAGATAAGGTTGCCATTCTCCTTATGAACTGTCTGGAATGGCTTCCTATTTATTTCGGTATTTTAAAAGCCGGCGCTCTTGCCGTTCCTTTAAATTTCCGGTATTCCGCCGAAGAAATCCAGTACTGTCTCGATCTTGCGGAAGTGGACATTCTTGTATTCGGTCCGGAATTTATAGGACGCGTAGAAGAAGTCGCAGATGAAATCGGCAAACATCGTCTTCTCTACTATGTAGGAGACGGCTGTCCGGGTTTTGCAGAAGATTATACCATTCATACAGCCAACTGCTCCAGCCAGTCCCCAAAGGTAGATGTAGCTGACGAAGACTATGCAGCTATCTACTTTTCCTCCGGTACAACTGGTTTTCCAAAAGCAATCCTTCACACACACCAGGCGCTTTTACACGCAGCAAAAACAGAGCAGCACCATCACCACCAGACAAAAAACGATGTTTTCCTCTGTATTCCGCCCCTTTATCACACAGGAGCTAAGATGCACTGGTTCGGCAGCTTTTTAACAGGCGGAAAGGCCGTTCTCTTAAAAGGTGCAAACCCTGAATTTATCCTACGCGCTGTATCTGAAGAAAAATGTACGATTGTGTGGCTTCTTGTTCCATGGGCGCAGGACCTTCTTCTCGCTCTCGACAGCGGAAAATTAAAGCTGGAAATGTACCAGCTGGAGCAGTGGCGTCTTATGCACATTGGCGCACAGCCTGTGCCTCCAAGCCTTATTAAGCACTGGAAACAGTATTTTCCTCATCACCAGTACGATACCAACTACGGTTTAAGCGAATCTATCGGTCCCGGCTGCGTACATCTCGGTGTAGAAAATATTCATAAAGTAGGCGCTATCGGAAAAGCCGGTTACGGATGGGAAACAAAAGTCATTGACGAACAGGGAAATCCCGTGAAACAAGGCGAAACCGGCGAGCTTGCTGTAAAAGGTCCCGGCGTTATGGTGTGCTATTATAATGACCCCAAATCTACAAAAGAAGTGCTTCATGATGGCTGGCTTTATACAGGGGACATGGCAATGGAGGACGAAGACGGCTTCCTCTTCCTTGTAGACAGAAAGAAAGACGTTATCATAAGCGGTGGTGAAAATATTTACCCTGTCCAGATTGAGGATTTCCTACGGACAAACGAAAAGATCCACGATGTGGCAGTCATCGGTCTTCCCGATAAACGTCTCGGAGAAATCTCTGCGGCTATCATTTCTCTGAAACCGGGCTGCGCCTGCACAGAAGAAGAGATTAATCTTTTCTGCCGCCAGCTTCCCCGATATAAACGTCCAAGAAAAATTTTCTTTGCAGACATACCGAGAAATCCAACCGGAAAAATTGAAAAACCAAAGCTTCGCGAAATTTACGGCGCAGCCCATCTTGTGGAAGCGCAGAACAGGGGATAGACAAACAGACCGCCGAATTCGGCGGTCTGTGATTTTATCAATTCTTCCTGACACTATAAGTATGATGGGGTATTTTTTACTCATCAAGCATTAATTTACCAGCCTTTGCTTTTTCCTTTAATCGTTCAAGCTGTTCTTTTTCAACCTGCTGAATACTTTTTTCTGGTGTTGGTAAATCTTCGGGCATTGTACCACCTATTTTTTTAATAGCTCCCCGTACTTCTTTTCCTACCATATAATGAGTGGCAGTTGCGGTTTTTGCACTACTTACTTCATCTTTTCGCAATTTTACGAGTAAGCTCATAATCTTTAATCGGTTTACTCATTGCGCCTGCACTCACGATTTTCCTGACTTCAGGAAAATCGTCTGAAATAGTATGTCCGCTATTTTCACAGGCAATCATAGCGCGTTTAATTACTTTATGAAAATTTTCCCACTTATTATATTCTAACGCAGGTGCAAGTTCTCTGGCGGACCAAAATTCACTGCCGTCTTTTCTGATATGTTTTATATCTTCAAATCGCTTATATTCTCTATCTTTCAATTCAAGCATTACAATTCCTTCCTTAATTTTTTAGTTTTCAATAAAACATATAATTATCTTTTAAATCTCTCCTTTATTATATCCTCCCCTCTCTGTATCCACGCCTTCATTTCCTCTGTCTCTCCCAGTATTTCACAAAAAGCCGCATATTCATCATAAATGCCCTGTCCATGAGAAACCATATACGCTCCTGCATCACTCCCAAGAGCCACATTCACTTTCTTTTCAAAAGCAAGTCTTAAATTCCGTTCTCCCCTTTTTATAATAGGAAAAAGCACTTCATCTTCATATCTTCCGCATCCCAGAAGATTTCTCACTGTCACAAGAGTGGGAGTCCACACAACTCCGCTCTGCGCCAACATCTCTATGGTTTCTTCGTTTATATAGTTGCCATGTTCAATGCTGTCCATTCCTGCTTCTATGGCAGAGCGGACCCCACAATTTCCATTCGTGTGGCTCATTACGGCCATTCCTTCTCCGTGCGCAATATGCACCATTTCTTTTACTTCTTTTTCGCAAAGAGGTGTTCCCGTTATCTCTCCCTGGTTATTAAAATCAAGAAGTCCTGTTGTCATAAGCTTGATAAAATCAGCACCTTCTCTTTTTGCCTCAAGAACAAGCGCATGGTACTCCTTCATGGTGGTGTAGGATTTTCCCACAATGCTTCCGTAGTGTCCCTCTCTGTGGATAGCAAAAACAGGGGAGCGATAATCAATCCCATACTCCAGCGCAAGCTCCTTTGCCCTTCTGGATACGCCAAGGGCATCTCCGCCATCCCTTATAAACGTAATTCCTCTTTTCTTATATTCCTGAAAACATCTGTGAATTGCCTGATCCTGCACTCCGTTTTTATGAAGGCTGACCGCCTCTTTATAATTGATTCCATCCATAATCACATGGGCGTGACATTCACCAAGCATTCTCATCACCTCTCAAAGAACTTTCTGATTTCTTCCTCGGACGAAGACACCGATCCCTGTACAAAGAATGGCTTCCCACCGCCTCTTCCATTTAATACCTGATTCATTTCTTTTGTAAACTCCCGGAGATTTCCATCTTTTTCTCCCATAGCATACTTATATGTTCCATCTCCATTATCAGAAAAAACAGCACAACAGCCACAGCACGTCTGCATCACCGCATCAGTAAGCTTTCTCACACTGTCTGACTCCATATTTTTCTTAAAAATAAGAACACTTCCAGCACCTGCCCATTTTTCTGCCTCTGCCTTGAAAATCTCAGCTTCCATATCAAAAATTTTTCCTTTTAAGCGAAAATTTTCTTCCTGAAGACGTTCTACTGCTTTTGATGTTTCCTGAGGCTTTGCAGAAAGAAGAACAGATACCTTGCTGTTTTCCTTTGCTATCTTTGAAAAATAGTCTATCACACGCTTCCCGCTTATCATTTCCACACGTACTCCCTGGCGGAACTTCACAACAGACAGAAACTTGACGGCTCCGATTTCTCCGGTGTGAGCAACGTGCGTTCCACAACAGGCACAAATGTCCGTTTCCGGAAATTCCACAATGCGCACCTGTCCTGTCAGCTCTTTTTTGCTTCTGTAAGGTATGTTTTCCAGTTCATTTTCCGATGGATATGTTATCTGAACCGGCGTATTTTCCCAGATTTTTTCATTTACCCTGTCCTCGATTTCCTGTAACTGTTCCTCGTTTAAAACTCCGCTGAAATCAATGGTAATCACATCGCTTCCCATATGAAATCCCACATTGTTATATCCGTACTTCTCATGTACAAGACCGCTTACCATATGCTCGCCGGAATGCTGCTGCATCAAATCAAAACGGCGCTCCCAGTTGATTTGCCCATGAACCTGACTTCCTTCTTTCAGAGCCTTGTCTACATAATGAATCAGCTCTCCGTCTTTTTCCTGAACATCCTTTACTTCCGCCTCTCCAAGACTTCCAATATCACAGGGCTGTCCGCCCCCTTCCGGATAAAAAGCGCTCTCGTCCAGAATAATCTCGTAACCGTTTTCGCCTTCTCTGCACTTTAAAACCTTTGCATCGAATTCCTTTATATACACATTTTCATAATATAGACGTCCTGTTTCCATCGTACCTTACCTCTTTTCTGAAAAATTCCTTCCTATTATATAATAACATATTTCATAATTCAGGTATCTTCTGTTCCTGACAGTACCAGTATAGTCCCTGAAAAAAAGATTCGCAAGTAGTTCCTCTTTACCAAAACTTATGGTAAACTAAAAAAAGTATCCTATAACTTATTTCTCTTGTAAAGGAGATACATATGAAAAAGAAAATAAAATTAAAGCATATTCTTTCCAAATTGTACCATTTGCTGGATGCCCGACAAAAGAGAAGCTTTCTCTTCATTGTCGTAATTATGATTTTATCTTCTGCCCTAACCCAGTTTACCCCAAAAGCAATCGGCTGGCTGACAGATGATATACTGATTCAGGAGCAAATAGAATTTTTCAACATCATTCCCGTACTTCTTCTGATTCTTGTTGTAAATGTTGTAAACGAACTGATTAAAATATTGCGCAGAATCATGGTAGAAGATACAGCTACCAAAACAGAAAAACGGGCACGCGGACTTGTGATTACTTCACTTTTAAAAGCCCCCTTGTCTTTCTTCAAAGAAAATATGACCGGAAATATCCACGGGAGGTTAAACCGCTGTCTGGAAGGCACAATTAAACTGGAAAAACTTATCTTTATGGATTTTGCACCGGCTATCTTTAACAGCGCCGCTGCAATTTTTGTGATTTTCACTACGCTTCCCGCTGTTCTGGCTCTTCCCATGCTTCTCGTTATTCCTATCGGAATCGGGATTGTTTTGAGACAAATCAGCACACAGCAGGGCATCCGCGTAGAACTTCTGGAAACAAAATCCTCTATGGACGGAACAATTGTAGAACTTTTAAACGGAATCGAAGTAATTCGAATTACAGACAGCATTTCCCTCGAGGAAAGCAGATTTGAAAATAAATCCGAGTTTCTGCGCAAAAAAGAAATGAAGCATCATAAACAGATGGCAAAATACGACTGCTGGAAATTTATAAATGAAGTTACTTTCACAGTGCTGATGATTGGGATTTCCGCATACCTAGCAACACAGGGAATTATCAGTGTCGGTGCAGTGCTGACCTCTTATCTCTGTTTTTCCCAGTTAATAAAACCGTTGGAAGAGCTTCACCGAATTCTGGACGAATTGTCTGAAAGCGTGATTCTTGCAGATGATTTCTTTAAGCTGGCAGAAATACCAAACGATTTTTCTTATACAGAAGTAAACAAAGCGACTTCCGGTCCCAAAGTTATCAGCCCCTTCATTAACATTAAAAATCTTCACTTTTCTTATGATAACCAGGCTTCTGTTTTAAAAAATCTGAACCTTGCATTTGAAAAAGGAAGCTTCACAGGAATTGCAGGTCCAAGCGGCTGCGGAAAATCTTCTTTTATAAAAGCAGTCTGCAAACTGGAACAATATGAAGGAGAAATCTTTATTGACGGCGTGAATCTTCGCTCTCTTTCCAGAAAAGAACTGTCCCGGATTATCGCCTTAGTTCCTCAGTCCCCATTTATTGTAGCAGGAACCATATACGAAAATATCTGCTATGGACTTGACAGAATGCCTTCTCAAAAAGAAGTAGAAACTGCGGTAAGAAAAGCCTGTCTGACAGAATTTATAGACAGTCTTCCAAATAAGCTAAACACAGTTTTATCGGAAAATGGCGGAAACTTATCTGGCGGGCAGAAACAGAGAATCGCCATTGCCAGAATTTTTCTTCGAAAACCGGAAATTCTGATCCTGGATGAAGCTACTTCCGCCCTTGACAATACCTCCGAACGATATATTCAAAATGAAATTGAAAAATTAAAAGAAGAAACCAAAATGACTGTGATTTCCATTGCCCACAGACTTACAACCTTAAAAAATTCCGACCGGATCCTTGTTATGGAGCATGGGGAAATTGTCCAGACAGGAAAATATCAGGAGCTTATCGAAACAGACGGTATTTTCCGAAAGATGTATGAAGGAAAGCTGAAATAACACGCAAACAGAAAAATAATTTACTGATTCTGAAGTCTTCCCGCCCGCTGCCGCGTTATAATAAGTGAACGGGTAGAGAAAGGGGCTGATCACATTTCACAGGAAGAATATCTGGCATATTTAATAGAGCAGTATCAAAACTTAATATATTCCATATGTCTGAAATCAATCGGCAACCCCTTTGACGCTGAGGATTTAACACAGGAAGTGTTTCTGTCCGCCTACAAAAATCTTTCCCGTTTTGATGGTATGTATGAAAAAGCATGGCTCAGTAAGATAGCCGTGCGGAAATGTCTGGACTATTTAAAAGCAGCCGGACGGCGTACCATTCCAACAGAAGACACATATTTTGCACAGATTGCAGATAACGGTTCCTCCCCGGAAGAAACCTGTCTTCTTACAGCATCTGACAAAGAAGTGGAAAATCTCTGTATGAGTCTGAAAAGCCCTTATCGGGAGGTCGCAGCCGCTCATTTCTGCAATGAGCTTTCTGTGGCAGAGATTGCACAACAAAAGGGCAAAAATCCAAAAACCATTCAGACACAGCTTTACCGGGCAAAGGCTATGTTGAAAAAAATGCTGGAAAGGAGTGATTAGATGCACATAACCGAACAAGAAAAAGAAAATTTCCAAAACGGCTCTATGACAACAGACGAAACCATTATGCTTCTGGAGCATCTGAGTAACTGCGACTTCTGTCTGAATGACCTTATATCGAAAGAAGAACAGCGCCCCACCGCATCTGCGCCTGCTTATCTGCAGGAACAGATTCTGAGAAAAGCAGCTTCTCCTGAAATCCAGGCGCAGAAGGCTGTAAAACACACTTCGTACCGTATGCAGATGTTTTACTGCGGTCTCCGCGCCGCCACTGGAGTAATCGTGGCACTCTTCCTTCTTTTCACTCTCGGTTCCGTAGATTTCGCATCTCTGAATCCGCCTCAGAACATACACACAGAAGCAAGAGAAGCGCCCCCTTCCGGACGCCGCGGAAGCATTCTTTCTGATTTTTCCAGAAAGATACACAAAGGACTGTCAGACGGCACAACACAGGTTACCGATTATCTAAACGATATTTTCAACTAAAATCTTATAAAATAGAATGGAGGCAATTATTATGCAAAAAAAGAAAAAAGGACTATTGCTTTTCATTTCCTCGCTGATTCCGGGAGCAGGGGAAATGTATATGGGATTCAAAAAACAGGGCATCAGCATTATGCTTCTCTTTTTCACCCTGTTCGCTCTCGGTATGTTTACAGGGCTCGACTTTATCATCTGGTTCACACCCATCATCTGGTTTTACAGCTTTTACAATGTGCACAACCTGAAATCTCTTCCTGATGAAGAATTTTATTCCATCGAAGACAATTACGTGCTTCATCTTGACGAGTTTACAGGAGACATAACGGGACTTCTCAAAAAACATCACACAGTTGCAGCCGGACTTCTGATTCTTTTTGGAATCAGCATTCTCTGGAGAGGCATTTCCGACATATTTTACTGGTTTCTTCCAGGACCTCTCGCAGGTATAATAAACAATCTCGGTTACAGCCTTCCGCAGATTATCATTGGAGCCTTCATTCTTATTGCAGGCATTTATCTTCTGAATAGTAAGAGACAGTCTTTCAACCAATACGAAGATTCTTATACTCAGGAGGAACATTACTGGGAACCTTACCGCCCATATCAGCAGCAGGAAGCGCCAAAACCGGTCCCGCCAGCTCCTCATGAAGCTCCGGCACCTGCGGCTGCTCCTATGGAAGAGTCCGCTGCTTCTGCTCCGGAAACCACAGAAGAATATCCTCCTTATCCGGATATGCCTTCCGACAAATAATGAATATCAGGCAAAAACAGAACAGCTCCGCCGGCTGAAAGACCTCAGCCAGCGGAGCTGTTCTGTTTATTATATTTTATCTTATTTTTCCTTTACCCGAAGACGCGCCATTGCACGGGCAAGAGCCATCTGATTTACATGATATTCCTGTATGCTCTGCTTCTGACGAAGCTGCTCCTCTGCCCTTTCCTTCGCTTCTCGTGCCCGGTGAGCGTCGATTTCATCAGGTCTTTCCGCGCTGAGGCAGAAAATTCTGGCACGGTTATTGATCATCTCCACAAAACCGTTACTAACAGCCAGAATATGCTCTGTTCCATTATCCTCCTGAAAGCGAAGCTCTCCCGGAACAATGGCAGCTACCATATTTTCGTGCTGTGCCAGAAATGCCTGTTCTCCGTCAACTGCCGGAATGGTAAGGCTCTTTGCCCTCCCGGAAAACGCCAGCTTGTTGCTGGCATAGACCTGAAGGCTGAATGTATCCAACATAAGGCTTCCTCCTTACTGCTCTCCGTTCATGATCCTTGCTTTTTCGATCACATCTTCAATCGTTCCCACATTAAAGAAGGCATTTTCCGGATACTCGTCCATCTCGCCCTCCACGATCGCCTTAAATCCGCGGATTGTCTCTTTTAACGGCACATATTTACCCTGGATTCCTGTAAAGTTTTCCGCTACATGGAACGGCTGAGACAGGAATTTCTGCACTTTACGGGCACGGTAAACTGTATTTTTATCCTCATCAGAAAGCTCTTCCATTCCCAGAATTGCAATAATATCCTGAAGCTCTTTATATTTCTGAAGAACCTCCTGTACCTTGCGGGCAACTTCATAATGCTCTTCTCCCACAATATCCGCCTCCAGAATACGTGAGGTGGATTCCAGAGGATCAACCGCAGGGTAAATACCCTGCTCCACGATTTTACGGGAAAGAACCGTGGTTGCGTCCAGATGCGCAAATGTGGTTGCAGGAGCCGGATCAGTCAAATCGTCCGCCGGAACGTAAACTGCCTGCACAGAAGTTACAGAACCTTCTTTTGTGGAAGCAATTCTCTCCTGAAGCTCGCCCACCTCTGTTGCAAGCGTCGGCTGGTAGCCAACTGCAGAAGGCATACGTCCCAGAAGCGCAGAAACCTCAGAACCAGCCTGTACAAAACGGAAAATATTATCAATAAAGAGAAGTACGTCTCTGTGCTCTCTGTCACGGAAGTATTCCGCCATAGTAAGACCTGTCTCAGCCACGCGCATACGTGATCCCGGCGGCTCGTTCATCTGTCCGAACACCAGGGCTGTTTTTTCCAGAACACCGGATTCCTTCATCTCAGACCAAAGATCGTTTCCTTCACGGGAACGCTCTCCAACACCTGTAAAAATGGAGTATCCGCCATGCTCTGTTGCGATATTCTGGATCAGCTCCTGAATGAGAACTGTTTTTCCCACACCTGCGCCGCCGAACAGACCGATTTTTCCACCTTTTGCATACGGAGCAAGAAGGTCGATCACCTTGATTCCTGTTTCAAGGATCTCCACTGCCGGGCGCTGATGTTCAAAATCCGGCGGATCTCTGTGAATGCACCAGTGCTCCTCTCCTTCCAGAGAAGGACCTTCATCGACTGTATCGCCAAGAACATTAAAAAGGCGTCCCAGTGTTTTCTCGCCGACAGGAACTTTGATTCCGCTTCCTGTTGCAATGACTTCTCTGTCTCGCTGCAGTCCCTCGCTGGCATTTAACATAATACAGCGTACAATGTTGTTTCCCATATGCTGAGAAACCTCCATCACGCATCTTTTTCCGTTGTTTTCTACTTCCAGGGCGTCCTTAATATCAGGAAGCTCTCCTTTTTCAAAAACAACATCTACAACAGGTCCCATGACCTGTACAATTTTACCTTTGTTCATCTTTGTCACTTCCTTTTTTGGGCTTTTGCGCCGCTGATAACCTCTGTGATTTCCTGAGTAATGGCAGCCTGACGCGCTCTGTTATACTGAATGGACAGCTCCCGGAGCATAGACTTCGCACTGTCTGTTGAGGACTGCATCGCCATCATTCGCGCGTTGTTTTCGCTGGCATACGCCTCTACAAGACAGCCGTATATTACGCCAGTCAAATAATTTGGTATCATCGTATCAAGAAGAACCTCCGCAGAAGGAGACAGCTTGATTTCCTCCTGATAAATATCGGAAAACAGCTGATGCGGCTGAAAGCTTGCTTTTTTCAGAGGAAGAAGCTGCATATCCTCCACTTCCATCGTTGCCGCATTCTGCATCTGTGTGTAAATAATATGTACCTCGTCCAGCTCCCTGTCCAGAAATGCCCGGACAATTTCATCTGAAATCAGTCTCGCTCTGTGCATAGTAGGCTTCTGTATGGTATAGAGGAAGCTTCCGTCCATATCCACATTTTTTTTGCTGAAATACTGGCGTCCCACAACACCCAGAACATACAGCTTATAATGTCCCTCGCCGCTTATCATGGCTTCTGTCATTTTCTGGACATTGTGATTGTAAGCGCCTGCCATTCCCTTATCGCCTGTAACTACAATACAGCCGATTTTTCGCTCTTCCTTTGGAACAAGATGGCGCACACTGAAAAACGGATGCTCAATATCCGGAACATGGCGGAGGATTCTGGAAATCGCAGCCTGCATATTATAGAAATACGGCTCTGTCTCCTCAAGAATCTTCTTTGCCTTTTTCATCTTGGAAGAAGAAATCATATACATGGCGTTTGTTATCTTCATGGTGTCCTGGATACTTTTCATACGATTCTGTATTTCTTTTGTATTTGCCATATTCACACCTACCTGTTTTTATCTCTGAATTCTTCTGCCGCCTTTACAATTTTTTCTGCAAGCTCATCAGAGAGAACTTTCTTTTCTTCAATCTCTCTTCCGATTTCCGGATATACATGTTCAAAATAATCAAGCATCTCTCTCTGATATTTTTTAAGCTGCTTTTTCTCCACATCCATCATCGTTCTGTTTGAAGCCGCACATAAGGTAATCACCTGCTCATGAAGACTTAACGGACTACATAACGGCTGCTTTAAAAGCTCCATCAGACAGCTTCCGTATTTTAACTGCTGTGTTGTCGCCTCGTCCAGGTCAGAACTGAACTGTGTGAAAATTTCCATCTCTCTGTACTGTGCCAGATCGATTCGAATACTTCCCGCCGCTTTTTTCATTGCCTTTGTCTGCGCAGCACCGCCTACTCGCGATACAGAAAGTCCCACATTAACTGCCGGGCGCATTCCCGAGCAGAAAAGGTCTGTCTCAAGAAAAATCTGTCCGTCTGTAATGGAAATCACATTTGTAGGAATGTAAGCAGATACATCGCCTGCCTGTGTCTCTATAATCGGAAGGGCTGTAATGGAACCGCCTCCGGCCTTTTCACTTAAACGGCTGGAACGCTCCAGAAGTCTGGAGTGAAGATAGAAAACATCTCCCGGATATGCCTCGCGTCCCGGCGAGCGCTCCAGAAGAAGGGAAAGCGCACGGTATGCCACAGCATGTTTGCTCAAATCATCATATACGATCAACACATCTTTGCCTTTGTGCATAAAGTATTCTGCAAGAGCAGTTCCCGCATATGGAACAATATACTGTAAAGGTGCACAGTCGCTTGCTGTTGAAGTAAACACTGTTGTGTATTCCAATGCTCCGCTTTTTTCCAAAGTAGAAACAATTTTGGCAACTGTAGATGCTTTCTGCCCGATTGCAACATAGATACAGATTACATCTTTTCCCTTCTGATTTAAAATTGTATCAATAGCGATTGATGTTTTCCCCGTCTGCCTGTCACCAATGATCAGTTCTCTCTGTCCCCTTCCAATAGGAAACATGGAGTCAATGGAGAGGATTCCTGTCTCAAGAGGAACGCTGACCGACTTTCTGTCAATAATTCCGGGTGCCGGATTTTCCACCGGTCGGTATTCCTCCGCTTTGATCTCTCCTTTTCCATCTACAGGCGCGCCAAGTGCATTTACAATTCTTCCGATAAATGCCTCGCCCACAGGAACACCTGCCTGCTTCTGCGTTCTTGATACTTTTGTTCCCTCGCGGATTCCTGTATCTTTTCCAAAAAGAATACAGCCCATACTGTTGGAACGAATATCCTGTACCATTCCCTTAAGGCCATTTTCAAATGTTACAACCTCTCCGTACATAGCATGGTCAATGCCATATACTGTCGCAATCCCATCTCCCACGGAGATGACTGTGCCCACTTCCTGGTCTCTGCTGATTTCGTCGTAATTCTCTATCTCTTCCTTTAAGATTGAAATAATCTCGTCTGGATTTACTGCACTCAAACTTTTCACCTCCGGGTTAATTTCTGTTTCAGATTCCGGTATCTTCCCAGGAGGCTCCAATCAAATTGCCTGCCTCCCGCCTGTAAAACAAAACCGCCAATAAGATCTTTCTTTTCTATGAGAACCAATTGTACCTCATCAGCGGAAAATTCCCCGGCGAGAAATTTTCGGATTCCCGCCTTTTGTTCCTCTCCCGGCTCTGTCACATAATACAGCTCTGCTTTCAGAATTTTTCTCTTCTTCAGGCTGTAACTTTTATAAGCTTCTATAATTTCTTCTATTTCATCAATTTTCTGATGTCTGCATACCACTTTTAAAAAGTTCTGTATTTCTCCGGGAAAAATCCGGCTGATAATCCGTTCCTTTTGCGCAAAGGAAACAACCGGATTTTCAAGAAGCTCTTTTACCTTCGGAACGCTTCTGAAAATTTCCTTCGTATCTCTTACTGCTTCTTTTGAAATATCAAGCCCGTACAATACTTCTGCATAATTATTGGTCGTTTCTGTCATGGGATTCACCTGCTTCTTTTATAAACTGGTCATACAGGAGCAAATCCTGCTCTCTTCCGCTTTTCTCTCCCATGATTTTCGCAGCAGCGTCCATAGCAAGCTCTGCGACTCTGCCCTCCATCTCTCTCATGGCATTGTCCTGCTCTGCCTGAATATCAGCTCTTGCCTTCTCAAGGATGGCATCTGCTTCTTTCCCTGCATTTTTCACAATCTGCTCTGCCTGCAGCTTTGCTTCTCCTTTTGCCGCATCCACGATACGGAAAGATTCCTCTTTTGCAGATTTAAGAGATGCCTCATACTGATTCTTTATTGTCTCTGCAGCCTCTTCCTTTTCTCTGGCACTTGCAAACTGCTGATCGATCATGGCTTTTCTCTGATCCATCACATTGAGAATCGGACCAAAGAGAAATTTTTTCATTAAGAGATAAAAAACAACCAGGTTTAAAATTACAAAGACAAGGTTAATATTTATTTCGATCACCTGGTCCACCCGCCTTTCTTCTGTTTGTACTTTTTATCCCAGCATAATGATAATTAAAAGGCCGATTACGAAACCGTAAATAGCAGTTGCCTCTGCAAGCGCACATCCAAGAAGAAGTGTTTTGCTGATCTTGCTCTCTGCCTCAGGCTGTCTTGCGATAGCTTCTACTGCTTTTGATGTTGCGATACCAATACCGATGCCTGCTCCAATACCTGTTAAAACTGCAATAGCTGCTCCGATTGCGATTAAACTTGTCATAACTTTATCCTCCTGATCTGTAAAATAAATTTTGGAAATAAATCTTCTGTAGTCTTACTCTATGGCTTCCTTCACAAAGAGAGAAGTCAGAAATACAAATACGTACGCCTGTATAAATCCGTCGAAAATATCAAAATACAGACTGAACGGAACCGGCAGAAACGCCGGACATATAAATTCCAGTAATTTCATAACAACAAAGCTTCCCAGAACATTGCCGAAAAGACGCATACAAAGTGATGTAGGCCGAATGGCAACCTCAAGGATATTAATAGGAAGCATAACAGGCGTAGGCTCTGCAAAGCTTTTTAAAAAGCCCTTTCCTCCTTTTTTATGAAATCCTGCATATTCAATGAGTGCAATACTCATAAGCGCCAGAGCAATGGTCACATTCAAATCCTTTGTCGGAGGCGTAAAACCAAATACACCGGCGATATTTGCAACTCCTATGTAAATCACAACAGACATCAGATAAGGGATATACCGTTTTCCCTCCTCACCCAGAATGCCTTCAAAAAAATCCTGGAGAAAACCGACACCGGCTTCCAGGAGGAGCTGTTTTTTACCGGGATTCTCCACACTTAAATTCCTTACAAGAAAGATGGAGATCAGCACCAGAACCGCCATGATGATCCATGTAACCACCACAGACTCCGAAACTGGTATCCCTCCGAAAAGCGGAATGGTAAAAACCGTTTTGCACTGAAGCTCTTCCATTAATGTTTCCGATAAATTACCCGTTTGTCTTCCTCCTTTCGCATAAATAGCCTTTACAGTTGTTTGCGCAACACCTAAATTAGCTTTTTTTATTTTACTCTGCGAACCGAGAAAGTCAATATTCGTTTTAACAAATATGCACAAAAACGACATCGCGTTTTTGTGCATATTGTATAGGTTTCTTTATTTTTCTTGCATTTTAAGAGAGACTTCCCCGTAAGAAAGTGCTCGTTTTTCCCCACTTTTTTCCTGTATCAGAAGCCTTCCGTCACTACATATTTTTTCAGCGTAAGCTTCCCGTATTTTATTTTCTTCACAAATCAGAATTTTGTTTCCCGGAATAAAATTCCGCTCAATATAAATTTCCGAAATCTCATTCCTCTCTGCCTCTTCCATAAGGCAATTTACAATTTCTCCTATGAGAAGATTTTTGTCCACCTTCCCGGCTTTTTCCTTCCCGGAGTAAAGTCCTCCGACTATCCCCAGAAGTTCCTTCGGAAGCGTTTCTTTTTCCACATAAAGGTTCAAACCTATCCCCACAACCGCAAATTCAATATCTCCGCTCTCAAAATCTGTCACTGCTTCCGTGAGAATGCCGCACACCTTTTTTCCCTGAAAATAAAGATCGTTTACCCATTTAATATCAAGAGAAATCCCACATATTTTTTCTACTGCCCTGTACACTGCCACTGCCGCAGATGTGGTGAGAAAGAGGCTGTCTGAGAGCTTTCCCTCCGGTCTTAAGATCACGCTCATGTAAATCCCGCTTTTTTCCGGAGAATAAAAATATCTCCCTCTTCTTCCTCTTCCCGCACTCTGACTGCCTGCAGCTACAAGACTGCCTGCAGGAGTGTTTTCTTCCAGAGCTTCCCTTTTTGCTTCCTGATTGGTGGAAGTTACTTCCCGGAAGACCCGGACGGAACCTGTTTTATTTTTCAGATGCAGCCGGATCGCCTCCTGAGAAAGTACATTGGATCCGGGGCAGAGCGTATAGCCCCTGTTCGAACCGGCGTCAATGGAATAACCTTCTTCTCTTAAAGATTTTACCGCCTTCCACACAGCCGCTCTTGTACAGCCAAGCTCCTCCGCCAGCGCTTCACCGGAAAGAACCTGTCCTTTTTTTCTTTCCAAAATTTCCAAAAGCCTTGATTTTACTGTCATCTGTTATAATTTCCCAACGCCTTCCTCAAAAACTTTTTATACTCGGTAAGGACATTCTCCGGCCCCACAATCTTCACTCCTGTTCCCGCTCCTGCAAGCCAGCCGAAAAACTCTCTGTCTGCCGGAACCTTCACACACACAGTAAACGATTTCTCTCCCTTCTCCGTCACGACAAGCTCTTCTCCAAAGGTATCCACCGCTTTTCCAAGAAGACGGTTTTCAAATTCCAGAGAGACCTCCTCTTCCTTTCCGCAAAAAACGCCTCCGAACGCTGCCGCCGCAAAATCAGCCACATCTACCTCTGAAAAAAAATCGTGACCCGCCCGTTTCTTCTCTGGCTCTGTCATCACATCGCGCATTCTGTCAAGACGGTAGTTTTTTACAACCCCGCTCTTTCCGTCTATTGCGATCAGGTAATAATATTCGTCTCTGTGGAGGATTCCCCAGGGACTTAACGTAAGGCGTTCCCCTTTTCTTTTCAGCTTCCTGTCCTCTGTCAAAATCCATTCATAATAGAGAAAACTTATCTCATAATCCTCGTCCATTGCGCGGTAAACTGTATTCATACTCTGATAAAGGCTGTCTCTTCCCCTGGCATCTGACGCCATTACCTGGCGCTTTATCTCTTCCTCCTTATAGGCGCTTGTAAGCTTTCCGATTTTCTCAATGAGCGCTTCCCTTCTTCTTTTCGTAATAATCCCGGAAGACTGTACCATATCCATAAGAACCCTTATTTCCTCCGGATAAAACTCTCTGTTTCTCAGGCAGTACAGAGGTTCCTCCTCTTCTGAAACCGTTATGTCAAGACCGTATTCCCGAAGAATTTCCAGGTCTTTTTTTAAATTCGCCTCATCTTCCGTAATCCCCAGCTCTTTTAAATATGCAGCTATACTGCCAAGTCCTGCCGGGTGTTCTTCGTCCGTTTTTCTCCGGAGCATCTGCGCCAGATATAAAAATTTCATTTCCTGACGGAATTCATCTCCCATACTCATTCTGTCTCCTGTTATTTATCTGTTAATATTGCTACTACTGCAAAATATAATACCACAAAAGCCAGAAGCAGAGCAATCATATCTACGCTCCTGAAGTCAATATTCAGAATCATACCTCCCGCTGTCATAATTTCCACTGTTACTGCGATTCCCATGATCATTGCCATAGACGGTGATAATTTTCCTTCTTTTTTCGACTTCCACATAGCTCTCTCCCTTTCTCCGAACGTATTTTCCGAACTTATTTTCCAAACATATATTCTTTCTCTGTTGTGCTTATGATTATATCACTATTTTTACGAAATGGAATAGCATTTTTGTATTTTCCGAACATTTATTTGTTTTTCATCGAAACGCACTAAAAAAAGAAGCCAAAGAGCTTCTTTTTTTGTATATTTTATTCAATTTTATATCCATAAAATCACTCAGCTAAGACCTGCAAATACAGAAGCCGCGATCACCGTAAGAAGGCCTGCCACTGCGATGGCAAGGCTGCTCATAGCGCCTTCCACCTCGCCAAGCTCCATCGCCTTCGCTGTTCCTATCGCATGAGCCGAGGTTCCAAGCGCAAGTCCTTTTGCCACAGGCTCCTCTATTTTCGCAATTTTATACACTGCGTCCGCGATCACATTTCCAAGCACGCCTGTAATAATGATCACAGCCACGGTAATGGTCACAATTCCTCCAAGCTCTTCGGAAACGCCCATTCCGATTGCCGTTGTAATGGATTTTGGCAGAAGGGTCACATACTCCTCATGGGAAAGTCCGAACAGCTTTGCTAAAAGAAGAACGCTTACAAGACTTGCCAGAACGCCGGACACAATTCCCGCAGCGATTGCTTTTATATTTTTTTTCAGAAGATGAAGCTGCTGATAAAGAGGCACTGCAAGACATACGGTCGCAGGAGTGAGAAGGTAGCTTATGTATTTCCCTCCTTCTTCGTAGCTCTCATAATCAACGCCCAGAACCATCAGAATGCCCATCACACAGAAAATAGAGATCAGAAGCGGATTAAAAATGGCAAGCTTAAATTTCCGTTTCATGAGAAGACCGATCTCGTATGCGCCAAGGCTTACAAACGTCCCAAAAAACACAGAGTTTTCAATAAATTCTATCATTTTTTCTCCCGCCTTCCTCTCCGTATTACAAACTGCGTCACATGACCGGTTACTACCATTACGATCACAGTTGTGACAACAGTAATAACGGCAACCGGAAACCATACCGGCTTTAATGCGCCCCAGGCTGTCAGAAGCCCAACGCCTGCCGGAATAAACATAACCGGCATAATCTCAATCAGAAACTCCGCCGCTTCTTTTACCTGCTCCAGCTTTAAAATACCGGATATTAAAGCCCCAAGCATAAACACAAGCCCGTAAACGCTTGCAGGCACAGGAAGGGGGAGAAGCGCATGAAGCACCTCCCCCAGTGTGGATAACAGCAGAATGATCCCAAACTGTCTTACATATTTCACTGAAATGCCTCCCTTATTATTTTTTCGTATTCCTCTGCCTCCTCAAGCGACGCCCTCCGCACACGCTTCATTTTCGTCACTCCCGGATACTGTCCCGGCATGGAATACGTCATTCTTCCATCTCCGTAAATTTTTACCACATCGCCGATCTCCAGCACGTCTCCCTCTACGAGAACGCCTTTTTTATTAAAAATTCCTTCTTCCGGAATTTCCGCGGTAAAAATCGTTTTTGTCTCTGTATCAACAAACACCGGCTGTTTCAGAATATCCCCCATTACCATATAAATGGCGACAATGGCTTCCTCCTCCGCCTTCTGCTCCTCTTCCTTTACAAGCTCTGCCTGCTTTGCAACGGTGTTCCAGAAAAAGAAGCCGATCGTGCAGAATACCACAATGAGAATGGTCATTCCGATTATCATTTTCCAGTCTCTTTCTTTTTTCTTCATGTTTTCCCTCTTTTACTGTGCGATCACTTTCTTTTGAAACTGATATTTTTCTCCGTCTACCTCCATGATGATCATGGTGATTTCCTGGTCAAAACGCCGAGGACCGCAGCTTCCCGGATTCAGCCAGAGACGGCCATCTATCTCTTTTTCAAAATACTTATGGGTATGTCCGAAAATCACAATATCCGTATCTCCAAGATCCCATGCTGCGTCTTTTTTGTTGTGGACCATAAAAAAGTTTACGTCTTCCACCTTAAATTTTAAAGTCGTGGAGAGCCCTTCTGCCCAATCCTTATCATTATTTCCACGTACCGCGTAAAGACTTCCCATTTTTCCGAGAGTATCCAGAATCTCCGGCTTATTTATATCTCCTCCGTGAAAAATACAGTCGCAGTCCTCTAATATTTCCAGAATTTCCGGCCTTAAAAGACCGTGGGTATCTGAAATAATCCCTATCTTTTTTGTCATATTACTCCTTTCTGCTTTCTCAGACAGAAAACGAAATCTTTCCGTATTCCCCGTCATATCCAGGAGAACATTTCACTTCTCCCTTTCGAAGTCCTTCAATGGCATCTCCCAGCAAACTGCCAAAAGAAGCACGTATATCCTGAGCAGGAACTTCCCTGAGGATTTCAAATTCTGTTCCGAGTGTTTCCAACATTTTCTCATACTGAGCCTGCACACGCTTACTTGCAGCAGAATATCCCATACAGGCGGCAACGATCTCTATCAGAGGAACAAGGCTTTCATAAGGACGAACTGTCTCCTCCCTGCTTCCATTACTTTTCCCCTTTTCAGAAAGCTCCTGTACTCTGTGCGCAACTCCCATTGTAAGAGGTTTTTTACAGACAGGACAGATTCCTCCTGCTGCCTCTGCCTCTTTCGGATTTAACACTACGCCGCATTTTCTATGTCCATCATAGTGATACTTTCCTTCTTCCGGAAAAAATTCCAGAGTTCCCGCAAGCCCTTTTCCTGTACAAATGGCTTCGTAAAGCTTTTCGTAAGAAAAGGGAATATCAAAGAGCGTCGCCTCTCTGCCAAGCTTCGATGGAGAATGAGCGTCCGAATTTGATACAAGGAAATACTTATCAAGACAGGGAACACTTCTGTTCATAGGTGGATCGGAAGATAGTCCTGTCTCAAGAGCATAAATATACGGTGATAAATCCCCATAGCATTCTTCTATACTGTCAAATCCTGATTTTGCTCCCAGAGCAGAAAAATGTGGCGTCCAGATATGGGCGGGAATCAAAATCCCCCGTGGTGTCACGTCCAGTATCATTTCTAGAATATCACGGCTGTCAAGTCCCAAAATCGGTCTGCCGTCAGAATGAATATTTCCGATTTTTTCAAGCTTTTTCGAAAAATTCTCCGCCTCCTCAAGCCCAGGAAGAAGAACCAGGTTGTGTACTTTTCTCGTTTTACCGTTCTTTTTATAAATACAGCTTATCTCTCCCGTTACTACAAAGCGGGGCGTGCGCCCATGAATCGGCGCATCTTTTAAACAGTAAAGCCCGTCTTCTTTCATAACCAGCTTTTCTCTTAATTCCTCACGCCATCCCGGGTGGGTAACATCCCCTGTTCCCACAAAAGAAATTCCTTTTTTCTCCGCCCAGGCAGCGATTGTCTCCGTATTTCCGTCTTTGCTTGTCGCCATAGAATACCTGGAATGTATGTGCAAATCTGCAATCTTTGTCATTTTCCCCCGGCTCTTCCTTTCAGATATTCCTCCACTTCTTCTGTGAGAATTTTCATCTTCTGCACGGTATCCGGTTCTGTATATACAATTCGCTCCGCAATCCTTGGAATATAATTTTCCTCCAGGACAATGGCGCAGGTTTCCGGAAAATTCAAATCATAATACTGTGCCATATAGGATACCCAGTAATCCATTTTTGTCACCCTGTCTTTTGATAAAACAGAATCTTTTTTCACACAGGCTTCCCATACGGAAGGACTAATTTTCTCTTTTCCCGCTTCCGCTCCCGAACTTCCGAGAAGCACGTCCAGAGACTCTTTGATTTTCACTCTGCAGTTATCCAGCTTATCTGCGTCCCGGATCAGTCTGGCATGAAGAAGGGTTCTCTCATCTTCCACGCCTTCCAGCCGGAAATCGCTGTGCTTTGCAATGGCTTCTTTTATAACAGGATCGAAAGCATCGTCTTCTGTAAAACGACGGATCATCTTTTTTTCTCCGAATAAAATCTCCACGCCATAGGCGGCATGATCCATAGTATCCGGCTGAAAACTGTCGTATTTTCGAATCTGTTCAAACCTTCCGATGTCATGGAGAAGCGCGATCATTTCCGCAAGCTCCATATCTTCTTCCGAAAGCTTCATGCGCTTCCCGATCGCCTTCGCACACGCTGCCACACCATAGGTATGTACAATTTTCAGCTTTATTTTTTCATCTTCTCTGTCGTATTCATTCAGGTATTCTTCAAATGCCCTGCGGGCACTTATAAGATCAAAGGACATTTTCTCCGCCTCATTTCTAATGTACGTCGATCTGGCACATTTTCATAGCTTCCAGCGCATTATCATGACTTGCAGGCGTCACTCCCGCGCAGCAGGAAGAATCTACGAGAACCGGTGTCTCCGGAAGGTATGCCTTTATAAGAAGGGCGTTTGAGATCACACAGATGTCTGTGCAGAGTCCCACAAGCTCAATAGAAGAAAAACCTCCTTTTTCCGCCCACTGCGCAAGCTCTCTGCTTCCAAAAGAAGGTTTCTCAAAGCATTCCCCCTTAAAGTCCTGCAGAGATTTATCAAGCTCCCAGCCCTCTGTTCCCTTGATGCAGTGTTTTACAGGAAGGCGTTTTCCCTCCTGTGTTTCCAGATAATTTTCATGGTGGGTATCAAAGGTAAAAACAACCTCATCTCCCGCACTCTGGTACTCTCTGATCTTTTCAGCCACCTTCGGCACGATTGTCTGTGCTTCCTTTGTCCCGAGACTTCCGTCAATAAAATCCTTCTGCATATCCACAACTACAAGTAAACGTTTCATAATATTTTGTCTCCTTTTGAATCTCTTTTTTATTTTATATGTCTTTATAATAAGCCGGGGAGATCACATCGCTCTCCTTACAGCTGCAGCCGTTTTCATATCCGTCGCAGCAATCGCAGTTTGAGCAGTACATATGGGCGTCAGGAATATAAAAAAGCCCTCCGTACTGAGAAGAAGTGCGAAGCTCCTTCGACTGCTTTTTGCTGTTGGCATAATGGATCCCATTTGAGATCATCATATTCTCCGGCGTATATTTACTGAAATCAAAATAATGTCCCTGTGTTCCATGATGGGGCACCTTGATACACCAGTAATGTTCGTATAATGGCAATTTTCCATCATAGTTCTCTGCGATCATTTTCAGATGCTCAGGCTGTGCATCCCCGGTAAACAAAAGATTTAATTCTCCGTCTCTGGCATTCTGGAACACAATACTGATCTTATGCTTGAACTGCCGCAGATTTATCTGATTCTCATTCAGCCATGCCAGCAGTTTCTTAAAATCAGGAAGTGCTTTGATTCTGCGAAATTCACGCTCATACACATATGCCCGGATAATTTTCTGACGGACCTCCGGCTGTTCTGTCAGCTCAGATGCTGTTAAATCTGTTTCTTTTTCCACAGTTTCCGCCGGTTTATTGCCTTCAGCAGTCATAGACCATACGATCAGTCTCAGTTTCTCTGCAAATTCAAGCAGAACATCCATTACTTCTTTAAATTTCCCGTCTTCACAGATTCTGTTATAGACTTCGTCCGTCTCCTTCCGGATTACATCTGTATCCGGCCAGAGTGCCTGATATTTGTTTTCAAACAGTTTTCCCCTGCTTAACAGTTCCACGTTCTGTTTGTTCTCCAGAAGTGCATCCACCAGTGCAAACAGGCTGACCTGACGGCTTGGCAGTCCGGATTCTTTTAACAAATCTGCCAGAAGCAGCAGCACCAGTGTTCTGCTCATTTCTTTTTTTGAAAAAACATCGGGAAGATAAATTTTCCCAAAGTCAACAGAAATATCTTTTTTCTTCATCATATAAAGAAGCCCTGACAGATGATCCATATGAAAATGTGTCAGAAGCAGATTTTTACTCTTGATCGTAGACAGATCTGAGATGATCACATCAAATATTTCTCTTCTGGGGCGCCCCTCTATCCTGCTGTTATTTGTTCCGAAATCTACCAGCAGACTCTTCTTTCTGTCCCGGAGACAGAAGCAGTCTCCGAAACCTACATTATACATTCGTACCTTCATTCTTTTCCCTCTTGTTTACAATGGTTAGTTTTATTTTAATATAGGGAAATTGGAAATGCAAGAGGGTGTT
>URMH01000004.1 GCA_900549015.1 uncultured Blautia sp.
TCGAAGTTCTTTTTGATGTGTTGTTGTCGGCTGTTCGCTGACGACTTGTTTACTTTATCATGTATTCAGTCGCTTGTCAAGCACTTTTTTTATTTTCTGAAAAACTTTTAATTTTTCATGTTTTCAGAAACAATTATTTCCGACAGCTCAATTAGATTACCACAGAAGAATATATCTGTCAACACTTTTTTACAGTTTTTCCAAAAAACATTCTCAAAAACAGTTTTCACCAAACAATGCCGGAAAATCCAGGCAGAATATATAGTTTCCCATCAGGCAAAAACTCCCCAGAGAAAGCTGCAGCTTCCCCTGGGGAGTTCGATTCAACGTCCGTAAAAAATTCCGGTAAACAGCTTTGCCAGAATATTATTCTCATACAGCGCACGAAGTATATTGTCTTTTTCTATCATATCAAATCCTGCTTTTCCCACAGATGTTTCACAGAAAATCGTAAGAATAAGCATGGCTACCCATATAAAAAGAATCGCCTTCACTCCTCCAAGCAGTCCTCCTGCTATTTTATTCACCCCATGAATAACAGGTAAACGGGCGATGAGATTTAAAGCGTACGTGACCATGCGTATGGAAACAGTCACAAGAAAAAAAGACAGAAAAAAAGAAATCCCGTTTACCACAATCGTTGCCATATAACCTGAGATATATTCAATGAAAGACTGTGCAGAAAGATAACTGTATGTCTCTTGACTGCTGTTTTTCAGAATATTCTCTGCAATTATCTCAGGCACTCCCATCTCTTCCAGAACTTTTTGCTTTTCCTCTGTACCCGATTCCCCGGTTCTGCCCGTTTTCTCCTTTGCAAACTCTTCCACACTTTCCTGAATTTCTTTGTATACAGGAGTATTTTCCCGTATAAATGTATTTACATACGGATTAACAAACCATACTCCTACAAATGAAAGAAGCACAAGAAATGTTGATACCGCTTCCTTTATAAAACCTCTGCGAAATCCGACAAAGCAGGAAAAAATGAGAAACGCCGCTGTAATAAGCCCAAGCCAAGTCCAGTTCATATCATTCCTCCCACTTTTAAGAAAGCTTTATCACGTTTACTCCGTTTTCCAGTACAAGAAGATAACGATTCCACCCAAGCTTAAAGAAGTCATGAATCGTTCCATCTACCGTTCCCGAATATTTCACAACTCCCCGGCTGTTCATCACGCACATCTGAGAACTGTTGTACATCAGAATGTTTCCATCGCTGATTTCGATTTCCGTATAAGGAATATTAAAGTCTTCTTTAAATTTAAGCTTTCCGGAAGTGGAGTATACTTCCATTGTATATAATTTATCTTTTTTGTCATTTTTGAATACAAGACCAATCATCTCATCGTCAAAGAATGTGCTCACGATTTCTTTCTCGACTTTTACCGTCTTCCCCTCTTTCGGAATCTGTTTTCCGTCATATAAGGTAAAGCCGTCGTCGCGAAGAGCAACGGACTGATTTTCACCAAGATATTCCACCTGCGGGACTACAACTCCGTCATATGTGTACCCGCTTACAATCCTGTCGTCCTCGTTCTGTCCCACATCTCCGAAATTATAAAACGCCACATAGCTTGTGGTTTCTCCCCCGTCCACAAACTGGTATGCTACCATCATAATGGTACCGTCGTCAGAAATTGCCACGTCCATAGGGTATCCGGGATCTTCCAGCTTTGTCTGGTTTTCTGCGATCAGGCTTCCGTCTGAACCGTAAAAATTAATCCAGGTTTCGTCTCCCCCGTCCAGGATCGCAGCGACAAGACCACTGGAAGAAATCGTCGCTTTTACGATCGTATAAGAAGTTGTGACGGTTCCCGTCAGCCCTTCTCTGTCAAAAATTGCAATCATATTTCCATCTACATCTGCCACCACAGCCTTGTCCTCATTTACATCTGCCACCGGATTCTGCATAGCACATGTTTCGCTCCATACCGTTTCCAGACTGTCGGATACAAGAGAAATGCTGTCCGGACTGTAGCGAAGGACTTTTCCTGCCATTTCCTCATACTTTGTGGAAACAATATCCTCCTGCTCGCTTGTCTGCAGAGTTTTATAATCGTGGTAGCTTCTTTTTTCCATATAAAAAAGCACTGCAAAAACAATTCCTGCTACTGCTGCCGCAGTAAGCGCTGTTTTTTTTGCCCTTGAGTAACGGTGTCTGGAAAGACGTGCCTTGTACTCGTTTCCAGATGCTGCCTGCTGCTCTTTTAAAAGCTTTGCCTTCTGTGCCCTTAACTTTTTCTTTTTGTACCTCTTTTTTATATTTTTTAATGTATTTGCCATATTTCTCCCGCTGTTCTCCTGATTATTTATGTGTATCTATACGCCATTATAGCACAATTTTTTACGGCAGTACAATTATCTGTCCCGGATAAATAATTTCCTGTTCTGAAAGTCCGTTTAAACGGCAGATTTCTTCAATGGCATCTGTGCTCCCGTATCGGGCAACACTGATCTGATATAACGTATCTCCCGGACGGATCACATAAGATTCTTTTGTCCCTGCTGCTGTCTCCTCGCTTACAGAATCGTTCTGTCCGGAAGTCTCCTGCTCTGTAACATTATTTCCTGTCTGTTCCGCGTTTTTCTGTTTTTCCAATGCCTCTCTTCTCTTCGCTTTCCTCACATCAGATTCTTCCCGGTAAACAGAACTGCCATCTGTTTCCTGTACAGGCGCTGCCGTAATCTCCGGCGTCACAGTCCGGGGTTCCTGTTTTTCTTCCACAGGCGTTTCTGACGGTTTCTTCGTGGGTACGGGTGTCACAGCAGGCGCTGACGTAGGCAGAGGCTTCGGCTCTTCCTTCTTTTTCTCTGTTTTCGCCTCTATTACAGAAGAAACCTGCGCTGTCTCCCCAGCCTCCTGCTTTGCCGTTCTGTAATCCTGATAAAAATTTACTCCCACGGCAAAGACTGCCGCAGCAAGCGCGGCTGTTGCGGCATACGAAAACACAGACGTCTTTTCTTCTTTCTTTTCCGGTTTCTCTGTTCCTTCCTCATTTTTCTTTCCGTTTATGATCTTCCGTATATTTTTTACTGTCTCATCTCCTGTCTCCTCCGCCTTTTCCACCTGCATATCTGAATTGTTGTCTATCATATACGCCTGCATCTGCGGATTTTTTTCGTAATAAATATAATATCCTCTCTGGCGTACAAGATTTCCGTTTTCATATCTGAAGAATCCGTCCTCCCGCTCCACAGGTTCCATAAGCATGAGAACCTTTTCTCCTCCGAAGTTTTTTACATGGGCTTTTGTGAAAACTTCCGTCGCAGCAACAGGACACTCCGCTTGGGAAAAAAACCAGCCTACTATCTCCTGATTTTCAAAATATTTTTCCTGCTCCTCATGTATATCTGCCCAGATTTCCTCTGAAAAATCAATATGCTCTCTGGCAGCCTCCATATTTTTGGCAAGAATTGCCCCTTTTACAAAGACGTAAGCAATTCCCTCCTGCCACTTGATTTCTCCTGTCAGTACAGCCGTACATCCTTCCTTACTCCCCAGTATTTTTTCTGATGATGCAGTTCGTCCAAGAAACGTGTATACATAATCCTCGATGTAAATGCGGCAGTCTCCGCTGATAAATCCTATCTGGCGTATGTTTCTCGGAACAGAGACAATATCTGCCCCCTCCTGTTTCTCCTCCTTATAGATAACTTCTATCATCTCACATCACCCCTTCGTGTATCAGCATACCACAGGGAAAATGCGGATTTTATCAAATTATAATACCCCTTCTTCATAATTTAGCGACAGATTTTGCACGCTGCATATTTTTTCCTTTTTCCGGATATGATGAAAGCAAAAGAACTGCGAAAGGATTTCTTATGGCTTTTTATATTAATGCAAAAAAAACGGATTCTCCGGCAGAAATTTCTTATCTTTTAAAAAAATGTATTCTTCATCATCCGGCAAAATGGACGGAGCTTGTTTTTCTCTGTATCGGAAGTGACAGAGTGACAGGAGACTGCCTCGGACCTTATATCGGACACTCGTTAAGCAGCCTTCAGATTCCCGGAATCTTTGTATATGGAACCCTCTCAGAGCCCGTTCACGCTCTGAATCTGAAGGAGACGGACAAACAGATCAAGGCAGCTCACCCTTCCGCTCTTGTCATTGCCATTGACGCTGCTCTTGGCACAAAAAAGCACCTGGGCTACGTGACCATTGCAAATGGCGCACTTTACCCAGGTGCAGGTGTTCAGAAAGAACTTCCTCCTGTCGGTGATATTCACATTACAGGAATTGTAAATATTTCAGGGTTTCTGGAACAGATGACGCTCCAGAGCACCCGGCTTTCTACAGTTATCTTTCTTGGAGATACAATCATAAAAGGAATTACCGGCATGATTCCGGCAAAAGCTTTTACACGAACTCTTTAATCTGTTTATAAATGCCTTCTGCATCAAGACCGTATTTTTCAAGAAGCGCCACTGCAGGACCGGACTCTCCAAATACATCGTTGATACCGATACGTTTTACAGGAACAGGAGCTTTTTCTGCCAGACATTCGCATACTGCGCTTCCAAGTCCGCCAATTACAGAATGTTCCTCTACTGTTACAACTTTTCCTGTTTCTTTTGCGGCTGCCACTACAAGTTCCTCATCGAGAGGCTTAATCGTATGGATATTGATCACCTTTGCATCAATTCCTTCTGCAGCCAGCTTTTCTGCAGCTTCCAGAGAAGGTGCAACACAAAGTCCGTTTGCGATGATTGTAAGATCTTTTCCTTCACGAAGAACAATGCCTTTTCCAAGCTCAAATTTATAATCCGGGTTATCGTTGATAACCGGAACTGCAAGACGTCCGAAACGCATATAAACAGGGCCAACATGCTCGTAAGCAGCCTCTACCATAGCTCTCGCCTCAATATCATCAGAAGGGCTTGCAACTACCATGCCCGGAATCACACGCATAACTGCAAAGTCTTCGCAGCACTGATGTGTTGCTCCGTCCTCGCCAACAGAAATTCCGCCGTGTGTTGCGCCGATTTTTACATTTAATTTCGGATATGCCACAGAATTTCGAACCTGCTCAAAAGCACGTCCTGCTGCAAACATGGCAAATGTGCTGACAAAAGGAACCTTGCCTGTTGCAGCAAGACCTGCTCCGATACCAACCATATTACACTCTGCAATACCGCAGTCGATGTGGCGTTCCGGAAATTCTTTTTTGAAGACACCTGTCTGAGTTGCTGCTGCAAGGTCCGCGTCCAGAACGACTAAATCCTCATGTTTTTTTCCAAGTTCAACGAGCGCTGCTCCGTAGCTTGCTCTTGTAGCGATTTTCTTTACTTCTGACATAATGCTTCACCTGCCTTTTCCAAATCTGCCATTGCAATTTCGTACTCCTCATCGTTCGGAGCTTTTCCGTGCCATCCAGCCTCATTTTCCATAAATGAAACTCCCTTTCCTTTTACAGTCTTCATAATAATGGCAACCGGCATATCTTTTGTTGCTCTCGCCTCATCAAAGGCAGCCTTTAACTGATCCATATCATTTCCGTCTTCTACGTTAATTACATGGAAGTTAAATGCCTCAAATTTTTTATCAATCGGATATGGAGAACATACATCGTCAATTTTACCGTCAATCTGAAGTCCGTTGTTGTCCACAATCACAACAAGATTGTCCAGATGTCTATGTCCCGCAAACATGGCTGCTTCCCACACCTGGCCTTCCTGGATCTCACCGTCTCCGAGAAGGGTATACACACGGTATGAATCTCCGCTTAATTTTGCAGAAAGTGCCATTCCAACTGCTGCTGAAATTCCCTGTCCGAGAGAGCCGCTTGACATATCCACACCAGGAATATGTTTCATATCCGGGTGTCCCTGTAAATAAGAACCGAGATGACGAAGTGTCTTTAAATCCTCCTTCGGGAAGTATCCTCTTTCTGCAAGAACGGAATAAAGTCCCGGAGCTGTATGACCTTTAGAAAGGACAAAACGGTCTCTGTCCGCTTTTTTCGGATCTTTCGGGTCGATGTTCAGCTCTTCAAAATACAGATAAGTAAAAAGATCTGCCGCAGAGAGAGAGCCGCCCGGGTGTCCTGCTTTTGCTGCATGGACTGCTGTCACGATGTCTTTGCGGACTTCGTTTGCAATTTTCTGAAGTTCTAATTTCTCCATGATATTCTCCTTTGAAATTATTATTTGTCGCCAAAAACAGCTCTGTAATCTTCCTGGAATTTTTTGATTCCCGCATCCGTCAAAGGATGATGAAGCATCTGCTCCAGAACCTTAAACGGAACTGTAGCAATATCTGCACCTGCAAGAGCGCACTCTGTTACATGCATAGGATGACGAACGCTTGCAGCAATGATTTCTGTCGGAATGTCTGCAACTGCAAACATCTCTGCGATTTCACGGATCAGCGCAACTCCGTCTGTGGAGATATCGTCCAGTCTTCCAAGGAACGGAGATACGTATGATGCGCCTGCTCTCGCTGCAAGGAGCGCCTGATTTGCTGTGAAAATAAGAGTTACATTTGTCTTGATCCCCTCTGCCGCAAGAACCTTTACTGCTTTTAAGCCCTCTCCTGTCATAGGAATTTTCACTACCATGTTTGGATGAATGGCTGCGATTTCGCGTCCTTCTTTGATCATGCCTTCTGCATCTGTTGTAGTTGCCTTTACCTCTCCGCTGATCGGACCGTCTACGATAGTCGTGATTTCTTTGATCACCTCATTGAAATCTCTTCCCTCTTTTGCGATAAGGGACGGGTTGGTGGTAACACCACAGATAATTCCCATGTCATTTGCCGCTTTAATGTCCTCTACTTTTGCTGTGTCAATAAAAAATTTCATATTGGTTTCCTCCTGAATTTTATTTGGATTTTCGTTCTGTTTCCTGATAAATCCATTATAGCAAACTCTTTTGGAAGTGCAATACAGGGTACAAGTTTATTAATAAATATAGAATTAATAATTCCTGTTTTTATTAATAATTACCGTTTGATTTTTCGCTGATACATACAAATGCTTCGAAAAAGCAGTTTTATTATTATTAATATTTCTTACTTCGCTGTTTATTTAATTTTACTTGTATGCTTTTGCATATCAGGTCAGGTTCTGGCGTAACCTGTCGTCCTTCGGACAATTACCTTTGGGGTATATTCTATGTTATAAAGGCTTGTTGGCTGCGTATCCATATAGAACCTTTCGGCAGTATCTATCTTCCGGATAATAATGTCGCAGGCATCGCGCCCTTTTAACGCTACAAAATGGTCAATAGTAGTGAGGGAAATTCTCTCAATCCCTGAATAAAAAATGTTGTCGCAGCCTATTACAGACACATCTTTTGGAACATGAAGGCGGGCTTTTCGAAGGGCGTCGATCGCTCCGATCGCCATCATATCATTCTGCCCGGCAACAGCCGTAAAGCTTGCCCCTTCTTCCAGAAGTTCTGTTGTAAGCTGAAAGCCCATTGCATACTCGGAATCCATTCGCGGATTTCTCCGGTCCATCGCCTCGTCTGCCGCCTTTATGATCACATGACCTTTCAGACCGGCGCTTTCAAACTCCCGGACAAATCCGTCAATCCGCCTGGAACGCTGCCACTGTCTCTTTGTGAGAGGCGGTGTAATAAACGCCACGTCCCTGTGCCCAAGATCAAGAAGATGGCGCGCCATCATTTTCCCCACTACTGTATTATCCTGATTGATCGCGTCCACTGTCGTTGTTTTCTCTTTGTTGCTTATAATGACAAGAGGAATCTCCTTTGCCATTTCCTCAACCTGTTTCTGAAAATCAGGGCTTGGGTTGGAAGCATATATAATCCCTCTGGGCTTTACCGCGCCCATCATCTTTAAGTATTTCTCCTCAAGCTGAGGATCCCTCTGGGTATTGCAGATAAAAACGCCGTATCCCTGCTCGTTTGCCACAGACTCAATTCCCTGCAGCAAAAGCACATAGTAGGGGCTTGTAAGGGTCGGACAAAATACAACGATCAGCTTTTCTTTTTTATTTTCTCTTCTGTTTCTCCGCCCCGGAAGCTCATATCCCAGTTCCTTTGCCGCCTGTTCTACTTTACGCACAGTTTCTCTCGAAAAAGAAACGCTGCACTTCCGGTTCAGGATCATGGAAACAGTTGCCTGTGAAACTCCCGCCAGCTTTGCCACATCACTTGACGTTGCTTTTTTTCTTGCCAAAGCTTCTCACTCCTTCTTTTGAAGATGAAAGGTCACTGCCCACATCAGTGATCAAAGCTCCACTCTGCCTTCAAGGGCCCGAAGAAGCGTTACCTCGTCAATGTATTCCAGATCTCCGCCTACAGGAACGCCGCTTGCAATACGGCTTACCTTAATTCCTGTCGGCTTAATAAGCTTGCTGATATACATGGCTGTCGTTTCTCCCTCAAGACTTGAGTTTGTGGCAATGATTACTTCTTTTACATCTTCCTGAAGACGTCTCATAAGCTCTTTCAGCTTAATGTCGTCCGGTCCGATTCCAAGCATGGGGGAAATCGCTCCATGAAGCACATGATAAACTCCGTCAAATTTTCCTGTTTTTTCATATGCGGCAAGATCCCTTGTATTTTCCACCACCATAATCGTGCTGTGGTCGCGTCTGGGATTATTACAGATCGGACATAGTTCCTGGTCTGTAAGGGTGTAGCAGCTTTTACAATACTGCACGTTTTCCCTTGCTCCCACTATGGCGGAAGTAAGCTGTTCCACCTGATCTTTCGGCATATTCATAATATGAAACGCAAGTCTCTGGGCAGATTTTGCCCCGATTCCCGGAAGATGGGAAAGCTGCTCGATAAGCTTTGTAATATGGGAACTATAGTATTCCATCAGAAGGGGAAGCCTCCGCCAAGACCGCCAAGCCCTCCTGTAAGTTTAGACATAACAGCAGAGGATTCCTCCTCTACTTTTCTGAGAGCCTCATTTGTGGCTGCCACAATTAAGTCTTCCAGCATTTCAATATCGTCCGGATCAACTACATCCTCGGCAAGTTTTACTTTTGTCACTTCTCTTTTTCCGGAAATACTTACTTCCACAGCTCCGCCGCCTGCTGTCGCAGTAAATTCTTTCTCCTCAAGAGCCTTCTGGTTCTCTTCCATCTGGCGCTGCATTTTCTGCGCCTGTTTCATAAGATTATTCATATTTCCCGGCATACCCATGCCCGGAAATCCGCCTCTTTTTGCCATAATCATATCCTCCATATCTTTTATTCTTTATCTGATTCCAAATCCGCCTCTGTCACAACGTCCATGTGGATATTTTCCCTGATCGCCTCGTCTACCGTAATGCGGGACAGATTTGTATGCTGGTGCTGGTTCGCCACAAGCATCTGAACCTCCACCATTTTTCCTGTCTGCCGCAGAATAATTTCCTGCAGCTCCTGTTTTGCCTCGGGGTTGTCCACATAGGACTGTCCCAGAAAATCCTGAAATTCCACAAACAGAACAGGATCTCCTGTTTCCCCGTTATATTTGGGGATTGCTTTCTGAAGCATCTGCTTGAAAACGCCCCCTGTCTGGGAAACGATGGCTCTCCAGCCTGCCACAATTTTCTGCAGATCCTCCGGCGCTGCTTTCCGGGGCTTTCGCTCCTCCGCTGCCGTGGCTTTCGCCGCCTCAGACGTCCCCGGTGCTTCCTGAACAATTACCTGCTGCACGGGAGCTTCTTCTATTTTACGCTCCAGAACACGAAGCCGGTCCAGAACAGAATCCAGGTTTGTCTCCATTGCAGGACGGCAGAGCTTGATCAGAGCAATCTCCACAAGCACGCGCTTCTGTGTTGCAAATCGTATCTGATTGGACAGATCCGAGAAAATACGGATATACCGCATCAGCGTCTCCGCGTCCGTCATCTCACTTTCTTCTTTTAAAAGTTTAAGATTATCGGAAGAGACGTCAATGGCTTCCTCCGGGTTTTCTGATGTTTTTACAAGAAGAAGATTTCTCATATACCAGGTAAAGTCTCCTACAAACTGGCTGAGTTCCCTTCCTCCTACGATCAGGTCTTCCAGAATATGAATGCTTCCTGTTACATCGCCTTTCAAAACCATTCGCAAAAGGCGGCTGAACACTTCCGTATCCACAGCTCCCAGAACCTCAAGCACCTTATCATAGGTGAGCGTTTCGCCGAGATAAAAGGCAATGCACTGGTCAAGAAGGCTTAAAGCGTCTCGCATGGAGCCGTCTCCCGCCTTCGCCACGTAGCGGACCGCCTTTTCTTCCGCCTCAACCCCTTCCGCATTTAAAAGCTCCTGAAGCCTTGCAGCAATGGTATCGATGGTAATCCTGTGAAAATCATATCTCTGACACCTGGAAAGAATGGTAACCGGAATCTTGTGCGCCTCTGTTGTTGCAAGAATGAAAATCACATAAGACGGGGGCTCTTCCAGCGTTTTTAAAAGAGCGTTGAAAGCCCCTGTGGAAAGCATGTGCACCTCGTCAATAATGTAAACCTTGTAATTTCCCTCTGTGGGACGGTACGTAACCTCCTCGCGGATTTCACGGATATTATCCACACCGTTGTTGGAAGCCGCGTCGATCTCAATGACGTTCATAGACGTTCCCTCCTGGATTGCCCGGCACATTTCACATTCATTACAAGGGCTTCCATTTACAGGGTGCTGGCAGTTTACTGCCTTTGCAAGAATCTTCGCCACTGAGGTCTTTCCTGTACCTCTTGTTCCGCAAAAAAGATACGCGTGTCCGATACGGTTTGCCTTTATCTGGTTTGTCAGTGTTTTTACAATATGGTCCTGACCTTTTACATCGTTAAAATTATCAGGACGAAATTTTCTGTAAAGGGCAGTGTAGCTCATAACACACTCCTATCATTCGCACAGCCGCCGCGGAAAAATTCCCGCGGCGGTCTTTTCTACATGGTTATAATACGGGAAAACACCTTGTCCCGTCAAGTAGGGATTGTGCTTTCTCAATCTCCAAAGCTGATTCCGATCTGTTTGGCAGCTTTTACTGTCTGGTCTTTCGGATTTACCATCTTAAGCTTTCCTGCACATTCTTCCAGAGGCACACGTTTGATCTTGCCATTTACAATACCGATCATAACGCCGTATTCTCCATCGATAATTGCCTCTGCCGCGCCTGCTCCGATTCTTGTAGAAAGCACACGGTCATATGCGCACGGCTCTCCGCCTCTCTGCGTATGACCCGGCACAGTAATGCGCACCTCGCTTCCTGTCTCTTTAAAAATCTGGTCTGCAATTTCATAGGATACAGACGGATATTTCTTTGCTCTTGCTTCCAGTTTTTCTTTATATTTCTTTTTGGAAAGCTGCGCGTCTTCTTTTGAAATTGCTCCCTCTGCAACTGCAAGGATTGTAAATCTCTTTCCTGCCTTTGCTCTTCTCTGGATTGCTTGCACTACTTTTTTGATGTCATATGGGATTTCCGGAATCAGAATAATATCGGCTCCTCCTGCAATACCTGCGTGAAGAGTCAGGCTTCCAACTTTATGTCCCATAATTTCCACAATAAATACGCGGCCATGAGAAGCTGCTGTTGTGTGAATACAGTCAATGGCGTTTGTGGCAATATTTACCGCACTCTGGAAGCCGAATGTCATGTCCGTTCCGAAAATATCATTATCGATGGTTTTCGGAAGGTGTATAATATTTAACCCTTCCTCACGGAGAAGGTTTGCTGTCTTCTGCGTTCCGTTTCCTCCAAGAATCACAAGACAATCAAGACAGAGCTTATAATATGTCTGTTTCATTGCCTCTACTTTATCAAGGCCTTTTTCATCCGGAACGCGCATCAGCTTAAACGGCTGTCTTGAAGTTCCGAGAATCGTTCCGCCCTGCGTAAGAATACCGGAAAAATCTTTTGATGTGAGCATACGGTATTTTCCGTAGATCAGCCCTTTGTATCCGTCGTCAAATCCGTAAACCTCCAGCTCGTCAATGGAGTTGGAAAGACCTTTTACAACACCGCGCATAGTTGCATTTAATGCCTGGCAGTCGCCGCCGCTTGTCAGCATACCGATTCTTTTAATCATAATAACCTCCATTCTGTGCTTCCTGTCTGCACAATCGCGATTCTTAATGGTTATTATATAACAATTTGTCGTTTTCTACAACAAAAATAACCAGAGTTCTCCTTCCGGATACACTCTGGTTTCATTACTTTTTTTACGCGCGCCGCACTTCGAAATGGTCCCACAGACGTTACCTCTACAGTTAACTCGGCTCAGGCACCCTCACGGCACACAAGAGCTCCTGCTTAGTGCTGCTGCATTCCTGCCCTGACACGGTTCACAGGTTCCTGTTGCGTAAGACCCAAACGTCAACGCCACTTATAAAGGGCAGCTCCACAGGATACAGTCCTCAGATTGGCATCACCCCTGCTTTAGCGGATTGCAGGTACAGGGCACCGCTAACTCCCCGGCTGCGCGGAATTTAATTATAGATGGTTTCTGAAGATTTGTCAATCATTTGCGAAAAACTCTTTCAACTTTCTCTTATCGGCACTCCTGTTTCATGGCAGAATATCCGATCAGTACGGTCCATACATAGGCGCAGGTCTTTGGGATCATAAGCATTCCGATCATGGGAATGGTATCTGCCCAAAGTACCACCGGAATATAAAATCCGAAACTCAGCACGATCGTAAGCCACATCCACCGGAACGCCTTGTCTTTATGCTCCTTCGCACTGCGATAGAATAAAACAATTACCAGAAGTCCCAGAAGCGCAAAAGGAATGTTGCGGTAAATCCCCCAGGAAAGAGGTGCGTCTGCACTCAGCCACTCATTCTGAGGCATCATGCAGAGAATCACTCTCAAACCTGCCAGAATATATACGGCTGCAGTGAACCCGTTTTTTCCTTTAATCTCATAACGCTGGCGCCATACATAGTAAAGCAGTACATAGAAAACCGTCATGGTAACGGAAGTGATCCACTTTCCAATCCCCAGCGGAACCGTATAATTTTCCAGCCCCGTCGTACAGAGAGCAATCGCCCGCGGAACAAGATGGAAAGAATCTCCTGCGCCCAATACAACTGCCATAATTCCAAACAGACGGAACTGACGATTTCCCCTGCTGCCGCGAATCATCAAAATCCCAATGGTGATCACGGAAATCAAATAAACCACATCAAACAAAGTTTCTGCAATAGCCTGCATAATCATTCTCCTTTATTTTTTATTTTAAGTTTCAGAGGCGGCAGAGCGCGCTTTGCCATAATTACAGCCAAATAAGAGCCCTGCCAGAAGAAGCGAAGCACCAAGCCCCGTATAAAAAACAGCAATAAACCGCTCCGGTGCAACCCCGCTCTCCCTGATACCAATACCTCCGGTCATCATCACTGCCATAATGATAAATGCCTTTCTGTCAAAAAACTTTAAAAAGAAATGTCTCTCTTCCTCATAAGAGTTAATTCTGTCCGTATGTTTTTTTACTAATTTTCCAAACACAAATTTTTGAAAAACACCAAATACCAGAATAGACAGCAGAACATTTAATATCGTTCGATACGCCGGATATGCCATCAGACCAATGCGAAGAATATTAAAACCTGCTATGCCCCACACAAGACAGGCAAGAAGCAATAATGTATTTCTTTTTACTTTCATATCATGTCACCTCCTTGAATGAACATTGTTCAGTTTGCCGATAAGCAAAGAATCTCGCTTGCGAGATTCTCTTCCTGCGGCGGGTCGCTTCAGCGACATACTTCTTTTCCACATTAAGCGGAAATTTTAATATAGAGTTCTGCGGACAATCTCCAGCACAGCCTCCGCATCATAATCCTGGCGAAGTAAGGCAGACAGCATCAAAGAAAACAGTACATCTGCAAATTTTTCTGCTGTAAACTGCTCTGTAAAAGCATTTTCCCGAACTTTTCTGTCCTTTTTTAAAACAAAGCTCAGCCCGTCTAAAATATGCTGCCAGGTCCGCTGCATCTGCTTCCTTCCATTGGATTTCTCTTCCTGCATAAATCCAAGTGAGTGGAGAGTAAAGAAACCAGGATACTGTCTACTGCCATATTCCATCCGTTCATACATCCAGGTAATACAGGCAATCGTATCCTGAAATATCTCTTCATCATCCTGGCGATGAAAAATTTCGAACCATACACTTTCCACCGCTGCTCCCACAAGTGCAGCTTTAGAATCAAAATAATTATAGATGGATCCAACAGATACGCCGCAGGCTGCCGCAACCGAACGGATATTAACGGCAGACCAGCCCTGCTCCTGAATTAATTCCCGGCTGGTTTTCAAAATTTCTTCTTTTGATGTTACAATCTTATTCATGCAATCACCTCAATCTGAACAATGTTCATTATATATAAAACATACTATATTTGTCAAGTCTTATTTTTATAAAAGACCGGGAAGGTCTTTCAGGTCACATCTGCCCAAAATAAATTACCCCCGGTCTCTTGTTTTCTGTTATTTGCAGTATTCTGCCACAACCTGATTGATCACTTTGCCGTCTGCTTTTCCTTTTAACTCGCCCATAACAGCCTTCATAATCTGACCTTTATTTTTTGTTGCAAGAACGTCTGCGAATTTTTCCTCAAGAACTGCCCTGATCTCCTCTGCGCTCATCTGCTTCGGAGCGTATTTCGCAATTACATCGTAGCGTGCCTGATACTCGTCGCGAAGATCCTGGCGGCTTTCCGGGCATGTATCAATCTGCTCTTTTACTGTCTTCAATTCTTTTAAAATAATGCGGTCCACAAGCTCCGGCGCGATGTCGTCACGGCAGCCCTCGTCAATGGCAGCCTTTTTTACTGCTGCAATAAGAGAAGAAACTGCTTCCTTTGTCATCTTATCCTTTGCCTTCATTGCAGCTACCATATCTTTTCTTAACACTTCTAATTCCATGATAATAGCTCCCTGTATCTTATTTCTGCTATCATACTACATCATTTCCATTTTCGCAAATCTGCATTTCTCTCTCTGCTGCTTTTTTTGCTTCTTTTGCCTGTTTTTTCTTTTCCCGCAGCTTTTTAAAAAAAGCGGAAAGCATGGTGGAGCATTCCTCCTCAAGAACGCCCCGCACCACCTTTACTTTGTGATTAAAGCCTTCCATTTCCAGAATATTGATCACGGAGCCTGCGCAGCCTGCCTTTGGATTCATGCTTCCGATCACCACCTGATCAATCCTTGACTGCACAAGGGCTCCCGCGCACATCTGGCACGGCTCTAAGGTCACATACATAGTACAGCCCTCAAGCCGCCAGTCCCCAAGCTTTTTGCTCGCCTTTCTAATTGCGTTCAGCTCTGCGTGAGACAGAGTATTTTTATCTGTATTTCTTCTGTTATATCCTCTTGCAATGATTTTTCCGTCATTTACGATTACACAGCCTATGGGCACTTCTTCCAGCGCTTCCGCCTTTTTTGCCTGACGGATTGCCTCTTTCATAAAACGTTCCTGTTCTGTCAGCATACTTCTCCTCCAAGGGCTTTCTCTATCTTCCCTTTGTTCTTTATATAATAAATTACTCCCACTGCATCTGCAAGGATCCAGCCAATGGGAACTGCCGCCCAGATTCCCTTCACTCCAATCATCGGAATTGCGGACAGCCCGTAGGCAAGGGCAACCCTCGTTCCGAGAGAAAGAATCGTAAGCACAACAGACATTCCCGGAAGCTTCACTGCCCTGTAAAGACCGTAGAGAAGGAAAAGGATTCCGATTCCGAAGTAAAAGCTTCCTTCTATGCGGAGATATTCCACTCCCACGGAAATAATCTCTTTTTCTGTGCCGCTCACAAAGATTTTCATAAGCGGTTCTGCAAAAATAAAGACTGCGCTGCTGATCACCGCACAGAAAAGCACGGAGGTCATAACTGCGCTTTTTATGCCTTTCTGGATTCTCTCAAATTTCTTTGCACCGTAATTCTGGGCAATAAATGTAGAAAACGCATTTCCAAAATCCTGCACCGGCATATAGGCAAAGGAATCAATCTTCACTGCTGCCGCAAACGCAGCCATCACAACCGGCCCAAAGCTGTTTACAAGCCCCTGCACCATCAGGATTCCAAAATTCATAATCGACTGCTGCATACAGGTAAGAAACGAAAAACCCGCGATTTCATTGAGCATTTTCCCCTTAAAATGAACCTCTTTCAAAGACACACGAAGCTCCGGAAAATGCTTCTGCGTATAAAAGGCGATTCCGATCCCTGACACAAACTGGGAGATGACCGTTGCCTCTGCCGCTCCTCCCACGCCCCTTTGAAATGTAAACACGAAGAGAAAATCAAGAACAATGTTTAAAACTGCCGACACGCCAAGAAACACAAGGGGTACGACAGAATTTCCGATTGCCCGAAGAAGCGCCGCATAATAATTATATAAAAAAGTGGCGCTGATCCCCACGAAAATGATTTTCAGATACTCTTCCATATAAGGGGTTACCTCTGCCGGAACCTGTAAAAGCCTTAAAATCAGCGGAAGTCCTGCAAATACAAGGATATTCAGCACAATCGTCACCGCCGCGATCAGACCAAAGGCGTGTACCATTCCCTCTTTCAGCCGTTTCCTGTCCTTCTGTCCGTACCAGATGGAAAAAGCGGCGCCGCTTCCCATGCACATACCAAGCAGAATGGAAGTGAGAAACGTCATAAGCGTATAGGACGAACCTACTGCCGCAAGTGCATTTGCACCCAGGAAGCGGCTTACGATCAGAGTGTCCGCGATATTATAGCACTGCTGCAGAAGATTTCCTGCCATCATGGGAAACGCAAAAAAGAGCAGGTTCTTCGTAATGTTTCCTTCTGTCAGATTTCTCTGTCTCATAACTTCCTCCCAAAAGTAGTTCTTCTGAAATTATACGAATTTCCTGCTCTTCTGTCAATTAAAGGGCAATCTCATATTTTTCTATATTAATTTCTGCTTTTCCATCACAGGAAAATACAATGCCGTCCGCCTCCAGAGGAGTACAGATTGCAGCGCTGACTGCCTGAGCTCCGTCATTTACAAACAGTTCCACAGACTGTCTGTCCATAATAAAACGAAGCTTCAGGTTTTCCCCGCTTTCCTTCATATTTTCCGGAAGCTTCCATGTTCTATGACATACTACGTCTCTTATCACTCCGCAGTATGTTCTGTCGATTGTCATTAACTGTTTCTTTCTGTGGTATGCATAGCTTGTGGTATATTCTTCATTGTGCGCAAGCTCAATAGAAAACTCATCAAACTCGTCCCCGACGATTTCTACTGTCATATCAAGAACGCGTCCGCAAATACCCTCGAGCTCCATCTCTCCGGAAATCTCCTGCCCTTTTATCATACATGGATTTTTTCTGTAATTTTTCAGTTCCTCAACAGGATTCTGGTACAATCTTCCGTCTGCGTATTTGAGTTCTCTGGGAATGGTCATCATTCCCTGCCACTTCTGTCCCAAAGGCATCACACAGGCATCCCATGACTTCATCCAGGCAATCATAACTCTTCTTCCATCTGGAAGCTCTGTTGTCTGCGGCGCATAAAAATCAAAACCATAATCAAGAGATTTCGGCGCTTCTTTCTTAAAAACATGAGTTTCTTTGTCATATTCTCCAACAAAAAAGACCGCATTATTCCCATTATGGAATTCATATTTCTGCGCTTTCATATCCTGCGGAGAACAGATTAGAAAATGTTTGCCGTCCAGTCCAAAAAAGTCAGGGCATTCCCACATGGTTCCGATTTCTCCTGTGCTGTTTTCTGCAAGCACGGTTTCAAATTTCCATGATTCCGGAGTTTCTCCAGAAAAAAGAACAACCTGCCCTCTCTGATCGTCATTTTTATTTCCCACAATCAGATAATATTTTCCGTCTTCCTTCCATATTTTAGGATCGCGGAAATCAATACGGCTGCATCCCTTCGGCATCATCTCGCCTGTGATCACAGGATTTCCGGAAAATTTTTCATACACTCTTCCATCGCCATATGCAAGACACTGATTCTGTCTTTCCTGTGTAGTTCCGTCAGGAAGTGTTTTTTTGCTTACGCCGGTATACATAAGAGCGTGCTTTCCATCTGCCTCCATTGCGCTTCCGGAAAAACATCCCAGCTCATCATATTCCTGATCCGGCGCCATTGCTGCCAGAAGCATTTCCCAGGAAACCATATCCTTTGATACACAATGCCCCCAGTGCATGGGACCCCAGTCTCTTGTATAGGGGTGATACTGGTAAAATAAATGAATTTCTCCATTGTAGAAGGAAAATCCATTCGGGTCATTCATCCAGCCAATTGGAGGCGTCACATGAAATACCGGTTTTTCCTCTGCCGGAATTTTCTGTTTTTCTTCTTTTTCGTATTTGTGAGCTTTTTCTAATTTTAAACTCATAATCTTCTCCTTTTATTCTGTTTTTTGCTCTTCTTTTAAGGATTCCTGGTACTTATCAAAATATTTCTGTTTGATTTTCAGATAATCAGAAAGGCCGTACTGTTCCATTTTTTTCAGATAACTGTCCCACTCCTCGTCAATGCCGCCGTTTAAGATCCAGTCCGCCTTTTTCTGCTCTGCATACTTTTTAATATCTGTATCATACTGAGACACTTTATTTGTATCTTCAATACTCATAAATACATTTGGATATACATATTTGCTGTTCATATCTTTTAAATACGTTTCGTGCATATTGTCAAGACGCCACTTTGCATCGGTAGGCTGTGTCACATACTCACCATAATATTCATTTAAAATAGCAAGCGGTCCGTTTACAGATTGTGCTTCTCGTACTTCTACAGGAGATTCTTCGCCTAAATCCATATGCCGAAGCATAGGCTCGCCCTTTTCATTTTCTCCCATTTCAAAAATATTAAAGGAATCTTCTTCCCCGTAAGTTCCCCAGTTATTCTGCGGAGACTGAATAGGCGCATACATCTGGTCAATCCATGCCGCTGCAAGAGCTGTGTTTTCACAGCTTGTAGTGAGAACGCAGCGTCCTCTGTCAAATCCGCTTGTTTCACTGTTATTCTGACGGGTAATGTTTACAAGTCCGTCCGGCCCTGCAAGAGCAGGAAGCATGACATAATCGTTATAGTTATCAATATTTGAAATATCCCAGGTAAAACAAAGACCGTATCTGTGGCTTTTTCCTTTTGCCACATAAGTACTCCACTCCTGCGTAAATGCTTCCGGGTCTACAAGATTCTGTTCTACAAGACTGTGAAGCCATTTAATTCCCTCTTTATAGCCTTCCTGCACAGTTGTGTAAATCACTTCTCCCTCATCTGTCACTGCAAAGTGATCGCCTGTATCTCCATATCCTTCTCCGAATCCGTTGATCAGGATAGCAGGATCCTGGTCGCCGTTATTGATGATAAAGGACATGGGGATCACATCTCCCTCTATCTGGAACTCTTTTTCCAGTTCGTCCGCATGATCGCGAAAAGCGATCAGAACCTTCTCAAGCTCCGCTGTTGTTTTCGGCACCTCAAGTCCGAGAAAATCAAGCCACTTTTTATTAATATACGGAATATTTCCGATTGCCTGGATCGCTTCTTTTCCTTCTCCAAGCTGCTCAATCCAGGGGAAAGAATAAATATGTCCGTCCGGTGCTGTACACATGGTTCTGTATTCCGGATATTTTTCAAATACAGCCTGAAGATTTGGCATATATTTGTCAATCAGGTTTTCCAGAGGAATAATGATTCCCTGTTTTGCATAACGAAGTAAATCATACTCATTCATTCCTGCGTTAAACAGCCCGTCCGGCAGATTGCCAAACTGGGCAAGCGCCAGGTTTTTCTTATCTGCAAACTGGTCTGCCACAAAGCAGGTCCAGTCAATATGTACGTTTGTCTGTTCTTCCAGTCTTTTGAATATTTCCCGTTCGTTTGGTTCCTGCGTAGAAGTTGCCGGAGCGTTTGTAATAAAAGACAGTTCTGCTTTTTCTTCCAGAGGAAATGTTACTTCCTCAACAGGAGTATCCGGATTAATATTTGCTTTCATGCGCTCTTCTTTTCCGCATCCTGTAACGGAAAACATAAGAGCTGCCGAAAGCCCCGCTGCAACGAAAACTTTCATATTTCTTTTCATCATCTTTTCCTCCTTCTCATCAGCCTTTTACAGAACCAACCATGATTCCCTTATCAAAATACTTCTGGAAAAACGGATACATAACCAGAAGAGGAAGACTGGATACTACAATTGTGGCATATTTCAAAAGCTCGGCTACTTTCGCCATTTCTGCTGTACTTTGAATATCTGCAATCATTCCCGGCTGCGGTGTATTCTGAACCAGGATAGAGCGAAGCACAAGCTGAAGAGGCTGAAGATTTGCATCGTTTAAATAAATCATTGCGTCAAAATAGCTGTTCCACATTCCAACAAAAGAATAAAGCGCCAGAACTGCGATAATCGGTTTGCAAACCGGCATCATAATCTGGAAGAAATGCTGAATCTCATTTGCGCCGTCAATAGCAGATGCCTCTCGAAGTTCCTTTGGAATGGACTGATAATACGTTCTTGCCAGAATCATATTCCACACATTAAATGCGCCCGGAATCAAAACAGCCCAAATTGTATTTACCATGTGAAGCTGATTGATCAAAATGAAAGTCGGCATCAGACCACCGCCAAAAAACATAGTAATGATAAAGATAGTATTAAAAAACTTTCTTCCCACAAATTCTTTTTTTGACATTGGATATGCAGCAAGCAAAGTAACAAAAACAGAAATTACAGTAAATGCTGCTGAATAAAAAAAGGAATTTAAAAATCCTCTCCATATCATTCCATTTTCCAAAACTCTTCTGTATGCATCCAGAGTCCAGTCTTTTATATTAAGACTGATTCCTCTGCTGTTTAATACATTGGGATCCATAAAGGAAGCTGCCACCACATATACAAGGGGAACGAGAACTGCCAGTACAAAAAGGCCGAGAAGGACGTAGCCTGTTCCCAGTATCGCTTTATCAGCCGCCCCAAGCTTCATTTTTCTTCTTGTTTCCATACTGTACAACCTCCTATAATCCTTCGCCTTCGTTTAACTTTTTCACTACCCAGTTGACTGCGATCAGAAGAATCACATTGATCACAGAGTTAAAAAGACCTACTGCAGTTGAATAGCCGTAATCTCCATTTAACAAACCAATCTTATATACATATGTAGATAAAATTTCAGATGCCGGAATGTTCATATCTGTCTGAAGCGCATATGCCTTTTCAAATCCGATGCTCATAATATTTCCAGCCTGTAAAATAAACTGAATTACAACAATATTTTTAATTGCAGGAAGCTCTACATAACGAATCTGCTGAAAAATATTTGCACCATCCACAATGGCCGCCTCCTCAAGGTCTTTACTCGCATTGGAAAGAGCCGCCGTATACATAATGGACGCCCAGCCTGCAGTCTGCCAGATTCCGCTTGCAATATAAATACTGCGGAATGCTTCCGGCATCGTCATCCAGTTGGTGTCAAGCCCGAGAGCCTGATTAATCGGACCTACCGGAGACAGGAACATACGCACCATACCGCAGAGGACAATAACAGAAATAAAATTCGGCGCGTAAATTAAAAGCTGGATTTTTTTCCGGATTCCTGCCAGACGGATACGGTTTAACAAAAGCGCCAGAATAATCGGAACCGGAAATCCCCACAGCAACCCAAACAGACTGAGTTTTAAAGTATTCATAAGGTAATTCATAAAATCGGGCGAAGATAAAAATCTCCGGAAATACTCAAGCCCTACCCATTCACTTCCAAATATTCCATCAATTACATTGTAATCCTCAAATGCAATCAGTACGCCTCCCATCGGAAGATACTTAAAAATTACAGTCAGAAGAATGGCTGGCATTAAAAAGAATATGTATAGCTGCCAGTTTTTTCTGATGTACCCCAGTTTCTTTGCCGCTGTCTGCCTGACTGCGGTTTTTCCCTTTGCAGGTGTTCTCATTTCTCTTTCCTCCGTTTCCTTTTGTTTTTTCAAGAACGTTCCAATGTTTATATAACCGGTAAAGTAACCGGTTACTTTACTTTGATATTACACCCGGAAAGCCGGTCTGTCAATAGATTTAAACAAACTTTCAAAAATAAAATAACCGGTTCCGTAACCAGTTATTTCAGCATTGCTTTTTCTCTTTATTCTTGCTATACTTATCTTTAATAAATTTACAGAAAGCAGGGGTACTTATTTATGGCTGCAAAAAAAGTTACGTTTGCAGATATTGCAAAATACACCAATTTTTCCAAAACAACTATCTCCAGATATTTTAATAATCCCGATTCTCTCACCCTTGAAAATCAGAAAAAAATAGCCAGAGCCCTGGATGAATTAGGTTATCAGGAAAATAAGCTTGCCAAAGTTCTAGCAAATGGAAAAAGCGAATTTGTAGGAATCATCATCCCTAATCTTTATCTTCACTATTATTCTGAAATGTTAAATCAGATCCTCTCCAGTTACTCCGACTACCATTACAAATTCCTTGTTTTTGTGAACAGCGACAAAAAAGAACTGGAACAGCAGTATCTCGACGAACTGATGGCTTATAAAATCGAGGGGCTGATCGTATTAAGCCACACTTTTCCCTCAGAAGAGCTCGCTTCTTATCATATCCCCGTTGTTGCCATTGAAAGAGAAGCCGAGCATATATGCAGCGTAGATACTGACAACTACATGGGAGCCGTACAGGCAGCCTCTCTTCTCATTCACAACGACTGTGATGTTCTGATCCACATCAATGTGCCTGTCCCGGAAAAAGTACCCGCTTTCCAGCGTATTCGAGGTTTCGAGGACACCTGCCGGGAGCAGAATCTTCCATATAAACTTCTCCTGCGTGATCTGGGAAATACATATGAGACAACTTTTGAGGCAATCAAAGAAGTATTTGAAGAAATCGAAGCTTCTTATCCCGGCAAGAAAAAAGGTGTTTTTCTTGCAAATGATACTTACGCCAATATTTTCCTGAACCTTGTTTTTCAGAAATACGGAAAGCTTCCCGAGGATTATCAGATTGTAGGATTTGACAATTCTCCTATTGCAAACGAGGCAATTCTCCCCATTACTACAGTGGGACAGCAGATTGACAAAATCGCCAGAACTGCAATGGAGCTCCTTGTCCTTCAGATGAACGAAATGAAAAAAAGAAAACCGAACCCTTTAAAAGCGCCTGTCCATAAACAGATCACGCCAGTTCTTATCCGCCGTAATACAACGGATTAAATTTCAAAATCCGAGGAGGTTTCAAGTATGAAAATCTGTGGTTTTAACAAAACAACTTTATTAGATTATCCCGGACGTGTTGCCTGTACTATATTTTCAGGCTGCTGCAATTTCCGCTGTCCCTTCTGCCAGAACGGCGGACTTGTGGTAAGCCCGGAAGACCAGCCGGAATATTCCAGAGAAGAAATTCTCTCTTTCCTGAAAAAAAGGCAGGGGATTCTTGATGGGGTATGCGTCTCAGGCGGAGAGCCTACCCTCTCCCCCTCCCTCGGCTCACTTCTTCAGGACATAAAAAATCTTGGCTACTCCATAAAGCTTGACACAAACGGTTCCCGTCCCGACACGCTGAAATCCCTTGCAGAAGACGGACTGATCGATATGGTCGCTATGGACATTAAAACAAGTCCCGGACGATATTCCGTTCTTACCGGCATTCCTCACCCGGATTTAAACGCCATATATGAATCTGTGGATTTTCTGATGAGCGGAAATCTTGATTACGAATTTCGAACGACTGTTGTAAAAGAGCTTCATAAAGAAAGTGATTTCCGCGAAATCGGAATGTGGCTTAAAGGTGCAAAAGCCTACTATCTCCAGGCTTACCGCGACTCGGAAGAAGTCCTTCAGCCTGGATTTAGCAGTTATTCCCGGGAAGAATTATTGCACTTTCGTTCCATTCTTCTGGAATCCATCTCTCTGGTTGAAATCCGGGGAATTGATTAACCGGTACCAGTAGCCTCCCTGCCTGCCTGAAACCTGGATTTCCCGGCTTTTTCGAAAAAAAGGAAATCCGAACATATTCGCCATAAAGCGTTCCTGCTGGTCGTATATGCCCGGCACACCGAGAATCTGCTGCCCGTTTTCTTTTTTACATAAAAGAAGATGTCCAAAATTATAATATCCGTACAAAAGGAACCTGTTTTGCCGTAAGGGACAGTTTTTTCCGGAAAAACAGGAGAGGTCACCCGGCTTTATTTTTCTGCAGTTAAAAAAATCTCCGTCTTCAAAAGGAGTATACGGTTCTCCGGGCATATGGCGTTCCTGCTGCACTTCTGTCGCGGTCACGTTTTCCTCTTCTGTGGGCGGCTCATTCTGCTCTGAAACTTCTGCCTCTCTCTTTCCCTTTTCCGGTAATACTTTTTCAGCTTCTTCCCCTGCCCTTTTTTTGCTCTTCTCATCTGTCGTCTCTTTTAAGGTCTCTTCCTCCTCTTTTGAAAATTCTTCAAACAGATCCGGTATAATTTCTATATCGTCCCATTCTGTCCCGAAGAATGCGCCAAGCTCTGTCAGAAACGCCATTCCCCCAATCTCTTCCAGCGCCACCCTCTGTCCTCCTATGTTCCGGGGTGAAGTTTCCAGAATATGACTAACTCCGTTCGCCTCTGTTTTGCAGGAGCCAAGGAGAATCCCTCTCATTTTCTTCTCCTCTCTTACAAAAGCATAACTTTTACATTCTGTGCCTGCCAAAATCCCCGGGCACTGCAGATGCAGCTCCATTGTACACCGTTCTCCCCACGACTCCACTTTTACAAATCCACAGTTCTCCTCTTTCTTTCCTTTTCTGTATTCATATACATAAGCAACAAAACGCCTGTATTCTCCCAAAATATACCCTCCGTTGATTCTTCTGTCTTTAAAATATATGACTCCCCTTTCCTTTCATTCCTTGTCTTTTCACTTTCCCAACGGCTCTGTCCAAAATTTTTTCAAATATTTTTAATTTTTTTATTTTTTTTGCTTGACAACTGTATAAAAACCAGATATAATAGCTCTTGCAGTTGACGAAGCGTGGCTCAGTTTGGTAGAGCGCTGCGTTCGGGACGCAGAGGTCGTGGGTTCGAATCCCGTCGCTTCGACTGATTAAAAAACCTTGAAAACAGATTGTTTTCAAGGTTTTTTTATTGCGATTTATTCACAAAACAGGCAGTTGCATTTATTGAACTCACCAAGGATACCCGCCTTACTTTGTTCAGCAAATACAACTGCCTGATTTTACATCTCTTTTTTTAATTTCCTGAAATCTCCCAGCGCCTTCCACCCAATTTTTACAATCTTTTTGAGATTAAGGGAATTGACTCCGCCCTGACGCGGTTTAAAAGAAATTTCCCGGAAGCATACTTTTTCCTTATAATACACAAAATATGTCGTCAGCATAATATTAGGAATATTGTAATCCTCCGGAAGCCTCTTTATGTACTTTTCCAGAAGCTCCGCTTTCATAAGACGGAAAGGCGCATTTGCATCTTTTACCCGGATTCCGAATATCATGCGAAGAAGAAGGCACACTACGTTTTCCACAAACTTTCTGGATTTACCGTCTCCCCTGACAGAGCGGCTTCCAATAATGGCATCGTATTCTTCCTTTAAATCCCAGAAGGCTTCGAATTCTTCCGGATCTGTCTGACCGTCCGCATCTGTCTGGAATACATAGTCCGCGCCATGCTGTACTGCATGGCTGTACCCATAGAGAACGGAGCTTCCATGTCCGCCATTTGCCTTTTTCAGTGGTTCCAGAAGAGGCATTTCTTTTTTCATCTTACACAGGATTTCCCATGTACTGTCTGTGCTTCCGTCATTTACCACTACAAGCCGGGACTCTCCTTCGCCTGAATGCCTCCGGATTACGGCATCCCATTCCTTCACTGTCCTTTCAATATTTGCTTCCTCATTATAAGCAGGAATTACTATATATAATTTCTCCATACATATTGGTTCCTTTTCTAAAATTTCCATACCAGAACATTCTATCACAAACATATCCCAAACGGGAAAAAAAATTGCAAAAGAGGACAGTATTTCTCACTGCCCTCTCTCTTTCGTAGTCTTCTCTTTATCACTTCATCGCCTCTGTAAGTTTACGGATATTTTCCTGTTCGTATCCATTTAATACCTTTTCATCAAAATTCTCCGGTTCAATCGTTCCGTTATACCATGTTTTTTCCGAAAAGTAATTTCTGTATTTTTCGGAGGAAAATTTTCTTCCATGCCGCGCATAAATTTCGTTAATTCCAAGCTGGAGCTCATCGTTTGTCAGATTTTTTATTTCTTCATCTGTCAGATAACGGCTGTCGCTTCCGTCAAGAAAATATCCGGAGCCAAAGTTCTTCTGAAGCGCGGCGATATTTTTCTCTTCGTACTCATTAAAAACGCTTTCATCAAAATCGTAAGCTTCTACCGTACCTTTATACCAGTTCTTTTCATCAAAATATGTCTGCACCTCGGGAAGAACAAATTTCCTTCCATGCCGGGCATAAATTTCATTGATCGCCATCTGCCGTCCTGCCGCGTCTATGTTTTTCACTTCCCAATCCGCAAGTTCTCTTGTCTGGGATTCCGGAAGAATATAATAATCCGGCGAACGGTTCATATTTTCCACAAGAACCTTCCCATCTGTGACAGAAGCAGAAACAACTGCGTTTCCGGAAAATCCGGTTCCAAGCACGATTCCCGCCAGTATCCCTGTTAATATCCTCTGCCTTTTTGTCATAGCAAAAACCCCCTTTCTGCTATTAAATCGCCTCCTTTTTTGTAATTTTATTATAACATATCATTTTCTCATTCTGTATTTCTGAATATCCCGTTTTCGCAATTATTGTTATCAGGCATAACAACATGCCGCGCTTTTCTCAGCTTCAGCGCATACCCATTCCCGCCATCACTTTGCGAAGTTTACCGGAGATCACATACGCAAGCCCGATTTTTACAAGATCCGGTATGATAAACGGAATGACGCACCAGCCCAGGACTGTCATAAGTCCCACTGCTCCTGTTGTTCTTCCGTAAATCACCATAAACCATACGGTTCCAAGCGCATAGCAGGCGAGCAGCCCTGCAGTCATAGAAAGAATACGGACTGCAGGTTTTTTCCCAAATAAAGATTCTGCCGCCCACATGATCAGAGCAGAACAGAGAAATCCCACAATATATCCTCCCGTTGTATTAAAAATAATGCCGATGCCTCCCTGAAATCCTGCAAATACCGGAAGTCCCACTGCTCCCATAAGAATATATACAAGAACTGCCATCGTTCCTCTTTTTCCTCCCAGAACCTCTACCGCCATAAATACGCCAAAAGTCTGCAGCGTAAATGGCACGGCTGCCGGTATGGAGATCCAGGAACATACTGCAATCAATACCGTAAAAATCCCGATGTATACCATATCATATGTTTTTCCTCTCACTGCCGCTTCTGTCTGCATTTTTTCTCCTCCTGTCATGTGATTTATCTGTGCGCAAACTTTCCCGCTTCGACAAAAATACCATACGCCCGTTCAATTGTCAACTAATTTATAATTTTAGTTTACAATCGTCTTTTTCTCCGTTTCTTATTTTCTGAATTTTACAGTTTTTGCTTTCAAAATTTCGACTTATATGATACACTGTAACTACTCAGATGCACATATAACATTCAGGCATCTTTTACCTTAATCTTATCTCATAATCAAGGAGGTATACGTATATGAAGAAAAAATATTTTAACATGACTCTTGCGCTCCTGGCATGTGCCGGCGTGATCACTATGACAGGCTGCGGCAAAAAGGATCCGTTTACAGTCTACTCAGATGCTGCCAAAAAGACGGCGGAGCTTTCTTCTATGGAAATGACTTATGATATTGATATGACTCTTGAACTTGCAGGAGAATCTATGGATATGACCACTTCCTCCACCGCCAAAATGAGCGGCATGAATACAGATGATATGAAAATCAACATGGCCATGAAAGTAGGCGCACAGGGGCAGGAAATGGATATGAACGTCTACTATACGGACGGCTATTATTATGCAGACAGCATGGGAACAAAGATGAAGTACCTCATGGATCTGGAACAGGCACAGAAAGAGCTTGCTTCTACAGGTCTTCAGACAGATATGAAAAAAGAAGATTTCAAGGCAATCTCTCTGGAAGATCAGGTTCTCACCTTCACCATCGACGGAGAAAAAATGAGCAGCCTCGTTGACACAGCAATGTCTTCCCTTCAGGGACTTGTACAGGGAACAGACGCTTCCATTGATATTGGCGACGTAAAGGGAACCGCTTCAGTAAATAAAGACGGATATTTCGAGACAAGTACAATGACTGTTCCTCTTACTATGGATATTATGGGAACAGAAATGAAAATTAACATGGATATGGATTACACATATGTAAATCCGGGAAAAGAAGTCACTGTAGAGCTTCCTGATGATCTGGCAGATTATCAGGAAATTGATATGACTTCTGCAGGAACAGCCGGCGCTTTGGAGGATCCCGGCACTTCCGCCGAAACCGCTCCGGAAGAAACAGCCGGCACTTCAGAAAGTGCCGCATAATATAAAGATAACAGGAGAAATACACATGGACGTTCACAGCATAAGCACACACTGCACACGGACAGAATTTGTAGGGACCGCTGTCCTTGATACCATCGGGCTCGTAATTTCCGGTATCGACGATACCCTGCTGAAAGAAATGAATATAGGAACAAAATACCGCTGTCTCGGGCTTTTAAGTTCAAGAACAGGCGCTGCAGGGCAGATTACCGCAGTTGACGATGCTGTAAAAGCCACGAACACAGAGGTTCTCTCTATTGAACTTCCAAGAGATACAAAAGGCTGGGGCGGTCACGGAAATTATATCGTCCTGGGCGGAAATGATATTTCTGATGTGCGTCACGCCATTGAATTGTCGCTTTCCCTTACAAATAAGTATGCCGGAGAACTGTATATCAGCCAGTCCGGTCACCTGGAATTTGCTTTTTCCGCAAGCGCAGGTCCGGCTCTCGCCAAAGCTTTTCACGCAGAACCGGGACAGGCATTCGGCTTTATGGCAGGTTCTCCCGCCGCAATCGGTCTTGTGATGGCAGATACGGCGATGAAAGCCTCTTCTGTGCGTATCATCAGCTATATGACGCCAGACAGGGGAACAAGCCATTCCAATGAGGTCATTCTCGCCCTGTCAGGAGATGCCAGTGCCGTAAAAGAAGCTGTTTTACAGGCGCGGCAGGTTGGGCTTGAGCTTTTGATCTCTATGGGAAGCTACCCGGAAATTCCGGGTGAACCCTACCTGTAATACAGATAATTTTCACATATGTTTTTTATTTTTCATACTCATTTTAGAAAAGGCGCTTCGGAATCCCAAAATTCCAAAACGCCTTTTTAATTGCACACATTATTTCATGTCATCCTTTATTTTATAACTGATATACCTCTGCTGACTGCAGTCCGAAACTTAAGGCTTCCGCGTGGCTGTCAAAGTAAATGTCCACATGTCCGTAAGGTGTTCCAAGATCCTCTACTGTATACACAGTTCCGTTAATTAAAAGCTGTGTTCCAAACGGCACTCCCGCCATTGCCACGGTATGTCCTGATGTAGGAACTGTTCCGCTTGCTGTAAGATTGCCGGCTGTTCCGCAGCACTGCGCACAGTTACAGTACGCTGTAAGTGTAAAGTTTCCAAGATAAGTTCCCTGACCGGAAGAAGAACCTGTATCTTCAGCCGGTGCTTCCTCTTCTGTATAAGTTTCCTGAGAAGGTTCTTCATAAGATTCTTCCTCAACTTCTTCTACCACTATATCGCTGCTTGTAGAACTGCTGGAAGAATCGGTTGTGTCCTCCTCCGGATCATATCCGTAATCTTCTTCGCTGCTTTCCTGGCTTTCTTCCTCTGCTGCCTGCTGAGCTGCTGCCGCTTCTTCTGCCTGACGCTCTGCCTCCGCCTGCTGTACAAGAAGCGCAATGCTGTTGTCTGCACTGCTGATCTGGTTCATAAGCGCCTGGGCTTCCTCCTGTGTTGCACTGATCTGGTTCACATAGGAAGCGATGTTATCTTTCGTTCCGGAAACAAGCGTCTGTACTTCCTGCTGTTTCGAGGAACGCTCTGCCATCAGCGTATTAATAGACGCAGCTTCCTCTTCTGCTTTCTGCTCCTGCTCTTTGATCGAAGCCTGCAGGTTCTCATATTTTTTCAGCATGTTTCTGTCGTAATCAGAAATCTGTATAATGTTGTTTGCTCTGTTAAGGAAATCTGCAAAGTTCTCTGCAGAAAGGAGCATTTCCAGAGCAGAAGTTCCTCCGTTTTCATACATATACGCGATTCGTATTTTCATCGCCTCATACTGTTTCTCTGCTGCTGCCTTTGCCTTTTCCAGATCTTTTTTTAACTGTTTTAATTCGTTTTCTTTTTCTCCTGCTTCTACGCTGAGTTGTGAAATCTCATTTGTCAGAGCATCATACTGTGCGCTCAGTTCTGCAAGATAGATTTCCAGTTCCTGTTTCTGTCCTTCGAGACTGCTGATATTATTCTGTGCCTGGGCAAGCTCTGCCTCTGCTGCGTTGCGTTCTGCCTCTATATTTGCAATTTCCGCCTCTGTTCCTGAAGCATATGCAGATGTGCTCATTGAAAATACAAGCGCGCCTGCAAGCATCAGCGGAATCAGTTTTCTGTTTCTCATTATGTACACCTCGTAATTTTAATGTACGTCAAGTATAACATATTTTTCACAGAAATCAATACTTTTATTTTATTTTTGTAACAAATACGTAATATTTCACTTTTGCCATGCGCAGGCAGTAAATATAAATGCATAGAAAAACGCCCCACAGGAGTTTTCTCTCCTGGGGACGCCTCTAAAAACCAACTCTCCATTCCCTTCATGATAAGAAATGATTGCCTTTATTTATTTGTTTACTCTTCCGCTCCCGTTTCTTCTTCCGACTCTGCAGCCATTACTTCTTCATATTTTTCCAGGATAATGTTCTGGATTCTGTCTCTTGTGGCGGAATTAATAGGATGGGCAATATCGCGGTATTCTCCATCTGCAGCCTTTCTGCTTGGCATTGCAATAAAAAGTCCTTTTTCGCCTTCGATCACCTTAATATCATGTACTACAAATTCTTCGTCTATCGTGATAGACACTACCGCCTTCATTTTGCCTTCTTTTGCAACTTTTCTCACACGTACATCTGTTATGTTCATTTTTGCTTCCCCTTTCGTCTCGCCCGTATTCTGTCAGCCTGTAGTCTTATAATACGTAACGCTCATTTTTTTCCACAACGATTTTTACTTCTCCCTCGCCGCAGTAATAGGAATTTGCCCGAATGGTATCCCTGCTCTCCACAATGCAATTCTCAATATGTGTATTATCCCCCAGATATACATCATTAAGAATCACCGAATTTTTAATCACACAGTTATTTCCAACAAAAACATCGCGGAACAGTACGGAGTTTTCCACTGTACCATTGATGATACAGCCGCTGGAAATGAGACTGTTTTTCACATTCGCTCCCGGATTGTATTTTGCAGGAGGCAGGTCATCAATTTTTGTCTTAACAGAAGGTTCCTGTTTGAAGAAATAATTACGGATTTCCGGATCAAGGAACGCCATATTTGTTCTGTAATAGGAATCTGCTGTGGAAATATTGCTCCAGTATGTATCAATCTTATATCCATATATTCTCTTCAGGTTTTTATAACGGATCAGAATATCAGATACAAAATCTGTTCTTCCCTCAGAAGCTGCTTTCTCGATCAGCTCAATAAGCTGTCTTCTTCTGATAATATAGATACCGGTAGACACCGTATTATAAGAAGAAACAATCGGTTTTTCCTCAAATTCTTCGATTCTGCAGTCTTCATTCATGCGGAGAACCCCAAACCTCTCCACCTCAGACTGGTCGTGACATGTTGTACATACAACGGTAATATCCGCTCTCTTTGCAATGTGATATTCCAGAACTTTGTTGTAATCCAGTTTGTAAATACCATCACCGGAAGCAATAACAACGTATGGTTCATGGCTGTTTTTCAGGAAATTCAGATTCTGGTAAATCGCATCTGCTGTTCCCTGATACCACAGACTGTTGTCTTTTGTAATTGTAGGAGTGAAAACAAAAAGTCCTCCCTGCTTACGTCCGAAATCCCACCATTTGGAAGAGCTTAAATGTTCATTCAGAGAACGGGCATTATACTGCGTCAGAACAGCAACCTTCTGAATGTGGGAATTTGCCATATTGCTCAAAGCAAAGTCAATACTTCTGTAGCTTCCGCCAACAGGCATTGCCGCGATTGCCCTTTTATTTGATAATTCTCTCATGCGGTTGTTGTTACCGCCAGCCAAAATAATACCGATTGCTCTCATGCCTTGTCACCTTCCTTTGCTGCAATTACCTGTCCGCTTTCCAGTAAACCGTCCGGATAATCTTCCGGAACTGTTACACCGGAAATTGCTGTATTCTTTCCAATACGTACATTATCCGGAATTACACTGTGCTCACCTACAGTTGCAATTCCAAAGGCATAAACAGCCGGTTTCAGCACATTCGGCGCTTCCTCGCCACAGCCCAGAACTACATTGTGTCCAATGACAACATCTTCTGCAATAATCGATTTATCCATTACCACATTCTCGCCAACAGTAGAATTTCGCATAATAATGGAATCTCGGATCACAGAGCCCTTACCAATCACTACATTCGGTCCAATAACAGAATTATGTACTTCTCCGTAAATCTCCGCACCTTCTCCAATGAGACAACGGTCTACAACTGCGTCTCCGGAAATATACTGAGGAGGAATAATATCTCCCTTTGTGTAAATTCTCCAGAACTCTTCATAGAGATTAAACTCCGGAATAATATCAATAAGCTCCATATTTGCTTCCCAGTAAGAACCAAGAGTTCCAACATCTTTCCAGTATCCATTATATTCATAAGCGAAAAGACGCTGTCCTTTTTCTTTACAATATGGAAGGATATGTTTTCCAAAGTCACAGCTCTGCTGGTCTTTTAACGCAATCAGCGCGTCCTTAAGAACCTTCCAGCTGAAAATATAAATTCCCATAGATGCCAGGTTGCTGCTTGGATGTTCCGGTTTTTCCTCAAACTCTGTAATACGGCTTGTCTCATCTGTTACCATGATACCGAAACGGCTTGCTTCCTCAATGGGAACAGGCATACAGGCAATCGTAATATCTGCCTTATTTGCCTTGTGGAAATCAAGCATAACTTCGTAATCCATCTTATAAATATGGTCACCTGACAGAATCAGAACATAATCCGGATTGTACTGTTCCATATAATCCAGATTCTGAAAAATTGCATTTGCCGTTCCTGTATACCATTCGCTGTTAGAGCTTTTTTCATATGGGGGAAGAACGGTTACACCGCCCTCATTTCTGTCCAGATCCCACGGAATGCCGATTCCGATATGGGTATTCAGACGCAACGGCTGATACTGTGTAAGAACACCTACTGTATCAATACCGGAATTAATGCAGTTGCTTAAAGGAAAATCGATGATACGGTATTTTCCACCAAAAGAAACTGCCGGTTTTGCTACTTTCTGTGTCAGTACTCCAAGTCGGCTTCCTTGTCCGCCGGCTAAGAGCATGGCAATCATTTCTTTCTTAATCATGCAATCACCTCTTGTTGTTATGATTTTTTATTATACCACATTTTGCATTAATAGTGAACATTTTTTACAATTATTTTGCATAAATTTTATTTTTTTTATCGCTATTTACCATCTTTTTTAGCGAAATTTATACTCGTTTCGACCTATTTTGTCTATTTCTTACACTTTTCCATAGGGTTCTCCCCTTTTTTATAGCTTTTTCTGCCTTTTTTAGACAAAAGAAGTTCTTCCCATTTGATATATTTGGGGTTATAATCATGTTAACTTCAATTATTCTATAAGGAGATTTTTATTATGTATCAGATAGACTTTCAGAAACCTCTTCACATTCACTTTATCGGAATCGGCGGAATCAGCATGAGCGGTCTTGCTGAGATTCTGATAGGCGAAGGCTTTACCGTATCCGGATCAGATGCAAAAGAAAGCCCTCTCACAAAATCCCTGGAAGCAAAAGGGGCAAAAATTTTCTACGGTCAGAGAGCTTCCAATATCATGGACACCACGGAAGCCGTTGTATACACGGCTGCAATCCATCCGGACAACCCGGAATTTGCAAGAGCAAAAGAGAAAAATCTTCCCATGCTTACACGCGCCCAGCTTCTCGGACAGATCATGAGAAATTATGAGACTCCCATTGCAATTTCCGGAACACATGGCAAGACAACCACAACCTCTATGGTTTCCCATATTCTCTTGGAAGGAAAATGTGACCCTACCATCAGTGTAGGCGGAATCCTTCCTGCTATCGGAGGAAATATCCGCGTAGGAGAGTCTGAAACATTTGTCACAGAAGCCTGCGAGTACACAAACAGCTTTTTAAGCTTTTTCCCAAAAATCAGCATCATCCTGAATATTGATGCAGACCACCTTGATTTCTTTAAAGACCTTGACGATATTCGAAACTCTTTCCGCCGTTTTACAGAACTTCTTCCCTCCGACGGAACTCTGATCATCAACGCGGACATACCGGACTATCAGGAAATCACGAAAGACCTTCCCTGCCAGGTAGTTACATACGGTCTGGAGCAGGAAGCCGATTACCAGGCAAAAGATATTACCTTTGACAAATATGGTCACGCTTCCTTTACTGTTTATAAAAACGGCAGAAAAACAGGCAGCTATTATCTGAAGGTTCCGGGTATGCACAATGTATCAAATGCTCTTGCTTCCATTGCCCTCGGGCATCTTCTGAGACTTTCCGAGGAAGTGATCATCAAAGGTCTTGGAAGCTTTACAGGAACAGACCGCCGCTTCCAGTATAAAGGAGAGGTTGCAGGTGTGACAGTCATTGACGATTATGCACATCACCCCACAGAAATTGAAGCAACTCTCCACGCTGCAGGCAATTATCCACATCAGAAAGTCTGGTGTGTATTCCAGCCGCACACATACACCCGCACAAAGGCGCTTCTTCCTGAATTTGCAAAAGCGCTCGCTCTTGCGGATCACGTTGTCCTGGCTGATATTTACGCAGCAAGAGAAACCGACACTCTCGGAATTTCCTCAGAGGATCTTCAGAAATGCATCCAGGAGCTTGGAACACCCTGTGAATATTTCCCGACCTTTGACGAAATTGAAAACTTCCTTCTGGAAAACTGCTCCAGAGGCGATCTTCTTATCACAATGGGCGCAGGAGACGTTGTAAATATCGGAGAACATCTTCTCGGAAAATAAGTTATCCACATTATCCACATGTTTATACACATTTTTCCTGTGTATGGCATGTGGATTTTTTTGTGCATAAGTAACTTGACATAATTCAACATACAATTTCGACAATTCCCACGTTTTCTCTACAATTCCAGCGATTACAGAAGTTTCCCATAATAAGTTATCCAGATACTTATCCACATTATCCACATTTTCCACAGTTGCAAATAGAAGGCTCTTCAACATTTTTCCTGGTTTTTCCACCTTTTTTCCCCATACATTTGCTGTTTATGGGGAAAAATGCCTATTCTCTTTTAAAATATCTTGTGCTATAATCCTATGGAACAACTATATTGTAACTGTCCACAGGAAGGGAAAATTCATGAGCGAAATCATTTTAGAAAATTCCTCTCAGGAAGGAATTACCATACTTTCCAATATTTTTATTGACCAGTATATGCCCCGTGCAAACGGAGAGTTTGTAAAAGTTTATATCTATCTTCTGCGTCTTTTAAGAGAAAGCCGCGCCTCTCTTGATCTGGCAAAAATGGCGGATACCCTTCTCTGTACAGAAAGAGATATTGCCCGCGCACTGAAATACTGGGAAAAAGAAAAACTTATGGTTTTTCATTATACACCTGCAGGAAAACTTTCAGGAATTTCCCTGACACCTCCAAAAGCAGAACAGGAAGAAAATGTGCAGCCTTCTTCCTCTCCGTCCTCCAGAAACAGCCAGCGGCTCACACCTGACCGCGTGCGGGAGCTGAAACAGAACGAAGCGATCGTACAACTTCTTTATATTGCGGAACAATATCTCGGCAAGACGCTGAGCCCTTCTGAAATGCAGAAGGTTCTCTATTTTTATGATGAAATGAAAATGTCCCCCGAGCTGATCGAATACCTTATTGAATACTGCGTAAGCCGCAACCACAAAAGCATGCGCTATATTGAAACGGTTGCATGTGCCTGGGCCAAAGAGGGGATTACAACTGTGGAGATGGCAAAGGAGGCTTCCTCCCGTTTCCGCAAAGAATATTACACAATTTTAAAGGCTATGGGAATTAATAACCGCAATCCCGTTGATACAGAAATTTCCTATATGGATACCTGGATGAAAGACTACGGCTTTGATACCGATCTCATCCTGGAGGCATGCAGCCGAACAGTCATCCAGACAGGACAGCCCAGCTTCCAGTATGCAGATAAGATCCTGGAGGGCTGGAAATCAAAAAATGTACACACACTTTCCGATGTCCGGATTCTGGATGCGGAACATAAAAAACGCAAACTCGCAAAAACAGCACAGAAACAGCAGCAGACAGCACAGCCTAAAACACAGAACCGTTTTAACAACTTTCACCAGAGAGATTACGACTTTGACGAATATGAAAAACGTCTTCTTAATCAGTAAAAGGGAGGTATCTCGTGCCTTTACAGAATTATCAGTATGATACCATTATGAGAGAATACAGCAGGCGGCAGAATGAAAACCGCCGGATTCTCGAAGAACATCAGAAAGAAGCGTACAGCAGATTTCCCCGTCTCAGAGAAATCGATCAGGAAGTTGCCTCTTTAAGCGCAGAAAAAGTACGCTCCCTTCTTTCCGGAAATGGAACAGGAACAGAAGATCTTCGTACCTCCATCGCAGCGCTTGCTCTTGAAAGACGGGCTATTCTCACAGACAATGGATATGCTCCTGATTATCTTGAGCTTCCGTACACCTGTCCCATCTGCCAGGATACCGGCTATGTGGGAAGCCAAAAATGCTCCTGTTTTAAGAAAGCGGAGATCGAATTATTATATACCCAGTCAAATCTGGCTGAAATTTTAAAAAAAGAAAACTTTGAGCACTTTTCTTTTGACTATTATTCTGATACAATAAAGAATGAAGCGACTGGTTTAACTGCCAGAGAGACAGCCCGCAGAGCATACGATATGGCTCAGGGCTTTGTGCGGGGCTTCGACAAAAATTTTGAGAATCTCTTTTTATACGGAGATACGGGAGTGGGAAAAACCTTTCTCTCCCACTGCATCGCACATGAGCTTCTGAAATCCGCCCACTGTGTTCTTTACTTTTCTGCTTTTGATCTTTTCGATCTTCTCGCAGGAAATACCTTTTCCAAAAAGGACAAAAGCACAGAGGACGAGCTGATTTACGATTGCGATCTTCTGATCATTGACGACCTGGGAACAGAGCTTACAAACAGTTTTGTATCGTCCCAGTTGTTTTTGTGCATCAATGAACGGATCATGCGCAGAAAATCTACAATAATTTCTACAAACCTGAAACTGGAAAACTTTTCGGAAACTTACTCCGAGAGAACGTTTTCCCGAATTGCAAGCAATTACCAGATGGTAAAGCTAATCGGAAAAGACATCCGTATACAGAAAATTTTTTTAGGAGGAAAGTAAAACATGACACAGGCAACTACAAAAGAGCTGACTACCCTTCCGGTAGGAAGACTTGGACTGGTTTCACTGGAAAGCAGCAGAGATTTGGGGAATAAGGTGGACGACTGGCTTGTTCAGTGGCGTAAAGAACGCAATTACCCGCAGATGGACTCCTTCGCATTCGAGGGCTATCAGAGCGATTCCTTCCAGATTAACGTGCAGAATCCACGATTTGGTTCCGGAGAAGGGAAATGTGTCATTTCCGAATCTGTCCGCGGAGATGATATTTACGTTCTCCTTGATGTGTGTAACTACAGCATGTCCTATTCTATGGGAAGGTTTACAAATCTTATGTCTCCGGACGACCATTTTCAGGATTTGAAACGTGTCATTGCAGCCATTGGCGGCAAAGCACGAAGAGTAAACGTAATTATGCCTTATCTTTACGAAGGACGCCAGAGCAAACGTGTGGGACGTGAATCTCTTGACTGCGCAAATGCGCTCCACGAACTGATCGATATGGGCGTGGAAAACATCATCACCTTTGATGCACACGATGCCCGCATTCAGAATGCGACACCACTTCACGGCTTTGAAACGGTGCAGCCGTCCTATCAGTTTATTAAGGCGCTTCTTCGAAATGAAGAGGGACTTCGTATTGACAACGAACATTTTGCAATTATAAGCCCGGATGAGGGAAGCATGAGCCGCGCAATTTACCTTGCAAATATCCTCGGCGTAGACATGGGTATGTACTACAAACGTCTCGATTACTCCACATTTGTAAACGGACGCCACCCGATTGCAGCGTATGAGTTCCTCGGTTCCAGCTTAAAGGGAAAAGACGTGATCCTTGTGGACGATATGATTTCCTCCGGAAATACAGTCCTGAAAATCTCATCTCTTCTGAAAGAAAGAGGAGCCGGACGTATTTATATCTGCTCCACCTTCGGTCTTTTCACAGACGGACTTGCGAAATTTGACGAAGCTCACAAAAACGGAGTATTTGATAAAATGCTTACAACAAACCTTGTATACCAGTCTCCTGAGCTTCTGGAAAAAGATTACTATATCACCTGTGATATGAGCAAATACATCGCTCTTATCATTGATACTTTAAATCACGATATGTCTGTCAGCCACCTTCTGAATCCGGTAGACAGAATCAAGAAATGTGTAAGCACCTACATGGAGCAGTACAAATAATTATTTATCAGCCAACCAAGTTTCTTCATTATAGAAAGCACCTGCGGGGCAGACAACCGCGGGTGCTTTGCATTTTCTTTTATATTCTTTTGTTTTCAGGAAAGCAGAAGCTTCTGATAGGGAATCCCTTCCTGTTCCAGAAGTTCCATCTCCCGTTTATGGCATGTGCTTATAATAATCTGCTTCTGCTCTTTATGGAGCCATTTCAGCACTGCACAGAGGCGTTCCTCGTCATACATCCCAAATACATCGTCAAGGATCACAGGAAAGGATTCCTGACCGCAGAGAAGCTCGCCCGCTGCCATTCGAAGGGCAAAGTAAATCTGCTCAAGCGTTCCTCTGCTTAAGCGTTCCAGAGCTACGATGCGCTCTCCTGTATCTACAGACATCTTAAAGTTTTCGTCCATAAGAACTTCTGTATATTTCCCCCCTGTGATCTCGCTTAATATCTGCGAGGTTCTCTCTCTCAGTCTTCCTCCCACCTGATGATTGATGCTTCCGGAAAGCAGCTCGATCGTTTCCAGAGCCATGTTAAGAGCCTGTATTTCCACATCTTCCGCTGCCGGAAGGTAAAGCTGGGCATCGCATTCTCTGTACTCCTCCTCAAGATTGCAGTATGCCATCTCTTTCTCTTTACTGGAGGCTTCAATTCCATCTCTGTTCCATTGAAGCTTTTCCTGCCTGGAAAGCCACCGCTCTTTCATTCGAATCCTCTTATTCAGCTCTCTTCCGAGAGTGAGGCTTTTTCCAAGACATCCAAGGCCGAGAAGGATTCCCGCTGCAAGAGAAATGGCAAGCACAATGCCGTTCGGCGCAAATACCGCTCCCAAAGCGCCAAGAACCGGAAAAACTGCCATAAGGATCCAGGCATACACCCGTTTCTGACTCGCCTTTTGAATCCTCTGGTCGAGAAGCTCTCCTCCGTTTTCCTCGCCCATATGAAGATTCCGCTCTTTTGCAGCGACAGAATCAAGGCGCTCCTCAAGCTCATTTAATTCCTGGCGGAGATATTCCATGTTTGCCGCTACTTTTTCTTTTTCCTTCAGAATATCACGCTTTCTTTTATCTGCCTGAGTAAGAAAGCCTTTTCTTGACATTTTAAGCATCTGTGCTGCTCTTCCCAGATCAATGGAGCTGTCCCCCGTTCCCTGGTAGCTTGCCATATAATTCTGAAGCTCTCTTACAAGATCCTGCCCTGTAACACTTTTTAGCTGCCCTACGGAAACGGTATTGTCATAAACAGCCTCGCTCACACCGCCTAAAACAGCTTCCATAGCGCCTTTCTCCGCATTTACAAGCGCTCCGCTGCTCTCGCAGAGAAGCTCGTGAAAAGGAGCATTTTTGCAGAAATTCCGCGTGAGACGGTAGTTTTTTCCTCCGCATTCAAACCACAGGATTCCCCCGTATTCTCCCGGATTTTCCCAGGGCTCATACGTGGTATAAACATCGTTTCTTGCAGCCTTTCCCCTCTGTCTTGTAATCCCATAAAACATACTCTTTATAAAAGTATGGATGGTCGTTTTTCCGCTTTCATTTTCCCCGTACAGCACATTAATGCCAGGCGAAAGCTCCAGCGTCCTGTCATGAATTTTTCCGAAATTTTTTATTGTCAGACGTTTAATAATCATAAATGTTTTTCTATCCCTTATTTCCCCTTATTTTCAGATTATCTGCCTGTTTCAAGAAGCGCCTGAAGCCCGTAATAAAGGGCTTTTTCTTCCACGGCACTCCTGTCCTTTTTGTCCATAAAATACTGAATATAATCTCCGATGAGCGTCCCGTTATACCGGCAGAGAAGATCCTCCAGATCATATGCCGGTTTTGACTCGTCCTGCACCTCTATAATATTTCCCATTGTTTTTAACTTTTCCGGAAGGAGAAGAAGCTCAGGCGCCCGAAAGCCTCCCAAAATCACACGGTAAATATTGAGACCGCCTCTTCTGTAAATTTCCTCTTTCAGCATCTCCTCAAGGGAAAGCTGCGTGGTATCTTCATGGAGTGTGAGAAGAATCTGCTCATACGCTCTGGCAGCAAAGGGAACAAAACGTGTACGGAGCCTTCCGTTTTCAATATGCCCCTCTATATATCCGTGCGCTCCCATCTCATTTCTGTCAACAGGCTCAAGAGAGCCGCTGTATGCCGCTGTATCGCGTATGAGAATTGCAGGCTTATGAATATGCCCCAGCGCAATATAATCAAAGCCTACTGCTGATAAAAGACTTATATTCATGGGAAGATGGCTCTCGTCTCCGCCGTGAGCAAGAAGAATATGAAGCCCCTCTCCTTCTCCCGGCTGTGCGTTTTCGAGAAGAGGCTGCGTGATTTCCCTGCGGCAGTAACTTAAACCATATACATAAACATCAAGCTTTCTGTCCTTCACGCACACAAGGCGTTCTTCCTTAAAAAAGATTACGTTTTCCGCCCACTCAAACTCCTCTGCCGGAGAATCCCCGCCCAGGTAATCGTGATTACCCGCGATCATATAAACGCGTGTTCTCGGGATAGTGGAAAACAGATAATTTACTTCCTTTAATTCACGAAGAAGAGGTCTTCTGTGAAATAAATCTCCTGCTATAAACAAGAAATCCACCGGATTCTCGCGGATACCCGCAATAACCCGGCGGAATGTTTCCCAGATTTCCTCCTCCCGCTGACTGCTCCAGGGACAGCCCTTATCGGGAACTGCCCCGAGATGTACATCTGCAAGATGAATAAATCGCAATGGTGATACCTCCATTATTATAAATCGCAGTTACCTACTGTTCTTGGGAACGGAATGGCGTCACGAATGTTTCCGATACCTGTCAGGTACATTACGCAGCGCTCAAATCCAAGTCCAAAGCCGGAATGACGGGTAGAGCCGTATTTGCGTAAATCAAGATAGAAGCTGTAGTCCTCCGCTTTCAGTCCCAGTTCGTTCATACGGTTCATAAGTTTGTCGTAATCGTCCTCTCTCTGGCTTCCGCCGATGATTTCTCCAATTCCTGGAACAAGGCAGTCCATAGCGGCAACTGTTTTGCCGTCCTCGTTCTGTTTCATATAAAATGCCTTGATCTCCTTCGGATAATCTGTGACAAATACCGGTTTCTTAAAAATTTCTTCTGTGAGATAACGCTCATGCTCTGTCTGCAGATCGCAGCCCCAGAATACCTTGTAGTCAAATTTATCGTTGTTTTTCTCAAGAATCTCCACTGCCTCTGTGTATGTCACATGACCGAACTCAGAATTCATAACGTGGTTGAGACGGTCAAGAAGTCCTTTATCCACAAAGGAGTTCAGGAAGTTCATCTCCTCCGGCGCATTCTCAAGAACATAGCGGATCACATATTTCAGCATGGCTTCTGCAAGATCCATGTTGTCGTTTAAGTCTGCAAACGCACACTCCGGCTCAATCATCCAGAACTCTGCAGCGTGACGTGTTGTATTGGAATTCTCTGCACGGAAGGTTGGTCCGAATGTATAAATATCGCGGAATGCCTGCGCATATGCCTCGCCGTTTAACTGTCCGCTTACTGTAAGGTTTGTCTCTTTCCCAAAGAAATCCTGAGAATAATCAATATTTCCCTCTTCTGTTAATGGCGGATTTTTCATATCAAGTGTTGTAACACGGAACATCTCTCCTGCGCCTTCACAGTCACTTCCTGTGATCAGAGGAGTGTGCACGTACACAAAACCCTGCTCCTGGAAGAATTTATGAATAGCATAAGCGCAGAGGGAACGGATACGAAATACTGCCTGGAATGTATTCGTTCTCGGACGGAGATGCGTCATTGTTCTTAAATATTCAAGGCTGTGGCGCTTCTTCTGCAGCGGATAATCCGGTGCGGACGCTCCTTCTACAATAATTTCCTCCGCCTGAATCTCAAATGGCTGCTTCGCCTGCGGAGTTGCCACAAGCGTTCCTTTTACGATAATGGCAGCACCTACATTCAGCTTGGAGATTTCCGCAAAATTCTCCATGCTGTCATGGTATACAATCTGTAATGTCTCAAAGAAAGAACCGTCGTGGAGTACGATAAATCCAAAAGTTTTGGAATCGCGGACGCTGCGCACCCAGCCACCTACAGTCACTTCCTTATCCAGGAATTTCTCCCGTTCTCTGTAAATCTCTTTTACTGTTGTAAGCTTCATATCTAATTCCTCTTTCTCCAAACATTTATTATTATGTTAGTATAAACGATTCCTCTTCTTCGCGCAAGGCGTAATCCTGAGTTTTAAAAAAAGAATCCCGTTATTTCCGGGATTCTCTCTTTTCTGTCTCTTAATGGGCATTAACATAGCGCAGACAATAGTCGTAAATTCTCTTATACGTTTTCACTGTATAGTGAAGGCCATCGTCTTCTGAGCTGTCTTTTCCATTTACTCCGTTGCTTGTTCCAAAACCGTTCTGCATCAGCCAGGAATACGTATCAATATATGTGTAATCATCAAGACCTGTCTTAATTCTTTCATTAAATGCTCTTACATCTGCTTCCTTTCGAAGGGAAAGACGCCCTGTCTTCTCAATCATCACGCCGTTGATTGGATTGACAGACATATAATAAAGCTTACAATTCATTTTCTCAAGAACAGGCGCTATCTCATTCATATAAGATACATACTCTGAAATCCGGTATAAATCATTTACACCCAGATTAAATACAACTGCCACAGGCTTTGAAGAAGAAACTCGGATATGTTTAATCTGATTAATCAAATAGTTGTATCCGTCTTCCTTAAACCATATAAGTCCCTGTCCGGAAGCACCTACAAAACGTACGCCATTCATATTGGCTCCGCAGTTCTGCGCCGCAAGTGCCTGACGCATACGTACAGTCCTGGAATCTCCTACCATTACAATACCACCGTAACGCTTTAAATCCGGTTTCGCCATCTGGCCAGAGACAATGTTCTTCTCTGTATTTCTCTGATATACAACTTGATAAAGATGTATAGTGGAGTTCACAGAAGAAATTACATCTCCCGGCTCGTACTGGACTTTTGCCGGCTTACTTCCTGTAATAACCACATTCTTTCTCGTTGACCACCCCATAAAGGTATAACCATCCGGGTTTTCCACACCGGGGATTGTATAGGCGCTGCCTTTCTTCACATAAACTGTTTTGTATGCAGAACCTCTTGTTTTATGAAGGACTACAGACACAGCTTTTTGCTGAACAGCATAAAATTTGCAGTTTCCGTATACTTTAACCTTATCTCCCGGTTTATATTTCTCCGTTTTCTGGCTCGTCTTTAAAAGCCAGCCTTCGTTTATATATCCTTTTCTGGAAGGAACAGAAGGAAGCGTGATCGTTGTTTTCTCCGGCACCGATTTTTTAAGAGAAGAGTACGCAGAATCAGAAGAACCGTCACTCATACAGAAAGATACCGTATAATTCTTTGCCTTCCTGTATACTGCATAAAACTTTGTTTTCTTTGTGATTTTTACTTTCTGTCCTTCTTTATACTGCGCTTTTGTCTGTTTTGTCTTTGTTGCCCAGCCAACAGCGGTATATCCCTTCTGTGCCGGAACCTTTGGAAGCGTAATATACTCGTTTTTTGCTGCCCGCACATAAAGATTTTTAAATGCTTTATCTTTGCTTGTTCCCGTATTATTATTAAAAGTCACTGCATATGCAAGATATTCTCTTGCCGCATACAAAGTCATGCTGTTTTTTACTGTAATTTTTTCCCTGCTGCCGTAAGATGCAGAAGAAGTGTTTTTTGATTTCGCCCAGCCTGTATTTCTGTAATTCGCTGCCTGCGGGACGGACGGAAGCGTAAAGCAACTCTCTTTCCTTACAATTTTCTCCATCTTCTTATATGTGCTGTTTGTGGAGCCATTGTAATCCTTAAATGTGATTCTCGCATATTCTACAAGATACAGTTTTCGGTCCTGATCCATAATGTAGGGTTTTCCAAATCCTCCCCACACTCCTGTTCCTTTTTTGTATTTGCTCCAGCCTCTATACAGTGGATTTTTTGTATCAGGCGACTTTCTGAACGTAATTTCTGTTCCCTCATAAGCACGGAAATCTCCGCCTATCTGACTGGATCCGTCATTTGTAAAATAACGGAAGGTACAGATCTTCGTTCCGTAAAGAGTTAAAATACTCCCTCCGCCCTGCTCTGCGATCCAGTCTCTTGCAGTCTCATAGGACATGGTATTGCCGGATTCAAAATACTGAGTCCCCTCTGTTACCTGAGCAGTCGTCTTCCAGGACGGCTGTCCTGCCACGGTTTGGTTTGTAACAACAGGGGCTTTTGGAAGAACAATGCTCTCACCCTCCTGTATGGTCATATCCGGAGCATTGCTCACAGGCCTGCCATTGCTGTCCCGGAACTGTACTGTCACTTCATTTTCAGCCGCAGATACGGCTGTCGCTCCGAAAATCACCATTGCCATCATCAAAAGACACATGAGAAGCCTTACCGGATTCTTTTTTCTTTCATTCATTTTTTTCATCAAAACTCCTTTTTGCCGGTCTGTCCGGCGAAAGCTGTTTATTAAGAAAATGTTACATACAGTTTTATTATATACGATTTTTTTCCATCTTTCAACAGCCGTTGCAAAAAAGACCGGCGTTTCTGCAAATGCTTACGCCGGTCTTTTCTGTTTCACCTGAAATTTTAAGTTTTAAAGTATTTCTATAAAGCGCATAAACGCAGCTCTGCCTTCCGGTGTACATTTGTATACGCCCGCGTCCTCAAGAACATGAACGAATACTTCGCCCACCTCTTTCTGCAGAACGTCCTGAATATTATCTTTATTCAGGTTGTCGTATTTTGGAAGGAAGCTTTCTGCCCATGCAGCGTGTTTCTCGATTTTTTCATTGGAGGAAATATCTTTTCCTTCCAGAATGTATTCGCCGAGAAGCTCAAGCTCCTCTTTCAGTCTTGCAGGAAGTACGGCAAGACCCATTACCTCAATAAGACCGATATTTTCTTTCTTAATGTTATGGTACTGTGCGTGCGGGTGGTAAACGCCGAGAGGATTCTCCTCTGTTGTGATATTGTTTCTCAAAGTAAGGTCAAGCTCAAACATATCTCCCACTTTACGCGCGATCGGAGTAATGGTATTGTGAGGCTCTCTGTCTGTCTCTGCAAATACAAAGGCAGCTTCGTCTGTATATCCTCTCCATGCGTCAAGAACGTGAGAAGCAAGGTCGATCAGACGCTTTTCATCTTTATGACGGATACGGAGAACAGAAAGCGGCCATTTTACAATACCTGCCTCCACATCTTCATAACCTGGAATCGTAACTTCTTTTTCAATCGGCGCCTTTGCCATTGCAAAAGTATAATGTCCTCCCTGGAAATGATCGTGGCTTAAAATAGAGCCGCCTACAATCGGAAGATCCGCATTTGAACCCAGGAAATAGTGCGGGAACAGCTTCACAAAGTCAAACAACTTGATAAAAGTATTTCTCTCAATTTTCATAGGAGTATGCTGACTGTTAAACACAATGCAGTGCTCATTGTAATACACATATGGAGAATACTGGAAGCCCCACGGCGTATCATTTACAGTGATTGGGATAATTCTGTGGTTCTCTCTTGCTGGGTGATTAACTCTTCCTGCATACCCTTCATTCTCCGGGCAGAGGAGACATTTCGGGTAGCTGCTTGCCTTTGCAAGCTTTGCTGCTGCAATCGCCTTCGGATCTTTTTCCGGCTTGGAAAGGTTAATAGTAATGTCGATTGTGCCGTACTCACTCTCCACACTCCATTTTCTGTCTTTTTTCACACGGTAGCGGCGGATATAATCGCTGTCCTGGCTCAGTTTATAGAAATAATCTGTCGCCTCCTCCGGGCTTTTTTCATATCTGTCCCAGAATTCCTTCTGCACCTGTGCAGGACGGGGCATCAGACAGTTCATGATTTTTGTGTCGAATAAGTCTCTGTATACAACACTGTCTTCAATAATGTCTCTCTTTACCGCCTCGTCAAGAAGTTCTTTTAAAACCTCTTCCAGATTGATTTCTGTAAAAGTTTCTGAAGGCTCTTCATACTCATCCTCTTTAAAAAGGTCAAGCAGAAGGTTTACTGTGTAATTTTTCTCACACGGCGGTGTCAGCCCTGTGTCAATCCCGTACTGTACCAGCTTCCTTATATTCTCGTTCAGCATTTTCCAATCCCCTTTCGTATTTTATGCCAGCTTTCCGGCTCCGTCGCCGATTTCCACTACATAAAATTCTGCCTCATGTCCTACTTTTTCTTTATACTGTTTTCCGATGGTATCAATGAAAGTATCTACCGCGTCATTTTTTACGATGCTGACTGTGCAGCCGCCGAAACCGCCGCCTGTAATACGGGAGCCAATGACACCAGGAATCTTCCATGCAAGGTCTACGAGAATATCGATTTCCTCACAGGAAACCTCGTAATCGTCGCGAAGAGAAACGTGGGAAGCATTCATGAGTCTTCCAAATTCTTCGATGTTGTTTTCTTTCAGTGCGTTTACTGCCTTGATCGTTCTCTGATTTTCATAAACCGCGTGTTTTGCACGAACTCTGCACACCGGAGCCTGGATTGCGTCTTTATGCGCCTCAAACTCTTCCTCTGTGAGATCCCCAAGTGTCTGAATGTCTGTCACTTTCTGTAAATCTTTAAGAGCTGCCTCGCACTCGTTTCTTCTGTCATTGTATGCAGAACCTACAAGGCTGTGTTTTACCTTGCTGTTTGTGATCACGATTTTTGCGTCCGGAAGCTTCACAGGCGCATACTCGAAGTTTAAGTTGCTTGTGTCAAGGAAAATCGCACAGTCCTTTTTGCCCATTGCACTTGCAAACTGATCCATAATACCACAGTTCATTCCGTTGAAATTGTTCTCGGAATACTGTCCGATCAGCGCAAGATCCTGCATGGTAATCTCATCAAATCCAAACAGGTCTCTTAACATAACGCCTGTCAGAACCTCCAGAGATGCGGAAGAAGAAAGACCGGAGCCGTTCGGGATATTTCCCCAGATCAGGAAGTCCACACCGCCTGTCAGCTTATATCCTCTTTTTTCAAATGTCCACATTACGCCCTTCGGGTAATTTGTCCAGCCCGCTTTCTCTGACGGTACAAGATCGTCAAGAGAAGTCTCGATCACGCCAAGTTTTGAGAAATTTGCAGAATAGAAACGGATTTTTCTGTCCTCTCTCTTTCTCGCAATTCCATATGTACCGATTGTAAGCGCACACGGAAAAACATGTCCGCCGTTATAATCTGTATGTTCTCCAATGAGGTTCACTCTTCCCGGTGCAAAATAGCTGCGAACATCGCCCTCATTGCCAAATATTTCATAAAATTTCTGCATCAGTTCCTTCTGCATTTCGTTTCCTCCTTCTCCCTCCTGGGATTAAAAATAGTCTCTCTTTACTTTATCTGATTCTGATAAAATTGTAAATATAGATTTTTTTGAAAATCTTAAAATAATTTAATAACCAGGCTTCTCCACATAACTGATGAACACATTTCCCGCTTTCTGGAAAAGCTCTGTACTGTCGTTCATTCCATATGGCTTCGTCTCTCCTGTTGCCGGATCGTAAAGCCAGGTATTATATTCATCATATCCCACGATCACTGCGCTTGTATCACTTCCTGTCTTTGCCACAACTGCCCTCTGGGCGCTGACTTCGTACAATACGCTGTCAAGGCTGCAGCCGGAAAGATCAATCACGGTTCCTGTTTCCCCAAGTCCTTCCTGAAGTTTGTTTTTATCCCAGGATCCTGTCCGTATCACTTCCGGAATATCCTGAATATTTAACTGGAGCTTCGTCTTTTTATTTCCTCTCTCCCACACATACTGCTGAGATTGATTTAAAACAACGCCTGTTTTGGCGTCTGCTCTTTTTACTGCCTGAGCTGGATTTCTGTAAACACCTTCCAGACCTCCTTTTGCATATACATAGTAGACATTTTCATCGGGTATCTGGGTCTCAAGCGTAACCGGATTGTTCTCAATGCTTCTCATTTTGGAAGCCATGACAAGCGGCTTGTCCATTGCCGGTTTTTCCTCAAAAGCGAGACGTACAAGCGTACCTGTCCGATTTGCGGATGTAAGCTCCACAGACACCTGGCTGGCGGCTGCTTTTTTGTTGTTCATAATATTATCTTTCTTTTTGAACGTATAACCGGATTCTCCTTTTGCGGAAAGCTGAAATTCCATCAGGGTGTCTCCGATCGTAACATTCGTGATGTAAAGACCGTCTTTTTTGTATTCCTTTTTTACGTTTCCGGCAAAATCTTCAATTTTTACTGTATGGATTCCTTCTGTGGTTTTTCCGTTTTTGTCCTTCAGAATATCTTCCTGTTTTATCATGCCGTACACAAGGTCCTCATTCATAAAGCCCAGTGTTTTCAGTTTTTCACCTTCGCCCGGCGTTAAAAATCTTGTCTGCAGAGTATCAAATTCAATCTCTTTAAGCTGCCCTTTATGCTCTCCGCTTTGCACTACCCACGCAGCATGTGCGTTTGTATCAGAGACAATGAAGCTGCTGCTCTGGATTCCCTCTTCCAGAATTTTATATCCGCCGCCGTTGATATTTACCATGTAAAGCTTCTGTGCAAACAGGAGAAACAGCATATTGTCGCCGCTTACATAGGAAAGCGTTCCCAGGTCTTTTTTCAGAAACTCAAAGGATTCCGTAGACGGAATAAAAACTTTTTCCTCCACCACATTCTGGTCATTATTGTAATGGTATACGCCCACTCCGCTGTATCCTTCGCGAATACCTCTGTTCATATATCCGTAGAGGACAAAATCCACATCTCCATTATCTGCCATGCGGATGATTTTTATATCATGCTCCTGGCGCACATACCGGAAATCCTCCTGTTCCTCTCCCCGGAAACTGAAAATCTTCACAATCTTTCCGTTTTCAGGGGAATAACTCCACAGATCTCCCTGCTGAACGAAGGCTGCTGCCGTACCGCTTTCATTTACTACGTAATGTACGTCCTTATCTCTCACTCCCAAAAGAAGTCCCTTATCAGAAACAACCGAGGTTTTCGGATTAAATACCTGTCCGGCAGAGCGCTCAAAATCAAGAAGCATAATACGTGTTTCCGTATACCGCATTCTGTAGAACTCTGTCACATCATAAACCTCGATGGCACCGTTATCCGCTATAGCAGAAATCTGGTAATCAATAGAAACACTCGCCGTTGTCTCATTAATATCTTTAATAACAGGAACGCCTTTCTTGTAAATCTGAGGTTTTAAATCTCCCCAGCTTATTGTGGCAAATGTAGAACCTATATTTACATCAGAAAAATTCATTCCACTGCCAGAGGTTCCTGCTTCCAGATAGGCTGTCAGCTCCTCTGCCGTTTCCTTATCCATACATTTTTCATAAAAGCTGTTGACGAACTTCAAATACTGCTCCGTATTAAGCTGTGTTCTCGATACCAGCCTTGTATAATAGTAGGCGGGACCTTTCTCCGTATCAAGAGAAATCTGAAGGGAATATTCCTGATTCATAAGAAGATCGCTGTTAATAGTAACCAGAGCTTTCAGATGTTCTTCCCCTGAAGAAAGATTTTTAATTTTTCTGTTTTCAATCACCTTACTTCCGTCTGAGGTACGGATTTCATAGGAAAGACTTTTTACCTCCGTTCCATACGGCGCAATAAGAAAGGTAATCTGTTTCGTAGTATCAATGGGAGTGATGCTGTCTCTCGTAAAATCCGTCTGCATCTCCTGTGTATAGCCGCACATTCTGTTTGCCGCCGTATTTCCAAACTGCACCATAACCTCTGGAAGAACCGGCTCGTTCATATCGGAACGGTTGTCTGTTGTCCTGTGGTTCTGCAAAAGAGACGTTACTGTAACTCCTGCCACAAATACAAGAAAGAGTATGAGAAATTTTCGCAAGAATTTTTTCATATCACTCCCCCTTGTCCTGTTTTTCTTTATCCTGCTTCTCTTCAGCAAAAAGAAGCTTCTCAAGAGAAGGACGGATCTGAAGCTCCCTCATCATCCTGGTTACTTCCTCCCTGCTCTTCTTCCTGCCTGTTTTTACTCCGCGGATCAGAAGATTCTTAGGCGTGTGCTCCATATCCACAAATTCCAGGATCTGCGTGTCATACCCCATTGCTTCCAGAAGATCCGCCCTCACTCCATCAGTAATAAGAGCCGACATTCTCTCCTTTAAAATCCCGTATTTCAAAACAGGAGAAAGCATCTCGTTTTTAATCTGGCGGTTCACTTCATGCTGACAGCAGGGAACGGAAAGGATTACCTCCGCGCCCCATTCCACCGCCTTGAAAGGCGCATAATCTGTAGCCGTATCGCAGGCGTGAAGAGTCACTACCATATCTACGGAAGATACGCCCTCGTACTGTGCAATATCTCCCTGATAAAAGTGAAGCTTCTCATATCCGTATTTTTCTGCCAGAGAATTGCAGTGCCTGATCACATCTGTCTTTAAATCAAGCCCGATAATATTTACATCATATCCCCTTAATTCTCTGAGATAGTAATACATGGCAAAGGTCAGGTATGACTTTCCGCAGCCAAAATCAAGAATCGTGACTTCCCGTTCCCTGGAAAGTCTCGGAAGAATATCTTCTATAAACTCCAGGAAACGGTTGATCTGGCGGAACTTATCGTATCTCTGGGATACGATCTGACCTGTTTTTGTCATAACTCCCAGGTCGATCAGAAAAGGAACCGGGATTCCTTCCTTTAAAATATAGCGCTTTACTCTGTTGTGCGCCTGGATTTTTACTTTTTCTTTTACAGGATGGTTCTTTGCCTTTACTGTGATCTTTCCTTTTTTACTTACAAGAACTGTGCCGTCAAGAGTTTCTCCCTGTCCCTGAAGCTGAGTAAAATTCTCTGTGATCTCTTTTTCAAGAAACTCCAGAACCTCTTCTCTCTCATAGTTTTTATGAAAAATCTGCGTTCCTTCTGTGGAGGACGCCTGATATAAAATACGCCCTTTTATTTCCACAGGACGGACTTTAATAAGAGAGGGGCCTTCACCCTTTCTCTTTCCGCTTAACACAGCCTGCTTTAACTGTTCATTTATCTGTTTTTCCAAATATTCTTTTAATGTTTTCATCATCACATTTCCTTAATATCCTCTGCACCTTCGGCGTCTGCACCGTCTCCTTGAAATTTCCTGATAGAGAAGCACCTGGATCAGCTCATCGAGAAAGCCTCCCGTCATTCCCTGGGACGAAAGGTCCTCTTTTGGATTCTTTTCTATTTCTTTTCTGATCCTTCCTGCCATAGAAGCGATCATCAGTCTGTCCGGATGCTCGTCGTAAAGGCGGCTTCCCTCGTAGTCCTGAAATTCGCATTCCTGCTCTACCTTTTCCTGGATCATTCTCGCTGTCTCCGGGTAGTAGGATTTCATCAGCTCAAATTCGTCCTGGTGCATTTTTTCTCCGCTGTACAGCAGAGGATTTCCATACGTCATATAAAATGGGTAAAATTTATCATAATACATAGAAATGTCTGCAGTCCCTTCACATAGTCTATTCCAGTATATGCAGAACCTTCTCTTTATGACAGCTTACACCCGTTTTATGAACTCCATTGTAAGATTTACGCTGTGCTCTGCTGCCGCAGCCTCAAAAGCAGGGTAATCCATAGTTGCGCTTCCGTCCGCCTTGTCGGAAATAGCGCGGATGATCAGAAACGGAATACCGTTTAGGTAAGCTGTCTGACCAATCGCAGCGCCTTCCATCTCCACTGCGAACCCACCAAAATTATGTATAATTTCATCTTTTACTTCTCTGTCGGAAATGAACTGGTCTCCGGAAACGATTCTGCCCTGGAAAACCTGAATGTCCGGATTTACCTCATTGCAGACTCTCTCCGCAAGGCTTCGAAGCGCCGCATCTCCCGGGAAAGAAAATTCCTGCATCTGGGGAATCTGTCCCTTTGGATAACCAAAGCCTGTTGCGTCCATATCGTGATGAAGAACGTCTGTCGCCAGTACAATGTCTCCGATATTGATTTCTTTATTCAGGCTTCCCGCAATTCCCGTATTAATAACTGCCTCCACCTGAAATACATCTGCCAGGATCTGTGTGCAGGCTGCCGCATTTACTTTGCCGATACCGGAGCGCACTACAACAACCGTTTTTCCGAAAAGAGTTCCCTCATAAAAATCCATAGAAGCTTTTTTTGTGATTTTTACATTTTCCATTTTTTCTTTCAGTCTGGAGACCTCAACTTCCATTGCTCCGATAATTCCAATTCGTTCCATAATATAAAATATCTCCTCTCTATATGCCACGGATAGTCCGTAAAATATATTTTCTTAATTTTAAAGATACAGGATGCTTAATGGATTGCTTCGTACTCCTCGCCTCATAATCCTGTCATCTTTCATTTTATTATACCAAAAGTTTAATTTATATGGAAACTTTTTTTATTGTCTGTTATAATAGTTTCATCTCATGATTAAATCAATATAAAAAGCCCTTACGGGCAAGGCAACTGGAGGATAAATCTATGATGTACAAAACAAAAGGCGTATGTGCGCAGGCAATCGAATTTGAAGTAGATGACAACAAAAAAGTGCACAACGTAAAATTTATCGGAGGCTGCTCCGGAAATACACAGGGCGTTGCTGCTCTTGTTGAAGGAATGGACGCAGATGAGGTTATTCGCCGTCTGGAAGGCATTCAGTGCGGTCACAAACCTACTTCATGTCCAGATCAGCTTGTAAAGGCTTTGCACGAAGCAGGAATCTGAGCATCTTCTTTTCGCTCCAACAATATTTCAGCCCCGGAAACATTCCGGGGCTGATTTTATTTTATCCTGTTTTATATATCATTTCTATCCCACTTATCACAAAGAGACTGCACATCTCTGGAAAACTTCTCCAGATCCTTATTGGGACTTCCTTCGTTTTTCCGTATCACGCTGATAAGCCTGTGTCCAAGGGAAAGAAGCTTCTGATAAACCTGCGCTGCCTTCGTTGCTTTCGGTGATGTAGAAGCGCGCTCGATCTTCACGCCCTTCGCTTCATACAGGCATTCGTTATTCAGAAGGTCATACGACGTTCCGCTGAACGGCGCCATTGTATCGTATCCAAGTTCATCTCTCAGTCGTTTCGCAAAAATCTCCGTAACGCTGTCCTCTCCATGTGTCACAAAAACTTTTTTCGGTTTTTCCTCAAATGCTTTCGCCCAGTCAAGAAGACCATTTACATCTGCATGACCACTGATTCCCGGCATCTGAAGAATTTTCGCCGCAACGTGCACCGGCTCGCCAAAAAGCTTAATGTCCGTCGCCCCTTCCAGAAGAGAACGCCCCAGTGTGCCGATCGCCTGATAACCTACAAAAAGAATCGTATTTTTTTCATTCCAGAGATTGTGTTTCAAATGATGCTTGATTCGTCCGGCATCACACATACCGCTGGCTGAAATAATAACCTTGCAGTCCTCATCAAAGTTAATGGCTTTGGAATCGTCGCTTGTGATCGAAGTTTTCAGTCCCGGGAAGGAAAGAGGATTGATTCCCTTATGGATCAGCTCCATTGCCTCCTCGTCATAGCAGTCGTATATGTGCTCTGCAAAAATACTGGTTGCCTCATTTGCAAGGGGACTGTCAACATACACCTTAAATCCGTCATGTCCGTATACAAGCCGCTCTTCCTTTATCTGCCGGATAAAATACAGCATTTCCTGTGTACGTCCCACAGCAAAGGAAGGAATCACAAGATTTCCTCCTCTGTCAAAGGTTTTCTGAATCACTTCTGCAAGGAGTCTGACATAGTCCGGTCTTTCTCCGTGGCTTCTGTCTCCGTATGTGGATTCCATAACAACGTAATCTGCATTGTGAAGATACTGCGGGTCACGTATCAGGGGCTGATTTGTATTTCCAATATCTCCGGAAAAGACAATGGTTTTCTCCTGACCTTCTTCTGTAATCTTCACTTCAATGCTGCTTGAACCAAGAAGATGACCTGCATCTACAAAACGAACGCTGATTCCCTCTGCCGGGCGGATTACCCTGTCATACTGGCATTCTACAAAGTTTTTCAGCACGCCCAGCGCATCTTCCATTGTGTATGCAGGAACAAATTCTTCTTTGCCCTGGCGGCGTCCTTTTCTGTTTCTCCACTCAGCCTCGAATAACTGAATGTGTGCGCTGTCACGAAGCATAATATCGCAGAGATTACAGGTTGCGTCTGTGGCGTATACAGGCCCCTGGAATCCTTTGGCATATAATGCCGGCAGATTTCCGGAGTGGTCCATATGCGCATGGGTTAGAAGTACAAAATCCAAATCTCCCGGCGCAACAGGCAAATCCTCATTTTCGTAGTAGTTTGGTCCCTGCTCCATACCGCAGTCCACCAGGAATTTCCTGCCTGCCCCTTCCAGATAATAACAGCTTCCGGTTACTTCATGTGTGGCTCCCAAAAAGATAATCTTCATGCGCAAAACCCCCTTTTTCGTCTGTCATCTCGATGTAATTATTATACACGACATAGAAGAATTTTAGTAGCTTTTTTCTGTAATTTTTTATGAATTTATTATGAAGTCTGACTGTTGTGTGGGGTGGCTGTCCTCTATTTCTAACCACTTTTATAATAAGCGAAAAATCTCATTCTATTATTTTCATCCTATTTCGCCCTTATATTTGTAGGAGTATTCATCTGTCTTGGCATTTTGCGCTTATAAACAAAGAACGGCTGCCGGATAATTGGACAGATTATCCGAACAGCCGCCTTTGTCTATTTTTGACTTTTTCCCGATTGCAGAGAACCTGATATTTTCAGAACGGTAATGTAATTTGCAGATTTTAATAATCCCGTAAAACATTCTTCCATATCCCGGTCTCTGCCTTGTTATGTACAGATAATAATGGATGCTGACATTAATATCTGACTATTTTACTAAAATTCCTTGCGTTAAGGTCGTTGTGGATTCCTTCACTCCGCCTTCTTTTGCTGCATGGTAGCCACGCACGCGATAGTAATAACCGCTTGGAACAATGACGTTAATGCTCTGTTCCAGAGATGGGCTATTATTTTTAGTAAAATCCCAGCTTTTATAAGTGGAATAAACACCATTTACTTTTCTCTCCAGATAAAGAGAAAGATACATCGTATCACAAAGACGATGCCCCTGTGTAATTCCCAGAATATTAACTTTATTACTTGCCAGTTTAGTTATCTGAGTTGTCCCATAATTTAAATTGTTTCCTCGCATCAAATTATAGTTTGTATCTTCTGCAAAGTCTGCGTTTGTCTCCAATGGTTTTACTTCATCTAAAAGACTTGCTGCTGAAACCGGCGTCACGCTTAATACAGCCAACATACCTGCCAGAATCATTACAACTGCTTTGTGCAAAAATCCCTTTTTCATTCTTTTCTCACCTCCCGTCGCATCTGCAAATTACCCTTACATATAGTAATACGACTGAAACTGAGAAAAATCACGCTAAAAAATCATTTCTTTTAAAATTTTTTCAAATATTTTTTTCGGCATCTTTCCACTAAGCTGATAATAACAACTTTTCCATTCCCATTCCGCCAGATATGATGGTTCTAAATCGGTTTCTTCCTGAATTTTTACAACACTCACAGCTATATCTTCTTTGGGTATATATATCGTCTCTGAATCTCTTCCCAATAAACTAAAGCTATTACTGGAACTTTTTATATCTTTCTTACCTACATATAAACTTATAAAATTTCGTTTATATAAATACTGTATTTTAGCCGTTCCAGTTTCATTGCTTATAAAACAATCATGAAACTCGAACGTCTCCGGCCGATACAGAAATTCCGGCACTTCCACGCCCATCTCTTCCTCTATTTTATCGCGAGCCTGTTCTTCATCTAAAGATGGTTTATCATTACTTGCATCATTGTCGATTAAGATTTTCGTATCATTCCCCGTCAGATATTTCACACTGTCCACAAAATAATTCCTGTTGGCTTCAATCGTCATACTTGCCGCGAAAACAGCAATCGCACATACGATAACAAAGCCAGCCACTTTGGAGAGTTTCCGATAGCCAACATCTGAATCCCCCTTAAAAGAAAAGCGCTTTTTCCACTTTTCTTTACGCAGATGTTCTTTCTTCTCCTCTTTCTTCTGCAGTTCCTCCTGCATTTCCAGACGTTTTACTGCATCTTCATAAAGCCGATCCAGCTCCTCATCTGTAATGTCATCCTGTTTTCCCACAATCCTGGAGAAGAAATTATTCTCCAGTGACCTGTTTTCTTTTTCCATCTGCTTTTCTACCCACTCACGCAGCTCTGCACCACTTAATTTCCTGAACATTTTTCTCCTGACCTCCTATCTTTCCTTGACAATTCTGGTTTCGGGGGGCATATTATAAATGATACCGTATGTATCATGGCGTAAAAGCCTTATTACGATTTTTCAGGAGGAACCCCTATGAAACATATTGTACTTACAGGCGGCGGTACAGCCGGACACGTAACTCCAAATATTGCCCTTATCCCAATGCTCCAGGAAAAAGGATATAAAATTTCCTATATTGGTTCATATGAGGGAATTGAAAGAAAACTGATTGAAGAACTGGGCATTCCCTATTATGGAATTTCGTCCGGCAAGTTAAGACGCTACTTCGATTTAAAAAATTTCTCTGACCCTTTCCGTGTGTTAAAAGGATTTGGTCAGGCAAAAAAACTTTTAAAAGATTTAAAACCTGATGTTGTATTTTCCAAGGGAGGATTCGTTACCGTCCCCGTTGTGATCGCCGCAAAAAAATGCAAAGTTCCGGCTATTATCCACGAGTCCGACATGACTCCCGGCCTTGCAAACAAGCTGTGCCTTCCCTCTGCAGCCAGAGTATGCTGCAATTTCCCGGAAACCGTAAAAAATCTGCCTGCTGAAAAAGCAGTTCTCACAGGCACACCAATTCGTAAGGAACTGATGAGCGGAAGTAAAGAAGCAGCCCGCAAATTCTGCGGTTTTACAGATGACAAACCGGTTCTCCTGATTATCGGAGGAAGTCTCGGAGCTGCATCTGTCAATGAAAATGTGCGAAAAATCCTTCCAAAGCTTCTTCAGAACTTCCAGGTTATCCATCTTTGCGGAAAAGGCAAGCTGGACGAAAGTCTCAAAGGAACCTCCGGTTATGTTCAGTTTGAATATATCAAAGAGGAACTTCCTGATTTATTCGCCCTTGCAGACATTGTGATCTCCCGCGCAGGCGCCAATGCCATTTGCGAATTGAAAGCTCTCCATAAACCAGCTCTCCTGATTCCTCTCTCTGCTAACGCAAGCAGAGGCGACCAGATTTTAAATGCCCGTTCCTTTGAAAAGCAGGGATACAGCATGGTTCTTGAGGAAGAAGAAATCACAGAAGAAATTCTGTTAAAAGCAATTAAAGAACTGTACCAAAACCGCCAGACTTATATAGATGCCATGTCCTCCGGAGAAGAAAAAGATTCCATCACTCAGATTGTAAATCTTATTGAGGACTGCGCAAAAACATCTCGCTAAATATAGCAGTTAGTTTACATTCCTTGTACTAGTCATATATTCTGGACATTTCCCGCTCTATCCATTGTTTTGTCCGAAAAATACGGTTATTGACTCCATTTCTTGTCAGTCCGTATTCTCTGGCAACTTCATCAGGCGAAATGTCCAGATATTTTACTTTTATCAGAATTTCATAATTCATGGGATTTGCTGCGCGAAGTCTCTGTAAAACAAGTTTTGCGTATTCCTTTTCTTCCATTTGGAGGATTCTCGCTTCCAGATTACATTCTTCATCTACCAACCGATCTTCCAAAAAATCCTCTTCTGCAGTACTCTCGCGCTTGATATGTCCGTATTTCCGATAATCCAGCGCTTTGTTTACCGTCGCTCTTTTTACAAAACCATATAACATTTTCTCATCTTTTTTAAGATTAAGATTTTTGCTTTGCTGAAACAGACTGCAGAACACCTCCTGCGCAATATCCTGTGCTGTATCTATATTCTTTACAATTTCATTCGCTATACTTATTGAGAATCTAAAGTATTTTTTATAAAACTCTCTAAAATCCTCACGTTTCATCTTTTGTTCATATCCCACAGAAAAGCCTTACAGACAGGCTTTTACTTTTTCTAAAATTTCATCTCGATCTTTTTCAGACAGTTCTCCAGGCGTCCACGTAATTCCTGCATTGTCTCCTTTATATCTTGGAATCAGATGCATATGGAAGTGAAAGACCGTCTGTCCCGCCGGTTCTCCGTTATTCTGCACAATATTAAAACCGTCGCACTTTAAAGCCTCTGTCAGCGCGCCTGCCATTTTCTTTGCAAGAATCATTGCCTTTCCTGCAAGCTCGTCAGACAGCTCGTAAATATTTGCCGCATGAGTCTTCGGAAGAATCAGGGCATGACCTTTGCTGGCAGGACCAAGGTCAAGAATCACTCTGAAATCCTCATCTTCCCACAAAGTTGCTGCGGGAATTTCTCCATTTGCAATTTTACAAAAAATACAACCTTCCATTTTTTCTCTCCTTCTGTTGTTATCTATACTTTTTTGTCGCAATTTTGCGAACTTTCCAACACGAATTTCATTGATAATCCCATATCAGAATGCTACACTTTTTTTGAGGTGATAACGAATGAAAACAAATACCACAGCAGAACAGATACGAGAAGAATTTCAGTTTACTCTGTCGAAATTTTCTCATGAGATCCGAAATCCCATCTCTCTGATAAACAGTTCGCTCCAAATGATGGCAAACTCTCACCCGGATGTGACAGATTATGAAAACTGGGATGACATTATGGATAATCTTGATTATGTAAAAGAACTGTTAAATGAACTCTCCAGCTATAATAATGCCGGACGGATTTCCCCAAAACCAACCAACATCAAATTATATCTGGAAAATATCCTGGCCTCTGTACGTCCTACACTTGATTACCTGAACATTCATTTAGAAACAGAATTTTCCCCGTTTCTGCCCGAACTCTCCATTGACCGGATCAAACTGCGGCAGGCGCTTTTAAATCTTCTTCGCAATGCCCAGGAAGCCATCTCCCGCCCTGATGGAAAAATCCTTTTGAAGGCAGAGCCCTGGGAAAAAGGAATCTGCATTTCCGTTTCCGATAACGGCTGCGGGATTCCTCCCAGTGAAAAAAATAATATTTTCAATCCCTTTGTCACTTTCAAGAAAAACGGCACCGGGCTTGGACTTGCTGTTACAAGACAGATCATCGAAGCTCATAACGGGCATATTGAAACAGACAGTCAGCCCGGTCACGGCTCTACATTCCGGATTTTTCTCTGATGATACAATAAGATACTTACCAGAAATCCGCAGGCCATTCCTCCGATATGCGCCGCATTATCCACACCGCTGTCCGTAAGCCCCAGAAGAACAGCAACAACAGCCATGAATACAATCTGTTTTACAGTCAGGTCTTCCACCCTTCCTTTTCTTCGCAAAACAACGTATATCATGGCTCCCATTACCGCAAATACAGCTCCGGACGCACCGGCGGAAACTGCATATTCCTGCGTCACTGTATCCATATACAGAGAAACAAGATTTCCGCCCAGACCTCCCGCGAGATAAAGGACAAGGAATTTCCAGCCGCCAAACACCCTCTCCATACGCTGTCCAAGCACAAAAAGAACAAGCATATTATTGGCAAGGTGCTGGATTCCAAAATGAAGAAACATACTTGTAAAAAGGCGGTAATACTGCCCGCCCTCCAGAATAAAGGGCGTATACGCAGCGCCATGCTGCAGCATGTTTGCAGTATTCAGGGAATCTCCTCCCAGATCCACAGCCAGAAAAACCAGAATGTTTATGACAATCAGCGCGACTGTAACCGGCTCTTTTTTCAGCTCTTCCAAAAATATCCACTTCTCCCTTTTCTTATCGTGTTGTTAATCTGTACGTATTATATCAAATTCTTTTTCTCAAATCAAAGGAAATTCCGTATTTTATTTGACTTTTTCGATCAACGCTTCCTGCAGCACCTGAGAAAAATTCATTCCTGCCTTACAACCCACAAATCTCCGTTCCCTGCATGACAGTATTTTCGAAACATTTCAAAAAGTTCACTCATATCTGTTCCAAATTCACCTGTTATCTCCGAAAACCTGAAAACAACCGCAAGTATTTCCTTCGTTTCTTCTGTCACACGGGTACGGACAGAATCACTTGTAGGATTTCCGAATGGGCCATTCTCATCTTCCAGAACCGGAAGAAACTCCACATTAATCTCATCTTTGCCGATTCCCTTATAACACGTGCCCTCCGGTGCGACGCGCCAGATAATCTCCTGTCCCACTTTGTCTGCATCGTATATTCCAAGAGAATACCCCGTTTTTATGGAAAACAGGTTGCCGCAGTCCACCACATTATTAATATGATACAGACCTTTTCCCTGTATTATGCGGCGGCACATGGCTTCCGCAGAACAACGGTAACGGCTCGGGTCTTTTCCAAATGCTCTGTATGCTCTTCTTGAAGCTGCAATCTCTTCCCTTTTGGGAATGTCCGGCACCTTCTGAATAGTGTTTTGAAGCTCTTTGGAGAAATCATCTATTTCCTGTAAAAGCTCCTTTGAACTTTCCTCCACCTGCACCTTACACTGAATACAGCCAAGAACGCTGTTTTTCCATAATCTTTTCATCTCTGAATCTATCTTTATCTCTCTCATAGTCTCAAATCCCCCTTTATTAACTGGTCAAATTTATAGTTGCTGTATCCCGCTGTTTCCCTTTCGAACTATCCTTCCCGAAATTCTGTGGGCGTCTGCCCCATCTCATTTTTAAATGCTGTACAAAAGCTGTGCTCACTTTTAAATCCACACCTGTAGCCAATTTCTTTTACTGTATCTTCCGAGGTTTTCAGATAAAATCTGGCAAGATGTATGCGCGAGGTATAAATATAATGATACGGTGTATATCCTGTCTCCTGTTTGAATCTCCTGGAAAAGTAAAAGGGACTTAAAGATACTCTTTTCGCAAGGCGTTCCAGTGTCAGATTTTCCGTGAGATGTCGGTTAATATATTGTAACGTATCGTCTATAAAATCCCGGCTTTTTTTCCCTGCATTCTCTTCTTTTTCTATTAAAACAGCCGTTAAAAGTCCGGAAATTTCGTGGGAAATCAGAGCTGACCGGCAAGTCTCCTGATAAAGAAAATGATTGTAAATCTTCTCCCAGGCGCGTTCAAATTCCTCTGTTTTTTCCAGAGAAAGCTTCAGAAAAGTACGGTCTGTCAGAAGCTCAAAAAATTCTCTTGCAATTCCTCCATCATAATGAAGCCAGAGAATTTCCCAGTCTGTCTCTGCAAAATATTCATGCGGACGGTAGCAGTCAAGAATGCACACATCTCCCGGAAACAGTTCCTCTGTCACCCCGTTCACGCAGACTTTTCCTTTCCCCTTCTTTGTATAAAGAATGAGAAAACTGTCGTACCGGCTTCTGTTTACTCTGTAAGGGGGAATGCAGAAATAATGTCCCACGCACAGCGGATAATAGAAAAAATCCGGAATATTTTTTTCCGGCGTGTGAAAAAACAAGGTGGAATACTCGTAAATCCCATCTCTGCAGCCAGTTCCCATATATCTCCCTTCCACAGATTTTGTCTGTTTTTTCTTTTTTATAAATTCAATGTATGCCCGTCAAACTATTTGCACTTCGTGCTGTCACAGTTCTGTCTGACATCTTTTATTATAAAATTCCGGGTTTTGAGCGTCAAGCAGTTCTCGTTTTTAAAAGAGCAATTTTTTGATATGAGTGAGCAATTTAATCAAATGTCTTTTTTTATTTTCTCCGCTATAATTCAGATAACAAGATCCGAAAACACCGATTCTGAAAGGAGACACTTTTATGAAATCTTATACAATTTCCCCAAAAGACCGTGAGATTTTAAGAGAGGTTGCAAAAAAACAGTACGCGCTTTCCCAGGAGGAAAAAAACTTAAAACGCATTCAGGAATGGTATGCGCACAACTCTCTGAAAGGGGAACGTCCCATGATTCATCTGGAAATGTGGACTTTTTCCCAGGAAATCCTTCCGCAGCTGCTTCGCTGTGAGGGAGAATTTGCCCGCGAAGTGGAGACAACGCTTTATACCAATTTCCTGAATCAGGAGCTTTTTGATGATGACCGCGTAACTCCGGATCATTTTTCTCTCCATTATGACACACATTTTACGCTTTTTAATATTCCGGTTCACCAGCATAACGCAGAAGGCTCTCTGGGACACGAATTTCTCTCTGTTGTAGAAGACCTGGAAGACGATTACCACAAGCTTCAGAAAACAGATTTTGGCGTAGATATAGAATCCACTCTTGCAAAAAAAGCAGTTCTTGAAGAAACCTTCGGAGATATTCTTCCTGTAAAACTTGAGATGGACTGTCTCTACAGCGTTCCAACCCAGATGGTAGTTCATTTTATGAAAATGGAAAATATGATGTACAACATTTATGATTATCCTGAGCTTTTCAAGGAAATGATGGACCGCATTGCAGAAGATACGCTTGCTTATTACAGAATGCTTGAGGAAAAACACCTGATTCTTCCTACTGTGTCAGGGCAGGCTCTCGGTCAGGGAACATGGTGCTACAACCACGAGCTTCCCGGTGAAGAAGAGGCAAAAAAACGTCCGCTCACCACAAAAGATGTCTGGGGATTTATGGATTCTCAGGAAACAGTGGGACTTTCTCCTGATATGTACGAAGAGTTTATTTTCCCATGTTATCAGAAGATTGCCAGCCAGTACGGACTTTTATCCTACGGCTGCTGTGAGCCTGTAAATCCAATCTGGGATCGCTGCATTTCCAAACTTCCAAATCTTCGCAAGGTTTCCATCTCCCCCTGGTGTGATGAAGAATTTATGGGTGAACGTCTTCAGGGCGGACACGTTATTTTCCACCGTAAACCATCACCAAACTATCTTGGCGTAGGAGCAGAACTGGACGAAGATGGCCTTCGCCAGAGCCTCAGAAAAACATTTAACGCTGCAAAAGGGTGTAAACTGGAAATCACACAGAGAGATGTATATACCATTAACCACGACATCTCCAAAGCACGGAGATATGTAGATATCATCAAAGAAGAAATTGAGAATAACTGGAAGCAGTGAGAAAGAATGAATTTCACGCCGGGCAGGGAACAGTTCTTGTGACTGAGACCTTTCCTGCCCGGCTGAATCTCTCGCTTTTCCTTTAAAATTGTTTATAAAACATCTTTTCCCGCCCAAAAAACAAAATTCTCAGGAAAATTTCTAAGATGAAGCGGCTCATGTAACTCTTTTTATATCCCCGCCGCACCATAACATAAATGATTGCATTTCCCTTCCAAATCCGCTATACTTGGAATCACTTAACACACAAACACTTCTGCCGGCTGCGGCAGTTTTGATACGGAGGTAGGATTATGTTTCGTTTATGGGGGAAAATCTGGAAGGATAACCGGCTGCTGCGTGATACCGTAGTGGAGGATGACAGAGAGGATACAAGAACACATAAGATTTTTAAAGGCTTAGAGGAAATCTGCTACCAGATGGATCTTGGCAATCCCATCTGGCTGGATTCCACCATTAAGGATTTTAAAAAACACGACAAAGCAAGATTTTATCAGGACAGCTTTATTGAACAGATAGACTTCGACTACCTGGAAATCCAGGTAATCGAGGAGGACTGAAAGACTTCCTGCAGGCTGACAAAAGGGCGCAGATGCGCCCTTTTATACGTCATAACTTCCCGTCTCTGCACTTTTTTTAGGCTTTTAATACACCCTATTCTTTGTATCTCCTGCCTGGAAGCGCCTGATATTTTCCGCCACTTCCTCCACAACACGAAACCGGGTCTCTTTTGCTGCCCAGCCAATGTGAGGCGTGATCAGAAGCTTATTGCTGTCCTGGATTTTCAGAAGAGGATTCGATGGCTCCATCGGCTCTTTTGTGAGCACATCAAGGGCTGCTCCTGCAATGCTTCCCTCTGTAAGAGCTGTATAAAGCCCTTCCTCATCTACGATTGCGCCTCTTGCCACATTAATAAAAATGGCGCTTTTCTTCATTTTGCGAAAAGCCTCCAAAGTCATGAGCTTTTCTGTATGCTCATTTAAAGGCGCATGAACAGAAAGGAAATCCGAGCGGCTTAAAAGCTCTTCAAACGCCACCTGCTCATACGGTGAATCGTACTTTTTGCCGGATGCAGAATAGCAGATCACATGACAGCCGAACGCTTCCGCAAGCTCTGCCACACGCCGTCCGATTGCTCCAAGCCCTATAATTCCCCATGTTTTTCCGTCAAGCTCACAAAAGCTCTGTCCGAAATGAGAAAAACAGGTTCCTCTTGCATACTCGCCGGATTTCACATAATCATCGTAATAGCGCAGCTTTTCCAGTATGTAAAAGAGAAGGGCAAAGGTATGCTGCGCCACGCCGTTTGTGGAATATCCTGCCACATTATAAGCAGCAATCCCTCTCTTTTTTAAATAATCGCCGTCCAGGTTATTGATGCCTGTTGCAGTCACGCATACAAGCTTTAAATTTTCTGCATTTTGAATTGTCTTTTCACAAACAGGAAGCTTGTTCGCAATGATGACGTCTGCGTCCCTCACGCGCTCCGGCATTTCCGCCTCTGTTGTGGAAGGATAGATCGCCACATCTCCCAGTTTATGAAAAGGGGTGAAGACCATGTCTTCACCCAAACTGTCTGCTTCTAATAATACAATTTTCATATTATCATAGAAACTGCGGCTGTAATTACAGTCTTTTGAGCAGTTCTTCTCTTTCTTTTTCAAATCCCGGTTTTCCAAGAAGTGCGAACATATTCTTCTTGTAGCTCTCAACACCAGGCTGGTTAAACGGATTTACACCGAGAAGGTAGCCGCTTACACCACATGCGAACTCGAAGAAGTAGAAAAGCTGTCCCAGATAAAACTCATTCTGCTCCGGAATGTCTACTCTTAAATTCGGAACATTACCGTCTGTATGTGCAAGGATTGTTCCGTTCATTGCGCTCTTATTTACAAAATCAACTGTCTTGCCTGCAAGATAATTCAGTCCGTCAAGGTCAACCGGCTCCTCGTTGATGACAAGCTCTGCGCCTGATTTTTCCACATTCATAACTGTTTCGAACATGATTCTTGCGCCGTCCTGGATAAACTGTCCCATAGAATGAAGGTCTGTTGTAAGGTCAACTGCTGCCGGGAAAATACCCTTCTGATCTTTTCCTTCGCTCTCGCCGTAAAGCTGTTTCCACCACTCATTTACATAATGAAGGCTTGGCTCATAGTTTGCGAGAACCTCTACATTTTTGCCTTTTCGAAGGAGAATGTTGCGGATTGCAGCATATTTTAAAGCATCGTTTTCCTCAAACGGGCTGTTTAAGGCAAGGTCGCGTCCGGAAGCTGCGCCTTCCATTAATTTATCAATGTCTGCGCCGCTTACTGCGATCGGAAGAAGACCTACTGCTGTAAGAACAGAAAAACGTCCGCCTACATCGTCCGGAACAACAAACTCTGCATATCCTTCTTCGTCTGCAACCTGTTTCAGAGCTCCGCGCGCTTTGTCTGTTGTAGCGTAGATTCTCTTTGCAGCCTCTTCTTTTCCGTATTTTTTCTCAAGAATTTCTTTAAATACACGGAATGCGATAGCCGGCTCTGTAGTAGTTCCGGATTTTGAAATAATATTAATGGAGAAATCCCTGTCTCCTACAACGTCCATCAGACCTTTGATATAACTGCTGCTGATGGAGTTTCCTACGAAATAAATCTCCGGAGTTTTGCGGATTTCTTTGGAAACATTATTATAAAAACCATGTCTTAAAAATTCGATGGCAGCTCTTGCTCCAAGATAGGAACCGCCGATTCCGATTACGATTAAAACCTCAGAATCCTCCTGAATTTTCTTTGCTGCCTCTTTGATGCGGGCAAACTCTTCTTTGTCATAATCAACCGGAAGGTCGATCCAGCCCAGGAAATCATTTCCTGCACCTGTTTTGGAAACAAGAGTTTCCTTTGCTGCTTCAGCAAGTTTCTTCATAGCCTCAACTTCATGTTCTGCCACAAAACAGCCTGCCTTTGAATAGTCGAATGTTACTTTACTCATGGCTCTCTCTCCTTTAATCTGGAAATTCTTTTGTTACTGTTCATTTATCAATTATTCAGTATAGCAAAATCCCCCGGATTTCTCAAGTATCCCTTTCGTTAAAATCACATAAATTCCCTGATAATCTCTCTCATGATCTCCTCTTCCTCAGGAGTCAGCATTTTGCTGAAGTGGCTGCCTGTTGCCGCTGTCTGACGGATACTTGCCGTTATTTTTTCTACAACCTCCTCCTGAAGCCCCTCTTCCTTTCTTTTGGGAGCCGGGATTTCTTCCACCCAGGTCCGCATCTGTTCCACATAATCCGTGAGCGAATTCATCACAAGCTCCTCTTTATACGAAAAATCAAGCGCCTGACGAAGAAGCAGAAGCACTACGGGAACAAAGGCTCCCACATACAGATAGCTTAAAGGAAGTCCGGAAAGCTCAAGCTTCGTAGTCAGAAACAGCGCCGCAAAAAGGCACACCGTACAGAGAAGCGACGGATACCATACAAGTCGGTTCATGCGGTTTAAAAGCCTGTCCCTCGTCTTCCAGAGATTCAGCCATTTTTCCTTTAAGTTTGTCATCTGTCCCGTATGTTTCATTCTTCTTCTGTAATTCAGATGTGTAGCCAGCATTCCAACAGCTCCCACGGTTCCAAGACCAGCCATGCCGTAGAGCAGTATATGCAGGTTCATGATTTTTTCCAGCATAATCCCCTCCTTTAATACATTACGGGCAGGGCTGTAAAAGTTCAGGCAGCTTTTACCCCTGCGCCCTGTTTCCATTATACAGCCGAACCCCTCCGGGGGAAACAAAAATCGTTCGTCAAATTCTCGCAAAAAGAAACTGGAAACACAGCTCTTCGCCATGCTTCCCGCAAAATCCTATAATTTTGAAAGCGCTTCCACTACTTCCTCAAACTTCATAAAGTGAGAGGCTTTTACAAGAACCGTATCTCCTGTCTGAATGTAAGTTCCCAGATTTTTAAGAAGGCTTTCTCTGTCCGGCTCATAAATCACGGTAAGGTCAGGATTTGTCTCCTTCGCCTTCTCCGCCATATATTTACATAAGCTTCCCACGCAGATGCACACATCAGTGCCGCTCTGTCCTGCGTGAACGCCGACCTCCTCATGAAGCCTTATCTCATCTTTCCCAAGCTCGCCCATATCCCCGAGAATCGCAACTCTTCTTCCTGCTCCGTCCTTTAATACATCGAGAGACGCCTTCATGGACATGGGATTTGCATTATAACAGTCGTCCACGATCAGAAGCTTTTCCGTCTCGATCATCTTAAAGCGTCCACTTACAGGCTCAAGACTTTCAATCCCGGCTTTTATCTGCTCCTTTGTAAGACCGTAAATCCTTCCCACTGCCGCTGCTGCCAGCGCATTATACACCATATGGCGTCCCGGCATTGGAATATTTACAACAAAGCTTTCTTCGCCCATGTGAATGCGGCAGGTCATTCCCTTTAAGCCTCTGCTCACCACTTCATCTGCATATACGTCCTGACCTTCCGTCATTCCGAAAAATACAGGGCGGATCCCATTATGCTCCTTCACTGTACAAAGCTTATCGTCGTCTCCGTTTAATACAATATGTCCGCCCGGCTTCACATAATCAAAAACCTCTGTCTTTGCCTTTAAAACGCCGTCCCTGTCTCCCAGATTTTCCAGATGGCAGGTTCCGATATTTGTGATCACGCTTGTATCCGGCTTTGCGATTTTTCCGAGGCGGCTCATCTCGCCAAAATCACTGATTCCCATTTCCAGAACTGCGATCTCGTCCTCCTCCCGGAGACGGAAAACAGTAAGGGGAAGGCCGAGCTCATTATTAAAATTGCCCTGCGTCTTTAAAGTACGATACTTTTCCTTCAAAACAGAGGCAATTACTTCTTTTGTGCTTGTTTTCCCAACACTTCCTGTAATTCCGACAACAGGAATAGAAAGCTCCTCAAGATAAAATTCCGCAATGTCCTTCACTGCCTGAAGAGAAGATTCCACAAGAATATACGGATAAGCCGCATCCTCCAGAACTCTTTCGGAAAGTGTGGCAAGGGCTCCCGCTTCCATTACCTGGGGGATAAATTTATGGGCGTCCACGCGCTCTCCCACAATAGGAACAAAAAGGCTTCCCTCTTCCACCTTGCGGCTGTCTGTTGTAACAGAGGAAACCTCTTTCTGAAGAAGGCTGCTGCTTCCATGATACACGCCGCCGCATACACGCGTAATATTTTCCAGGGTTAAACTTTTCATCTTTTCACCACTTTATCCTTTTATTTCTCGTACTTTTTCATGGAAACGCGGATCAGCTCCTCGCAGAGAGAAGGATAATCGATTCCAAGAACCTTTGCTTCCTGCGGAATCAGGCTTGTAGGCGTCATTCCCGGAAGTGTGTTTGCCTCAAGGCAGTACATGTCTCCGTTTTCTTTCATGATAAAATCAAGACGGCAGTACGCTTCCAGAGAAAGAGCCTTTGCTCCCGCCTCCGCATGGCGCTGCATTTTTTCTGCCAGAGCATCCGGGATTTCTGCAGGACAGGTTTCCACTGTAGAGCCTGGCTGATATTTGTTTTTATAATCGTAAAAGCCCTGAAGAGGCGCAATCTCGATGACAGGATATGCTTTTCCGTCCACAACAGCAACGGAAAACTCTCTTCCCTTTACATATTCCTCCACAACAACCTCGTCCTCGTAGGAATACGCATTATCAAGGGCTTCCTCGTATTCCGCCTGATTATTTACAATGTAAACGCCTACGCTGGAACCGCCGCAGCACGTTTTTACAACAACAGGAAATTCCATTCCAAGGTCTTCCAGATTTCTTGTGCAGGCTGCTTTTTCCATAGAAGTTCCTGCCGGAGTAGGAACGCCGTTCATGCGGAACATCTGCTTTGTAATTCCCTTATCCATTGCAAGGGCGCTGCTTAAATAGCCTGTTCCCGTATATTTGATTCCCATAAGGTCAAAGGCTGCCTGCACCTTTCCGTCCTCCCCGTTTGCACCGTGAAGGCCAAGAAATACAATATCGCAAAGTTCGCAGAGTTTTATTACATTTGGTCCGAAAAAGCTTTTTCTCTCTTTTTTCATATCCTCGATTTTTTCATCGAAGCTTTTCATGTAGGCGCTTGCCGCTTCTACATCATATTCCTCCGGGAAAGGATTTTCCCAGTCCACATTTTCTGTTCCTCCGAAAACGTCCACCAGAATTGCCTGATGACCTTTTTCACGAAGAGCCGTACAGATACCTGTTCCGGAAACAATGGAAATGGCTCTCTCTGTACTTGTTCCCCCTGCTAATACTACAATCCTCATTTTTTCTCTCCTTTATCTTCAGCTCCGCCTACTGATAAACAATAACCGGTGCGCCGATTTCTATGTTGTTATATATGATCTGTGCCTGTTCATAAGGCGTGTTGACACAGCCGTGAGAACCTTCTGTCATATAGAGCGTTCCCCCGAATTCTGTTCTCCAGGAAGCGTCGTGGATTCCCACATTCCCCGCAAAAGGAAGCCAGAATGTAACAGGCGCTTCGTAATCCTCCCCTGTAAGCGTAGCCGGAGACTGTTTTGCGTCTATCGCGTAACAGCCCACAGGAGTAGCTGTATCCGTATTTCCCGGGTGTCCTGTCACAACCGGCGTATCTACTACAGGATACCCGTCTTTATAAAAGACCATTCTCTGATTTGTAAGGTCGATTTCCACATAAGTATATCCTATATCGTTTGTGGTATCACGGCTCCAGGCAGAATAGGCGTAAACCGGCTCTCTCACCTGGGTTTCCCCCTTTAATATTGCATTATAAAGAGCGTCTGTCTCTGCCTCCTGGTCGATTGCCCAGCCGTAATCCCCTCCGGATATGGTCACAATTCTTCCGTCGTACGTGCGAAAATCCCTTGTACAGCCAAAGGTGTCGTATTTATAACCAAGGTCGTTTACATACCCCGCCACCTTTTCTTTGTCAAGGGTGTAGCTTCCGTCTTTTCCTCTTACGATCCAGTTTTTGATTACGCTTCTGTCAACGGTTTCCGTCTTATCTGCAAAATCATATGTAATGACTACGTCTGTAAGTTTGTTCAGGCGGTCGCAGTCTTTTTTCAGATTTTCATCATTCTGATAAACAGACGGCTTCTTATAACAGCCTGCTTCCTCCAGATTAAGCCGTGTCTCTCCCAGAAGCGCGCACTGTACCACAGAGTTTAAAAGTTTTTCTTTATCCGGGGCGTTTCCCTCTGTCTCCGGCACGATCTCATATCCTGCTTCTGTCTCTTTGATGGCTGCGTCCACAGGCTCCTGTGCGTTTTGTACACAGGAAAGTCCCTCAATGGCTTTTCGGACCATCTCTTCATTATACACCACAGCCCCGGAAGCCTGGTATTCTTTCTTTTCTGAAAAAGAGAGGAACCATTTCCCTTTTTCCTGGTTCTGAAGAAGCGCCTGTACGCTTCCTCCGCCCGCATAGGAAAGTCCCATCTCTTCTGCAGTAATGCCCTCCTGCCCGTTATTTTTCGTCTCAAGCGTAAGGGCGTATGTCTTTATCTTTTCTGTGAGAAGTTTTTCTGCCTCATCTTCAGTCATATAAGAGCAGTTCAGCCCGTTTATATAAGAGCCCGGCAGAAAATGGCTGCCGAAGTAAGATACTCCGTAAAAATACGCGGCAGCCGTAAGAAGGAGAAATACAACGATAAGGGCGATCAGCACCTTTCTTCCTGTACTCATTCCTGTCTTTTCTTCCGTCATTTTTTAACCTCAGTTCTTTCTTAACTATAGCTTATGCCTGTGCAAGTAATTTCTCCACACTTGAAAGTTTTACGCAGAGGACAAAAACCTCCGCTGCTTTTTTCAGTTCCTCAAGAGACGGGAATGTAGGCGCAATACGGATATTGGAATCTTTCGGGTCTTTTCCATATGGGTAAGTTGCTCCTGCTCCTGTCATGACAACGCCTGCCTCTTTTGCTTTTTCTACGATTGCTTTTGCGCAGCCTTCCATAGAATCAAAGGAAATAAAGTATCCGCCGTGCGGTTTTGTCCACTCGCCGATTCCGAGACCTCCAAGTTCTCTTTCCAGTGTCTCGAGAACAAGCTCGAATTTCGGACGGATAATATCCGCATGTTTTCTCATATGCGCATGAAGTCCTTCAAGATCTTTGAAGAAACGCACATGGCGAAGCTGATTCAGCTTGTCGTGGCCGATTGTCTGGATCTGCATGTACTGGCGGAAGTCTTCCAGGTTTGCCTTTGACGCTGCAACGGCTGCGATACCGGAACCCGGGAAGCTTACCTTTGAAGTGGAAGTAAATTTATATACAAGGTCCGGATTTCCTGCTTTTGCACATTCTGCCAGAATCTCTTCAAGGAAATCCTGATTGTCATCATAAAGATGATGAATGCTGTACGCATTATCCCAGTAAATACGGAAGTCAGGAGCTGCCGGTTTTAATCTTGCAAAACGCTCTACTGTCTCTTTTGAGTAAGTATATCCCTGGGGATTGGAGTATTTCGGCACACACCAGATTCCTTTGATGGAATCGTCCTCGCTTACCAGCTTTTCCACCATATCCATATCCGGTCCTTCCGGAGTCATAGGTACGTTGATCATCTCGATTCCAAAATATTCTGTAATTTTAAAGTGACGGTCATATCCCGGTACAGGACAGAGGAATTTTACTTTATCCAGTTTACACCACGGAGTATTTCCCATTACGCCGTGTGTCATGGAACGCGCAATAGAGTCGAACATGACATTCAGACTGGAGTTTCCGTAAATAATAATGTGCTCCGGATCAACCTCTGACATTTCTCCAAGAAGATGTTTTGCTTCCGGAATACCGTCAATCACGCCATAGTTACGACAGTCTACGCCTGTCTCGCATTTAAGCTCCGCGCCTCCTGCCAGAACGTCCATCATTCCCATTGAAAGGTTAAGCTGCTCCACGCCCGGTTTTCCGCGGGACATATCAAGGGCAAGACCCTGGGCTTTTACCTCTTCATACTGCTGCTCCAGCTCTTTCTTTAAAGAAAGAAGCTCCTCTCTGCTCATTTCACCGTATTTCTTCATAATAAATAATCCTCCTCATGCCACTCTTTCGCCTTTTTCTCATACATTTTAGTATGGTAAAGTCCTGATTGTCAAGCCTGTTCTGGGCTTTTTTTAATTCCTGATGTTAAAATAATGAAGAGTATGTTATAATCTAATGTATAAAAAAGCATTACATAAATTACGAAAAGAAAGAGGTTACAACGATTATGTGGATAGCAGATGGCTGGAAAGAATACGAAGTCATTGATACTTCCTGCGGAGAAAAACTGGAGAGATGGGGCGATTATCTTCTTGTCCGCCCGGACCCGCAGGTTATCTGGGATACACCCAAAACCCACAAAGGCTGGAAAAAAATGAACGGTCATTATCACCGCAGCAAAAAAGGCGGCGGCGAATGGGAGTTTTTCGACCTTCCGGAACAGTGGGACATTCATTATAAGGAGCTCACCTTCCACTTAAAACCATTCAGTTTCAAGCACACAGGACTTTTCCCGGAGCAGGCTGCAAACTGGGACTGGTTCGGAGAAAAAATACGAAACGCAGGACGTCCTGTCAAGGTTTTAAATCTTTTTGCATACACAGGCGGCGCAACGCTTGCCGCTGCCGCAGCGGGCGCTTCCGTCACTCACGTGGACGCGTCAAAGGGCATGGTTTCCTGGGCAAAAGAAAACGCCCTTGCCTCCGGTCTTGGAGATGCTCCTATCCGCTGGCTTGTGGACGACTGTGTAAAATTCGTGGAGCGTGAAATCCGAAGAGGAAACCACTACGATGCGATCATTATGGACCCGCCGTCTTACGGAAGAGGACCAAAGGGAGAAATCTGGAAAATCGAGGACGCCATTCATCCTCTTGTGAAGCTCTGTACGAAAATTTTAAGCGATGAACCTTTATTTTTCCTTATTAATTCCTACACAACCGGTCTTGCTCCGGCTGTACTTACTTATATGCTTGCCACAGAGCTTAAGAAATTTAACGGACGCGTAGACTCCCAGGAAATCGGTCTTCCTGTTTCCTCAAACGGTCTTGTCCTTCCGTGCGGCGCGTCCGGCAGATGGGAAGCTCTGTAGGCTTTCGGGAGGTAATGTTATGGAACTGGATAAAAAAACTCTTTTCAAACACGAAATGATGCGCTACGGCGGCGCCTGTATCGCCGGTGTCATCTTTGCCATAAACATTAAGACTTTTGTGCGGGCAGGCGGACTTTACCCCAGCGGTTTTAACGGGATCACCCTGCTTTTGCAGAATATTTTTGAGACATATATAGGGATTTCCGTTCCCTACTCTATCATCAATATTATTTTGAATGCCATTCCCGTTATGATCGGATTTAAGTTTATCGGCAAAAAATTTACCATAAGCTCCTGTGTTGTAATTATCCTGTCCAGTGTGCTCACAGATATGATACCTGTGCAGCCTATCACTTACGATACGCTGCTTATCAGTATTTTCGGCGGACTGATAAACGGTCTGTGCGTGAGCCTCTGTCTGATCGCAAATACAAGCAGCGGCGGCATGGACTTTATTGCCATTTATTTTTCGGAAAAAAGCGGCCATGACATCTGGAATTACATTCTGGGCATAAATGCCATTATCCTTCTTATTGCAGGTTTCCTTTTTGGCTGGGACAGAGCCCTTTACTCTATCATCTTCCAGTTTACCTCTACCCAGGTGGTGCAGATGCTTCACCAGAGGTACAAAAAGCACACGCTTTTTATTATTACAAGAAAACCTGCTGAGGTTTATAAGGAAATTTCCGATCTGACACGCCATTCTGCAACCTGTTTCTACGGAACGGGCTGCTACACCGGCGAAGACACAAGTATGCTCTATTCCGTTGTCTCCAGAACAGAGGCGAAGATTCTCGTAAAAAGGGTGAAAGAACTTGACCCCAGCGCTTTTGTAAATATTATAAAAACCGACTATATCAATGGTCGTTTTTATCATAAGACGGATTACTAAACAAAAACTCTCCCAACGCTTCAGAAGCACGGGAGAGTTTTTTGTTTATCACTTATTTATTTTTCTTCTTCATCGTTGCAAGTACAGACTGAAGTACAATGAAGAAGCAAAGGAGTGCGGAAAGCACAATTCTTACCCACCAGCTTGAAAGTGTACCCTGTACAGTAATCAGACTGGAAATGGTTCCTTTAATGAGAACACCGAACATGGTTCCGATTGGTGTTCCCACACCGCCGGAAAGAAGTGTTCCACCGATAACGGCTGCGGAGATCGCATCCATCTCAAGACCTTTTGCCTGCTCTACGAAGCCGGCGCAGGTATTTAAGCAGAACAGGAAGCCGCCAAGTCCCGCAAGGAAACCGTCGAGAACGTATGCTTTGAATTTTGTTTTTCTTACGTCAAGTCCCATCATAAGAGCGCTCTGCTGACTTCCGCCGATTGCGTAAAGCTTGCGTCCGAATTTGCGGTATTTCAGAAGGATCGCAATTAAAATAACGACTACGATCGCAACAACTACTGTAGGCGGAATGTACGCCGGAATAAATTTGCCTTTTTTGTTTGTGGAACCGAAAGGCATGTAGAAACGGTAGTTTGCCCATTTCAGGAAGACTTCGTTTTTAATGGAGATCATCTCTGTGCTGACGATGGCTGTCATACCTCTTCCGAAGAACATACCTGCCAGCGTAACGATAAACGGCTGAATGTCAAGGTAGGCTACAAGGAATCCCTGTACAACACCGAAGGCAATACCGATCGCAAGCGCCGCGAGAACTGCCACGTATGCGTTTGCCCCTTTATTTTCCATCATATCTGCCATTACCATACATACAAGAGCTGTGACAGAACCGACAGAAATATCAATTCCTCCTGTGATCATTACAATAGTAAGACCGCAGGCAATTACGAGAAGCCCCGCATTTGATACAAACAGGTTTAAAAACATCTGCGGTTTTGCAAAACCTTTGTCTGCGAAAATCACCATTCCCGCAATGTACATAACGAAAAACAGAACAATGGTAATCAGAAGCAGGAAGCCGTTTCCTGTCATTTTTCTTTTCTGCATCTTATTTGCTTTCATTACTTCTGACCTCCTTCTACAGCAGGTTTCCCTGCGTTTCTTTTTGCTTTGAAGTTGGCAATGTATTTCTTAAATACTTCACTCTGCAGCGTTACGATAATAATAACCACGATTGCCTTGTATACAGGAAGCTGGTCAGCTTTTACGTTCATTGCGTAAAGAGTCGTAGTAAGAGCCTGGATCGTATACGCTCCGATCACAGAACCTACAAGGCTGAATTTACCGCCACCGAGAAAGTTTCCGCCAAGAGCGACTGCGAGGATCGCGTCCATCTCAAGGTTCAGTCCGATGTTATTTGCGTCTGCTGAGTAAATACGGCTGGAAGCCACAATACCTGCGATACCTGCAAGCACACCGCAGATCACATATGTTAAAAACTTGATCATTGTAGAATTTAATCCTACAAGACGGGCTGCTTTTCCGTTGATACCAACGCTCTCTATGTACAGTCCGAGAGCTGTCTTTTTCAGAATCACCGCAACGAGAATAACAGCGATCACGGCGAAGAAAACAGGTGTCGGGATCGGGCATTTTCCAATGTAGCCTCCTGCCATTTTGTAGGAATCCACACGAATGTAAGTAATCTGTCCGTTTGTGATAAGCTGTGCAATACCACGGCCTGCCGTATAAAGGATCAGGGTCGCAACCATAGGCTGAATGTTAAGCTTTGCAACAAGGAAGCCGTTAAACGCTCCGCAGAGAGCAGATGCAAGAAGTGCTGCCACAACTGCAAGGATCAGAGGATTTGCGTACTCTGTAACGGAAACTTCTCCGCCTGAAAGTACCTGACAGCATACAGCCGCTGCCACTGCCATAATTGCACCTACGCTGATGTCCTGTCCGCCGGAAGCCGCTGTTACAAGGGTCATGCCGACTGCAAGGATAACAAGCTCGGACGCACGGTTGATTACGTCGATAATATAACCGTAAAGTACGCCGTTCTGGATAGATACGTTGAAAAAGTCCGGCGTCTTGATCACATTTAAAAGAAGAACTGCAACGAGACACACAATGGGAAGAAACAGGCGCGCACTTGTGATTTTCTTTACTTTATTCATTACTTATCGTCACCTCCTGCTATTGCCTTCATAATATTGCCCTGAGAAAGTTCCTGTTCATTCAGCTCTCCTACTTTTTCGCCGTCTCGGAGAACTGCCATACGGGAACAGGTACGGAGCATTTCTTCTACCTCGGAAGAGATAAAGGTTACTGCCATTCCCTGATCTGCAAGGTCGAGTACAAGTTTCTGGATTTCTGTCTTTGTACCAATATCAATACCTCTTGTCGGCTCGTCAAGGATCAGGTATTCCGGATTTGTGAGAAGCCATCTGCCAAGAATTACTTTTTGCTGGTTGCCGCCGGAAAGACTCTTTATCGGTGTCTCACGGCTTGCTGTCTTAATCTGGAGAAGCTCAATATATTTGTCAGCCGCTTCCTCCATCTCTTTTTTGCTTAATGGGCGGAACATTCCTCTTTTCGCCTGGAGCGCAATGATAATGTTCTCTCTTACAGAAAGGTCTGCAATAATACCTTCTGCTTTTCTGTCCTCCGGAAGATACGCCATTCCCAGCTTCATCGCATCAAGAGGACTGTTGATTTTTACTTCTTTTCCTTTTACTTTCAGAACACCTGCGTCTGCCCTGTCCGCACCGTAAATCGCACGTACCAGTTCGGAACGGCCGGAGCCTAAAAGTCCTGTAAGACCAATAACCTCACCTTTGTTAATGGTAATATTAAACGGCTTAATCGTTCCCTTATGTGCAAGTCCAACTGTCTCAATTACCGGTTCTACTGCTCCTGCACCTTTTCCTTTATGCTCGCCTTTGATGTCTGCAAGATCATCAAAATCCTTACCCATCATCTTTGCTACAAGCATAACTCTCGGAAGATCTTTTGTCTCATACTCTCCTACAAGCTCGCCGTTTCGAAGAACCGTAATTCTGTCGCATACGGCATATACCTGCTCCAGGAAATGGGTAACGAAAATAATTCCAACGCCTTCATCACGAAGTCTTCTCATAAGAACAAACAGCTTCTCTACCTCATCGTCATCAAGAGAAGAAGTCGGCTCGTCAAGAATGAGGACGCGGCACTTCATATCGACTGCACGGGCAATAGCTATCATCTGCTGAATTGCAACCGAACACTCGTCAAGCATCTGAGTTGGAGGCACATGAATGTCCAGGCTCTCAAGAAGCGCTCTTGAACGCTCATTCATCTGCTTCCAGTCAATCATGCCGAATTTTCGTGGTTCTCTTCCGATAAACAGGTTCTCTGCCACCGTCAGGTTCGGACAGAGGTTTACCTCCTGGTATACGGTACTGATTCCGTTATCCTGAGCTTCCTGAGGAGAATGATTGATAATCGCCTTATCGTTTCCCTCCATGCGGATACTTCCGCTTTCAAATTCGTGCACACCTGTAAGCACCTTAATCAGAGTAGATTTTCCGGCTCCGTTCTCCCCCATCAACGCATGAATCTCACCCTTACGGAGAGTAAAATCCACATGGGAAAGGGCACGGACACCCGTAAAATTCTTGGTTATGTCACGCATTTCCAATACTACGTTCTGTTCCATATTCCTTTCACCTGCTTTCCTGTAAATTCTCTGTTTCGGAATAAAGAGAGCGTGGCGCAAACCCGGTTTTTCCGAATTATCCACCACGCTCCGGACTCACTCTTTATTCATCTGCGCATATATTTCTGATAATTAATATGCACGTCCGTCAATGATTTCCTGTGTGATTGGTGTTACTGCGAATGTTCCTTCTTCCTCAAGGCTGTTTACAGCAGTAACTTCTTTAACTGTATCATCAACTGCAAAGATTTCCTCGTCTACGTAGTTCAGTTTTTCAACTTCTTCGCCTGCTTCCAGAGCTTTGATCAGTTCCTCAGCACGTGGTCCGTGTAATGGGTTACACTCTACGTCACATGCGATTTTACCGTTTAATGTATCTGTAAGACCTGCGTTTGTTGTATCGAAGGAGATTACAAGGATTTCGCCGTTTGCAATGTCGGAACCAACTTTTTTACCTGCTGCTTCGATTGCATCGATAGCGCCAAATGCTTCGTTGTCGTTCTCACAGTAAACTACGTTGATGTTGTCGTACTGTTTCAGCATGGACTCCATAACTTCCTGTCCTTTAGCCTGTGTAAATTCACCGGACTGCTGTGCAAGTAAATCCCAGCCGTATTTCTCAACGCCTTCTTCAAGACCCTGTGTACGTCCGATCTGAGCTGTAGAACCGATAGTTCCCTGAATGTCTACAATGTGAAGGTCTTCCGGTGCGATTTCTTTTGCTGTTGCAAATGCGTTCAGCCACTCTGCTGCTTTACGTCCTTCCAGAAGAGCGTCTGTTCCGATCCAAGATGTGTAAAGGCTGTCGTCAGATACGTCAACCATACGGTCTACGATGATAACCGGGATTCCTGCGTCTTTTGCTTCCTGAAGAACTGTGTCCCAGCCTGTCTCTGTTACAGGAGCAAGGAGAATATAGTCAACTTCCTGCTGAATGAAGTTACGGATTGCTGTAACCTGGTTTTCCTGTTTCTGCTGTGCATCGTCAAAAATCAGCTCATAGCCATTCTCTTCGCTGAATGTTGTTTTCATAGATTCTGTGTTGGCTGTACGCCAGTCAGATTCTGCGCCAACCTGTGAGAAGCCGATTGTAAGTGTGTCTGCCTCTTCTGCTGCTACACTAACTGCTGATACTGCGCCCATGCTGCATACCATAGCAGCTGTTAATAATGTTGCAACTAATTTTTTCTTCATTTTTGTTTCCTCCCGATTCATTTAAGATGATTTTATTATAATAAATCTACAGAAAAACTCCATAGAATTTTTTCATGAAAAAGTTTGATCTTCTATGAAAAATCTACGGAGTTTTTGAAAAAGTTTATTTTTTTATTATAGAAGTTTAATTTTTTAAGGAGCTTCCCCATTCTGTATTTTTTGGGCCAGATACATTTCCATCACTGTGCCTTCTCCCTCTTCTGAGGAAATTTTAAGACCGTAGCCAGAACCGTAATAAAGACGGATTCTCTCAGACACAGCCGCGAGACCGAAACCTTTTCTCTCCCCGGTTTCTATAGCAGTCTGAACCTCTTTGAGACGTTCCTTCGTCATTCCCTGCCCTGTATCTGTGACACGAAGGATCAGATCCTCTCCCAGATCAATTCCTTCTATGAGAATCTTTCCTTTTCCCCTTTTATTTTTAATTCCATGATAAAGGGCATTTTCCGCCAGCGGCTGCAGCGTCAGCTTTGGAACAAGCACCTGTTTCAGACTGTCCGGAATCCGTATCTCAAATTCCAGAATATCACGGTAACGAAACTGCTGTATCTCCAGATAGCTTAACGTATGACGCTCTTCCTCTTCCAGCGTAATAATGTCTTTTCCTTTGGAAAGAGAGGTTCTGAAAAACACAGAAAGGCTTGTGATCATATTCAGCGCGTCTTCGTCCTGTCCCCCTTCTATCAGCCACACAATGGTATCAAGAGTATTATAGAGAAAATGGGGATTTACCTGCGCCTGAATTAACTGAAGTTCTGTCAGATGCTGCATTTCCTGTTCTTTTTTTACATTTTCAAGAAGAATCTGAATACGCTCTGCCATCTTTCTTGTTCCTGCGTGAAGCTCCTGGATTTCCAGACTGTCCGCCTCCACTTCCCTCATATCGAAGTTCCCTTTTCCCACAGCCTTTACGTTACTTAAAATTTCCGTAACCGGCTCTGTGATCTTGCGGGAAAACCAGAAAAACCGTCGCATCAGGATCAGGACAGTGAGAAGGATAAGGACTGCCATTCCCATAACAAGCATTCTTCCTGTATCAGTAAGTTCTGCCTCCACCTCCACAAGATTCATGGACTCCTCATAAATATAATTCTGCATTTCCTCCACAATAAGGGAAGTGCACATATAAATATAATTCTCCAGAAGACTGATACGGTCATCATATTTCTCTGTTTCCGTAAGCTGGTTCATGTAGTCTTCAAGATTGGAAAGGTAAGATTTCAGATTATAAATACTTCTCTTACTTTCTTTCCTGCTTGTTGTTTTTTCCAGACGTTCTACCGTATCTACCGCTTCGAGAACAAGATAATAAGGAAGAGTTTCCCCTCCCTTGCTTCCGATCGCCACATAATAAATCCGCTCGTCTATATCATCCTTAAAGCTTAAGTTAAATTCACTGCTCACTGCCAGATTATAGGAAAGCTCACTGTATCTTTTTGTATACTGCCAGAACATAAACAGAAGAACTGCCATAATAAGGATTACAGGGATCATGGTCGTAAGAAGAAGCGCCCGCATTTTATCCTCAAGCCGTCTCTTCTTTTTTTCAGTTTTCCACATTTTCATTATCCTTCTTCCCGTTTCAGCTTCCTGTATTCACTTGGAGTCATTCCCTGTGTTTTCTTAAAAAGATAACTGAAATAGTGAGCGTCCTTATATCCCACCTCGCCTGCAATCTCACTGGAACGCTTTGCAGTACAGCGGAGAAGCTCCCTCGCCTTGCTCATGCGAAGTGACGTAAGGTATTCAATAAAGGTCTGACCCATATTCTGGCTGAAAAGAGCACTGAAATGATTGGCGCTTACATTTGCCACATGAGCTGCCGTATTTAAAGAAAGCTCCTCGTCCATATAGTGGCTGTTAATAAATTCCACAGCTCCCTGCAGAACGTTTTTTGTCTGATTTCCTGCGTTTTCATCCCGGATTTCAATGGCTTTCTTAATCAGATCCTGAGCATAGGAAATGGCTGCCTCTGTGGATTTACTCGTTTCCTCCATAACTGCCTCTGTTTCCCTATCGTCTGTATCTGTATAACTGCAGCCCAGTTTTTTCAAAAAGGAAATCACAGAAAACCGCACATTTAAAACCACATAATTTCGAAAAACAAGAGATTCCATCGGTTCTTTTCCTATGGCATAAAAATAATCCCTGACAAAACCTTCCACCTCTTCCATGAGACCGTTTCCGAGAAACTTCTGCAGAATCGCCGGATTCAGGGCATTCACATCTACATTTTTCAGACACTCCCCGTCTTTTCTGGAAGCGCTGTCCTGCTTTTTCTCAAGATTACTGTATCTTAAAATATGCTGTCCGTCACAGAGATAACGGAAAGAATACGCTCTCATGGCAGAATAATAACATTGCTTGATCAGGCTCAGCCGACTCGCCGGTTCGCCGATGGCAACCACCCACTCCATGCCCCGACCTGTTTCTTCCATAATATTCTGTAAGGCTTCCACGCAGGCTTCTGTACGTTCTTCAATATTGTCCACAGTGCCTTTTATAAGAACTGCATAGCTGAACACCTGATGGCGGAATAAAAGTGCATACTGATGATTGATAAAATAATTTCCTATTTTTTTATGTACCTCCGCTTCCCAGTCGGAATATTCTGCGGAATCATACGGATTATCATTAATGTCCGGGGTAAAAATCAGAATATTGTACGCTTCAGATACAATATCAATGTTCAGTTTATCTGCACGACGGTATATCTCTTCCACATTCATATTTCCCCGCACAAGATTTTCAAAAAAATCACGGCTTGCATACTGCTCATATTCCTGCATTTCCATGCGGAATTTCTCATAATATTCCTGCTGTGTTTTTTCGTCCTCGCAGTGATTCCTGATTTCTTCCAGTCTCTCAAGAAGAGCATTTTTTGTGATCGGTTTTAAAAGATAATCCTCCACACCGATGCTGATTGCCTGTTTTGCATAATTGAAATCATCGTATCCGCTCAGGATCACGATTTTTATGTTTGGTATTTCTTTTTTTACGAGTTTGCTTAAAGTCAGCCCGTCCATAAACGGCATTTTTATATCAGTAATTAAAATATCCGGGCGGCTTTTCCGAATCAGAGGAAGCGCCATCTCGCCGTCCGCAGCCTCCCCTACCAGTTCAAATCCATATTTTTCCCAGGGAACCATTCGCTTGATGTTCTCCCTGATAATCACTTCATCTTCCACTAAAAAAGTACGCAGCATTTTTGTTCGTCCTTTCTGTATCATATACAAGATGCCGGAAATAAAACAAAATCCGGGCATTATATAAGTACTACTTTAATACTTGTCAGGGGAGAAAACAAGTTATTTTCAAAAATTCAGCCGGAATATCACGGCAAGTGTTTGAAAATATAGATAAAAACTGGACTTTGACAATCCATGTGAATAATAGTTTCCACATTTTCAAGAAAAGATTGCCTTAAAAATAGAACTATAATTATAAATTCCTATTTTTTTAATTTGCTGATAATTGTAGTTATACCAACTGTAATAAAAGAAATCAAACCACTAAACGCGCATAAAAATCCAATTGGGACAAGAAAGAAATTCTCATGCAGCACTCCTTGTGCATCAATATATTCTACCGACAGGCCTTTCACAAGAAGCAGTATAATTCCAATTAAAATCAAAAAACCACCTATAATCGAACACACCATATTATACTTGGCTCTTCTGGTTTCACTTCCATCTTTGATTACTTTTTCTGTCATGTTGTTCATTTCGTTTTCTCCTTTAATCAAATGATCCAGAGATATTTGAAACACATCAGACATCAAAATAAGCATTCCTATATCTGGAAGATTTTTGTTATTTTCCCAGTTTGAAACAGCTTGTCTACTCACATTCAGTTTCGCAGCAAATTGTTCTTGTGTCAAATTTTCTTTTCGACGAATGCTTTTAATTTGTTCTCCAAAATCCATGTATTTCACCTCCTCGTTTCCAGTCTATAATTCAACTAGGTTTTTTTCAAGAAAGAGACTCTTGCATGCCAAAAAACAGACGCAAGAACCTCTTGCATTGCTATATGGAAGCTAATATTCCTTTCACAAATATTTAAATTTGCTGTTTTATCTATCTCTTTTTTTACTGATATATCTCCAGCAAAACTATCGTATTGTTTGTATCCGATATAAAAACTGGGATTTCTTTATCAACTATATCTAATACAAAATTAGTTTTGGATTGCCATTTTGGCTAATCGGGTATCTCCCCAGGGTGTTTTTATCATTGGTTCCCCATCAATAATTCCCGCACGTAAAACCTCAATCACTGTATCTGCATTAAAAAGTTTAATTCCTCCAACCTCTACACCCTCTGCAAATTCTTCATAAGTATCATACTGTTCGTCTTCAAAAACAAAATATATGTTTTCCTTTTTTTCTTCGCTGTCTGGAATAAGCACTGACCCCATTGTATAGATTTTACCTTTCAAATTAAAATCAATTAAACAAAAAGCAACACCTTCATCATAATCCGATTTAATAATTGAAAATACATCTTTTGCTTTAATTAAAAGTGGTTTCTTTTCTTTCTTCTTAAATCCAAACATCACAAATACCTCCACAATTCAAATTGGTTAATCATTCTCTGTTCTATCAGCAGGCATTTTCAATATAATAGCATAGACCTTATTTATCTGCATCGGATAACTCTCTGCAATATAGCCGTCGTAATAGACTACAACTTCATCACCGATATTGAAATGCGTCATGCTATCCTTATTCTCAACATTCAGAGATACTTGATATTCTCCATCTTCGTTTTTAAGCAAAATAAAATTCTCATTAGTATCGTTGACAATGCCCGTAATACTTAGTTCATTCTCAATAAGGTAATCCATACTTTTGTTATTGCAACCAGCCAGAAAGATAATGCATGTTAAAGCTATAATTAACATTATAAATTTTTTCACACAATCCCCCTCTTCAAACCCATATTTTCTTAGTTCTACAGTCGAGTAGACTAAAGCCTTGCAACTTTAGCCCCTCACAGATCCGTACGTGCGGCTTTCCCGCATACGGCTCCTCATAATAACATTCACTTTAATATAAGCAATAGTACGTCTTTGGTTTCGCAAGCGGATAACACTTTAGCATTTCCCAAAAACCACCCCATGTATAGGCTCTTCTGCAACCTCGACGATTTACCGCTTTAAACAGGAATTGTTGTACTCTGTGTAAGAATGCACATAATCTTCTATAATTCCATGTTACTCCATAATAGCGATAGTGACCTACAAGCTTTACATTCAGCTCTTTTATGATTTCTCTGACCGGACGGTTCCGATTATCATATATCCATAGTTTATATTCTTTCAGCTTACGTTCAAACTTCTTTCGAGATGTCTGCAACTTTAATGCAAATGTTCCCTTTCTCGTTTTTCCGCAATAGAAAGTAAAACCTAGAAAATCGAATGCTTCTGGCTTACCTATTCCTCTGGATAGTCTGTTGGTTTCTGCAAATCTCCCAAATTCAATCAACCTGCTTTTACTGCTTTCCAGCTCAAGATTGAATTGTTCCATCCTCTCTTTCAGGGCTGAATAATACCACTCTGCTTCTGATTTATACTGAAATCCAGCTACAAAATCATCTGCAAAATTCACCAGAAAACAGTCTCCTTTTAACGTCTTTTTCACCACAAATTTAAACCACAGCGTTAACACGTTATGCATGTATATATTTGCTAGCATCGGACTCATGACTGAACCCTGTGCTGAACCTTCCTCTGTTGATTCAAATTTTCCATCTTCCATTATTCCAGCTTTTAAATATTTCTTTATCAGCCAGAGCAGATTTGGGTCTTGAATATGCCATTCCAGAAATCTCATCATCCAGTCATGGTTAATGTGATCGAAAAATCCTTTAATATCAGCGTCCACTATGTAGCTGATTTTCCCATAACTGATTCTCTGATATACTTCTTTTACCGCTTCGTGACAACCTCTGTTTGGTCTAAATCCATACATACAGTTCAGAAATCTTGGCTCGTAAATTGCTTCTAGTACTTTCTTTACTGCCATTTGGACAATCTTATCCTCGTAAGAGGCTATTCCCAGCGGTCGCATTTTTCCATTTCCCTTTGGAATATATACCCTCAATGATGGGAGTGGTTTAAAAGATTTGTTCTTTAACCTCTGTACTAAGTCTTCGATATTTCTATCGAGGTTCTTTCCGTATTCTTCCTTTGTCACCTTATCAACACCAACTGCCTTTTTGCCATCTAATTCTTTATGGCATTGTTTCAGCAATTCTGCATTTATCAAGTGATATATGGATGTGAATACAGGTTTCTTTGTTTCTGCCGATATTTCAGCTATTCTTTCTAATTTCGTTCCCATTATTTCCTCCGTCCCTGAGTACGGATAATGTGTCCTCAGAAAGACCGTTACTATGCAGTCCCCTTCCCTCCATCGGCATTACCCGATTTCATCAGTACTATGAGACTGTCCGACTACCTGTTATCCATTTGAAGCTCTCCATTTTCAGTTGATACTTCATACTCTTATACGAGAGACAACAGGTTCTCCCCAGTTGATGTGTACCCACAATGTCAAGCATGATTGGCCCTTTGACCCCGCAGCGCCACACAATTCTCGCCATAATGACTTGTGTGCTGTTGCCTTCCGCACCAGTTAAGACGTCGGCCTACTGAAGTTAACTTTTCGAGGCTCAATAGCATTGCAACCCTGCTTTCTTGCTGTCTACGCTTGTCAGTTGCTGTTACCAACAACATCCCAAGACTCGCTATTATCTGGCTGGCTAGACCTTGGATAAATCGGATTCCCACCGACTTGGTTACACACCCTTAGCTGGGCGCACAACTGGAATTTACTGCACTACAAACTGGATTTTATCCATCTATGAAAGTTGATTTATACAGTATTCTCTGATTGCATTATTTATAGATACATCACCATTCTTAAAAATACCTTCACCTTTGTCTTTCAAATAATCTAAAGCACCTTGATATTTATGCTCGTGAATCAATGATAATGCTTTTCTTAATTCAACATGGTATATAGAATTTTCTAAATTATTGTAAAAATCACAGATTGAAGATGATTGAGCAGTTTTATAAAAATGTTCTAAATAATTATCTATGATTTCTTCTAATTCACTGATTGTCCATTCTTTTAATTCTGTTTCATTTTTAAACAATTCAGCACCGCTAACTGTAAATGCACCAATAGTTCTCAAACTTAATGGTTCTTTTTTATTGGTTTCCATTTTCAATAAATCCCATAACAAATCATCTAACCACAATGGTTTGATTGTTTCTATAGCAGTACAATAACACTTATCATCTGACTTTACTTTCACACCAATAAGCAAATCAAAGAATAATTCCTTTGTACTATACCAAATCATAAAATCTTTTTTCTTAAACTTATATTTTTTAATTTTATCTTTAAGCATTTTAGGCAAAACTTTTGTTAGTTCTTTATATTTTTGTCGTTCTTCTTTTGTCATTTGAAACACATCCTTACAACTTCTAATTTGTCGCTTTCTTCATATCCATATTATAACAGTTCCATATATCCGCTACAATGAAAATCTATTTAGGAATACTATTTTTTCGGCTGTCCCTGCGGTGTATGGTTCTGTGGATTGCCTGCGTTTTGATTGCCTTTATTCTTCAACACAATATCCTCTGCCTTTACATACCAGTCCACGTCTGCACCCATATAGGTTTTTCTTGATACCGTATCGGCTACTGGATTGACAAGTTCCACAGCTGCGTTGTAAGGAAATTCCCTTAACGTCACTTCTGGCGGTACAGACACGGGGATAATTCCACCATGCAGACTGCACTTCAAAT
>URMH01000005.1 GCA_900549015.1 uncultured Blautia sp.
CTGATTTTCATTTGTGAGAATCAACGCGGAAATCGTATCATTCCACGCTGTCAAAAAAGCATACATGGAGCTTGCCGCAAGCGCCGGGAATGCCATAGGAAGCGTAATTCTCATAAAAGTCTGAAAACTGTTTGCCCCAAAAATCATAGACGCCTCCTCAAGCTCTCTGCTGATTCCGATAAAAATACTGCTTGTGATCCATGCCGTAAGCGCAATATTCGGCACAGAATATAAAATCGCCAGTCCCAGAAGCGTATCAAAAAGTCCCATTTTAATCAGCATAACCGCCATTGGAATACTGATTCCCACAACAGGGAACATTCGGACAATCAAAAGTCCCACATTAATCTGTTCTTTAAACTTAAAATTGTATCTTGCCATAGCGTAACCGGCGAGGCTGCCAACAGAAATAGAAATCAAAATAGTTAAAAGCGAAACAAAAATACTGTTTTTTAATCCTTTCGCCGCTCCCGGTGCGATGCGGAAAAAGGTCTTAAAATTATAGAACATATCCTTTTTATATGTAAATTCCATAGGCCCGCTTTCATATGTCTTGGAAAAATCCTCCACCAGCAGTTCTCCCGGTACCGTTACTCCGTACTGTCTTGTAAAATGGTCTTCCAGTTTTTTCGGTCTTTTTGTGGTAATAATAGATTCGTATCCTTCTCCTCTGTCATAAAAAATCTCAAATTCTTTTTCTTCATTTGGAACAACTTTTACAGTGATGATTGTACTGGGAAATATCCTTTTCGGAAACTGAGTCATCTCATTTGCATTTGAAAAAGAAACTGTAGCAAAAAACATGAGTGGAATCGCAACCAGCATAACCATACCCGCAAGAATAATTGCTATAACCGCTTTTTGTACAGCATTTAACCTGTCCATCATACTTTCTCAACCTCCTTTTTTGGCTTACCTTTCGAAACCCTAAGATAAACAACGGTTGCAAGAAGTACGATTACTGTTGTAAGGAACGAATACGTAAATGCCAGTTTCACACTTGTATCTACCCCCGGAACTATATCTACATAGAATGCAACTCTCTCTACAAGGAACGGAACTTTACTATATCCAAGTACCATAACAGCAATCGCCCATACCTGTACGGTTGCAATCAAACGCATAATTACCGATGTGGTGATAGAGGGTTTTAAAATAGGAAGCACAATGTCCTTAAATATTTGCCATTTATCTGCTCCAAACAAAAATGCAGCTTCTTTCAGCTCTTTCTGAACTCCCTGCAGCCCTGCAACAAGAATAATCATAACTGAAGGAGTTACGGTCCATGTATCAATTAAAATTACAAGAAAAACTGCTGAAAGGCCATCAACATTCATAAACTGAAGAGGTTCTGAAATTAAATGAAGATTCATGAGAAGCGTATTGATCCATCCATCTCCCATAAGACCTGTTTTCCACAAAATAGCAACTGCGGTAGGCGTAATAGCCATTGGAATCATGGACACAAACATAAGAAGCTTTGACCCTTTAAACTTTCTGGAAAGCAGTACTGCCAACACAAGAGCCAGAAGATACTGTGCAATCACAGAAACAGCAGCAAATATGGCGGTATTCATCACAGATTCAGAAAAAAGCTCTGACTGCGCCATTAATTTAAAATTCCCCAACAGAGTAAAGTCTCCGTTTAAATCTGTAAATACTTCTTTTGCTCCCGACAGTACCGGATAAAGCCAGAACACGCCATAAAATAAAAACGCAGGCAGCAGCAAAAGATACGGTATTTTTCTTTTATTCAACTACATTCCTCCTCGTCTGATGAAAAAGGGAAGGGATTTTTCTTCCCCTCCCCTTTCCATGTAATATATTTTCTCTTATTCTGCCAGTTTTAATTCGTCAAGTTTTCCCTGCATTTCCTCCAGGAAAGCATCATCTGGAACTGCTTTTGTCTCTGCAATCTTATTGTATACATCTCCGTAAAGAAGTTTCACTGCATTCCAGTCAGAATATTCTGTTGAAGGAACACCGGAAATAATTGTATCTGCAAGCATTGCGTTTCCTGCTTTCATAATTGCGTCTGAAGACTCCAGAATATCGCCAACTTCCTCAATCGGACTTAACACGCCGCCCATATTTGTACAGTAGTCGTAATTCACCTCCGGATCAGCTATATACTCAAGGAATTTCTGTGCTGCTTCTGCGTTCTTGGAACCTTTCTGGATTCCCGCACACCATGCAACTGCTGTAGAACCTGCTCCCTGACTTCCTTTTGGAGCTGCGCCTATTACAAAGTTATTCGGAGCTGCGTTGTAGCTCGTTCCTGCCGGTCCCATGTGTGTAAAGGTGAGCCAAACATCCCCTTTATCAAGCGGCTCTGTAACTGCATTGTACTGATCCTGATTTGCATAAAAAGCATCTGCTTCCGCTATTTTTGCAATCACTCCCATTGCGTCTTTAAATCCCTGAGATGTAAACTCCGGAAAACTTCCGCCATATGCAAGGCTCATGCCTCCCATAGGATAAAGAAGCTGAGAACCGTCCATACTTGTAGGAAGCATGGTTTTTCCTTCTCCTTCTCCTTCTGCAATAGCAATTGCCCAGTCTGTATACTGTTCCCAGGTAAGCCCTTTTTCCACATCTTCCTGTGTCAGACCTTCCGGAAGATAATCAAGAGCTTTTACATTTGCAATTGTGATATACACATCAAAAGACATAGGAACAAAATATCTTGCATCTTCTTTATTTGTAGAGCCATCAAACATTGTTGTATAAGTAACGCCTGTTCCGTCTACTGTTTCAGAAATATCTTCCATCCATTCTCCATTTACATAAGGCGCCATATTCGCTGTATCTACGATTAAAAGATCGGATACAATATTTCCAGTCTCCTGTTCTGTCTGTATTTTTTTTATTCCGTCTGCCTGTGTAATAAAATCAATCTCCACATCAATTCCAGTTTCTTCTTTAAAGCTTTCCAGAAAGCTTGATGTAATATACTCTTTTTCCTGAGGCTGTGAAGCATTGGTACACATAATTTTAAGTGTTCCGCCCTCTGTTCCTTCTGCTTTTACTGTAACTCCTGCCATCATTGAAGTCATCATTGCTGCAGTCAATAAAGCAGCCATCCATTTCTTTTTCATAACTTTCATCGTCCTTTCTTTTTATTTTTCTGTTGTTTTGATGATATTATGATAACATTCAGGATATGAGTTCCACAATGTACGAAGAAACAGGCTTTCCCTGCTTCATTGTGCATATGCACAAAAGCCTGTATTCAAACCCCTGTTGTGGTCTAAATACAGGCTTTCTTACATATTCATTTTCACAATAGCAATATAAATATACATCAAATCTCTGGCACATCTTGGATTCCTATCCAGAAGCTCTTCAATTCTCGACAGACGGTAATTCAGAGTATTTCTATGGATATGAAGCTGTTCACACACTACGGCGTAATCCTGATTCCATTCCATATATGCACGCACAGTTTCTCTCAAAATTCCATCCACATCCTTTTCTTTTAATATGTCCATCATACGCCTTACTTCTTTGATTTCTTCAATATTGGCAAGAATACATTCCAGAGAAACTTCGCTGTAATGAAGAATTCTTTTCGTATTTCCCGTGGCTTTTGCCATTGCAAAAGTCTGTTCTGCCGTTCTTGTAGTTTTGCCGGCAACTGTACTTGGTTCACCTACATAACACCCTGTAATTTCTTTGCTGAGTGCCAGTATTTTCCCCAGACGATCATCTAAATCTGTTTCAGAATCAAATAAAATCAATGCATCTTCCATTCTCTGCCTTACAAGGTACTCACCCTTTCTCAGAAATCGCTTAATATTTTCAAACAGGCTGTAACGTATTCTTTTACAATTTATAATCACTGCCTTTCTCTGCATATGAAGGTCAATTCCAAGATAATTAGCTGTATCCAGAAATTCTCCTGTATATTTTGGTTTTTGAACGCTGATCCACTCATACAGAAAATCCTTCAGTCTGCTCTCCCTTATGGACGTCATCTCGCTGAAAATCTGATTTTCTATCATAAGCTGCGCTGTAATCACCACAATCTGACCAATCTGCATAACAGCTTCCACGTCCCCGCTGATTCCAATTACTCCCACAATATTTTTCGAATAAAAAATAGGCAGATTAATCCCTTTACGTTCTGTTTCAGTATCTTTATACACCACATAAGGTTTCTTCATCTCAATGGCTTTTACTGCTCCCTGATGAATGGTTCCAATTCTGTTCTCATCTCCACTGGCAATAATAATTCCGTCATAATCCATAATATTAATATTATAAGGTATAATCTGCATAATACGATCTGCAATTTTCTGTGCGCTTTCTGCGTCCAGAGAGGTTATATACATATTCCACCTTCTTTCGTAGAACCTTTTCTTTCCAGCTTCTCTCCTCAGTCTTACGTTTTATTCTACTTTCCTGACATTAATTTGTCAATAATATTTCTGATAATTCAATATATTATACAACATTTTCCATTTCATTTGTGTATTTGCACAATTTTTTATAGTCAATTCACTTGCTTTACTCTTATACTTTGTGCTTGCAAACAAAAAGACCTGGCGCTATGCGCCCAGGTCCATTTTCTTCTTATTTTGCTTCCGGATATTCATTGCAAAGCAAACGGTATGGCGGCTCATCTTCCTCAATTTCCGGAAAACGTCCCATTTTTTCATAAAATCGGTTGTCTGTGTTATCGTCATTACACTGGCTTACCTCTCCGATAAGCACAGACCCTGTTCCTTCTTCAATCTCAAAATCGTGATACATATACGGATAAATGCTGATACTTTCTCCTGGCATCAATTTTACCTGTGTTCCTGCCGGAACGACCATTTCTCTTCCATCAAGATGTACATGAACATCGTTTACCTTATCAAGATCTTCATTCTCTGTAGAATTATAAACACGGATCAGAAGATTTCCTCCTCCCCTATTTATAATATCTTCCATTTTATTCCAGTGGAAGTGCATTGGGGAATACTGTCCTTCTTTTAAGTACAACAGCTTTTCCGCATAAGATTTTGTATACTTATCTTTCATTTTCAGATTTCCGTTTCGAATCGTGATCAGGGAAAATCCTACTTTGTCAAAATCTCCCAGACCGTAATCTGTAATATCCCATCCCAGCATATTGTCGCGAACCTCGTCGTAATCATGCCCTTTTTCCTTCCATTCCTCCGGTGTAAAATTGCAGAATGGCGGAAGAGAAAAACGGTAGTCACGAATCATATTTTCCATCTCTTTCAACGCTTTGTTGATTTCCGAACGCTTCATAAGAAATCCTCCTCATAATATTTTGAACATATTATACAACAAATCCAAAAATATATCTACTAATTATATACATTGTGCAAATTTAAAAATGTGTATTCTCCTTGTCATTTCATTTTGCGAATGTTAAAATGAAAAGTACGAAAACCGCTGTTTACCGGAGGATATTTTATGAATACCATGCCAATACCAGAATTGATTGAAAAGGTTTCTGCTATATGCAAAAGAAATGACATAAAGCATTTGAAACTTTTTGGCTCATTCGCCACCGGCACTGCCACACCGTCAAGTGATATAGATTTTGTCGTTTACGGCTGTCCTGATATTATGAAACTGGAAGAAGATTTAACAGAAATAGATACGCTTAGAAAAATAGATATTTTGGAGTATGACAGCATTCATAACCCATTTTTACTGGAGGATATAGAAAAATATGGAAAGCGAATTTATTAACCGGTATCATACCTTCTGACAAGATATTGTCCTAAATAAAACAAGCCGCGGGTTTCCCCGTGGCTCTTATTTTTCGTCCATCTTCGCAATTCTTTTTGCGAGTTCCTGATATTTTCCTGTAATGTACCCGTAATTTTTACGCTTATGCGGCACAAGACAGTTTGTGCAGTCCTTATATCCGTTTTCTGTGTAAGTGAAATTTCCACCACAGTCTTTTCCCAGTGCATAGAGAGGGCAATAACAGAAAAGACAGTTAAATTCCTCCGGGTCTGCTCCCTTATGACAGGGAAAATATTCACATTCTTTATGACTGAAAAAGGAAAATTCCTTTCCTTCCCAATATGGTTTCTCCATTTGTGCCTCCTTCATATATACGCGCGCCTTTTTTCTAATGTCTCTTTGCAAAAAATCCTTATAAAAAAGAGGGAGCGATGCTACTTCGGTGTAGAAAAACAACTCATTCATAAGTGCGCGGAGGGAACGGTTGTATCCGAAGCAGTATCGCCTGCCATTTAATCATGTATAATTCGTATGAACAGGCGCATTCCATAAAAAATGCCCGCTTCGAACGAAAGCGGACAACATTCCAGGGTGCGGAATCCCTGAAACTGGTCGTTACACTTTACACGGAAGCTTAACCTCGCCATATTAAGCAGGTTTCCTGACTTCAGAATCAACGCTTACCTCTCCTTCTCATGCTATGGCACAATGGATCTCTGAGGCTTACTCCTCTGTTACAGTGACCGGATCGCTCAGGACTTTCACCTGATTCCCTTTTCTGTTTCGTTCGCTATGGTAACAAACAGCACTTAATACGTTCACTATGGAATTATACTAACCATATAATACTGCTTTTATCCAGTATTGTCAAGAAATTTATACACTTTTTTATCAAAACCTTTCATAATATCCTCTTTCATCTCTGCTGCACTTCGAAATCCTGTACAGTTTATAACTGCAACCGATTTTCCCATCTTTTCAAGTCTGTATGCAAGCTCCTGCAAGTCCAGCCCGATTGCTTTTGGCACTGCGCTCCCTACCAGAAACAGAGGTCTGTTTTCCGGAAAATTCTGAAAAATTTCCTTTGCTGCTCCTTCCCAGTCCCCTTTGCTTACAAAGACATCGGAAAATCTCGTACTTTTAATCTCCTGTACGCAGTTATCCTGTTTTTTAAGTGCCAGAGCACTTTTACAGCCTCCCGGTGTGATCAGGAGTATATCACACTCCCTGTTCTCAAGAGCTTCCACAACTGCCTGAAAATCCGGCATTTCCTCTGTATTTTCTTTTGTAGCACATTCTGTCTTAAAAAAGCTGATTTCTTCTCTGTCCTTTATTCCCCATCTTTTCCATACATCTTCCAGAACTTCTCCCGGAGCTTTTTTTCTTTTTGCCAGAGGACCTCTGTAAAGACTCTCTATTGGTATATGGTCGGGATTTTTGATCTTTTCTCTTATTTCCTCCAGATTCCATTGTGTCAGCACCTCCATACAGGAAGCATACACAATAATCCCCTTTATCCCACGCTTTCTTAACGCCTTCTCTATGGTCTCACTGATTTTTCTGCCCTGCTTTCCAAGACTGTACTCTCTTTCTGTAACCGGACACGTAAACAGCCAGTCTTCTTTTCCAAGTGCTGATGCTCTCTTTTTCAGAGCATATGTACAGGCTAAAGTACCCGGAGCCACAATCGCAATCCCCTGCTTTTCCCATATCCTGTCAGGAAGCTTCTTCAAATGTTCCATTTCTCCATACGCGGATTCAACAGAAAATCCCTTCATCTTTTCCGTTTCCTTTCTCATATATCTCTTTTCCAAACCTCTCCAGGTCTTCGGCTGTCATAGGTTGGGGAAGCTGCATTCCATTTGGTTTTTTCATAAGTGCTTCGACAAACTTTTCCAGCGCACGTGTATTTTCCGTTTCCGGAAAAAGCTCTGTGAACGGCATTCCTCTGAAATCTGCCAGCTGCATTTCCCGGCTTTCTGTCAGAAATACACATATCTCGGCTTTTGTTTCATCTGAAAAAGCTTCTGCAATTTCTCTGTCTCTGGAATTTTTTATATGATTCAAAATAAGACCACCAAACATATTTTCCTCCCGGGAATACCTTTTTATCCCCTTCAGAATATTGTTAGCGGCATACAGAGACATATACTCTGCTGATGTTACTACAAAAACCCGGTCTACATAATGTTTTCTCATAGGCACAGAAAATCCTCCGCACACTACATCTCCGAGAACATCATACACGATCACGTCCCAGTTTTCCTGAAAAATTCCAAGTTTCTCCATCTCTTCCATTGCAGTTGTAATACCCAGCCCGGCACAGCCGCAGCCAGCTTCCGGTCCTCCGCATTCCACGCACTGAACCCCGTTTTTTCCTGTATAAATAATTTCAGCCCGGGACAGAGTATCTTTTTCCTCCAGTAATTCCAATACAGAAGGCGTCCTGCCTGACCGTAAAGTTCTCGCGGAATCTGCTTTCGGATCACAGCCTATATGCAAAACCTTCATTCCTTTCTTTGCCAAAAGTGCAGACACATTTGCCGCTATTGTAGATTTCCCGATTCCGCCTTTTCCGTAAAACGCAATTCTTTCCATTTTTACTCTCCTGAAATGCAAACTTTTCTTCCTAATTTTGGAATATATTCCATATGAACATCTATATGATAAAGACGGCGCAGGTTTTGTTCTGTTACCATCTCTTCTGTGTTTCCTGTCTCAAAGCTTCCATTTTCATGCAAAAGCCCTGCCCTTCCCCCTAAAAACAGCACATGATCCGGCATATGGCTCGTAAGAATAATTCCATAGCCTTTCTCTGCAAGACGCTTAATTAAGTGAAGCATTCGAATCTGATTTCCATAATCAAGATGATTGGTCGGTTCATCTAACATAATAATATCCGGTTTCTGCACCATCACCCTTGCGATTGTCACCTGCTGCCTCTCTCCGCCGCTTAATTCTGTATAAGGTCTTTTGGCAAGCTTCGAAATCCCCAGTTCTTCCAGTGCTTTCTCTGCCATCTCATAATCTTTCAATGACGGTTTCTCAAAAAACCCAAGATATGGAGCCCTCCCCATAACTACAAAATCTAAAACCTCATATCCGTAAGCCGGCGTATGAATCTGAGGGACATATCCTATTTTTCTGGCTGTCTCTGTAATGGAAAGCTCTGTAATGTGCTTTCCACTCAGATATACGCCTCCCTCCGATGGTTTTAAAAGATTTGCAATGCAATTCAACATTGTAGATTTTCCGGCTCCATTTGCCCCGAGAACAGAAAAAATTTCTCCTTTTTCTATGCCAAAATTTACATTTCGAAATAATTCTGTTTCATTATTATAGGAAAATCCAAGATTTTTCACTTCCAATATCATGCTACCTTCGTCCTCTGTCTTACAAGTAAATAAAAATAAAACGGCGCTCCCACAAGTCCTGTCAAAATGCTGAGAGGAAGTTCCGCGCTCGTAAGATTTCTTGCAGCTGTATCGATCAGCAAAAGAAAACCAGCTCCCAGCACTGCCGATACCGGTATCAGCTTTTTGTTGTCCGGACCTGTGATCATTCTTCCCAAATGTGGAATTACAAGACCAATCCACCCGATCGTCCCGCTGATACATACAGCACTTGCTGTAAGCGCTGTGGCGCAGATGATCACAAGACCTCTTGTTTTTTTTATATCGGTTCCCAGAGATCTTGCTTCTCCTTCCCCAAGAGACATAATGTTGATCCTCCATCTCACAGCTATGAGAATACCTGCTGAAATGAAGATCACAGGACCCACGCAGGCTATGTCGCGCCATACTACTGTACTTAAACTTCCCATCTGCCAGTGAGTGATAGAAGCAAGCTGGGTATCCGGATCAGCCAGATATTTCAAAAGTCCGAGAAGAGAATTCATAAGTCCGCCCACAATAACACCTGCCAGAACCAGCGTCATCATAGAATGGTTCCGCATCATTTTAGGAATAAAAGAGGCGGCTGCAACTGCCACAATTCCCCCTGCAAAAGCCATAATCTGGACCTCCTTCTGCCCAAACTGCATAAGAATTGCCAGAGAAGCTCCCACACAGGCGCCTGCAGATACTCCCAGCATATCAGGAGCCACCAGCGGATTTTTAAACACGCCCTGATAAGCTGCACCGGACAGGGATAACGCTGCCCCCACGAGAAGTGCACCGAATATTCTGGGAAGCCTCAGTGTAAATATCACACTTTCTGCCTGCGCCTCCCAATCAGGTTCTATATGAATCACTTTAGATAAAAGTATCTTTATAACGTCAATGGGTGAGATATAATATCTCCCCAGACCAATCGCTATTATCACAAGTCCTGTCACAATGAGAAGTAGCGCCGCAAAAATCATTCTGTACTTTTTCTCTTTTCTTCTCATAAGGCTCTGCCTTTCCTTTATTTCGCACTGTTTTTGTTAAAATCATCACTCATAATCTGTGACACATCTTCATCTGTAAGCTCATATTCGAAATATGTTTTAAAATAATCAGCTACCTCTTTACGAATATCAATATCTGAAAAAACCTCAGGCTGGATCAGGGATGCCAGCCACTCCATCATAAGAGGCGTTTCTACTCCCGGTGCGTCCCAACGGTAAATTCCAATAGGCGTTTTATATACCCGTTTATCCTGAACAGCTTTTACATTGCTCCAGTCCTGCCCGTCAATGGTGTTATTATATAAATCTTCCGGTGTAAACTCGTCAAACCAGCTCAAAAGGATAATATCCGGATTAATTTCCAGGATTTCTTCCATCGTAATATCTGAATTTTCTGCCGCTACACTATCCGCTCCTGCCAGTTCCAGAGCCTCTTTAATAAAGTTATCATTTCCCTGCAGCTTCAGTTCTGAATTTCTCAGATAAAGAACCTTCGGTTTTTCTGCGCTTTCTACCTTATCCTGATAAGATTTTATTTTTTCGTATGTATCTTCGTACAGATCAATAAACTGCTGTGCTCTGTCTTCTTTTCCCAGCAGTTCCCCTATCGCACGAAAACTTTCCTGAAGTTCTTCCACCGTTTCATTTTTCACCATAACAGGGGCAATTCCCAACTCTTTTAACTGCTTTGCCTCGTCTTCCTGGTAATCCCAGATAACAACAGCTTCCACTCCCATTTCCACCATCTCTTCCATATTAATGGAAAAATCTTTTCCTATAGCTGTGGAATCAATCTGTCCATATTCCGGATCCATCTTTTCCAGAAAATTTCCTGTATATGCACTGATCGCTCCCGGATTAATAGACACCATTCTCTCGGATGTTCCGTCTATTGCATAAATAACAGAAGACCAGGGGAGTGGTGTTACTGCAATTTTAGAAATATTTTCCGGAACTTCAACTACATTTCCCGCTACATCTGTGACCTCTCTTGTTCCCTCTGTACTCTCCTCTGCTGCCATTACAGGCATAGCAAAGGCTCCCAGCATTGCAGCTGTCAAAGCTGCTGTTGTCCGTTTCCACATTGATTTTCTCATTTTTCTTTTCCTTTCTTCTCATTTACCGGAATAATATAAAATCCGCTTCTGTCCCTTTTTGTCTGTGACAATCTCTGCTTCCACCTCATAAACCTCCCGTATAAATTCCGGTGTCAGAACTTCAGCGGGAGTTCCCGCATTTATAACCTTCCCATCTTTTAAAGCATATAATCTGTCACAGTACATAGCGGCAATATTCAGATCGTGAATGACTGCAATTACTGTTTTTCCCCGATTTTTTACAAGATCCATCAGTTCCAGCTGATATTTAATATCCAGATGATTAGTCGGTTCATCAAGGATCAGACACGGAGTATCCTGTACAAGCGCCCTTGCAATAAAAGCACGCTGTTTTTCCCCTCCGGACAAAGTGGTAAAACTTTGCTCTCTTATTTCATAAAGCCCTGTTTCGCGCAAAGTATTCTCCACAATTTCTCTGTCCTTCCGACTTTCTCCTTCCAACATTTTCTTTCTTGCGTGACGTCCCATCATGACCACTTCTTCCACTGTAAAATCAAAGCTGGATTCCTGTTCCTGAATCACAACACCGATTTCCTGTGCCATTTCTCTGTTGCTCATAGAAAGCAAATCTCTGCCTGAAAGTATGATTTTACCTTCCTGGGGCTTTAAAACTTTATAGATGTTTTTCAGAAGAGTCGATTTTCCACTTCCATTAGGGCCGATAATCCCCACAAACTCTCCCTTTTTTACCTCAAAGCCAGCCTGAGTAAGAATCTGCTTCTCCCTTATTTTACAGGAAAGCTTTTCTACCTGAAGCATTTTCTGTCCTCCCGTCACTTAAATTCATATCGACGTACCTTTACCATCCAGAGGAACAGTGGCGCGCCTAAAAATGCGGTTAAAATACCAACCGGAATTTCTGTGGGAGGGTGTATCATTCTTGCTCCCACATCTACCCATATCATAAATATCGCTCCGCTTAACACAGAAACAGGAAGCAGTTTTTTATGGTCTGCACCTGCAACGGAACGGACAAGATGAGGAATTACAAGTCCCACAAAGCCAATACAGCCGCTTACTGCCACAGATGCAGCAGTGAGAAGAGCCGTTACGACAATCAGCATACGGCGCACAAGATTTAAATCTACTCCAAGAATAATTGCAGAATGATCGCCCATCAGCATGGCATTCAATGATTTTGAAAAATACATCATGATAAAAAAGGCCGGCAATATTAAAACAGCAAGAATGGGAATATCTGACCATTTTGCACTTCCAAACCCTCCAAGCATCCAGAATGTTGCCTCCCGCACAGAAGCATCATCAGGAGCCGTATAAACAATATAATTGGTAAACGCGCTGAACATGGCAGATACTGCAACGCCTACAAGAATCAGGCGTACCGGTGTAACCGTATTACCTGTACTTGCCAGAGCATATACCAGAATCATTGAAATTAAAGCTCCAAAAAATGCGCCGAAAGGAATCGCTGCTCCTACAAAAGGAAGCTGAAGACCTGCAACCATCACAAGAACTGCACCCAGCGAAGCTCCTGACGAAATTCCCAAAACATACGGATCTGCCAGAGGATTCTTTGTAAATGCCTGCATTCCCACTCCCGCAAGAGTCAGAGATGCTCCTACAAGGCCACCCAGAATAACTCTGGGTAATCTTAAAAACCAGACAATATTACCTGTACTCTCACGGATTCCTTCCAGAGAAACAACATCTCCCGCTCCCACAAATCCAAGCAGATTATGAAAGATTATTTTCCACACATCTGTAAAAGGGATTCTTACCGGTCCAAGACCTACTCCCAGAACAACCGAGCACAATAATACTACAATTAAAATTCCCGAGCAGAGCCCCGTATGGTTTTTTACGAATTTACAAAATTTTTTCATGCCACATACTACTCAAAGCATTCCGGATGGAAAGCTTCTGCAAATTTTTCAATAGTATCCCCCGTCATAGAGCTGGCAAATACTTCACAAAGATTTACAGATATAATACGATCCTCTTTGATTGCCGGGACATCTGCAAGCGCTGGATTTTCTTTCAGTTCTTTCATTTTCTGTTCCAGAGAAATGTCGCCATAATTATTGACTACAATAACTTCCGGAGCTCTTTCTACCACTTCTTCCCAGCTTACATTGGCCCAGGTTTCTTCCATATCTTTAAAAATATTCTCTCCGCCAGCATGCTCCATCAGTTTTGCTGTAAAGTTATCTCCGCATGTATATGCGCCGCCTTCCTGCGCCATATCATAAACGAAAGCTTTAACTGTGTCTGTACCTTCCACTGCTTTTTCAACTGTTTCTATCTGCTCTTTCATATCATTTACAATCTGCTCTGCTTTTTCTTCCATATCAAAAATGCGTCCAAGATTATAGAAATCCTCATATACCACATCTACATCTGCCCCCAGCGTATATCCTTCAATAGAAGAAAGAGACATAATTCCATATTGGGTCAATGTATCATGAGTTGTATTATTTTTCTCACTAAATGCGCTGGAACGACCATATACAAAATCTGGTTCCTGATCAAGAATGGTTTCCAGAGAAAGAGCCGCATCTCCCAGGTTGGGGATTTTTTCATATTCATCATTCCATTTCGGATTGATTTTAGAGTTCGTATATGCTCTTCCTATAATTTTGTCTCCAAGTCCCATTGCCATTAACTGGTCGCCTGCATTTGCATTTACCGCAAGAACTTTTTCCGGAACATGAGTAAAGGTTACTTCCGCATCGTCCTTTGTTTTCAAAGTAAACGGGAATCCCTCTGCTGCCTCTGTCTTTTCCTCTGCCATTACAGGAAATCCTGACCCACATACAGTTAAACTTACTCCCATTGTTACTGCCAGCATGCCTCCCACTAATTTGTTTCTGATTTTCATTTGTTTTCTCCTTTTCATTTTTTCATGCGGATGCATCCTTCCAAAGCTCTTCCTTTACTGCCGAAACTAAAAAAGACATCTGCTAAAAAAGCAGATGTCCAAAATAAAATACACGTATAGTATCGGATTTTACTCAAACAGGTTGCCTTTACCGGAAGCTTCCCATCATTCCTGTTAAGCAGGTTTCCTGACTTACGGATTATTGCTCCAGCGCCTTCTCACAGAATTTCTTCCGCAATGGCTTTGCTTTCGCTCCCCGTCTACAGTGGCCGGACCGTTCAGGCTTTGCACCTGATTCCCTTTTACCTCTCTTCGAGCACTTAACAAGTAAACATGATTCTTTTATACCTTTTCTATCTTATCCTACTTTCCTCCATATGTCAATTCAAAATACTTTTTATTCCGACTCCTCGCCTCCCAGCTTCTCCACAAACATCAGACAGAAGCTGATGATCAGGCATACGCAGGATACCCAGATAACTGGAATGCCGTATTTCAGGGACAATACGCCGCCGATTCCCGCTCCCACTGCAAAGAAAAAGATAATGCCGAAATAATACGCCGCACTTTTTAAAAGTTCCGGATTCTTTTCCCGGAAATAAGCAGAGAGCGCTGCTGTACCGCTTCTCATATTTCCAATGCACATGGTGCTGGCATACGCATATCCGTGAACCTTGCGGAATGTCTGAACCTGCATAGCACAGGCAAAGGATACAAGGAAAGTTGCCACAATATTTAAATTCGAAGGAAGGAAGCCCACAATAAAGAGAATTATAATTTCATGGAAAAGAACATCCTGCCTCCAGTGAAGCTTTCTTCCTTCCCTGCTTCTTCCCCGAATCTGCTCTGCTGCCATCACTCCAAGCACAAAAGCGATCAGGGGAAACAGGTAATGAAGAGCAGCAATCCACTCTCCGGACATAATATGCTGACTCATAAGCACAACATTTCCCGTCTGTGCATTGGAAAATACCTCGTCCCTTGTGTTGTAGGTATACGCGTCCTGCAGCCCGCCGGAAAAGGCAAGAAACATATTGTTGATAAAAGCCTCTGACATCTGAATGTTCGAAGAGTGGATCTTTTTCATTTTACTGTCTCTCCATTCCCTGTTTTTTTAAATATTCTGCTCTGCCGTCTTCATAGAGATTATTTCCTTCGCTGTCAATAATCACTACAAGAGGCATATCTTCCACATAAAGCTTACGGAGGGCTTCTGCCCCAAGATCCTCATATGCGATCAGTTCTGCTTTTTTAATACATTTTGCAAGAAGAGCCCCTGCTCCGCCGATTGCCCCGAAATATACGCCGCTGTATTTTTTCATGGCGTCCACAACTTCAGGAAGGCGCGCGCCTTTTCCGATCATGCCTCTTGCGCCTACAGACATCATAGTCGGAGCGTAAGCGTCCATACGTCCGCTTGTTGTAGGGCCTGCGGAACCGATCACCTGTCCCGGTTTTGCAGGTGTAGGACCTACATAATAAATGGTTGCGTCTGTCGGGTCAAAAGGAAGCGCTTCTCCTCTTTCAAGAGCCTCGCACATTCTCTTATGGCCTGCGTCTCTTGATGTGTAAATGGTTCCCGTCAAAAGAACTCTCTCTCCTGCGTGAAGAGATTTTGCAAGCTCCTCTGTAAGAGGAAGTGTAATACGTCTCTCCATTTATATCACCTCCGTTTTATGGCGGGTCACATGGCAGTTGATATTGATGGCGCATGGCATTCCCGCAATGTGGGTTGGAAGTGTCTCAATATTCAGTCCAATGGCAGTTGTCTTTCCGCCAAAGCCCTGCGGTCCGATTCCAAGCTCATTGATTTTTTCCAGCATCTCTTTTTCAAGGTCAGCGTAGAACGGGTCCGGATTCTCTGAATCAAGAGGACGCATAAGCGCCTTCTTTGCAAGAAGGGCAGCCTTGTCAAAGGTTCCGCCGATTCCCACGCCTACAACCATAGGAGGACACGGGTTCGGACCTGCTGTCTCCACTGTCTCAAGAATAAAATCCTTAATTCCCTGAAGTCCTGCAGATGGCTTAAACATACGGATCGCACTCATATTTTCACTTCCGAAGCCTTTTGGTCCCAATGTGACCTTCACCTGATCTCCCGGTACAATTTCCGTATAAAGCATAGCCGGTGTATTATCTCCTGTGTTTCCTCTTCTTACCGGGTCTTTTACAACAGATTTGCGGAGATACCCTTTGTCATATCCGCGGCGCACGCCTTCGTTTACCGCTTCCGTCAGGTCTCCTCCCACAAAATGCACGTCCTGTCCGATTTCCAGGAAAACACATGCCATTCCTGTGTCCTGACAGATCGGAACATTTTCCCTGTCCGCAATCTCAAAATTTTCAATAATATTGTCCAGGATTCCCTGTGCAATCTCTCCATCTTCACAGGCACGACAATTTTTAATAGCGCACTTTACATCCTCCGGCAAATGATTATTTGCCTCAATACAGAGCTTTTCAATTACTTCTGTAAGTCTGCTCACTTCTATTTCACGCATTAGCTTTCACACTCCTTATCTCTCGTGACGGGCGTATTTTGGAAGAAGAAGCGGAGAAATATCCTCTGATTCCACACCTGCTTCTTTTAATTCCTCTGCGTATTTTTCAATGTGAGAAAGGGTCATCGTTCCAAGCTCTACTTCTTTCGCTTTTGCTGCTGCCGCCTTTCCTGCATTTCTTCCGAACACAATGATATCCAAAAGAGAATTTCCCATCAGACGGTTTCTTCCATGAATTCCTCCTACTGCTTCTCCTGCAACAAGAAGGTTGGAAATTGCTTTTGTAAATCCGTCTCCTCCGATTTCCAGTCCTCCGTTCTGATAATGAAGCGTTGGATATACAAGAATCGGCACTTTTCTCATATCAATATCGTAGTTCATATACATACGGAGCATTGCAGGAATTCTCTTTTCGATCGTTCCCTCTCCTCCGATTTTTTCAATCATTGGAGTATCCAGCCACACGCCGCTTCCAAGAGGTGTTGTTACTCCTTTATGACGATCTGTACATTCACGGATAATAGATGCAGCTGCAACATCGCGTGTCTCCAGCGGATGCATAAATGCCTCACCTTCTGCATTTACAAGCATCGCTCCAAGAGAACGCACTTTCTCTGTTACAAGAGCTCCGTAAATCTGTGCCGGATATGCAACTCCTGTCGGATGATACTGAATGGTGTCCTGATAAAGAAGAGGCGCACCTGCACGATATCCGAGAATCAGTCCGTCTGCCGTTGCCCCGTAATGGTTGGATGTAGGGAAGTTCTGATAATGAAGGCGTCCTGCTCCTCCGGTTGCAATGATGACTGTTTTTGCTTTTGCCACCATGTAATCCTCTGTCTCCATATTTAAGAGAACAGCACCTGCCACCTGACCTTTTTCGTCTTTAATCAGCTCTACGGCAGAAGTAAATTCCACAACCGGAATTCCTCTGTTGATTACTTCATCACGAAGAGTACGCATGATTTCCGCTCCGGAATAATCTTTGCAGGCATGCATTCTCTTTCTGGATGTTCCGCCGCCATGCGTTGTCACCATATTTCCTTCTTCGTCTTTATCAAACATAACGCCAAGCTTATTTAACCACTGAATCGCATCCGGTGCTTCCATAACAAGACGTTTTAAAAGCTCCGGTCTTGCAGCAAAATGACCGCCTCCAAACGCATCAAGATAATGCTGTACAGGAGAATCGTTCTCCTTATCAGCAGCCTGGATTCCGCCTTCTGCCATCATAGTATTGGCATCTCCAATACGCAGTTTTGTCACAATCATAACATTCGCACCGGCTTCATGGGCCTCAATGGCTGCAGAAGCACCTGCACCGCCGCCGCCGATTACCAGCACGTCTGTCTCATAATCTACTTTACTCAAATCTACCTTATCTGTCAACAGGCGGCTGTTGGAATGAAGAAGATGTCCAAGCTCTGCCGGAACCTTCTGCCCTTTATTTGGTCCGATTTTAATTTCTACAAATCCGTCTTCTCTGTAATCCGGATGAAATTCTTTCAGAAGGACATCTTTTTCCTCTGCTGTCATTCGTCTCGGCTCCATGCCCATACGCGCATCTCTTGTTGCTTCCACCTTTTTTATAGATTCAAGCATTTCTGGTGTAAACATATAGGTTGTCCTCCTTATTTCTCAATTTCCCTTGTATTGTAAAGTTCCTGCATCTCTGTAATCGGCTTCTGCATAATTTGCTCAATGAGTTCATCATATTCGCCGTGGTGAATTTCCTCCACTCTCTTATTGAGGTGCTCTGCTTCCGGTGCAATATATTTTCCTGTGAGACGTCTCGCGAGAACGCCCACCATCGGATGAGAAATACCGGCAGGACATCTTACGGAACAGCAGCCGCAGCCTACACAGTCAAAGGATTCCTCCGCACATTTTTCCAGCTCTCCCCTCTGTGCATAAGCAATGTACTGCATAACATTTAAGTCCTGAGTACATGCTTTTGTACAGGCATTACAGCCGATACAGCTGTAAATTTCCGGATAAAGCTCCATCATAACCTGCTGTGTCGGTTTGATTTCTTCTATATCATAAGTTCTTTTATCTGTGGGGAAAAACGGAATACTTGCAACATACATTCCCTCTTCCACCTGTGTCTGACAGGCAAGGCAGGTTTTCAGCTCATTTTTTCCCTTGATTCTGTAAATTGTAGCGCAGGCTCCGCAGAAACCATGGCGGCAGCCACAGCCTCTTTTTAATGTGTAGCCTGCATATTCCATTGCTGTCATGATGGTAAGGTCTGCCGGTACGCTGTATTTCTTACCGAAAAAATATACGTTTACCATTTTATCCATTTTCAAATACCTGTCCTTTCTATCAGTACTCCTGAGGCAATTCTTCTATTTCATCAAAACGGAACACAGGGCCGTCCTTACATACATACTTAGAACCAATGTTGCAGCGTCCGCATTTTCCTACTCCACATTTCATGCGAAGTTCAAGAGTTGTATACACCTGCTCATCGGTAAAGCCCATTTCCTTTAATCCCGCAAGAACAAACTTAATCATGATCGGCGGTCCGCAGACAAGAGCAACTTTATCTGTATCAAAACCGATTTCCTTTAAATATGTCGGAACAAATCCAACGTGACCATCCCAGCCTTCCTGTTCTCGGTCTATAGTAAGGTATACGTTCACTCCCTCTGTTTTCATCCAAACTTCCTGGATTTCTTTTAACTGCACCAGGTCGTCTGCGGAGCGTGAACCGTAAAGAATATCTACGGTTCCGTAATTTTCTCTGTTGTCAAGAACATAATTAATGACAGAGCGAAGAGGTGCAAGACCGATTCCGCCTGCGATAAAGAGAAGATTTTTTCCCTTAAGCTCTGTTTCTACAGGAAAAGAATTTCCGTACGGTCCTCTTACTGTAATCTCATCTCCAACTGAAAGGCTGTGGAGATAATCTGTGAGAACGCCGCATTTTTTAATGCTGAATTCCTGATATTCCTTATTTGTAGGAGAAGAAGTAATGGAAAACATGCCTTCGCTGATCCCGGGCGCACAGAGCATGGCGCACTGTCCCGGCATATGCTCAAAAAGTTTTCCGCCTTCCGGAGCATTAACCCGGAATGTTTTTACATCCGGCGTCTCCTCACGAATATCTGTAATGACTCCAACCTTTGGAATCAGTGTATCTAATGTATAATTTTTATGACAGGTGCATTCACTCATTCCCTGTTACCTCCCTGTTTCTGAAAGGACTTGATCACTTTTACAATATTTAACGCTGACGGGCATTTTTCCACGCATCGTCCACAGCCTACGCAGGAATACATTCCATCGTTATTTGCCGGGAAATATACAAGCTTGTGCATAAATCTCTGGCGAAATCTCTGCATCTGGCTTGTACGGTTATTTCCGTGTGCCATCATGGTAAAATCCGAATACATACAGGAATCCCAGCAGCGGTATCTCTGCACCCCGTGGCCTGTATCATAATCCTTAATATCGTAGCACTGGCATGTAGGACATACAAAAGTACATGTTCCACATGCAAGACACGGTTTGTAAAGCTCCTCCCAGAGAGGAGAATCAAATTTTTCTTTTAAAGCGTCTCCATTCCAGCCATCAAGAGAAAGATCAGAATACGGAAGCTTATCCACAACGGCTCTTATGGAAGCCTTCTCTTTTTCCACACATTCCGCAGCTTCTCCACCTACTTCCTCCAGAAGGCTCTTCACTGCCTCTGTAAGTGCCTCTCCCTTGTCTGTATTTGGTTGCCAGAAAAGAGTATCTCCTGTCTGCCAGACAGAAACGTCTCCTGCCGGCTCTGCCGCATCAATCCCGAACGCCTTACAAAAACATGTCTCCTCCGGCTCAGAACAGGCAAATGCAACGATTGTTCCATGCTCTCTTCTTGCCGCATAAAAACTGTCCACCGGATCTGCAAGAAAGACTTTATCAAGAACTTCCACACCTCTTACGTCACAGGCCTTCATTCCGAAAACAACAAAATCCTGCTCTTTTAACGCTTCCGGTTCTACCTTTATTTTCTTTCCGTCACGGACACAGGTATAAAGGTTCTCACTCTGTGGAAAAAAAGCATCTTTAGGCGACTTTACTGTTTTTAATGTGTCAAGATCGATCTCTGCCTCTTCACTCCACGCTGCAAAATTCGTCTGTCCGTTTATATTTACAGGAAGATACAGCTCTCTTTTCTCTGCAATGAGGGCAAACAGCTCGGAAAGCTTTTCTTTTGCTATCTTATACATACGTTATCCCCTTTCTCACACACTGCCTGGCTCTGCATCGTCAAATGTAAAGCTTGTGAGCGGCCCTTTTGACTCTGCGTCCTCTCCTGCCTGAAACTCTCCGTAAAGCATATCAATGTCCTTGATAAACTTTCTGTTAAACAGGTGAAGGGGGATTCCCTGAGGACAGACTCTGCTGCACTCGCCGCAGTCGGTACATCTTCCTGCCACATGGAAGGCACGGATAATATGGAACATTTTTTCCTCAAAGGAATCTGCATTTGCCTTCTGGCTGCTGTCGAATTTGTTGCTGTCAAACACGCATTTTCTGCAGGAACATGCAGGACATACATTACGACAGGCATTACATCGGATACATTTGCTTAATTCCTTCTGGAAAAAGGCAAACTTTTCTTCCGGGCTCATCGCCTCGATTTTTTCTACTTCTGCAAAACGGTCCGCATCTTTTGTGTCTTTTGACTCGCCGAGAAGCTCATCGTAAATCTGATGCTCTTTTCCCTTGCACACGTGGCATCTCTCCAGCATGGCATCTTTATAAGAGCAGGTCTTCTCTCCGTAAATGGTCTGGATTTGTAAGGTATCGCAATCATCTTCCGCCTCAGCGCCCTGAATGCTCTCGATTCCCTTGATCCCCATTTTTTTGATTTTTTCTATATCAAGCTTTCCTTTGCAGCCGATTCCTATGATATAAGCCTTTTCTCTGTCTACACGGTGCTCTTTCAGAAGCTGGTTAAAGCTGTATGTATCGCAGGGTTTTAAAAATACAAGGGTTTTCCCCTCCATTTTGGAGGCTGCGATCATATATTTGCTTAAATTGGCTCCGCAGAATCCATTATACACAAGATTATCAAGGTCTTCTGCCTTATCGAAGAACGCCGGTTCCGGATTGTAAGGAAGGTCTCCCGCCTTCCAGCCAAGAACCTGTGCCACTTCTCCGGAAGAAAGCAGTTCTTTTGCACGTTCAATCATTTCCCGCATCGCAAATCCTCCAGTCTCACATTTTTACCGAGAGAATAAATCTTTTCCACAAACTCGTTCATAGTCTGTGAGAATTTTACACCTTCTGCGGCAGATACCCACTCCACCCGTGTACGGCCTTTTTCCACGCCGAGATAGTCCAGCATGGAAAAAAGAAGTGTCATTCTTCTTCTCGCATAATAATTTCCTGTACTGTAATGGCAGTCTCCCGGGTGGCAGCCGCACATGATCACGCCGTCCGCGCCTTTTTCAAACGCCCTTAAAATAAACATGGGATTTACGCGGCAGGAGCATGGAACGCGGATGATTTTTACATCTGCCGGATAGGTAAGACGGCTGCTTCCAGCAAGGTCTGCACCTGCATAGCTGCACCAGTTACAGCAGAATGCCACGATTTTCGGTCTGAATTCTTCTTTTGCTTCTATCGACATATTGCATCTACCTCCGCGATAATCTGTCTGTTGGAGAATCCCTGCAGGTCCATTGCACCGGAAGGACAGGTAACGGTGCAGGCGCCGCAGCCCTGACATAACGCGTCGTTTACAACGGCGATTCGGCGCACCTCGCGGATTCCGTGGTCGTTTACTTCTTTTTCCTCATAAGTGATGGCTCCGTAAGGACATACGTTGGCGCATGTGGAGCAGCCGTTACAGAGAAGCTCGTCGGATTTTGCGGTACATGGATTTGTCATAAGCTTATCCTTTGCAAGAAGTCCGATCGCTTTTACTGCCGCAGCTCCCGCCTGGGCAACTGTCTCCGGAATATCTTTCGGTCCCTGGCATACGCCGGAAAGGAAGATACCTGCTGTCGGAGACTCCACAGGACGGAGCTTTGCGTGAGCCTCTGTAAGGAAATTGTTTGTATCAATGCTTGCAGTCAGCATGGTTGCGATCCGGCGCACGTCCGGTTCCGGCTCAATGGCCGCCGCAAGAACCACCATATCTGCCTCTTTTAAAATCTGTTTATTATCAAGAAGATCCACACCCTGTACGAGAAGTTTTCCGTCCGGCTGTGGAATAACCTTTCCAACCTGGCCTTTTACGTAATTTACTCCGTACTGTTCTACTGCTCTTCTGTAAAACTCGTCAAAGTTTTTACCCGGTGTGCGGACGTCAATATAAAATACGGTCACATTTACATCCGGATATTTATCCCGGATCAGCATGGCATGTTTTGCCGTATACATACAGCAGATTTTGGAGCAGTAACTCTTTCCTCTGTCGTCTGCGCAGCGGCTTCCCACACACTGGATAAATACCATTTCCTTCGGCGCTTTTCCGTCGGAAAGACGCTCAAGATGTCCCTTTGTCGGTCCTGCCGCATTCATGATACGCTCAAGCTCAAGAGAAGTGATGACGTCCTTGCTCTGGCTGTATGCGTATTCATCATATTTATCGAGCTTGATCATATCAAAACCGGTTGCCACTACAATAGCTCCGTATTTCTGTGTCACGATCTCGTCCTGCTGGTCGTATTCAATGGCTCCCGCCTGACAGACTTTTGCACAGAGACCACATTTTCCTGTTTTAAACTTGATGCAGTTTTCTCTGTCAATGACAGGCACATTGGGGATTGCCTGAGCAAACGGCGTGTAAATGGCGGTTCTGTTTCCAAGTCCTCTGTTAAACTCACTCGGGATTTTTTTGGAAGGACATTTTTCCTGACAGATACCACAACCTGTACACTTGTCCATATTTACGCTTCTCGCTTTTTTGCGAATGTCTACTGTAAAGTCACCTACAAAGCCGGTTACTTTTTCCACTTCGCTGTATGTATAGATATTGATTTTTTCGTGAGCTGCCGCTTCCACCATCTTTGGCGTCAGAATACAGGCGGAACAGTCAAGTGTGGGGAAAGTCTTGTCAAGCTGTGACATTCTTCCGCCAATACTCGGTGTTTTCTCCACAATGTCAACTTCATATCCTGCGTCTGCAATATCAAGTGCCGTCTGGATTCCTGCAATACCGCCGCCGATCACAAGGGCTCTCTTTGTAACTCTGCTCTCGCCCGGTTTTAAAGGAGCATTTAAGTTTACTTTTGCAATGGCTGCTCTCGCAAGGATCACGGCTTTTTTTGTTGCCTCTTCCATATCCTTATGGATCCAGGAGCAGTGCTCACGGATGTTTGCGATTTCCACCATATATGGATTTAATCCCGCTCTCTCTGCAGCCTTTCTGAAGGTTGCCTCGTGCATACGCGGGGAACAGGAGCACACTACGATTCCTGTCAGATTTTTTTCTTTAATTGCCTCTGCAATTTTCGCCTGCCCTGCCTCGGAACACATATACGGATAATCCTCAGCATGGACAACGCCCGGCTCAAGAAGAGCCATCTCTGCTACTTTTTTCACGTCTACTGTTGCGGCAATATTGCTTCCGCAATGACAGACAAATACGCCGATTCTCTGCATCAGCCCTACCTCCTGTATCTTCTGAATGCGCTGACTAAAAGCTGCTGCGGAAGTTCCGGATCAAGAAGCTCCGGAATCTCATTTGGAGATAAATAATCCTGTCCCTTCTGACGAACTACCATCTGTCTTGCAGCATCAATTAATTTTCCAGGTTTTACATCCCGCGGACAACGCTCCACGCAGGCAAAACAGGAAAGGCATTTCCAGAGAGATTTTGAATTTACAAGCGCCTCCACATCTTCATTTACCACATAAGAAACAAACTGATGGGGTTTAATATCCATCTCGTTAAAGGACGGACAGGAAGCGGAGCATTTTCCGCATTTCATACATTTCAGAGGATTTACGCCGCTGATTTCTTTTATCATTTCTGCCTGATTCATTTATTGTCCTCCTTTACTCCAAGTGCTTCCGCCAGAAGCTCTGTGAAATAATAGACGGGAAGGCTGTTTTCTGTTTTATTTAAGTTATAAAGACAGAGAGGACAGGCTGTGATGAGCATTTCCGCCCCAAAGCCTTCTGCGCTTTCTGTAATTTTCTTGCACATATTCCCTGACATTTCTTTTTCTTTTAAGGAAATATATCCTCCACAGCATTCATTTCTATATGGATAAATCACAGGCTCTCCTCCGATCGCACGGATAAAATCTTCTATAACAGAAGGATTTTCCGGATCATCAAAAGCCATGATTTTTCCCGGTCTTAAAAGAAGACAGCCGTAATACGCGCCGATTTTTCTTCCTGTAAATGGATTTACCACTTTTTCTTTTATCTTATCAAAACCTACCCGGTCACGAAGCACTTCCAGATAGTGAAGAACCGTTGTCTCTCCCTTATATGGTTCAGAGAGCTGCATATAATTATTTGCTCTCGTCTGAATGTCTTCTACATTTTTCATATCGTCATTGACGCGCTTGATCACATGATGACAGGCAGAACAGAGTGTCACAAGATCCTGTCCTTTTTCCTTTGCACCATTCAGGGCGCGGACGGAGGAAAGCTTTGTGGCAATCTCATCTGTTCCAAGAGGATATACTCCTCCGCAGCACTGCCAGTTTTCAATTTCTTCCAGTTCGAAGCCCAGAGCTTTTGCAGAAGCTCTTGCGTAATCATCAAGAGTCTTCGCCTTTGTACGGAGTGTACACCCCGGATAATAACTGTACTTCATAGTTTCCTTTGTCCTTTCTGTAAATCCTTATACTGTAAGGTCAAGCTGGGAAATAACTGCCTTCAGTGCATCTGCACTTGCACGAAGTTTCTCAATTTCTTCCTGATTCATACGCATTGGGATTTTTCCCTGCACTCCGTTTGGACCTACAAGAGTCAGCGTACTTAAAGCCACATCCTCGATTCCATACTCTCCATGCATCATGGTAGATACGGTTGTGATAGAATCAGAAGCAGAGAGAAGAATTGCACAGAGCTTACATACTGCAGTAGAAACTGCATAGAATGTAGCTCCTTTATTTGCAATAATCTTGCCTCCGGATTTCTGCACATATTCCAGCATTCCCTCTTTATCAAGCTCTTCTACATCTTTTCCAAGTTCTTTCATTGTATGATAAAATTCATCTACATTTACACCGGAAATATAAGCGCCTGTCCACGGAATGAAGGAAGTATCTCCATGCTCTCCAAATACATAGGCGTGAATGTTTTTCTGTGCCACTTTAAAATGTTCCGAAAGTCCGCAGCGCAGTCTTGCAGAATCCAGAATTGTACCGGAACCGATAATCTGATTCTCCGGAAGACCTGAAATTTTAGTAAATACATAAGTCATAATATCTACCGGATTGCTTACTATAATATAAAGAGCATTCGGAGCTGCTTTTACAATTTCCGGTGTAATGCTTTTTAAGATATTTACATTTGTCTGTGTCAGCTCAATTCTTGTCTGTCCCGGTTTCCGCGCAATACCGGATGTGATAATTACAATATCAGAGTCTTTTGCATCTGCATATTCTCCTGCCTTAATAGAAATCGGATCTCTGAAACATGTTCCCTGGGCGATATCCATAACCTCACCCTCTACTTTTTCCTTATTGATATCGATCAACACAATTTCTGATGCGATATCCGCACTTGATAAGGTATATGCAATTGTTGCTCCTACACTTCCTGCACCGATGATTGTAATTTTGCTGCTCATAACATTCTCCTCTCACTTTGTCTTTTTTTTAACAATTACAGGTAAAAAAAATGGGGAACTTCTATTGCTTTTTTGTCTCCGCTTGACCGTTATTGACCTGAAATAGTTAATATTTTCCGCTTTATAGTTAAGTTCCGCTTATATTAATATAGCATATAAAAGTATAAAGAACAATACTTTTTCTTTTTTTGTTAAAAAAAAGTCATATAAAACTTTTGTCAAAGTTTTATATGACTTTATAAAATAATACCAGGACTTTTTATTAAATTTTCTCTCTATACTTACACAAGTCTTCTTACAGAAAGAATCGTTCTGTATGTCGCATCGTTACTGATTTTGATTCCATCTCTTGAGTTGGAAGCATGCACAATCTGTCCATTACCCATATAAATTGCCACATGACCACCATAGCAGATTAAGTCTCCAGGCTGTGCCTCAGAATATGGCACTTCATATCCTGCATTCTGCTGCTCATAAGAAGTTCTCGGAATGCTCACACCAAAATTCGCATATACACTCTGTGTAAATCCGGAACAGTCAGCTCCTCCTGTAAGGCTAGTTCCACCCCATACATACGGATTACCCACAAACTGTGTAGCAAAATCTACAACGGAAGAACCGGAGCCTGAATAAGACGGAGTATCCTGACTTTCATACTCTTCCTGAGATACTGTATTATCAGAATCAATCACATTTCCATACTCGTCATATTCTACATCTTCAGAGCTTTCACTCTCTTCTGTGTATTCTTCCTCAGTGCTCTCTGTATCTTCGATTACATTTCCATCTTCGTCATACTGAACTTCTTCGTTTTCTGCCTCTTCCTGGGCTGCCTGCTCTGCCGCCAGTCTTGCAGCCTCTTCTTCTGCTGCTCTTCTTGCAGCTTCTTCTGCTGCGATTCTCTCTGCTTCCAGTCTCTCAATCTCAGCCTGCTGTTCTGCAATCAGGTTTGCATATTCTGTTGCCTGCTGCTGTGCATATGCAATCTCAGCATCGCAGTTTGCAGAACTTGCTCTTCTTGCATCAATCTCATTCTGAAGAACAACGGACTGCTCTTCATAGGAAGCTTTCATCTCTTCCAGTTCAGCCTGCTCACTCTCGTATTTTGTCTGAAGTTTTTTTACTTCCTCGATAGTATTTATGTATTTTTCAAGACTCTTTCTGTCCTGATCATACATTTTCTGTGTATACTCTGCTCTTGTGAGAAGGTCTGACAGATTCTCTGCGTTCATCATCATCTGGAACCAGGCATCGTCTCCGCCTTTTTCATAAAGGTACTGGATACGTTTCTTCATAGCTTCGTACTGTTTATCGCGTGCCTTCTGTGCTTTTCCCAGATCCTGTTTTGTACGGACAATATCTACTTCTTTTGCAGAAATATCGTTTTTCAGCACATCAATGGAAACCATCACGTCTACAAGGTTTGCATCGAGAGTGGCGATTTCACTTTCCAACTGCTGTTTTGCCGCCCAAAGCTCGTCCATACGTGCATATGTAGCGTCTAACTGCTGGCTTGTCCATGCCTGCTCTTCTCTTAATTCTTCTTCTCTTGATGCGCTTACGCTTACTACCTGAGTCCCACACATTAAAAGCGCCATTGCAAGGCACATAAGTCTTTTCTTCATAATCATTCACCCTCGTAACTTTTAATACTTATATGTAACATTTATGAAATATCTGTTTTAATTCTTCTACATATTAACATACTGTTACGTTGTTTGCAAGAGTTTTTTACAGGAAAGTTTAAAAATTTGTAACATTTACAATTTTTAACGAAATGGTTTACGTGGGTTTTTGAGAAAGAATTACGAATTTATAACAAAAGAAACGCTTCTACAACTTTTCCTGCCGTTTCAGAAGCGTTTCTTTATTATGTGTATTAAATTTTAAGAGAATAAATCTGCAAGAATCTGATCTGCTGTCTTATATTTGTAACCTTCCGGGTCGCTGAGGGTATTGCTGTTCCATCTGAAATAATTTCCATTACGGATATAATTACCGCTTGATTCGTGATAATCGTATTTGCTCACACCCGGGTATCTTGCCATATATCTCTCTGCCAGTGCAATCGCCTGGCTGTTATAGCTACCGCTTGGTGTTGGCGTACCGGAAATCTGACAACCGGCATTTGGTGTAGAATGCACAATCACAAGACTCTTATCGGAGCACTGTCCAAGGACAATCCATGTATGACCGGAATTATATCCTATATCCCCAGGCAGGAATTTATAATTGGAAGAAGCCAGATTCGCCTGGGTCAGAATGCTTCCCCAGCCTCTTGTTCGATAGCTTGGTCCAACATCTCCGGAAACAACCGTGTATCCGTATCCCTCTCCGCTTGTACTGTGCATTACCTGGTAAGCTGCCCAGCCCACAAATCCGGAGCAATCAAGTCCCTTTGCACGATTGGCTGCGCTTAAATCGTTCCAGTTATGATAATCATAGCTGCTGTCCTGGCTGTCATACCACTGTTTCCACATAGGACTTACGCCTTTTCTTGTGGAATCGTTCCAGCCGCCGCCCCATACATAAAGAGCCTGTCCTACCGGCTGGAGTGCTCCTGCCAGATAGTTTTTAATAGTTCTTGTACCACTTGGCTTCTCTGTATTTGGTCCGCTTGTTTTTAAAGAAGAAACTCCGTCTTTGTCAAACACATACGTTTTTCCATCAATTTTCATTTCCGTATTTTCCACACGGACTCCACCATTTTTCGGATTCAAATAATACTTCTTGCCTGTGCTTTTTATCGTAAGCCAGCCTGTATGCTTTCTTCCATCTGTACTCAGAAAATAATAGGTTTTTCCATCAATTTCTTTGAAGCCATGAACCATTGCTCCGTCTCTGTCCGATTTTGGCGCTGAATTAAAATAACATTTTTTCTGGGAAGAAAATGTTTTCCAACCTAACGCCATACGTCCTGACGGATTAAAATATCTTACAATATTTTTCTTTGTGTCTTTGAGCATCACGTCCTTTGACATGATTCCTGTCTTCGTATTAAAGTAATATTTATATTTTCCCTCATATAGCCAGCCTTTTCTCATAATTCCGCTGCTTTTATCGAAATAATATTTATTGCCTTCCAAAGTAAGCCAGCCTTTTACCATGACGCCGGATTTTGTAAAATAACGCCTGTTTCCGCTGCCATCCTGCCGCCAGCCAATAGCCATATGCAAATCCTTTTGCTTACATTTACTTAAATTGCCGCTTCCGAAATAATATTTCTTTCCATTCAGGGTAAGCCAGCCTTTTTTCTGAACTCCTGTTTTTGGGTCAAAATAATATTTTCGTTTTTCATTTGTTTTGCTGTCTGTCAGGGTAAGCCAGCCTTTTGCCTTGGCTCCGCTCTGTAATATGTAATACTGCTTCCCTCCTATTGTCTGAAAGCCTTTCTTAGATGCCGCTTCTACGCGGACAGGATTAGAAACTGATGCAGCTCCTGCCATAGCAAATACAAGCATCAGGAGCAGTCCAAAAATTCTGAACTTCTTACATACTTTCTGCATATCTACCGTCCTTTTTTCTGCGCTCCATTTGGAAACGCTATTCTTTACGATTTTGTTACAATTCTGTAACCCATTATATATGATAACAAAGTTCTCGTCAACAACGTTTTGATATTTTCAGCATTTTGCCTGTAAAAAGCCCGAAAAAAAGATGGAAGATTTTTCTCTTCCATCTTTTTCTCAATCTTATTTAACGAAACAAATCTGCAAGTATCTGGTCTGCTGTTTTATTTCTGTAACCTTCCGGGTCACTGAGGGTATTGCTGTTCCATCTGAAATATCCTGTGCAGTTGTTAAGATAATTACCACTGGATGGGTGATAATCAAACTTATTATACCCAGAATACCTTGACATATATTTCCGCGCAAGCTGAATTGCCTGACTTGAAGAACTGCCATCCGGTGTAGGCGTACCGGAAATCTGACAGCCAGCATTCGGTGTGGAATGTACAATTACCGCACTCTTATCGGCACACTGTCCAAGTACAATCCATGTATGTCCGAGATTACACCCTACATCTCCCGCCTGAAGACGGTATCCACTATTCTTAAGTTCTGCCTTGGAAATCAGTTTTCCCCATCCGTTGGATGCGTAATCTTCACAGACTTCACTGGCAACAACTGTATAACCGCTTCCTTCTCCTGACTTACTGTGCATTACCTGGTATGCAGCCCAGCCCACAAATCCGGAACAATCCAGTCCTTTCTCTCTCTCGAATTTATGGTATTCATAATCATAACTGCTGTCCTGACTGTTATACCACTGTTTCCAGACAGGGCTTACACCCTTTCTTGTGGCGTCGTTCCAGCCACCGCCCCATACGTAAAGCGCCTGTCCAACCGGCTGGAGCGCTCCTGCAAGATAATTTTTAATCGTTCTCTTTCCTGTAGGCTTCTCTGTATCCGGTCTGCCATATTCCTTTAAAGAAGCGACACCTTCTTTATTAAATACGTATGTTTTTCCACCTATCTCCATTTCTGTATTTTCCACACGGACTCCGCCGTTTTTTGGATTCAGATAATACTTATCCCCCGTGCTTTTTATCGTAAGCCAGCCTGTATGTTTTCTGCCGTCCGTGCTCAGAAAATAATAGGTTTTTCCGTTTATTTTCTTGAAGCCGTGCACCATTGCACCGTCTCTGTCCGATTTTGGCGCCGAATTGAAATAACATTTCTTTTTGGATGAAAATGTTTTCCAGCCTGTTGCCATACGACCCGACTTGTTAAAATACCTGGTGATATTTTTCTTCGTATCCTTCAGCATTACATCTGAGGACATGATACCTGTCTTTGTATTAAAATAATACTTGTATTTTCCCTCGTAAAGCCAGCCGGTTCTCATAATTCCCGTCTTTTTATCAAAATAATATTTTTTTCCGCTTAAGGTGTACCACCCTGTTACCATTCGGCCTGACGCGGTAAAGTAACGTTTCTTTCCCTGTCCGTCCTTTCTCCAGCCGACTGCCATGTTTAAGTCCTGCTGTCTGCATTTATTCAAATTACCGCTTCCAAAATAATACCGGCTGCCGTTTATCGTCTGCCAGCCTTTTTTCTGGATTCCTGTTTTCGTATCAAAATAATATTTTTTCTGTTTTCCGTTTTGTTTCAGGGTAAGCCAGCCCTTTGCTTTCGCACCGCTCTTTAAAATGTAATACTGCTTTCCGTTAATTTTCTGAAATCCTTTCTTTGTCGCTGCCTCTACCTGTGTGGGATTTGCCACTGCTGTAACGCCAACTGTTACTGCCGCAAGCATAAGGATCAAACTCCAGATCTTTAATTTCCTGCATATCTTTCTCATATTCACTGTCCCCTTCTCTCTGTTTCCAGTTTTCTGATACAAGCACTATTTTACATTTTTGTTACAATCCTATAAAGGATTATAAACTCGTCTTCTATTTCCGTCAACACCTGAGAGTAAGGATATGGAAATCTGTGAAATCTCCACAATTTTCCACAAATAAATTAGGACAAAACACCCAAAGATGTTTTGTCCTTTATACACGCAAATCCGATATTTAATATTTATCCGGTCTGTTCACAGATAAATTGTTGAGATTACAGAAGATTCTTACGAAGCTCTGCTCCGTCCAAAGCGCTCAAATAAGCAGGCGCTACATCGAATACGGTCTTGCAGCCTTTCTGTCCTTCTTTGTACATGCGGTATGCTGCACGGGCGTATGCCACGATGACAGAGGAGGTAAACTCCGGATTGGAATCCAGTTTCAGACTGTATTCAATCACATGACTATTTTCATTATCCCAGCCTGTTTTTCCGCTCCTGATGACAAAACCGCCGTGAGGAATTCCGCTATGGTCACGTTTCAGTTCTTCCTCTGTGATAAAATGAACGGTTGTATCATAATCTGCAAAATAGTTCGGCATATTTTTGATTTCTTCTTCGATTTTCTTAAGGTCTGCGCCCTCCTCCGGCACAACGAAGCACTCTCTTGTGTGCTTCTGTCTTGTAGTAAGCTCCGGATTCTCTCCGTTTCTCACGGATTCAAGAGCAGATTCTACAGGAATAGTGTACTGCTTGCCGTCCTTTACGCCTTCCACGCGGCGGATTGCATCGGAATGTCCCTGGCTTACGCCTTTTCCCCAGAATGTGTAATCTTTTCCATTTGTAAGGATTGCGTTTGCATACATACGGTTCAGGGAAAACATTCCCGGATCCCAGCCTACGGAAATAATTCCAACGTGACCGCTCTCCTGTGCTTTTTCATCTACATTTGCAAAATGCTCCGGGATTCTGGCGTGTGTATCAAAACTGTCCACCACATTAAACCATTTTGCAAGCTCCGGTGTCTGCTCCGGAAGGTCTGTCGCGCTTCCTCCGCAGAGGATCATTACATCTATCTCATCTTTCATGGAAACCGCCTGATCTGCGGAATAAACTTTTCCGCCTTCTGTAAGGATTTTTACAGTAGCAGGGTCGCGACGTGTAAATACACCTGCAAGTTCCATATCCGGGTTATGTTTGATGGCGCACTCTACGCCCCGTCCCAGATTTCCATATCCAAAAATTCCAACACGAATGCTCATACTTAATTCCTCCTGTCCATTTCATTTAACACTGTAACATAGTAATACGTTCAATTAAGATTGTCAATATTTTTTTAACAGCATACAAAAGTTCCCGGACAGCAGCAATTACAGGCAGCCTGAGCAAGACAGAGGTTCATACAGATATTTCCTGTCCCTCTGGGCATTCCTCCGAATGGATTCTGCTGTTCCTGATACCAGGTTCCGCCTCCCTCCATACGCTGAAGCACCATTCTGTACTGCATATTGTCAGGTTCCAGGCGCACAGCCTCCCGAATGTGGTTCAGTGCATTTACATTATTTCCCATTCCCATATTTGCCATTGCAGACAGGTAGTACCACTGCCCGTTTCTCTGGGAAAGGGAGCTTAACACATTCAAAGCTTCCTGATAATGTCCGCTTTGTACGTAATTTGCCGCAGCCTGTCTTCTCAGCTCCTCCTCATCCTGGTAGGTACTGCTTCTCTGACCTCCGCCGTAGCCTCCGAATCCGCCAAAACCACCGTAGCTGTTTTCTGCAGAATCATATCCATACTCGCGTTCCTTCATAATCTGCTCATACGCCTGCTGAACCTGCTTGAATTTTTCTTCCGCCTGATCCTTGTTTGGATTATTGATATTCGCGTCCGGGTGATATTTCCGGCTGAGACGGCGGTATGCTTTTTTTACTTCATCATCTGTTGCACTTCGGGGTACACCTAACACACTATATGGATCTAACATTTCTCTCTTTTCTCCCGTTCTTCCCTTCTTCTTTTACTAATCTCCTCAAATCTGCACCAGACACCGGAATATAGTATATTTCGGAGAATATCTCCGTATTTTATAACAGGAAGCTTCTCAAATTCTTTACAAACTTCTGCAAGCATCATAATCAAAATGCTGCGAACTTCCTCTTCAAACCCTTTCAGCATACACTTTTCAGAAAACGGATTGTAATTTCCATTTTCCGCATCTTTTTCCACATCATCATAAGCATCGAGAAGGTAGATAAATTTTCCGAGGTAAAATCCGATTTTTCGAAGAGATTTTTCCCACATATCATGGCGTACTGCAAGAATCTCTTCCATAATTTTCCCAAAGCACCCCGCCATTTTATCAAGGTCTTTTTCTCCTTCTTTTTCCCAGGCAGACAGCCGCTCCAGATGTTCTATAATAACCGGAATTTTCTCTTTATATACTTCTTCCAGATGATTTTCCCTGTTCTGGAGAAGGGCTGCATATATGCGACGCGTTACTTTCTTTTCATCATTCCAGTCATCCATACATTTATAATAGGTAAGAAGAATATTCATATCTGCGCCATATTCTGTCATTTCATTCTTTCTTACCTGCTGCTTGTTAACAGGGTGAACAGCGCACCTTGTTGTACCCTGTTTTGTGGGCGGCTCGTAAAGCCCGCTTAAAAGCACGACAACAAAGGTCATATCGTAGCTTATGGAAATCTGTCCGGAAACTCCGTACTTTCTTTTCAGCTCACGGCATAGACCACAGTAAAAAGAACGATATACGTCAAAATCCTTAAATTTCATCTCCGGCTTATTTACAATTACATATCCAAACATCTCAGCTCCTCTTTACAAACTTTGTATGGCATTTTGGACAGTCGATTTCTATTTTTCCCTTTCCTTTTGGAATCCTGATTTTCTGTCCGCAGCCCGGACAGGTATAAATATGATTTGTCCTGCGTTCTGCCATCAGGCTTTTTTCTTTCTGAAAACGCAGGCGAAGCTTTGCTGTTCTCGCAAGAAACCACTGATTTTCCTCATATCTTTTCTGGATATTTCTGGAAAAAATTCGAAAATAAGTATAAATAATGGCAGCAAGACCCAGTGTGTCAAGAAGCGCTCCCACATTGCTTCTCCCCGCAAAAATGGCAAGAAGAACGCACACAAATGCTGCTCCCATTGTAAATTTTGACAACTCGTCCACACCATAGCGCCCCTGCATAAACCGGATAAACTTTTCTTTCATTTCAATTCACTGCTCCTTACTATTCTCTTACAAGTACCTTTTCCACTTCTGCTATGTACATTACATGGTAATCTTTTTCCGGATACCATCTCTCATCGTTTTCTTTCTCGTCAAAACACTGCGGTTTGATGTCGTCATGGTACATTTTTCTGCACACCATGATCATATCCGCCTCTTCGATTCCTGCTGTTCCGTCTGTAAAATAAGGCGTCAGCCCTGCCTCTTTGATCTTATCGATTCCCTTTCCACTGACGCGTCCACAGTAGCCAAGCTCCTGTCTGTATTTTTCCCCGAGAACAGAAATCGTAAACCTCTCTTCTCTGTCTACAAATTCCTTTGTATAACGCTGCGGGCGGATATACACTGTCACTGTGTTTTTCCCCCACATAACTCCCATTGCGCCCCAGCTTGCTGTCATTGTGTTACATTTTTCTTCATTTCCCGCTGTGATAAGAAGCCATTCCTTTCCGATTTTTGTGAAAGGATTCATTGTCAGCTCTTCTGCTTTTACCTCTTTAAATCCCATTTTGTGTTCCTCCTCTATGTTTCACTACTTTGTTGTCAAATTTAGGATATATTCTATCACAGTTGAGATGGATTTTCCAGTGATACACAGAAAGTTCATAGGTACAGTTCACGCAGACAGACAGATTGAGACAGCACATGAAAGCATGTAGCTGTCTCAATCTTTTTGCCTGCAGGGAGCGCCAGTTGATGAGCAAACTAGCTGCGCAGCAGCGAAAAAGCGCTATAATCGCGATTTGCGAATGGCGCGAGTGAACTGTACTTATTTACTTAGAATCCGCATCAAACTGTCCCTTTAAAAATAGTTAAAATTGGATATTGAATAGTGTACAGTTTCTATGTATGATAACGGTAACATTTAAGGAAAGGCAGTGAATGATTATGAACAAACAAAATGCTACTATTATGAAACTGGCAGAAACTGCACTTCTTGCAGCCCTCTGCTTTGTATCTTTTACCTTTTTGCAGATTAAAATTCCAGTACCCGGAGGTGATGCTACTTCCCTTCATATCGGCAATGCCTTCTGTGTAATAGGCGCTCTTCTTCTTGGCGGCTGGTACGGCGGTCTTGCAGGTGCGATTGGAATGACAATCGCAGATATAATGGATCCTGTTTATATTACTGTTGCACCAAAAACCTTTATACTGAAGCTTTGCATTGGCTTAATTACCGGTCTTGTTGCTCATAAAATTGCAAAAATCAACGAAAGCCACGACAAAAAATATGTGTTTAAATGGAGCGTGATCGCTTCTGTTGCAGGTCTCGGCTTTAATGTGATTGCCGATCCTGTTGTAGGATATTTCTACAAAAGGCTGATTCTCGGACAGCCACAGGAAATGGCAGACGTTCTTGCAAAAATGAGCGCTGCTGCAACCCTTGTAAATGCCGTCGTATCTGTTGTTCTTGTAGCTTTCCTCTACAATGCAGTACGCCCTGCTTTTATCAAAATGCAGCTTATACAGGTAAAACCAAAACAACTGTGTTAATGCCCTATCTCCAATCACAATTTACCTTCCTATTCCCCAAAAAGGAGAATGGCGCAGCCGCCATTCTCCTTTTTCACTTCTTTCCATTTATTCTGTTGGATAAGTCTCTTCTGTTCCAGCCGGGATTTCTTCTGTTCCTTCTGTAGTCTGCTCTGCCGGCTGTTCTGTTGCTTCACCATTCTCTGTTGTCTCATCTGTAAAGATTGTCTCTCCATAAAGATTCTCAAAGAATTTCAGGGTATCATGATAGAGAAGCTCTCTGTCCTCCTGCGCTATATCTGCAAGAATATCGGCTGCTGCCTCTTCCTCTGTTTTTTCCGGCTGCTCAATATTAAAAATTTCTTTGAGCTTTTCATTCATCATATTCAGCTCAACACTGATATACTTTTCCATTCCTGTGGGAATATAAGAGCCAGTTCCCTCTGTCAGAATCTGATAATACGTTTCCTCTACTTTCTGTGAAAGAAGCGCACCTGTTTCTGCGTCAATCACTGCAGAAGGAGTGAATCCTGCTCCCATAGCTTCCAGAAGAGCATCTGCATCTCCTTCATACTCTCCGGCACAGAACTTTTTCAAAATGTCATACTGTGACTGTGCCTGCTCGCTGAGAGCAGCCTCTCCAGTTTCTGATTCCGGTACATTTTCTCCCTCTGTTCCTTCTTCTTCCATAGGCTCTTCTGTAGAACTTGTAGGTACATCTTCTCCCAGAATGCTTTCATCTACATCACTGAGAATACTGTCCTGATCCACAACATCTGTTTCGCTTTCTGTTTCCTCAGAAACTTCTCCTGATACATTTTCCTCAACACGTTCCAGTGTTTCCTGCATATCCTCATAATTATAATTCTGCTGGGCAATCTGCTCAAGAAGAGAAACAATTTTATCCATCTCCTCAGAATCAACTGTTACGTTGTTCTGCTGCGCTATATTAAACACAATATTGTAAATTTCATTTGCGTCCTGGACATTATTCTGAATCACTTCTATCTTTGCCTGATTGATTACAGTAGTGGCGTCATTTTTTCCAACCTTATCCGCAAGATTTCCGGTAACTACCATCTCCTCTGTTGCAATCTCTTTCTTTGTCTCATCCAGTTTTTCACCGCTGGCAGCTTCATATGCCATCTGAATACCTGTGAGAGCTCCTGTTCCAGATACCTCGAACGGGCAGGCAGCTACCACCTCGCAGTTTTTCACTCCTGATGTAGAAAGTGTCGTTGCAATCATATTTCCGGTAACCCAGTTTAAGTTTGCAGTACGCACACGGATTCCACCGGACTGTGTCGGTTTTACATAAGCACAGCTTACTGTTCTTGTTCCAATCTGTTCAAGAGGAACATAAGAACTTAAATGATCTCTCTCGTCCTGGTTTGTGATTGTTAAAATCTGCACCTCATCTGCACTTGTTTTAAAGTACTTCATCATAGTCTGTTTCTGTGCATCTGTTAAATCTGCTCCAAGAGTTACCACCTTCATACCATCTGCCATTGCAGGAACCACACTTCCTGCACTTAAACATGCACTTAAAAGCACTGCACCCAGTAATTTGCCTTTTCTCATAGATTCTGCTCCTCCTTGTGAAATATCTCCTTGATGTGTCTCATTATAACACACTTTTGTCTTAATCTGTAATCTACATTTAAATTTTATATTCTTTTCAGAAATGCTTCTTCCATATCCGCTTTCCCCTATTGTATAAAACTACTCCTATTACAGCCACAGCAAGCTCCGTCGCCGGAAATGCAAGCCAGAGTCCTGTTTCATCAAATAACGCAGAAAGAAGAAATGCCATTGGAATAATCAGGAGAAGTCCTCTCATAAAAGAAATAATATTGGCATATCCGGGTATATCTGTAGAAGTAAAATATACCATCGTCACAATATTAAATCCGGCAAATATACACGCTGTAAAATACAGCTTAATTCCATAGACAGCAATATTCTGAAGCACACTGTTTCCTTCACTGTTAAATATAGCTGTAATTCCGTCTGCCCATATAAAAACTCCTCCATATATTATAATAGAAAGAATTGCTACCGTCCAAAGAGCATACTGATAAATTTTCTGGATTTCTCTTCTTTTTCTTATTCCGTAATATCGACTGATAAGAGGCTGGATTCCCTGAGAAATTCCGTTAAAAACAGAAATTACTACAAGAGAAATATTCGCTACCACTCCATATGCAGCCACACCAGTATTTCCCTGTAAATCCAGCATAATCAGATTAAATACAATAATTACGATTCCAGAAGACAATTCTCCTATGAAAGAGGGAATTCCGCTGGCGAGAATTTTCCCCGGAAATCCATTTCCAAATCCACCTTTTACAAAATGAAAATTATTTTTCTTCTTTATAAAGAAAGGGGCAAGTACACAAAGGCTGATAACAGGCGACAGGCTTGTCGCCACAACTGCACCAAGCATCCCCATATGAAACGGAAAAATAAAAATATAATCCAGAATAATATTAGAAAAGCTTCCTGCCAGCATTGCTGCCATAGATCTTTGTGGTTCTCCATCATTTCGCACAAAACATAAAGTGACATTATTCAGCACAAATGCAGGAGAGCAGATAAGCAGCACACGAAGGTATGTGCGGCACATTTCAAAAGTTCCTTCTGTTCCTCCTAAAAACCGCGTAATTCCTGAAGAAGCAAAAAGTCCCAGTATAATAAACAGAACCGAAAAACCTGACGCCATAAAAATCACATTAGAAAAAATCTGATTTCCTTTTTCTGCATGGCCCTGGCTTTTTGCCATAGAGTATCTTGTCGCTCCACCCATTCCAAGCATCATGCCCGTTCCGTGAATCAGACTGTATACAGGAATGGCAAGATTTAAAGCTGCGAGACCGCTGCTTCCAAGTCCCAACGCAACAAAGTATGTATCTGCCAGAATATAACAGGACAGTCCTATCATGCCAAGTACATTCAAGAACGTATATTTTCCATATTGTTTCAAACAGTTTTCTTTCATTGTCCTTTCCTCCCGTTTAACGTTTCTATCCTATCAAAGATAAAAGAAAAAGGCAAGGCAGTAACTTTAAACCATAAACTTATCTTATTATTAAATTAAAATTGATTATTTTACATTATGAAATTTTCAATGTATGATAGCAGAAGACAAAAACACATCACACATTTATTGAAAGAGGAGGTTTCCATTTTGAAAAAAGATCTTACCCCCAAAACCTTATGGACACTTTTCAAGTCCATGTTTGTATTAAGCGCCTGCACTTTTGGCGGCGGCTTCGTTATTGTTTCTCTTATGAAAAAGAAATTTGTGGAGGAACTTCAATGGCTGGAAGAAGATGAAATGCTGGATATTACTGCAATTACCCAGTCATCACCCGGCCCGCTTCCTGTAAATGCCTCTGTTATTATCGGCTACCGTATGAGCGGCATTATCGGTTCTATTGTAGCTGTTCTGGGAACCATTCTTCCCCCTATGGCGATTATCTCTCTTATCTGTGTATTCTACACACAATTTCGGGAAAACCGCTACATTTCCATTGCACTGCAGGTTATGAGAGCCGGTGTCGCCGCCGTTATTCTCGATGTCACATGGAATCTTGCGAAACATGTATGGAACAGCCGCTCTGTATTTTATATACTTCTCATGACTGTATCTTTCATTGCAACATGTTTTATGGGAATTGGAGCTATGTATATTATTCTCACCTGCCTCGCAATAGGCATCGCCGATGCAGTATATGAGGTTATGAAAAAGAAAGGAGACTGGAACAAATGACACTTCTGATAAAACTATTTTTTGCCTTCATGCAGGTAGGACTCTTCTCAGTAGGAGGCGGATATGCAGCTATCCCCCTCATTCAGGATCAAATTGTAAACATTCACGGGCTTATGACAATGGACGAGTTTTCCGATCTGATCACCATAGCAGAAATGACTCCCGGTCCTATTTCTATTAATTCTTCTACCTTTGTAGGAACGAGACTGGCCGGTCCGGGAGGCGCCGTTTTATGCACACTTGGGTGCATCATCCCTTCCTTTATTATCTGCCTGACGCTGGCTCACTTTTACTATAAATACCGCTCCTTTTCCGGAGTACAGAAAGTTCTCTCTGCTCTGCGTCCTGCTGTTGTTGCTTTGATTGGCTCTGCCGGTATTTCCATTCTGACACTGGCACTTTTTGACACAAACCTGAGAAATATAACTCTTTCTGATTTTCGTCCGGTGGAATTTATTATCTTTGCAGTATGTCTTTTTCTCCTTCGAAAATACCAGGAAAAAATGAGTGCCATAAAAATCATTCTTGGCTCCGGTATTGTAGGAGCCGCAGCATATCTTATTCTGGGCGCTTTGCCCCTTTAAACGAAAACGCCAGCCGACAATCGGCTGGCGAAATCTTTTTATTCACGAATTCCCAAAATCCTCTCTGCATTTTCAATGCGCTCCTTTGAAGGTGGTTCAATACCCTCCAGAGGATAAGAAAACCCAAGTTCTTTCCACTTATACGCTCCAAGCGTATGGTATGGAAGGATTTCTGTTTTTTCTACATTATGAAGAGAATGAACGAAATCTGAAAGTTCCTTCAAATATTCATCATTATCTGTACGCTCCGGCACAAGAACGTGGCGGATCCATACCGGCTTTTTGATCTCGTCCAGGTATCTGGCAAAATCCAGGATATTCTCATTTTCCTGACCTGTAAGCGCCTTATGTTTTTCCCCGTTGATGTGCTTAATATCCAGCATTACAAGGTCTGTGTATTTCATAAGCTCCTGAAGCTTTCCGAAAAACGGCTCTTCTCTTGTAAACGGACTTCCGCTTGTATCAATGGTCGTATGAATGCCCTGCTCTTTTGCCTGACGGAAAAGTTCCAGTAAAAAATCGATCTGGACAAGGGGTTCTCCACCAGTTACGGTGATTCCCCCCTCGTTTCCCCAGTATGCGCGGTAACGCACCGCTTTTTTCAACAGCTCTTCCGGTGTATATTTTGTACCTGCTGACATTTTCCAGGTATCCGGATTGTGACAGAACTGGCAGCGCATACTGCAGCCTGCAAGAAAAATCACAAATCTTACTCCCGGTCCGTCAACTGATCCGAAGCTTTCCAGCGAATGTACATATCCTGCTGTCACTATTAATCTCCTTACATGGACTCATGGCAGGTTCTGGCGATAACGTCCATCTGCTGCTCACGTGTCAGGTCGATGAATTTTACTGCATAACCGGATACACGGATTGTGAAGTTTGCATACTCCGGTTTCTCCGGATGATTCATTGCATCAATCAGTTTTTCTGTTCCAAATACGTTAACATTCAGATGATGTGCGCCCTGATCAAAGTAACCATCCATTACATTTACAAGGTTATTTGTGCGCTCCTCATCATCGTGTCCGAGAGCTCCCGGGCTGATTGTCTGTGTATTGGAGATACCATCAAGAGCCAGTTCATATGGAAGTTTTGCAACAGAGTTTAAGGATGCAAGAAGACCGTTTTTCTCTGCGCCGTAAGATGGGTTTGCACCCGGTGCAAGCGGCTCTCCAAGTTTTCTTCCGTCCGGAAGACTTCCTGTTGCCTTACCATAAACTACGTTTGATGTAATTGTAAGAATGGAAGTAGTCGGCTCAGAATCTCTGTATGTATGGCATTTGCTTAATTTGTGCATGAATTTCTTAAGCAGCCAGATTGCAAGATCATCTGCACGGTCATCGTCGTTTCCGTATCTCGGGAATTCTCCCTGTGTATCAAAGTCTACTGCAACTCCGTCTTCATCACGAATTACTTTTACTTTCGCATATTTAATCGCACTTAAAGAATCTACTACATGAGAGAAGCCTGCGATACCTGTCGCAAAAGTACGTCTTACATCTGTGTCAATAAGAGCCATCTCTGCTGCTTCGTAGTTGTACTTGTCGTGCATGTAGTGAATCATATTTAATGTATCTACATACAGTTTTGCAAGCCAGTCCATCATCTCATCATAACGTTCCATTACCTCATCAAAATCAAGGTATTCGGAAGTGATCGGACGATATGCCGGTCCTACCTGAACTTTTGTCTTCTCGTCAATACCGCCGTTGATCGCGTAAAGAAGGCATTTTGCCAGGTTTGCACGAGCACCGAAGAACTGAATTTCCTTACCTGTCTGTGTAGCGGAAACACAGCAGCAAATGCTGTAGTCATCTCCCCATACCGGACGCATTACATCATCGTTCTCGTACTGAACAGAACTTGTTGTAACAGAAATAAGGGCTGCATATTTCTTAAAGTTTTCCGGCAGTCTGGAAGAGTAGAGAACGGTTAAGTTCGGCTCAGGAGACGGTCCCATGTTTTCCAGTGTATGAAGGAAACGATAATCGTTCTTTGTTACCATAGAACGTCCGTCCTGTCCAAGACCTGCAACTTCAAGTGTTGCCCATACCGGGTCACCGGAGAACAGTTCATTATAGGAAGGAACGCGGGCAAATTTTACCATACGGAACTTCATAACCATGTGGTCTACAAGCTCCTGTGCTTCTTTCTCAGTAAGTGTGCCGTTCTTGAAATCTCTTTCCATGTAAATATCAAGGAATGTAGAAATACGGCCAACACTCATTGCAGCTCCGTTCTGTGTCTTGATTGCTGCCAGGTATCCGAAATACAGCCACTGTGCTGCCTCTCTTGCATCTTTTGCAGGTTTGGAAATATCAAATCCATAAACAGCTGCCATTTCTTTCATTTCTTTTAATGCACGGATCTGGTCTGCGATTTCTTCACGAAGACGGAAATCTGTACCTTTCATGCCGTGTCTTGCATAACGCTCAAAATCATACTGTTTTTTCTCGATCAGGAAATCAACTCCGTAAAGAGCTACACGACGGTAGTCGCCTACAATACGTCCTCGTCCGTATGTATCCGGAAGTCCTGTGATGATTTTATTGTGACGCGCTTTCATCATTTCCGGTGTATAAATATCGAATACTCCCTGGTTGTGAGTTTTGTGATATTTTGTAAAAATCTCATGAAGCTTTTCGCTTGGCTGATATCCGTATGTTGTACAAGCCTTCTCTGCCATGTTGATTCCGCCGTAAGGCATGAATGCACGTTTCAGAGGCTTATCTGTCTGAAGTCCTACAACTGTCTCCAGATCCTTCATGCTTTCATCAATATATCCAGGGCCATACGCGGTAAGCCCGGAAACAACCTCTGTTTCCATATCCAGAACGCCGCCTTTTGCACGCTCTTCCTTCTGCAGCTCCTGAAGTCTTCCCCACAGTTTATCTGTTGCCTCTGTCGGTCCTTCAAGGAAAGATGCATCTCCCTCGTACGGTGTGTAGTTGCACTGAATAAAGTCGCGCACATCAACAGATTCCTGCCAGTTTTTACCTTTAAATCCTGTCCACTGCTCACGGTTTGCCATGATTGGTCCTCCTTAAAATTTATCTTAAAATGTATTTTCCTGTTTCACGAGCCAAGTATAACATCACGTTAAATAAAAGACAATCGATTTTCCGGCTGTTTTGAATTTAATACAATTCTGGACTATGGAAATATAGTTTTGTATTTTTTTCAGTACATTTTACGCCTTCACCGCCCACCGCATTTTCGTAGATCGTGCACGGCTGTTTCTCACACACTCTTCCGCAGATGGCCGGATCACATCTTTACAGATTTCACTGTATTCTCCTTCTTTATAAAGATTCTTAAAGGATTTTTTTACCAGTCTGTCTTCTCCGGAATGGAAAGTAAGAATCGCCACTCTTCCGCCCGGTGCAAGGACTGTTGGAAGTTTTTCCAGAAATTCATACAGAACTTCAAACTCACTGTTTACGTCAATACGAAGCGCCTGGAAGGTTCTCTGGCATGATTTTTTCACTGCTTCTTTTCTCTCTTCCTTTGGAATAAAGGACAGCGCCTCTTCAATCACCTTCTGCAGCTGAGTCGTTGTCTCAATTTCTCCGCCCTTTTTCAGTGTTTTCAAGATTTTTCCTGCAATTTGTTCCGCATAAGGCTCGTCTGCATTTTCTATAAGCATTCCTGTAAGCTCCTCAAAATCCACATCTTTTAAGCGCTGCGCTGCGCTTGTTCCCTTCAGCGGATTCATGCGAAGGTCAAGAGGTCCTTCTATTTTATAGGAAAACCCTCTGTCCGGATTGTCAATCTGCATAGAGGAAACCCCTAAATCAGCCAAAATAAAATCAAATTTACCTGCTTCCTCCGCCACCTTATCAATATCCTTAAAATTCATAAGCTTCACAGTTAAAATTTCCGGTCCGAATCCCTGCTTTAAAAGACGCTCCTTTGTCTTTTCTGATTCAATAGGGTCTACATCAAGAGCATAAAGATGCCCCTCTCCGTTCAAACATTTCAGCATTTCCTTTGTATGTCCTCCATATCCAAGGGTTGCATCAAGCCCTTTCTGTCCCGGCTGGATCTGAAGGAAATCAAGAATTTCCTTCACACAGATAGAGATGTGCATTCCTGCAGGTGTGCTTCCTTTGCTGATTACCTTTGAAATGGTGTCTGCGTATTTTTCCGGCTGTAATTCTTTATATTTCTCTTTATAATTTCTGGGATGCGTACCAGAATAACGCACCCGTCTTTTATGCTGTTTTTCTTCCACTGTATTAATTCCTCTCGATTTTCTCTTGCATTATAATTCTTTTTAGTATTCCACCAGATTCCTCATAAGAGAAATCCGGCGGGTATAAACTTATTTACTGCATATGATATTCTTTCATTAACTGCTCAAGGAATTCTTTATCCTCTGTCGCTCTTTTTAAATCTTCCAGACGATTTTCTTCCAACAAAATCCTGGTAAGCTTTGTCATATTTTGTCTTTCTGACTGACAGCCATTTTCAAAACCTTTTTCTTCGCCCTTTTTAAATCCATCATCGTACAACATCTGTCCCAGTCTTGTCATTGCAGTTACCTCCCTTATCTCATCTAAATCACAATTATCCAGAAATTTTATCTGCCAGCGCATAAAGTATGGCTATTGACTTCTGGGCAGTTACAGAATCACCTGTTTTTGCCAGCAGAAGAGCTTCCTTTAGTGTTTCTTTCCTACTGAGCGCGCTGCTCATAAGCGGTGTAAGAGATAGCTCCGCATTCTAATTCTGTCTTTGTTTTTTTAATACCTCCGGAATATATCACGTATGTAATTACATTTTTTCCACTCTCATGAGCCAGAACTGCTTCATACGCATGAAAACGTCTTAAATCCTTCGTACCGCCATCTGTTGTCTGAAACTCTATGTGAACATACGTCCCGGAAGTTGTGAGAAAAGTAAAATCCATATACAACGAATGAATTGTCAGTTCTACAAGTTCTGTCGGGCCTATATCCACATAATTATGATCTATTCCTAACAGTTTCAAAATTGTATCCCGAAAATAATGAAACCCCATTTTCATAATGGCATCTTCGTGCTTTGAGTTTCCCATATAAGTTCCCCTTTCATAAATTTTTATATCGTTATCTTTTGTATTATGAAAAGGTCTGCATGAAACTATGCAGGATTCTCGGAAAGTATTTTTGAACTTTTATCTTTTGCAAAAAGAAACAGTAAAACAAGCCACCTCCCTTTCCCTGTTTTCTATCTACATTCTAACAGACCAGACAAAAAATCTCCACCTTATCCTGTTTTTTCATCGCACTTTATTTTAAATCAGGTCTTCTCAAAATCGGTCAACGGGGCTATGATACTGTTAACTGAAACGGTTAATGGAGGTATTATCACATGAATGAAAAATTCTTTTCCCTGCCGGAAGAAAAACAGCAGGCAATTTTAAATGCCGGATACCGCGTTTTTTCACAGAATACTTATAAAAACAGTCCTATGAGCCAGATTGCAGAAGCTGCCGGTATCAGCAAATCTCTTCTTTTTCACTATTTCCACAACAAAAAGGAATTATATCTGTACTTATGGCAAAAATGCGCAGACACAACGGAAGAATATCTGAATCATTACCATTGCTACGAACAGACCGACTTTTTTCAATCACTGTTTCTTGGCATAAAGGCAAAAGCTGCCATTACTCGTAAATATCCCTATATGGCAGCCTTTGCCCTGCGCTCCTTCTATGAAAAAGATGAAAATATTGCTCCTGCGCTTTTAGAACATTACAAAGAATATCTCGATTTAAACACTTCCCCTGTTTTTCAGAATTTAAATCCGGAACACTTTCTCCCGAATCTCGATATTCAAATGATGGTTCGGGAAATGTATCTTGCATCCGAAGGATATTTATGGGAAATGTTTCAGAAAGAAAAAGTAGATGCTGCTCAGATGGAAGAAGATTTTACAAAATTAATCCGGTTCTGGAAAAGTCTCTATCAGCGCAGCTAGAAAGGAGTTATTATGGATGCGATCAAAACAGTTAATCTCACAAAATCCTACGGTAAAATCCGGGGAATCAGGACCTTAAATCTCACCGTGTCAGAAGGGGACTTTTTCGGATTTATAGGACCAAACGGCGCAGGAAAAAGCACCACGATCCACACTCTCCTCTCACTTATCCGCCCTACGTCCGGAAGCGCATCCATCCTCGGAATGGACATTCAGAAAGACAGAGAAAAAATTCTCGGCTGTACCGGCTATCTTCCTTCGGAATCGTCGTTTTATCCGGGAATGCGGGTAAAAGATATTTTAAAGCTGTCTGCAAGCCTTCGAAAAACAGACTGCACGAAAAATGCAAAGGAGCTTTGCAAACGCCTGCAGCTTGATGTTTCCAGAAAAGCAGAAGAACTTTCTTTTGGAAATCGAAAAAAAGTGGGGATCGTTTGTGCGCTGCAGCACAACCCGCAGCTCCTCCTTCTTGATGAGCCGACAAGCGGACTTGACCCTCTGATGCAGCATGAATTTTTCCAGATTTTGCAGGAGCGCCACAAGGAAGGCGCAACTGTTTTTCTTTCCAGCCATGTGCTGTCAGAAATTCAGCATAACTGCACAAAAGCTGCGATTATCCGGGAGGGAGAAATTATCGCCTGCCGGAATGTAGAAGAAATTTCCAAAAACAGCGCCAAACGTGTCACAATAGAAGGAACTGCAGATTTATCCGGTCTTTCCGGTATCCGCAGTCTGGAAAAAACAGACAGAACCACAACTTTTCTTTACAGTGGAGATATGAACGCTTTACTCTGCACACTTTCTGCCGGAAATATAAAAGACCTGACTCTTGCAGAACCGGATTTAGAGGAAATTTTCCTGCATTATTACGAGAAAGGAGAACAACGCAATGATTCTCACAAAGCATGAACTGAAACAGGGGAAGCTCTCCCTTCTTATATGGACGCTTTCCATAGGATTTCTCATGGCAGTGTGCATTTTTCTTTTTCCGGAAATGAAAAGCCAGATGGAAGACGTCAATAAAATTTTTGCCTCTATGGGCAGCTTTACTGCCGCCTTCGGAATGGATCGTCTGAATTTCGGCACACTCACCGGATTTTACTCCATAGAATGCGGAAATATCCTTGGACTTGGCGGCGCGTTTTTTGCCGCTCTCACGGCAGCCTCCATTCTCGCAAAAGAAGAAAAAGACAGGACTGCGGAATTTCTTCTCACGCACCCTGTCTCCCGTTTCCGTGTTGTCACAGAAAAGCTTTTTGCAGTTTTGATTCAGCTTATTATTATGAACAGTTTTATCCTGATTCTGTCCCTTGGCTCCATTGCCGCAGCAGGAGAAGAGATTCCCTTTAAGGAAATCCTGCTCCTTCATCTGGCATACTTTCTTCTTCAGACAGAGCTTGCCTCCGTTGCTTTCGGAATCTCTGCTTTTTTAAGAAGAGGAAGCGCAGGAGCCGCTCTCGGACTTGCAGCAGCCATGTACTTTTTAAATCTCATCGCCAATATCACAGAAGCAGCGGAATTTTTAAGATACCTTACGCCGTTTGCCTACTGTGAAGGCGCTGACATTATAGAAAAAGGCGCTCTGAATCCGGCTTACCTGATTCCCGGTATCATTTACGCCATGCTGGGAATCGGCGCCGCGTACCTGAAATACTGTAAAAAGGATATTTCGTAAAATTTTCTTTCCAATTACGGAAGCACGCTCTCCAGATCCTGAAGCATAAGATCCAGTGCACTGATTCCGCCTTCTGCTGTGTACCACACTGCCGGGTGCTCCAGGTAAACAACATTTCCGTTTTTATACGCGTCGGTACCCATAACCAGCTCGTTTTCCATAATATCCTTTGCGAGCTGCGCACCGTCTGTTCCAATTGCAGCATCACGGTCCATTACAAAAATATAGTCCGGATTTTTTTCTACAACAAATTCAAAAGAAGCCTCGTTTCCATGTGTGGAGGTATCAATTTGGGCATCTACACCGATATTCTCAAAGCCTGCCTCCACACCAATTAAAGAGCAGCGTCCGTCATTTCCAAGAACGTTAAAACCACCGCTTGTGCACATACCGATGATAGCTGTTTTTCCCTCTGCAAAATCTGCAATTTTCTCAATTCTGGAGGTAAAACCTTCCATAAGTTCATCAACCTTCTCTTCCTCACCGAACATAGACGCAATGATTCTTGCATTTTTATTGACGCTCTCTGCCACGCCAATTTCAGAATCTGTAGAGAGATATACAACAGGAGCAATCTCGCTGAGCTCGTCATAAATATTTGAGAGGCGTCCTCCGATAAAAATAACATCTGGTTCACAGGACATAACCGCCTCCATATCCGCTTCTTTAATCGTTCCCAGATTTTCGATATTTTCATTTGTCACATAATCCTGAAGGTATTCCAGAGAAGTATCAGAAGTTCCCACCACACGTTCTCCAAGTCCGAGACTGTCCAGAATATCAAGAGACGCCATATCCATAACTGCGATACGCTCGGCATCATAAGGCACTTCCAGATCCACTTCCTCCTGGTTTCCGTTTAAACTTTTAATCGTAACTGTCTCTTCTTCTCCATATGCGGAAACAGGAAATCCAACTGCCATAGTAAGTGCCATCATTAAAATCGCTGTTTTTTTCATCTTTATTTTCTCCTCTTCTGTCTGTTTTTTTAATAATAAATAGATAACGGTTTCCCCTGAACCTTCATAATTTCAAAATCAACCTTATAAATTTCCGTGAGCGTCTCCTTTGTCATAACCTCCTCAACCGTACCGAAAGCTGCGATTTTGCCATCTGCAAAAGCACAGATATAATCGGAATAAAAGGCTGCATAATTAATTTCATGAAGCACAAGAACCACTGTTTTTCCAAGGTCATCGCAAAGCTTTCTCACAATTTTCATCATATTTGTAGCGTGATAAATATCCAGGTTATTTGTCGGCTCGTCCAGCAGAATATATTCTGTATCCTGGGCAATCACCATTGCGATATATGCTCTCTGTCTCTGCCCTCCTGACAATTCGTCTATAAACCTTTCCCGGAACTCTTCAAGTTCCATATAAGCAATGGAGCGGTCTATAATTTTTTTGTCTTCCTCCGTGAGATGCCCTCCTGAATAAGGAAATCTTCCAAAAGCCACAAGCTCCTCCACTGTAAGCTTCATCTGAATGTTATTGCTCTGAGTAAGAATGGCAAGCTTTCTGGAAAGCTCCCTGCTTTTCCATTTTCCAATGTCTTTTCCCTGAAAGTCCACCTCTCCGCCGTCCCTTTGCAGCAGTCTGGAAATCATTCCCATAACTGTGGACTTTCCCGCGCCGTTCGGTCCTATAAAAGCAGTGACCTTCCCCTTTGGAAGTTCAAAGCTCACAGAATCCACCACTGATTTTTCATCATATTTTTTAATAAGATTTTTTACAATCAAAGTCTATGCTCTCCTCCCTTCTTTCATAATCAGATACAGAAAATAAACGCCTCCGAAAACGGTAATAAACACGCTTACAGGAACTGCATAAGAATATACCTGCTCCACAATAAGCTGTCCGCCTACAAGAATTACCATGCCAAACAGGGCGGAGCCCAAAATCAGCTGACTGTGGCGATACGTCTTCAAAAACTGCCTGGAAAGATTTGCAATAATCAGTCCCAGAAACGAAATCGGACCTACCATAGCAGTAGCCACCGCAATAAAAAGTGTTACTCCCAGAAGAAGACGCCGTATACATCTGTCATAATCCACTCCGAGATTAATTGCCTGTTCTTTCCCGAGAGTGAGTATGTCAAGAAGTGCCAGTTCTTTTCGAAGCCAGAACATAACACACCCCATAACCACAAGGGAAAAGACTATAATAGCTGAGTTTACATTGCTGAAGCTTGCCACGAGCGAGACAAGAAGACTGTCGTACTCGTTCGGATCCATCACTCTTGTAAGAGTTGTCTGAATACTTCCGAAAAAAGAGTTAAGCACCGTTCCGATCAGAAGCACATACAGCACATTGTGGTTTGTTTTCTTAAAAAGCCAGCTGTAAACAACAGTTGCCGTAATTCCCATAAGGAGAAGATCTACGCCAAAAGCAGCATTTTCATTGACCGCAAGAAAGCTTCCTGAGCCTGCCGCAAAAACAACAGCTGTATGGATCAGAGTATAAAGAGAATTTATACCCAGAAGACACGGCGTCACAATGGTGTTATTAATAATAGACTGAAATACAATAGAAGCTCCGCCTATCGCAAATCCGGTAATTGCCATCACAACAAGCTTTGGAGTACGGATTTTCATTGCATACCGGAAAAGCTTTTCATTTTCAAAATTTACATCTGTCAGCATATAAAGAATGGCAGCCGCCACAGCCAATACAGCCATTATCGTTATTTTTCTCATATTTGCTCTGTATACTTCTCTGTTCATTACGCTGCCGCCTCCTTCTGCTTCTGTGCCCTCCATCTTAATTTCACGGCTTTTCTTCCATTCTTTAAGCGGTACAGTAAAAGAATCACAAAAAGAATACTTCCAATGATTCCCACAATAAGCTCTATGGGAAGCTCATAGGGCGCGATCAAAATCCTCCCTGTCATATCGCATACAAGAACAAAGCAGGCTCCAAACAGCGCTGTATCCACAAGCGTTCCCCGGATTTTATCCCCCTTAAACATGGTGACAATATTGGGAACGATCAAACCAATATAAGAAACAGAACCGACAACTACAACAACTGCAGCCGTGATCATGGCGGCAATGGTCAGTCCCATAATAAGCACCATATTGTAGGAAACTCCGAGGTTTTTCGAAAAATCTTTTCCCATTCCCGCAATATTAAAGTGATTTGCAAAAATAAAAGCAAGAATCACAAGGGGCACCACAAGATACACAATCTCATATCTTCCTTTTAATACCATAGAAAAATGACCTACGAGCCAGGAAGAAAGAGCCTGCGTCATTTCGTATTTATAAGCAAGATAGCTGGTCACGCCCGAAATTACATTTCCGAACATAATTCCCACAAGAGGAACCATAACTGAATCCTTAAATCGGATCCTCTGGATAAACCAGACAAAAATCCATGTGCCAAAAACTGCTGATGCAAAAGCAAATATAGCGCGGCTCCACAGTGTGGAATCCGGCATAAATAAAAGCGCCAGTAAAATTCCAAGCTGTGCCGAAGAAATCGTGGCTCCTGTAGTGGGGGAGACAAATTTATTCATGCAAAGCTGCTGCATAATAAGCCCTGCCACACTCATTCCCACACCGGTACAGAGAATGGCAAGAAGACGGGGAAGACGGGAAATAAGAAAAATTTCCAACTGTTCTATATCCCCGGACATCAAAGCGGCGGGAGTAATATCCATAACGCCCACAAACAGCGACACAACTGACAGCACCAGAAGAACCACAGCCAGTATGACCGTTGTCATCCGCTCTCTCATAATACTCCTCCTTTCTGTTAGTTATAGCTAACTTTATATGAAATAAATTGCGCTGTATCTGAATACGACAAAACAAATACAGCGCATTTCTTTGTTAGCTTACACTAACTTTATTCATATGTCAAGAACTTTTTTTACTGCTTTACACCTAAACGAACAAGTGCTCTCTGAAGCTTCGCCTCTGCCATTTTATATTCACGGTCTGTAAGACCACCTTTTGCCAGAAGGTTTTCTGCCTTTTTCTTGGCCGTTTCTGCTCTCTCCCTGTCAATGTCCTCTTTCCACTCCCAGGTGGTTGCAAGGACGCGACAGGTTCCATTCATAACAGAGAGCATTCCGCCAATGCAGGCTGCCTCTTTTTTGCTGCCGTCTTCCAGAATCACATGAGCTTCCCCCATGCCGAGAGCGGTACAGAAATTGCAGTGCCCTGCAAGGATTGCCAGATCTCCTGTTATCCCGCGGCACACAACGCGCTCCACATCGCCCTCAAAGAGAAGTCCGTCCGGTGTTCCGATTCGTAACGGAAATGTCTTCATAGACGGCCTCCTTTACTGATTCTTCGCTTTTTCAAACACTTCATCAATGGTTCCGGAAAACAGGAAACAGCTCTCCGGAAGGTCGTCGCATTCTCCGTCCAGGATCATCTTAAATCCGCGGATCGTCTCTTTCAGCGGAACATACTGTCCCGGCATACCTGTAAACTGCTCTGCAACAGAAAAGCTCTGTGACAGGAAACGCTGCACCTTACGGGCGCGGTTTACAGTAAGCTTATCCTCCTCGGACAGCTCGTCCATACCCATGATGGCAATGATGTCCTGAAGCTCTTTATATCTCTGCAGCACTCTCTGAACAGAACGCGCCACCTCATAATGCTCTTTTCCAACAACCTCCGGCGCAAGAATACGGCTGGAAGAATCCAGCGGGTCTACAGCCGGATAAATACCCTGGCTGGAAATCTCACGGGAAAGTACCGTGGTGGCGTCCAGATGGGTAAATGTAGTTGCAGGAGCCGGGTCTGTCAGGTCATCTGCAGGCACGTAAACTGCCTGAACCGATGTGATAGAACCTTTTCTTGTAGAAGTAATACGCTCCTGGAGAGCTCCCATCTCTGTTGCAAGAGTCGGCTGGTATCCTACTGCGGACGGCATACGTCCTAAAAGAGCCGAAACTTCGGAACCTGCCTGTGTAAAACGGAAAATATTATCAATAAACAAAAGCACGTCCTGGTTTTTCACATCACGGAAATATTCCGCCATTGTAAGACCGGAAAGTCCAACTCGCATACGCGCTCCCGGCGGCTCGTTCATCTGTCCGTAAACAAGGGCAGTTTTGTCAATAACGCCGCTTTCCTGCATCTCGTTATAGAGGTCGTTTCCCTCTCGTGTACGCTCTCCTACGCCTGTGAAAACAGAAAGTCCTCCGTGCGCAGTCGCCACGTTATGGATAAGCTCCATAATAAGAACGGTTTTTCCTACTCCAGCGCCTCCGAACAGACCGATCTTTCCGCCTTTTGCGTAAGGGCAGATAAGGTCTACTACCTTGATTCCTGTCTCCAGGATCTCTGTTGCAGGAGTCTGTTCCTCATAGGAAGGAGCCGGACGGTGGATCGCCCATCTCTCCTCCGTCTCAGGCGCCGGTTTATTGTCTACCGGGTCGCCTAAAAGATTAAATACTCTTCCCAGACATTCCTCTCCTACAGGAACGGTGATCGGACCGCCTGTATCGACAGCCTTCACGCCGCGCACAAGTCCGTCTGTGGAATTCATGGCGATACAGCGCACTGTGTTGTCCCCGGTCTGCTGGGCAACCTCAGCGATCAGCTTTTCGCCCTGATTATCAATTTCTATGGCATTTAAAAGAGCAGGCAGCTCATCATGTGCAAACCGAATATCCAGGACAGGACCGATGACCTGCACTACCTCGCCAATGTGTTTTTCGCTCATTTTGTTGAATCTCCTTATGATGATGTCTGCATAAGCAGCCATGTCTCCTTAGATGCCTTCCGCACCTCCAACAATCTCTGTGATTTCCTGCGTTATGCTTGCCTGACGCGCACGGTTATAATACAGATTCAGCTTGTCGATCATTTCCTCTGCATTTCCCGTGGCAGCTTCCATTGCCGTGCGCCTTGCAGCCAGCTCACTTGCCACACTGTCACAGACGCCGCCGTAGATCAGCCCTGCCAGATACTCCGGCACAATGGCGTCAAATACTTCCACTGCATCTGGTTCATATAAAATCAGGTTTTCGATTTTTCCTTTTTTCTCCTGCACCGTAAGATCCGTAAGAGGAAGCATGGACATTACGGACGGAACCTGGGAAAGCATGGATACAAAGCCTGTGTAGCACAGTTCAATATGACCGTATTTTCCTGCCCGGAATTCCCGGCAGAGAAGATTTGCCATCTCAAAACAGTCCGCAACAGAAATCTCGGCAATTTCTCCAAACGCCTCTGTGATACACTCCACACCTTTCCGGCGGAAATATTCCACAGATTTTTTCCCCACAGGAAGAACAACGTAATCTTTCCCTTCTGCGTCTGCTTCCAGACATTTAAAAAGATTGGCGTTATATCCCCCTGCAAGTCCCCTGTCTCCTGCAATGACTACATAGCAGCTTTTCGGGTTTGCAGATTCCCTGGCATATGCCGAGGAAAAATCTATATTTCCATTTGCAATATCCTGAAGCGTCTGATGAAGCTCCCGGAAATAGGGCCGGCAGACGTCTGCCCGCTCTTTTGCCTTACGCAGCTTGGAGGATGCCACAAGTTCCATCGCCTTGGTAATCTGCATGGTGCTCTGCACGCTTTTTATACGCAGTTTTACCGCCTTCATGTTATTTGCAGCCATGACCTGTCCTCCTAATCACTTTATTTCTCAGGCTTTGTATCCAGAAATTTATCTGTATATTCGCCCAGCACTTTTTTCAGTCTCTCTTCCGTCTCTGCTTCCAGTTTTCCTGTGGAACGGATTTCCTGCATTACGGAAGCGCCTTCCGCATCTGTATCAAGGAAGGTATAAAGACCGGATTCATAGCTTCTTACATCCTCCGTTTCCACTCTGGAAAGGATTCCCTTTGTGACAGCATAGAGGATCGCTACCTGCTTCTCAACAGCAACCGGAGCATTCTGGTTCTGTTTTAAAACTTCCACAATTCTTGCCCCCTGTTCCAGACGCGCCTTTGTATCCGCGTCCAGATCAGAACCGAACTGTGCGAAGCTCTGCAGCTCTCTGTACTGGGAATAAATAAGCTTCAATGTTCCGGCAACCTTTTTCATCGCCTTGATCTGCGCGTTTCCACCTACTCGCGATACGGAAATACCCGGGTTTACAGCCGGCATAACGCCGGAGTGGAAAAGCTCTGTCTCCAGGAAAATCTGACCGTCTGTAATGGAAATTACGTTTGTCGGGATATAGGCAGAAACGTCTCCTGCCTGTGTCTCAATAATCGGAAGGGCAGTCAAAGAACCGCCTCCGTGCTCCTCATCAAGTTTTGCAGCCCTCTCCAGAAGTCTGGAGTGGAGATAGAAAACGTCTCCCGGATACGCCTCACGTCCCGGCGGACGGCGGATCAGAAGAGAAAGTGCACGGTATGCAACCGCGTGTTTACTTAAATCATCATAAATAATAAGAACGTGTCTGCCCTTATTCATAAAATATTCGCCCATTGCACAGCCGGAATACGGCGCAATATACTGTAACGGGCTTGCCTCAGAAGCAGTAGCCGCAACTACCATCGTGTAATCCATAGCGCCGTTCTTTGTGAGAGTTTCCACAAGTGTAGCAACTGTGGAACGCTTCTGTCCGATTGCAACGTAAATGCAGATTACATCCTTCCCCTTCTGGTTGATAATCGTATCGGTTGCCAGCGTTGTCTTTCCTGTCTGGCGGTCACCGATAATCAGCTCTCTCTGTCCTCTTCCGATTGGAACCATAGAGTCGATCGCCTTGATTCCTGTCTGAAGAGGCTCTGAAACAGACTGTCTCTCACAGATTCCCGGAGCCGGGCTCTCGATTGGTCTGTATTCCTCTGTCAAAATTGGTCCAGCCCCGTCGATAGGCTGTCCAAGAGCGTTCACCACGCGCCCGATCATTGCATCGCCGACCGGAACAGAAACAACCTTTCCGGTTCGTTTTACAGTCTGTCCTTCTCCGATGTTTTCATCAGAGCCGAATAATACGATAGAAACGCTGTTTTCCTCCAGGTTCTGCGCCATTCCGAAGCTTCCGTCCTCAAATTCCAGAAGCTCGCCTGCCATGCAGTTTACAAGACCGCTGGCTCTGGCAATTCCATCGCCGACCATCAGGATCGTTCCTGTCTCATTCTGGCGGATCGCGTTATCGTAATATTTGATCTGGCTGCGGATGACTTTGGATATTTCTTCAGGTTTTAATTGCATGTTTCCATTCCATCCTTTAAACAATTATTTCGTTCAGTTTCCTGGAAATGCCGTCCAGACGGCTCTGAACCGTTCCGTCAAGCTGTTTTCCTTCTAATTCCACACGCAGACCTGCCAGTACGGAAGAATCCGTCTTCTGCACCAGCTTTACTTTTTTTCCGCTCATCTTTTCCAGTTTCGCTGTTAAAAGCTCCATCTGCCTGTCTGTAAGAGGCACTGCACTTATGACAGAAGCCTCCGCAATGTTATTGTCTGCATAATACCGCCGGGTAAATTCCTCACAGCAGCCTGCAAATTCGTGGATAAGATTCTTATCGCACAGCAGTTTTAAAAAATTCACCAGATAACGCTCTGCCTGTGCTCCGAAAGCCTTTTCAATCAGCTCCGTCCTCTCCTTTTTTGGAATGGACGGCTCGCCGAGAAGATGAAGATATTCCGGAGTTTCCCTGAATATCTTACGGATCTCCTCCATCTCTTCCAGAATCACATCTGAGAGCTTCTCCTCTGCGGCAAGGTCGTACAGACTGCCGCCGTATAATCTGGCAGTCCGGGTCATGATGCCTCACCTACATTCGTTATAAACTCATCAATCAGTTTCGCGTGGTCTTCCTCGCTGATTTCCCTCTCGATCACCTTACCTGCAATCTCCATTGCCATGCCGCCGATCTCGCCTTTGATCTCATTGACAGCTTTTCTCTTCTCCTGGGCAATGTCAGCCTCTGCCTTTTCTTTCATTGCAGCCGCCTGAAGAGCTGCGTCTTTTAACATCTCTTCACTCTGAACAGCCGCTGTTTTCTGGGCAGTTGTAAGAATCTCATTCGCCTTGTTCTTTGCGTCCTGCATATTTTTCTCGTACTCTTCCTTCATTGCAAGAGCCTCATCTTTTGCCTTTACAGCGTCCTGGATCTGCGCGTCCGCCTTTGCTCTGCGCTTTTCCAGCATCTCATTGATGGGCTTGAAAAGAAAGCGTTTGATCAAATATACCTGGATAAAAAGGTTTAAGATCGTTGCGATAAAATTCCACGGCACAATCGTTACTAAATCCTGTACCTGCATTCCTGTAACCTCCTGTTTCTGCCGGTCTTTCTGTTCCCTCAGAACAATTTATCAGCTCAGGAAATTCATGAACATACCAGGAGCAACAAAAATAAGAAGAAGACCGGTTACAAAACCGTAAATACCTGTTGTCTCTGCGATAGCACAGCCGAGAAGCATAGTAGAAGTAACGTCGCCTTTGCACTCCGGCTGACGTCCGATTGCTTCCAGAGCCTTTGCAACTGCATTACCTTCACCAATACCAGGTCCGATACCGGCGATCAGGGCACAGCCCGCACCGATTGCACATCCTGCCAACGCGATACCTTTTGCAAGTAACTGAAAATCCATAATAAAATCCTCCTGTAAAATGTATTTGTTTTATTAAATCTCTTTTTAAAAATCTGTTTACTCCTCCGCTGCATTTGCAATGTACATGACTGTCAGCATACAGAAGATAAACGCCTGCATTACGCCGGAAAACCAGTCAAAATAAACGGACAGGATTGCCGGTATACCCACATCAAGAATGGGGATTTTCGATAAAACGTCTCCCAGGACTCCCGGAAGAATGCCAAGGACTGCAGAGCTTGCTACTGCCAGCGCTCCGTAAATCAGCCCGTTGATGACTACGCCTGATAAAATATTTCCAAAGTGACGGCACGCCATACTTACAGGCGTTGCCAGCTCAGACAGAATATTAAACGGCGTCATAACAGCGATCGGCGTGGTAAATCCCTTCAGATAACCTCTAAATCCGTTTGTCTGTATCTTCTGCGCTGTGATCATAATAAAGACTACGACTGCCCAGGCAGCTTCTGTTGAAAGGTCTGCCGTCGGACTTCGAAGACCGATAAGACTTATCAGGTTCGATACAACACTGGTAGCAAAAAGAGCTGCGACAAAAGGAATGAGATAACTGAATCTTTCTCCCATATTTCCCACAACAAAGTTGTTCGCCTTCTCTACAATAAATTCTGCCAGAGCCTGCCGTTTGGAAATATTCTCTTCCTTCAGATCGTGAGTCAGCCAGATGCAGAAACCTGTTATCAGGATCATAACGATCCAGCTTACCACCATTGTCTCACTGATGCGGAGCTTTCCCAGAACAGGAAGTTCAAGAGGCAGCTCCCAGAGTATTCTGGCACCGGTAACATCTAGTTCCATATGTTTCCACCTCCCATCTTTGATTTATTTTTCTCATATTTCCTGAAATACACTATTTTTTTCTCCCAACAATTCCCATAAGCTTAATGCCTGTTCCCGGGAACAAAAGGGGAAGAATGCCTGCCACAAACTGAAAACAGGGGGCTGCGATCGCAATCACCACCCAGAGCATCTGAATCAGCATTCTCTGGGAGTAGCTTGCTTTCATACGCATTCTGGCAGCCGCCTCGTCCTCTGATGCAGCAACCTTCTGTACGGTAAGACCCATGAGAAAAAAATTCAGCACTGCCACAAGACTTCCGCAGATTCCTCCCAGGATTACTGTGTAATCAAAAGGAACTTTTTCCGGCATTCCCATGTGGAGTGCAAAAAATACAATCCACATCACCAGCGTACCTGTTGCTGTAATTCCTGCCACTCTTTTTGTTTCTTTCTTTACAGCCGGCTGAATATCATGGAACATACTGCTCATAATACTTCCTTTCTATCCTTTTCCGGATTTATATATGCCGGTTAAAGGATACTTTCTGTTTTTTCTTTTTTTCTTCTTTTTTCTGGTGTTTTACAGTACTTAAATAAAATTTATACGCCACTGTCGCGGAACCGCCCATCCCAAAGAAAAAGCCTAAAATATAAATCCAGCCTCCAACTCCGGTCTTCGCAACCAACCACCAGCAGCCTGCAAAGCAAAGAAGCAACGGGGTAATAAACGAAAGCCCGAACTGGCTCAGCATAGCTATATTTTTCCAGATTTCTACGCCTTTTTTCATCTTCCCTTCCCCTTTCGCACAACAGGCTTTTTATATAGTCAAATTCTAACATATTGCTAGGATAATTACAATATATCACTCATCTTTGAACTGAAAATTCACAAATTACAGAATACTATATGTACACAAAAGACCGGACTGCTGCCCGGTCTTCTCTTTTGTATTCTCTCTGCCTGTCAGGATATGTGTCAATATATGTAATTGCTGTACGCAGGATCCTCAATATTTGCGCTGTCAATCCACTGGGGCTCAAGAAAGCTGTTCTTTTCCACATTCACGCCTTCTTTTGTAAGGTCGAGAGCGGTAAGAATAGTAATATATCCCATTGCGTACGGGTCCTGGGAAACGATTCCAAGCTCTGTTCCGTCTTTTACTGCCTTCTGCTGCTTATCTGTGGCGTCTGTTCCCACCATCACAATACTGGAATCTTCCGGCTTTTTCAGCCCCAGATACATTTCTGATATATCGGCGTTTGTGCAGTAAACTCCGGCAAGATCCGGATATTTTTCAAGTGTTTCCTTCATGGCTGCTTCCATATCTTCTACACTGTCCTGATACAGGATCTCTGACACTTCAATCCCTTCGGACTCTGCGATCTTTTTCTGAAAGCCTTTCATTCTGTCCTGAATGCTGGCTGTTTTCTCCTGCGCGGAAAATACTGCAATCTTACCGCTTCCGTTTAAAGCCTCCGCCAGCTTCTCAGCCGCCATCTCTCCTGCCTTTTCATTGTCTGTGCCTCGAAATGCGCCTACAAGCTCCGTATCCGCCACATTGGAGTCAAACACGACTACCGGGATCCCGTTTTCTGCCGCTGTCTCAAGCTGTGCCTGACAGGATTCCATATCTCCTGCTGAAAGACAAAGCGCAGCCGGATTCTCGGCGATGACCGCGTCCAGCGTATTGATCTGCGTCTCTACCTCCCGCTCGTCATCGGGGCCTTCAAATGTCATGGTCACTGCATCTTCTTTTGAAAAACCATAGGCTTCGTTTACTGCTTTTACCGCGTCTTCCATACCTGCCTGTACTTTATCCCAGAACTGTCCTTCTGTATTTTTGCTTACAACAGCGACTCTGGAACCTGCCTCAATTTTCACGGAAGTATCAATTTCCGGAAGCAGAGGGTCTTCTACTTTTTCCTGCGCATTCTCTTCCGCTGCCTCTTCTCCTGTATTCTCTTCGGGAGATGCTGCGATTCTGTTGGTTTTTCCGGGAATAATCCCTGCAACTGCTACTGCCGCCAAAACGATCATGGAGGCAACCGCCGCCTTCTTCATCTTCATTCTCCTCTTCTGCTTTACATAGATTTAACAGTTTCTTTTGCTATTTTTTTCATTATACACTTTTTCCTTCTGCCGTCTATAGTTTTAATACTTTTTTCACAATTTCCGTCAAAATTGCCGATGTTTTCTTTCTTCACAGCCGCTTCCAAAATCTCTCTAATCCCAGACGTCCCACTCTTTCCCCAGTTCATATGCTGTGGAAAAAGCAAGCGGTCCCAGAATTACCCCTGCGCCTCCGAAAATCAGAACGCCGATGTAGACGCAGCCCAGAATCACAAGCGGCGAAACACCCAGCCTTCCGCCCAAAAGCCTTGCCTCCAGCACCTCCCTTAAAAAGCTTGTAACCAGGTCAAGAATCACACAGCCCACAGCAATTCCCACCTCTCCTTTGATAAGAAAAACAATCGCTGCCGGATAAAGAATCGTACCCGTACCGATAAGGGGAATGGCGTCAAGTATTCCAAGTGCAATGCCAAATACGAGAAAATACGGACTTTTCATAAGCCGGAAACCCACAGCGCACACACCGGCAATAATCGCCATAATAAGAAGCTGCGCCTTAAAATAAACGGCTGTCGTCTCTTTTAACCTTCGAAACGCTCTGCGGATTCCGGCAAGCCAGGAATATTCCCTTATTTTTTTCTGCAGATTTTCCATATCTCCCATAATAAAAGAAGTGGAAATATACGTCACAACAAGTCCGGAAATAAAAAGAATCACATGCTTTGCCATTCCCACGATCTTCCCTATGTTTTCCGGAGTAAGCGCCGAAAGAAAAACTTCCATTATATTCGCGCCCCGCTCCATCAAATATCTTTTTGTTTCCGCACTGCTGTGCCCGGTAACCTCTTCCAGAAATCCACAGCAGGAATCCAGCATTCTCTCTCCTGTTTTCAAAAGCGCGGGAATATTTGCCACAGCCGCCTGAAGCTGCCCCATAATCCCCCAAATACCCCAGTAAGCGAGTGTTCCCAGCGCTGCAAACAAAAGGGTAAGAAGAAGCGTTCCCACAATCCCTCTTTTGATCCCTGTTTTTTTCTCCACACGGACAGCCGCCGGGTAAAGCCACCCTGCCAGAAAAATTGCCGTCACAAAAGGGATTACAGCAGGCAGAAAAAAGCGGTATCCCGCATACACCCCTGCTATAATCCCTGTTATTGTCAGTTTTCTTTTCCATTCTACATTCACAGAACTCACCATACTTTTCCTTTTTGTGATGCCTGGTATCTTTTGCCCCGGCATCTTTTTGTTAGTATGGCAATTTCTTCAAAATTTATTCCAGAAAAAAGCCTTTTGTAAATGAAGCGTCTTTAAATCCCTGAAAAACTTCTCCCTCCGGTCTTACCTGAAAGTGCATCGTCTTTTTGGAAGAGGGCGCTGTAAAAGTAAGAGAAGCGGAACAAAGTCCCGGAAACCTTCCCCCGTTTTCTCCGTCTCCGTATTTTCTGTCTCCTGCAAGCGGCATTCCCGCATGTGCCATCTGCACACGTATCTGGTGATGCCTTCCGGTATCCAGTAAAATACGTATGAGAAATTTTTCTTTTCCCTTCTCATCTCTGCACTTATCCACAAGCCGGTACTGAAGACGCGCTTTTTTTCCACCCGGAGTCCCGGGTTTTACAACAGAAGAGGTATTGCTTCTTCCGTCTTTTTTCAGATAATCCTCCAGAATCCCCTCTTCTTTTTCCACTTTTCCATATGTCACTGCCAGGTATTCTTTTTTCATCTTTCCGCCGCTTATCTGCGCGCTTAATTCCTTTGCCGCCTTTGGCGTCTTTGCAAACACAAGAATCCCTTCCACCGGCTGATCAAGGCGATGCACTACTGCGGCATAGGGAATTTTTTCCGGCTGCTTTAAAGCCAGGTAATTTTTTATCATACTCTCCATGTCCATCGTTCCGATTCCTGCATTTTGAACAGCAAGTCCTGCCGGCTTATGGCACACCAGAATCTCTCTGTCCTCAAATATGATCATATCCTCTGTTCTTTTCATAAAAAAATCTCCTTTTCAGGAGAGTATACCTTAATCCCGCGCTTCTGGCAACAGATAAAACAACGCAGTAAGACGGTCATCACTTTCTTATTATTTCATAAATCCTGAAAATGATGACCGCCTCAATGTTCTTCGTTATTCAATTATTCGTCCTCTTACTCTTTCTTATTTTAATCTTTATCTGTTTATATGTATCGTCTTCTTTATTCACTTTTTATCTATACGTACATATCTCTCTCTTTATTTCCTGCTCATAAACGATATGATTTTATATCACTCGATTTATTTAGAAAGTTTTATAGCTTTTAAAAATTATAATTTCACGGATTATAATTTATCTTATTTAATAAAGAAATCATGGCTATACTTTTCCCTGTTTGTTTAAACACCTTCGAACTTAAATTCTTAAATCCGAATCTGCTTAATTTGTGTGCGCTTTTATTCCTGGCAAATAAGTTTACGGTAAAATATTTTTTATGAACCTTATCTTTACATATTTAATAAAAGTATGGGAAACGTTCCAACGTATTTCTTTTATAAATTATCTTTTTAAGATAATTTCTGATGTAAAGTTTCAATTCATATAGTAAATTATATTACTTATATGGATTTCAAAATATCCTCCTTATCTATTTTCGAAATTCTCCGGAACTCTTCTTCCGGACGATTCTCTAAGATAATGGTTATACTCTTTCGAAAAATGTTTCTTTACACAAATTCCGAAACCTTTATATCAGTTTTGTGACATTATTCAATATGAAAAATCGCTACTATAATACCTGTACTTATTGTTTTTGATATAAAATAAAAGCATTCATCTTATATTAAAAACTCTATATATTATTTTCACTGTACCAGGTCTTTCTTGCAGGAAACACGATTCCTGTCACTTTCATATTGATGAATGAAATTCTACCTTCCCACCGGAATCACCAAATCCTTTCTGATATTTTCTATCTTTTGTACTTTGGTTTGTTTTTTCTTTTGATGGGATTATAATACCACCGCCCACTGATTTTGTCAATACTTTTTTGATATTTTTTCAAAATTTTTCTTTTATAATCTTACTTAATTTTATTTATTGTACTATTTATTTATATTTTTATAAAAATTCAGACTTTTTAATTGTCATAATCCGGACATACCTTTTTCTTTACAAAAGGCGGCAGGAATATAACGCTTTCCCGGAAAACAAAACGCCGCCGGAAACGACTTCTCATTTCCGACGGCACTTCTGTTCATATTCATGGATTTACTTACGGTTATAGTTAATCAGGCAGCCCTTCAAAATAATCTCTCTCTCGTCGTCTGTCAGTTCCCCTAAGGTAACTTCAAACTCTCTCAGAGAATCTTCTCCTGCCACATATCCTTTGATCACTTCTGCCTTCTCTTCCACTGCTTTTCTGATTTCCGAGAAGAACAGATAATCTCCGTTTTTAAACGGAAGCTCGCCTTCCGGAATTAAGAATGGCAGCATACCCCAGTTGATAAGGTTGGAGCGGTAACGCTTTGTAGCGTATTCATTTGCAATATTTGCCCAGCCTCCGAGAACCTTCTGGCAGGACGCAGCCTGCTCTCTGGCAGAACCGTCGCCCGGTTTTACGGCAAAGATCGTACTTCCCACGCCTAAATTATCTTTTCCCACTTCTGGGAAATCTTTATGGATTACATCAAGAACTGCTTTCAGCTCAGGAACTGCCTCAACAGGGCATTTTCCGTCCTGGATCGCCTGCTGCGCTTTCTGGATCTCCTTTGCACGTCCCACATATGCAGGATCTTTTCTGGAAAGAGTAAATTCTGCCAGTCCCAGAGGATTGGAACGGTAGGAAGAAGTCTCTCCGGAAGGAATCAGCTCGTCCGTTGTTGTTACCGGATCGTGGATTTCTGAAACCACTTTCAGCACAAGGTTATCTGCGAGAGCCGCCATCTTCGGCCAGTCTTTGATGTTCGGTCCGAACTGGATCTCAACAGACGGATCTGCCACGCCCTTGCTGTCAAATACGCGGTTATCATAAATTGTCTTATCAAAGAAATACTTCTGGTTTGTGTAATCTCCTGTATATTCCTCTGCGGAGGTAAGGAAGCCTTTATTTGCCGCTGTTGCTGCAATGGAACGGGCGTCCATAAGAGCAACAGAAGAAATCTGTCCGTTCTGGATCTTGGAACCTTCGCGGTTCGGGAAGTTTCTTGTTGTATGGCGGATACTGAAGGCATTATTTGCCGGCGTATCTCCTGCTCCGAAGCACGGACCGCAGAAGGCTGTTTTTACAACTGCGCCTGTTGCAAGAAGGTCTGCAAGAACGCCGTTCTTTGCAAGCTCCATATAAATCGGCGTACTTGCCGGATATACGCTTAAAGTAAAGGCGTCCGCTCCGATGCTGCTGCCCTTTAATATATCAGCCGCAGCACAGATATTTTCAAATCCGCCGCCTGCACAGCCAGCAATGATACCCTGATCTACATAAAGCTTTCCATCTACTACTTTGTCCTTCAGTGTAAACGGAACTTTTCCGTCAAGGCTTATCTGCGCCTTTTTCTCCACATCAGCCAGAATATCCTTAAGATTTCCTTTCAGCTCGTCAATGGTATACGTATTGCTCGGATGGAACGGCATGGCGATCATAGGCTTGATCTCCTCCAGATCGATTTCCACACAGCCATCGTAATAAGCAACTTTTCCCGGCTTTAATTCTTTATAATCTTCTTTTCTTCCATGAATTTCATAGAACTCTTCAATCTTCTCATCTGTCTGCCAGATAGAGGAAAGACATGTTGTCTCTGTGGTCATAACGTCAATGCCGATTCGGAAATCTGCACTTAAATTTTTCACACCAGGTCCTACAAATTCCATTACTTTATTTTTCACATATCCATTTGCGAAAACCTTTCCGATAATTGCGAGGGCAACGTCCTGCGGACCTACACCCGGACGTGGAGTACCTTTCAGGTAAATAGCAACTACACCCGGCATATTAATGTCGTATGTCTGAGAGAGAAGCTGTTTTACAAGCTCAGGTCCGCCTTCTCCCATTGCCATTGTTCCAAGAGCGCCGTAACGTGTATGACTGTCTGAACCGAGGATCATTTTTCCGCCTGCTGCCAGCATTTCTCTTGCAAACTGGTGGATAACTGCCTGGTGAGGAGGTACGTATACACCGCCGTATTTCTTCGCACAGGTAAGGCCAAACATATGGTCATCTTCATTAATTGTTCCGCCTACTGCACATAAGGAATTGTGACAGTTTGTAAGCACATAGGGAACCGGAAATTTCTCAAGTCCTGACGCACGTGCTGTCTGAATAATTCCCACGAATGTAATATCGTGAGAAGTCAGCTTGTCAAATTTAATCTGAAGCTTTTCCATATTCCCGGAAGTGTTGTGATCTTCCAGAATTCCGTATGCAATTGTATTTTTTGCTGCCTCCTCCCTGGAAACCGGAAGGGAAGCTGCGGATTCTTCTACAATCTTCTCGCCGTCCACGAGATATACGCCGGTATCATATAATTTCATAATCGTATCCTCCGTATATGAATGTTGGTTATTGTTTCTGTGATGAACTTTATTATAGTAGATTTCCTACTGTTTGTCACCTCTTATTTCTTTTTCGGCTTTTTCCATAGCTTCCGCCGTCACTCTTTTCGCTCTTTCCATCACAAGATTACTATATTCCCGCGCGGCGCTGTACAACATCTTATGACATTTTTAAAGGAGCTGTCGCACTAAAGCGACAGCCCCCTCTACATTAAATGTTTCTTTTTGCTTTTTCCTGTTTTTTTATTATATATACCGCTATAAAAATTACAATTCCATACGAAATTATGGATACAAGTGACGCTTCTACTCCAAATTTTCCACCTGTTACTAAAGGATTTTTTTGTGACATTACAAAAGTATAAATACAAGGATCCCATATTTCCACTTCTTGCTTCAGCGCGAATACATCTCCTATAATAAGCATATTCCAAATTCCATGTATCCAAACACCACACCATACAGAACCGGTGGCGTAGACAATTACACTCATCATTACACTGAAACATACTCCCGCCACTAGCAAAAGCACTTGGGAAACAATTTCTGCTTCTGCAACCCAACTAAAGTGTATTACTGTAAAACTCAAAGCCGAAACAGTTATGGCTATTTTTTTACCAACAACCATTTCCAAACTTTTCATCATAAGACCTCTAACTGCGCATTCCTCTATAATCCCAGCCGTAATTCCCATAAATAAAGTGCCGAAAATTTCTTCCTGCATTTCTATAGAAGACATATTTCCCTTTATTACCTGCCCTCCTGCTAGCATCATCGTTGTAACTAAAACTGTCAAAGGAAGTACAAATGCCACAATTATCCAAATTCCCTTTCCATATGGTTTTCCCAAACCTATATCTTTTAGGTCTTTTCTCATAATAAATCTCAGATAGAAACAAAGCATTAGCAAAAAACTAATTATTTGCGAAATATAACTCATAATTACTTGAACAGGAGCGGATAAATTACGCATTGCCATATAAACTAATATTGAAATATTATTAGCCCAATAAGGGAACATAAAAGCAAAAAAAACATGTATACAAGCAACTGTAATTTTTTTTATTTTAGTATAACAACGAACTTTATCTCGTTTGTTTACTTTTCTCATTTTTTATTATTCTCACCAGAAGTCAGAATATCTTCACTACCCGCTGCAAACACAGTTGTACTTCCCATTGAACCAACCATTACTACTGTTCCCAATAACATTGCTATCATTTTTTTATTCATTTTACTCTTCTCCTTTTGCTTTACTTTTTCAATGAGGCTGTCGACTAACCTTAGTTTTATTATACTCATTTGATCCTTAATGTCTATTGACACATTTCACAAAATGTCCTATTGTTTTTAGGTCATATTGTCCTATTAATTTTAGGTCATTCGTGTGAAATAAAAAGGCGTACCATTTTCAAAACGATCCGCCTTCTTATCCTTTCTACTTTTCTTTATCTTCTAATTGATCCAAGTAATCTCTTAATTCCTGTGCAGTTTCGTGACTTATTCTTTCTCCTCCAGTAAAAGCTTGAACAAATTTTAACAGCGAATTATCAAATGACTCCTTACATAACTGCTTCATCCATACTTTAATATGCATTTGTTTTGTTCTTGAAGGATAATAAAGATACTTTTTTCCTGATATATCTGTTTTAATATGTCCTTCTTTTTGTAAAATTGTCAAAAAGGAACTTAACGTCTGTTTTTTCCAATCTTTTTTCTTAATTTCATTAAAGTAGTCTAAAATTTCTCTAAAACTCAACTTCCGACCAGATTCCCAAAAAAATTCCATTAATTCATATTCTGTTTCTGACAATCCAAATTTTTTTTCCATTTTTCACCTCTTCCTAATGCGGACATTTTTCCCATGTTTCTGCATGATTAAAAGATTCTTCTACTATATAACCACATTTTTTACATCGTTTCGCATTATAATAATCAATTCTACATCCGTTTCCTTTTTTTGAATGAAACTTTCTAATTCCTTTCACATATGAATGATTACAATGTGCCATTGTATCTTGTCCTTCAATAGAATACACCCTACCAAATTCATCAATAAAATAATCATCATATGGAATTTTCTCAACCTCAATTTCTCCTATTATAAACTCTTCTTCCGTTTCTACAGGAAAATTACTCTCTACATCTTTCGTTTCCAGAGGGATTTCATATGCGAAAACCGAAAATGTTCCTGCCATTATCATAAGCATACCAATTACTATAGCTATTATCATATAACTCCTACCTTTTCTCATGATTAACTCTATCCTTTTCTTTATGTTATTTTTGTTGTTTTTCCCAAATCCAATTTTCACAACAGATACTTCCGACTTTTTCTCGGATAAATCAATTAAAAGTTTACAATACGCTACTTTTTCTCGTCTATTCATATTGCTGACAGCAAACTCATCAGCATACTCTTCATTAACGCATAATAATTTATATACATAATAATAGTTTAATGGATTATACCAATGCACTGCTACTACTGCAACTGCCAAAGCCCCCCACCACATATCTCCATGTTTTATATGTGCCAACTCATGTCTTAAAATACTGCACCAATTACTTTCTTTTAATTTTTCTCCTACCGGCATCGCTATTATCTTTTTTCTTAGCCCTGACGCAAACGGGCTCTCTTCTTTACAAATTTTAATACACTTTACATTTATTTTTAGCTTAATTTCCTCTTTTATTTGCTGTAATATCTTCCGTTCCTCATCTGTTATTGTTCCACTTTCCTCACCCATAATATTTTTTTGTACATTTCTATATTTTTTCATTTTAAAAAGCAAAATAATAAGAGAACCCAAAAAAGCTATTATCTCCAGAATAATAAGCGTTTTCATAGACTTCGATAACATTACATTTCCGTTTCTAAGCGCAACCGAAAATGTTTTATCTAATTTTCCTTCTAACTGCTGTACTCTACCCCCGCATCGAAATAGCCCTAACGTGTGGTAAAAATCCACGATATGGCTTTTATAATACGCAAGCGGAAATAGATAAAAGAAAAGAGGAATTAATAATAAATTTCGCTTCCACCTTGCTTTCATTTTGTTTCCCAATAACCTATTCATTATTTCCCACGTAAGAAAAGTAACCGAACCTGATAAAACCATTATTAAACGAATACTATATTCCATCCTTAACTGTCCTATCGTTTTTAGGACATTATATCGTCTTTTTATTAACCTGTCAATCCAAAATCACAAACCTGCTAATATCCAATACATCTCCATTCACCATTTTAATCGATCTATAATTGATTTCCTTCGCGTAATGCAGATTAATCAAACAGAATTTGTGGATACGCAGAAACATCCCCTCCGGGCATTCCTTTTCCACCTCCGATAATTTTCCGTAAAAGTTCTGTATCTCGTTTTCCTTTACAATATTAATTTTTCTTCCGTCACTTTGAAAATACAAAATGTCTTTATACATAATGCGATAAGTATTTCCCTGATTTTTATATGTAAAATTGCATTCATTCTTACCGATAATATGAAACATTTTCTCCATAACATGACAGAGCTTTTCCTTTTTTATCGGCTTCACCAGAAAATCAAACGGCTGGTTCTGAAATAATTCCAGTGCATACTCCTTCTTAGAAGAAATATACACCAGAAACATTTCTGAATTTCTCAATTCCTCCCGAATACACTTTCCGATTTCCACACCGTTCGCACCCGGCAGTTCAATATCCAGAAAAAGAATCGCCGGAACTGTCTCACGTTTCAGATACTTCATCAGAGCATTCCCATCATAAAAAATGTCTGTTTCCAGATTTATACACTTTTCAAAAGCAAATTCCCGGAGGATTTTTTCCATCTCCGCACAAGTGCTTATTTCATCATCGCATATAATAGCCCGCATCTCCTTACCTCCTGTTATTTCATATACTACCCCATTCTTCTCTTCCATGCAAGCTACTTCACGATTCCCTTAAAGCCCTGTTTATTCGAGATATTTTCACTTTAAAAACACATATCTTGCCTGTGCAAAATCCACCTCGTCCTCATTCTGAAGCTGATAATCCTCCCCCTCTTTTAAAAGTCTCCCGTTGACAGCCGTTCCATTTCTGGAGTTTAAATCGCTGAGATAATATTCCTGATCCCGCCTCCTGATTTTCGCATGAATGCGACTGACTGTAGGAAGATCGATCACTGCATCGACAGCCGTCTCCATTTTTCCAATCACTGTCATATCCTCCTGAAGATAAATCGTTGCAAGTTCTCCCGGCTCCCTGCTTACCAGCGTTGCCGGTCCCTGTACCACTCCGGCGGAAAGCACCACCGTTTCCCCGAAATCTTTTGCTTTTGGTTCTTCCTCCAAAGTCTGTGACACAGACATCTCTTCTTCGGCGGACATTTGAGGCTGCCAGCCATTCTCTTCCTCCTGTTCTGTCTTCCATATGGGGTCTCTCTGCATTTCCTGTCTTCCCCTTTTCTTTTCTATGCTCCCTTTATGTTTTTTTCGGAATCTGTATGCGAGCATTCCTATTCCCAGAAAAACTGCACAGCCGGAAAGCATCACTCCCGCCTGCAATCCGGGCAGAAATCCCAGAACTGCCGCTCCTGCTGTTATAATAAGAATAAATGCTCCCAATATAGAAAAAAGGATTTTTTTCCCAAGGGAAACCGGGGATTTTTTCCCGTCTTCTCTGTCACGGTTTTCAAAGGAATTTGCTGTCTCCATTTCCCAGGGAGAATCTCCCGATTGATTTTCATATTGTTCTCTGAATTGACCTTTTTCTTTGTCGATTTCTTTCTCTTTACAGCTTTCCGGAATACGCTTTTCCCCGCCCCGGTTTTTCTGAAAACTATCCTCATTCCCGGAAAACGATTTTTCCCTGTTGTCTCTTCCTTTATAAATCTCTTCTTTTATGCATTCCAGATGAAAGGTATCCTCAAGGGCTCTTCTGTATACGCCATACCCTAGAATAACTGCGTCTCCGTCCTCATGATCGATTTTCGGAAGGATATATTCTGTAAGAACGCGGAAATCCTCCCTTACGTCCCCGGCTTTTCCCGGCATACAGCAGAAATACAGCTTTTTCTTTTCCACATCAAGATACATATACTCCGGCTGTACAAGAAGCTGTCCCGGATTCATAAGGTATTCTGCCATCTCCTCCATTGCCTGAACAAATCCTCCGAAAATCAGCCGCAAATCCTCCAGCCCCATTTTTTTCGTTTCATACATGGAAGCCACCGACTGTTTCGACGTAATATCATAATACATCAGAAAGTTTCCATCAATTCTCTGGAGCCTGCATTTTAAAAGGGAGGGCATTCCGTTTCCCACAAGCATTCTTACCTGGTAAGAATCTGTATCGGGCACTTCCTCTCCATGAAGGATCAGATAATTATGATTCATATCTCTTTTATATTCTGCCCTCATATTAATCTCCTCCCAGAAGCTCCGAAGCTGCCTTCACTTTTCTCACCCAACCTACAGGACGGATCACCTTCGCCTCTCCCTTTGCGCGAAGATGCCAGGAAAGTCCTGTATATTCTTCTGTTGTGTCAAGGTCATACGTGACGACAACCTTCTTCCCTGCATCTGTCTGCGTAGAAAGATTTTCCGCCCCGAAAAATCCCAAAGAACCAAGACTCTGACTTTTTATCCGGGCAGTCTCATAAACCGGTCCGTCTTTTTTTATTCCTTCCATGCTTCCGCTGACTGCCGATTCATATGCCGATGCAGTCAGCCACGCGCGGTTATGCACAAAAAAGAAGAGATATAAAAGTCCCATAAGGGTAAAAAGAACAAGCGGCATGACGCACGCCGTCTCTATTGTAAAACTTCCGCGTTTTATCATAACAGCATTCCTCCTATATATCCCAGAAACAGAAACGGCGCAAAGGGAATCCTTGTCTTTCTCCCTTTATGAAGCACAAACATGAGAATGCCGGATACAATGGCACATGCCAGAAGCCCAAGCATAAGAGAAACTACAAGTCTTTCCCATTCCAGCGCCATGCCAAGCGCCAGAACAAGAATGCCGTCCCCGATCCCAATTTCTCCTTTTGTGAGAACGCCAAGTCCCACCACGCAAAATCCTGTAAAAATCCCCAGAAAGTAAGAAAATCCAAGGCGGTTTCCATGCCATGCCCAGATAAATCCTGCAATAGCGAGAATCCCTGATGCTGCAAGAGAAATCTGCTGTTTTTTTATGTCAAGCCAGGCATTCCACCCCAGAATCCCGAGGATTCCCATTTCTTTTATGAACATACTGCTGTTTTCTAACCACATCTTCCACACGCTCCCATTCCTTTTACTTCTGATTCTTTTACAATTCTTACAGTTCGTTTCAGTCCGCTGCAGGAACCCAGGTTATGATACCGATTGCTTTTTCCTGTAATAAACACCGTTCCTGCAGGATTTTGGTTTCTGCTGCAGATTTCGCACGACTCATATTTTTCTCCGTACTGATTTCTCCTTCCCTGTACAGATGAACCGGAAACCTGCTCGACAGACAGATTAATATAGCTGCAGCTTAAACTTCTGTGATACACATTTCCTGTTTCCGTTACATAGACCATTTTTTCCGGCGTCTGCTGCACTCCTCCGTCTCCTGACGCACCGGAGGATTCCTTTCCCGTCCAGGCGTGTACGCGGACCTGATTGCGGATCCACACCTTCGGAAGCGGGACAAGCCCGCCTATCGGCTCATAGGCATATATATCAGGCAGTGTAATCTCCTCCGGTCCGCCTCCTTCCGGGAGATATGCGTACATTCCTGCTTCCTTTGCACTTTGACACAGCTTTGTAAGATGTTCTGTCTGGATCTTATAAATGTCCATAAAAGAAATCATGGTGACAACTCCCAGAAAAAACAGAGGAAGAACAAATGCCGTTTCCACCGCCATGCTTGCTGACTTCATTTTCTTTAAAAAGGTGCAGAAAGACACTTTCCCAGAAAGTCTGTCTCTGTGTGTCGGGGAAAGCAGAGACTTTTTTCTCCTTAGAGAGCGCGTCCTTTCTTTTTTATTTTTCAATCTTATTTTAACTTCACTAGAACCATTCTTCTGTCTGTTTTTTTCTTTCTGAAAAAGCATCTTTCTGCACCTCTTTTCTGTCTGTCAGTAATAACCATACGCCCTTGTCACATTAAAAACTTTTCTTTTATTTGCCTTTACATCTACGGAAATTTCTGCTGCCACAATACAGGAATCCATGCGGAAGTTTTTTCTTCCCTTTTCCCGCACGCAAAGCTCGATCATATCCATTGCCCTTGTAATTTTCTCTTCTCTGGAAACGCCGAGAAGAAGTACCTGCAGATAATCCTCATAGCTCATGCCGTCCTCGCTTCCCCTTCTGACAGAATCCAGACCGTTTAAAAGCTCCGGGAGATTTTCAAGAGAAAGCTGCCAGTCTGACGCGCTTTTTACAAGGGGAACTTTTCCTCCGTCAAACAGCTCCCTTACATCAAGAATACTCTCCCCAAACGCCCAGCAGAGAAGAAGCGCCGCTTCGATCACTCCCGTTGCCGGAGGAATGAGAAAGGCAGAGGCGATCGCTGACGCAAGACCTGCCGCCTGCGCTCTTTTTGTTCCGTCCGATACAAGATGAACCATATTTACCCCTTCTCTTATAAGAAGAAGACGTCTTGCCACAGATTTTAAGTTTTCAATATCTCCTGTTTTTCCGCCCAGAATATATTCTGTCTGATATTTCAGTGTGCCCTTTCCCGGCGCTGTGTAATTTCCAAGTTTCTCCATAAGATACTGCTGAAAAAGAATCTGAGATGTATAAGAAGTATCTATTTTCTCCGGCTCATACATGGGCATTCCCTTTTGCTTTTCTCTTCTGGAAAGAAGACTTCCTGCCTGTACCTGCCCGTCATACACACCTTTATTTCCCGGGATCACAAGCTCCAGAATACCCATTTTCCGGATTCTCCGTATGATAGAAATGGGATTTACTACTTTTTGCGGAGGAGCCGTTACGTTGTCTTCGTCTTCCAGTTCTCCTCCCTCCGGATTTTTTTCTGCCTCAGCAAGAGCCTCTTCATTTTTTCTGTTGTTTTCTTCCATCTCTGCATCATAATTTTCGATAATATCTCCGTTTTCCGCCTGCTGTCCTGCCTGTTCCGCCTGCTCTGTTTTTTCCTTTCTGTCTTTCATTTTATCAAGAAGAAGGCTTACACCCTGGCTTCCAAGAGTTTCCTTCATATACTGGACAACCTGATTATAAAAAGGCTCTCCTCCCTCGTCTGTAAGCAGGCGATATGCGGAAAAGCCTCCCTGTACAACAGAAAGCTTCTGACTGTTCTGTTTTAAGACAGGTTTCATATAGGAAGAAAAATTATCGTAGACAGAAGCCAGATCAAGACTTCCCTCCCCACAGGAACCGTCCAGAAGGAACAGATCGTAATCTTTCAGCATCTCTCTGTCGAATTGTCCGAAAAGAGAATAAAGCCCTATATCTGCTCCGTTTAAAATCTGGGTTCTTGCAGCCGCCATTCTCACAGATTCGATCCCCGTACATACAAGCGCTGTCACAAGACTTAAAATCAACGCAAGAAAAACGGTAATACTTCCTCTTTTTACCATAGGTGTACTCCTCCCTCTGTTGTTGAAAAATATTTTGACAAAAGTTATCAGATAGAGTTACTCTGTTTCGCGATTTTTGCAAGAATGCTCTTTACAAGCTTTGTGAGCTGGTCTTTAAAGATAATGACAAGACTGATCAGAACCACAAGGATCAGTATGATCTCCACAACGCCTACGGCTTCCTCCTCTCTCATAAAATTTCTCACAAATCTGCGCAGTTTTCTCATGTTTTCACCTCCTCCCTATGCTCCTCCGTAAAAGGTCAGACACGCCGGGATCATAATGACTGCCATTACCACAAGAAGCATCAGCACCATAGGTCCCAGAAGTTTTGTAGCGGCTGCTTCTCCCAGCACTCTTGCTTTTCTCTTCCGTTCCTCCCAGGCTTCCACTGATTCCCTCTCCAGCATATCTTCCAGATGTCTGCTGCCTTTCTGGAGATTTTGTATCAGAAGCGTGGCAAATGTCTTGTATTTCACCTGCCCGCACCTCTCCCCGAATCTTCTGTACGCCTCTGCCTCCGAAACGCCGCTGTCCATCTCATAACACACAACAAGAATTTCCTCGTAGGCATACCGTTCTTTCCTGTTTTTCCGTTTCCTGTAATCACCGGCTATTTTCTGAAATGCTTTTCTTGCAGTCATTCCCGCCTGCACAAGCAGCGTAAATTTCATAATGAGTCCCGGATAATCAAGAAGCATCTGTTCTCTTTTTTTCTGAATAAGCGTAAGCTCCTCCCTGCTTTTTAAAATCATAAGAGCAGCTCCCACAGCCAGAAATAACGCAGCCATTAATGTTCCGCTTCTGTCTCCCTTCTGCTCCCAGGTAAAATGCTTTCCTTCCCATTCTTCCGGAAGATAATAATAATCTGCATCTCCTTTTTCCTGGTTGTACTCCGCAAGCGCCTCCTGAATTTCTCTTACTCTTTCCTCCTCAGGGGAAAGCTTTTCTTCCTGCGGCTCTTCTGTCTTACCCGTCTCTTTTTCCGGGATCTGCACATACAGATTCCCTGCTTCCTCCCCGTCAACCGATACGAGAAAACGCTCCTCGTAGGCTCCTGTCTCCTCTTTTTTCAGACGGTATCCTTCAGAATATATCTTGTCCTTTCCGTTTTGAAATGTAAGAACAGCTCCCAGAAGATTTCCGCAGAAAGCAACCATCAGAAACAGCTTTTTCCCTTCTTTATTTTTCTCCCCTTCTTCTGTGCGCCGTATCTTCCACCACACTCCGACGGCAGCCAGCGCCGCGAATATTATAATATGAAGCCACATATCCTCATCTCCTGTTACACTTCAATGTCCACAATCCTTGTTCCCAGCCAGTATGCGGCAAGATAAATAAAAAGGCAGACCGTCATGGCGCAGATTCCGAAAGGATTTCCGTAGAGAGTGCTTAAAAATCCCGGGGAAGTCAGCTTTAAATAGGCGATAATCCCGGCGGGCATCAGGCTCATAATCATCTGTTCCGATTTTTTCGCAGAAAGAGTCGTCTCGATTTCTTTTTTTACGTCAATTTTATCTCCAAGCATTCTTGCCACCTTCTCAAGCACCCGGTTCATATCTCCTCCCGTCCGCTTCGCCGTCTTAAAAACAGAGGCAAAATTTTCAATATCCTCCACGCCGCTTCTCTCTCCAAGATCGAAAAACAGCTCCTCGACGGGAACGCTCACCCTCTGCTGGCTTTCTATGTACCGGAACTCTTTCACAATATCGGAATCCGGCTCATAAAGACGCTCCATATCTCTTGTGCAGGCAGATACCGCGTTTTCCACAGAATACCCCGCCTGCACCGCTACGCTCATGGCGTTTAAGGCGTCCCGAAACTGATAATCCAGACGTTTCTTCCGTTCTCTGATACACTGCTTTTTCTTCCAGCCCAGAAATACAAACGGAACCGGGATCATAAAGAGAAACGCCCATGCGCTTTCATAAAAGAGATACGCCACCCCCAGACAGAAAAGCCCGCATTCTCCCAGATACTTTAAAATCTCTTTTCCTGTGAACCGATACACGCCATAATCTCTGTTTTCTTTTTCTGCCTTCATAACACAATTCCCGCCCTTTCCAGCTTTTCCCTGTTTAAAAGAGTGGCAAGCTTTTTAAGCCCTTCTCCCTCTTTCCACTGATAAAGCACATTTGTCTTTATTTCGCCCTCTTCAAATCCGCATACCTCTGTAATTTCCAGTACCTTTCTCGATTTATCCCGCATTCTCCCAAGATGAATGAGAATATCCACCCCTGACGCAATCTGTCTCCGTATGGCTTCCAGCGGAAGCTCCACCCCCATAAGCGTCATCGTCTCAAGGCGGCTTAACATATCCCGGCTGCTGTTTGCATGAGCAGTGCTTAAACTCCCCTCATGCCCTGTATTTAGTGCCTTTATATGGACTCCCTATGTTCCCATCATGCAGAAATACAATATCTGTACCTAATACACAATGTATATAACGTTATTATCTTGCCATTTCACAGTTGCAAAAAGAAAAGAGAACCTTTCACAGCCCTCTTTCATATCGACTTTCTCATTCATTTGTCATACTCAACAGTTTGTCAACCAATGTCTCTAAACTTTTTCCCAAAAATGGGACAAAGTCTGGTATTGCACCAAATGCCATCCCAATTATTATCATTCGACCACATTCTCTTGCAGATTCCAATGCAAATCCATAGCTCAAAACACCTGTCAGAATAAATATAATTGATAAAAAGTAAAGAAAAATATTTCCCAACATCATAGGAATTTTTAATAACCAGCAAATCAATGTCATTACTACAAGAATCAAACACAAAAACACTTTTATTATGTACTTAACCAACATTTTTAATCCCTCACTTTTTTATCTTTCCGGACAGCAAGAATCCTGCCATCCGGACTTCCATTTTTTTGCTATCCGGACTTCCACTTTTTTGCTATCCGGGCTGCAAAATTCTTGCTATCCAATACAGTTCATTATCCTTTCGTGTATATCATTTCCGTCAAAATCATCTCTTCTGCATCATGACAAATGGTATTCATCCTCCTAGTCCATTCCATGTTGTCCTGTCTTTTTAATTTCTCTGTAATTCCTTGTTTCTCCATCATCTGTTTTACTAATTGTTCTTCCCTATCCCTTGCTTCTGCATCAATCTGATTCAAATGCTCAACAAGTTTTCCTTGTAACAACAATATTTGATATTTTGCCCTTCTGTGTTCCTGTAAATAGCTTTTACGAAGCATCCCATATTTCCCATATGTTGGTTCAATATCTTTAAGTGCCAATTCCGGCAAATAATAATCACCACATAACATATAAGTAAGTCCATTTTTCTCATCGTAAATTTCGTTCTGCATAAAATATTCTCCTTTTCTTCCTATAATTGGTCGTACATCTTCAACAGTGTTCCCTTTTTCATTTGACTATATTTCACTTGTAATTCTTCATATTTTTTCTGTAGATTCTCATATTCGTTTTTCGGAACACTATCGGATAATTTCTGTTCTAAACTCTTAATCCGTGCTTCCTGTGCTTTTGCAATGGCATCGCTTTTAGGATTTCGCAATATCATTCCCTGTTGTTTTTCCTTCAATTCCATCATGACCTGTTTCACATTCGGATTATTATAGAAAAAACCTCTGGAAAGTCCTGTTAATTTTGTAAGTTCAGCAACTGAAATTTTTATATTTTTTCTATACATTGTTTCAATAGCTGTTATTGCTGTTTCCGTCATTTCCGCACTTTTTTCTTTTGCCAGTGCTACCATTTTATCGTGTTTCTGCATTTTCCTTTTCCCTCCTGTATTGTGCTAATAATTCATTCATTTCATCTCGTACAGCCTTTGTATCCTCCGCTAATGCTTCGTTTCTTAACCGCCGATAATGTGGTATGGTTCGTGTATCCTTATGCCCCAACAGCCTTGCAATGCTATCATCATCTAATTTCATTTCTGTAAGTTTTACTCCAAAAGTGTGTCTAAAACGATGTGTACGAAACTCAAAATAATTTCCATTATCATCCCTGATATCATTTTCATAAATCATGATATTTACATGATATTTCAGCATTGAATCTGTATATAATTTCCCATTATCTTGCAGAAAAATATATTCTGAATCTGGATGGTCCTTTTCTGAAACTTCTATTGCTTTTCTAATCACTTCTGCCAGCTGATCGCTGACTGGTCTTTTGTATTTCCTTGTTTTATGCTGGAGAATAGTTATAAAATAATGCCCAGATTTCTCAGATAAGCAATCCCTTCGCAAAGTCAACGTATCCTCTATTCTTGTACCGAGCATCTGATGTATTATTAGACATCTTCCTAACTGGGGCTTTAATTTTGTTAATGCACTATTAAATCTCCTGATTTCTGCATCTGAATACGCTTCTGGCAAAGCGTTGTCATATGCTCTGCAATCACTGGACAGAAAAAGATTGCATAAATTATCTATTTCCAGTTCCCGCCCAATTTCATCCAGCAGATTATCCAAAACCGACAGTTCTGTTGTGTAACTGACTGATGTAAGACCGGTATCCGTTTTTATATAAACCAGATAATCTTCTATCATATCCCTGCGAATTTCTGTAAAATGCTTTACTTCTGGAAACCGATCATACATAAATCTAGCAAACCGACGGAATCCACACAATTCGCCTTTTATACTACCCATTGCTTTTGTCTGGCAGTGGCTATACAATATTCTCTTTATTATCTCTTTAAATTCTCTCTGCCTAATCTCACGAAAATCTAATCTATATCTTCCACGAATCGGATTACTCCTTGGCACAATATCCAGCTTTCTCATATCCCATACATCTTTTTCATTTTCTGGAATATCTGCTGTTTTACACTTCACAACATACTCATAATACATTTTCAGAAAAGAAACCTGAGCGCTATTTTGTTGCTCAACATTCCGCCTATCCGGTCTATTTCTTCTAACGTACAGCGCCAATCCTTTTTTATATAAAAATGCTTTATAGCTTCTCTCCAGTTCTTCCCATTTTTTATCAGTAATGCTGCTACAGCTTGTACACTTCTCATTCAGAAATTCTTTCAACAGATCAAATCTGTAAATATCATTTACGGCTGTTGATAATGATAAACGTCTACATCTATCATCGATATACCCATAAATCTCATCCTGTATCTTTTCATTACGAATCTCTGATATGTAGTACACCCTGTTTTCCTTCCATTTCAGCCCAGCCAACTGTTTTTCTGTAGCTTGTTGATAACAGTCATAAGAAATCAAATTAATATTACCTTTCATCATCTTCTACTCCTTTCAATTTAAATGACTGATTTCTTGAAAAATATTTATCTTCAGCCGATACAATACGTTCCGGCATGAAATCAATGTACTGTTTTGTCATATTCTCACTTGAATGTCCCAGATAATCTCGTACCCCTTGTATAGAAACTCCATTTCCGTACATTGAAGTTGCAAGGTTATGTCTGTAATCGTGTGCTCTAAAGATATAATCTCCACAGGCAATCCCACGAGCCTTACACTCCCGAATCATCTGATTTGAAAATGTCTGTCCATTAAATGCACCACCTTTTTTATTTTTGAATAAATACTCCCCATTTTTTATTCCGTACTTTTTTTCATAATCGTTCACCAGTCCAACCAATAAACTCGGAACAGGAATGACTTTTTCCCTCCGCATTTTGCTTTGATATATGCGCATCCAATTCTCATTGCCTTGTGAATAAAAGGCTCCCGATTTTATTGTACAAACCTCGCTTTTCCTAATTCCTGTGCAAAACAAAATCAAATACATCAACTGTAAATGCTCTGGGAATGCCGGCAACTCCTTAATCAGATGAGCAATTGTTTTTTCTGGAACACTTCTTTCGTTGTGTTCTGGAAAACCTTTTTTTAAAAATCGTTCCGGATAAAACTTCAACACTTCAATATTTTTCATTTTCAAAAACTGTAGAAATGTATGTATATGAGTTATATATCGGTTAAACGTGGAATATTTAATATCGGACACATCCAAAATAGATACATAATCCGCTATATCTTGTATCTCCAGTTCAGTTACTTTCTTACTCTGTCCATCCAGATATTTTAAAAATTGTGAAATAAAACTTATTGTATTTCGGATATTTGATAAAGACAGATCAGATATCCCAACTAAATATTTTGCGTATAATTGTAAATACCAACGATTTTCTTTTTCGTAAATATTAATAAATGAAAGGCTTTTAACAGGTGAACTGGCATTGATTCTTGATTTATCAAACTGAAACCTATCCATATACCAGATACATGCTTGCCAATTTATCTCTGAATCTGTTAGAAATAACGTTCTTCTCGCAAACTCAACAATCTTAGAAGCCTGTTTTTTTATAATTTCTGACTCCTTGTTTAAATACAGATAAAATCTGTTTTCATCTGCCTGTTCCATTTCTTCAATATCATCTATTCCGTACTTATCGCAAAACCGTACAAGTGCTTTTAATGGTTCTAAAAAATATCTTCGATGTCTTTGTACCTTATCCATATTCAGAATTTCACACAGCAATATTTTTGTCTGTCGCACCAACTGTGATGAATGTATCTTCGTTAAGTCCCATAACAAATCATTCTTATCGACCACCTGACGGAAAGATTGTGCTTTCTTCTTATTGGGGACATACAGCAAAAACAATTTGTCTTGCTTAAAAAACTCCTGTTCTACAGAGAAAGGATTTCCTTGTGAATAGACATCCGGCATATTTTCTATTTTTAAACGATCAAATAAGCTCATTAATTCCACTTTATATTTTTCTGAAATATCCTCTTTTTCAAGAGACTCCATATACATTTTTCTCGTTTCATAGTTAATATCTGCAGTACACTGTATATCTGTATACTGAAAAAATTTATATAACCGGTTATAGTATTTTGCTTCTCCATTCGTAACTAAAGATATTTCTTCCTTTAATTTCTCAGATATTTTTTCCTGATATAACTTCGGAACAATTTTTAATACTGCCAAGGTAATCCCTCCTTCCTTTTACAGAAAATCTGCAATTTGGTATAAATCTTCATTATTTGAGTAGTATTGATCTGTTGCTTCTATCAATCGTTCATTATTTTCACCCAAGTATTTAATGGTAGTTTCAACTTTCTTATGCCCCAGGGCAAAACGAATGTCATTCAAATCCCATCCTTCTTTTCTTCTTTCCTCCGCAAAATAGTGTCGGAGCTGATGCGGATGGGAATTGATATCCGTTTTTTTGGATAGTCTTTTCAACATGCTATACACAGAATCCGCATCTAATGGCTCTCCTTTGTTTTTTCCAGTCAATTTTGTAAATAGATACTCCGAGTTCATCAGACTTTTTCGATTATCAGAAATGTACTTAACCAAGAACTCAAAAGTTGTATTACTTAACAAAGCCATTCTATATTCTGCATTTTTTGCTCTTGCCAAGTTGGTATTGGATTCACGATACCTTACCCGAACCGTCCTTCTTTCAAAATCAATATCTTCGGTATAATGGATTCCCAGAATTTCCCCTAATCTAAGACCGGTTTCTGCCATCATTGCTATCAGCAATCGATCTCTATCATTCGTACAGGCATTTATCAGCTCCTGTATTTCTTCGGATGTTATTTCTTCCAGATTAGGTTCTTCTTCTTTGAAGAAACCTTTAAACGAATTCACTGCATTTTGATGATTTACTCCCATACTGTCAAAATACGATACTTTTTTTACTCGTAAGACTTTAAGCATTGGCAAAACATCTTCCAGTGCCAAAAAGTGGTAGTATCTGAAAACTGCACCAAGATACATATTGCAGGTCTTATTGCTCGTTTGTGTATTATGCTCAGTATGCTTTCCACTCTTAACCCAATACAAGAAATCAATAAAATGTTTATTCTGCTCTGAATAGGATAGCAATGTAATCTCATCCAATCCTATCGTTTGCTCCTGCAGATAATTGTAATAATATGAAAGTGCGAAGGCTGCGGATTTTACAGTATTCGGAGAAGCATTAATCTGATCCAGATGCTTCAAATACTTTGATGGAAGGATTTCAATTTCTTCAATATCAGAAATAATCAAAAAACGTGGTCTATTATCTTTCAAAACCGAAACAACCCTATATTTCAATCCACAGCCCTCCTTCCTTTCTTTTCGATTTGTTTGACTTCTTTGACTTCTTGATTTACATTATACACAAAGATGTCAAAATGTCAATTACGTTTTTGACTTCTTTGACTTTTAAAGGAATATCAATAAAGCATTTTTTGATTTCTTTATGTTTTAAATTGATTTTTAGGGATATAATTGATAAGATAAAATACAAGAAGTCAATTTATACAAAGTCAAAGAAGTCAAGAGGAGATTTGAATGAACGAATTTATATCAAATTCAGGCACACTAATAAATCCTGACAGCGTTTACGATCAGGAAAGATTCATCAATATACTTCAAATCATTTTACAGAAAAAAACACAAAAAGAATTATCTGAACAAACAGGCTTAAATAATGCAACCATTTCACGAATGCTCAACGGTGCCCGATCTGGAAGACCATATAAAAGCACTATTGATAAAATTGCAAAAGCCATTGATGATCCAGAACTTATCCAAGAATTATATGATGCAACGGGATATTCTTCTAAGAAAATACGGGAACGGAAAAAGATAATTGCAGACAATGGATTTTCTCTGGATCTCTCTACTGTTCAGGTGCATGAAAAATTTTTTTCTACCTTAATGCGTGGACTTTCCATGATGACAAGTCTGCATAAAGTTGAATGGACAATAAAATCCGGAACACCCAGATCATACGATTATTTAATTGAATTAAAAGAGGGAAATATAGATTATTGGTATATTAGATATGTAGATAGAATTACTTCTGATGAAGAAAGAAAAAAAGCCTTAACTGCCATTTATGGAGAATTTGCAAAATTGAAATTGGGCGGAAAAATCAAAGTTTCTTGCGCCACTCCTTCTTACGAAGATTATGATTATTTTGTTACAATTCCACCATACCAATTAAATACAAATGCTTCAATTATATATTTTGATTCTGAACTCGAAAGATTTGCAGACGAAACCTTTTTAGAGACAGCTTTACCACTTAAAGAAAATATTCCTGTTAAGGATTTTTGTAATCTTACCGAATCACTGATACTATAACTTTTTGATTTTATCACAGAGAGAGTTGCTTATGGCTCTCTCTTTTTTTAACGCTTCCTCCTCCCATATTCTAACTCATTATGGCAAATCATTTTCTAAAGCAAGTATCGCCTAGAGTAACTCAAAATCCCATTTCTGGATTATGATTCTCTGACGAACTTAATGGAGATTACGATTCCCCATACCCTCAATATCACAAAATATCAAATTTTGCTATTAGCTCATAATAAATTTTCGCAGCTATCTGTTTTTGCACTCATAGATACCAAAAGCTTTTTATAACCATCTGCTTCTACCAGTAACAAAATGTCAATAGTTTTTTAATCACTTTTTCAAAAAAGGCAAAAAAATAGAACGTATAGATTATTTCCATACGCTCTATCTCACATTTCATATTAAATTTTTGAATTCTACAAACTGGAAGTTGTCACTCTGTCAGTCGATTCTCCTCGCCCCAGACACAGAGCTGATCCAGCACAGTCATCAGCGATTTTCCTCGTTCCGAAAGCGTATATTCCACCTTCGGCGGGATCTGCGGATACTCGGTGCGGACGATCAGTTTGTCTGCTTCCAGCTCCTTGAGATTCGTGCTGAGAGTCTTGTCGGAAATGGTTTTCAGATACCGTTTCAGCTCATTGAACCGCACGGTTTCAAACTCCATCAGACAATAGAGAATGACCATCTTGTGCTTGCCGGAGATCAGCGACAGCGTGTAGGCAAAGCCAGTGTCCTCAAAATTGGCGTTCTCGATATAATTCTTTATCATTTCACTTTCTCCTAAGATAGTACCTATCATAATAGACAGTACTTGAATCTCTGTTTTACTCGGTTATAATTATAAGCAGGATGAACAGTCCTGTCAATCTGATCACGAGGAGAAGTTATCATGAGAACAAAACTGAAAATCACCGAGGGTATTTTCCCAATGCCGGTTCTGATGGTTGCAACTTACAACGAGGACGGCAGTGTGAATGTCATGAACGCCGCATGGGGCACCATGCAGGAGCGGGACTCCGTTGTTCTGAACCTCACCGAGACACACAAGACCGTACAGAACATCAAGGCACGGGGAGCATTCACCGTCAGCATTGCCGATGCTGCCCACATAGTGGAAGCAGACTATTTCGGCGTAGAGTCCGGCAATAAAGTCGCCGATAAATTTGCCCGCAGCGGTCTGACCGCCAGCAAAGCAGAAACAGTAGATGCCCCTGTCATCAACGAGTTCCCGATCTGCCTGGAGTGCAGGTTCATCGAGTATCAGAACAATGAATACGGATGCGGCGTCATCGGTAAGGTAGTCAATGTCACTGCCGATGAAAGCGTTATGGTGGACGGAAAAATTGATATGTCTAAAGTCAATGCCATCGCCTTTGACCCCTACACCCATGGCTATTACAAGGTCACCGAGCGCGTGGGTGAAGCGTTCCGCGACGGCTTGAAGCTGAAAAAGTAAGGTGTGCAAAGAAGGAGCTTTCGCATAAGCGAAGGCTCCTTCTTAAAATATGTGGATTTCACAAATGTCGATTTGTTGACATCTTATCACATCGGTATATCGGGCGCAAGGATTGGCTTGTCCGTGGGAGGGATTTAATGGAGCCTACCTGAATAAATGAAATCATACATACAGAAAAAAGAATTGATGGTTTGTAACAGTATCATTTGGCATAAGAGAAACTGCTAAACTGAAATCAATCTCCACTCGCTTTTCTTTGTTGGTCTCTGATACCACGCCGGTATCAGAGACATTTTTTTCAAATTCGAGGGTGGTCAAAAGGGTGCCATTTTCTACATTTATTACGAGAAGTGCAAGCGAGGTGTTTTATCTCTTGGCAACTGTATCTTCTCACTCAATTTTCCCAGTACTGCACCTTGAAAACTGCATACGATTCCAAGACATC
>URMH01000006.1 GCA_900549015.1 uncultured Blautia sp.
TTGCCCCAAGGTGTACATGTGCCTGGACGACCGATACCGGTCTTTCCTTCACCACCACCGTGTGGATGGTCATTCGGGTTCATTACGGAACCGCGAACTGTAGGTCTGATACCCATGTTGCGCTTACGTCCAGCTTTACCGATATTAATCAGGTTGTGGTCTCCGTTTCCGACAACGCCGATAGAAGCACGGCATACGATCGGAACCATTCTCATTTCACCAGATGGCAGACGCAGTGTTGCGTATTTGCCTTCTTTAGCCATTAACTGAGCACCGTTTCCAGCAGAACGAACCATCTGTCCGCCCTTTCCAGGATGAAGCTCGATGTTGTGGATCATAGTACCAACCGGGATCATTTCCAGAGGAAGGCAGTTACCTACACGAACCTCTGCTTCCGGTCCGTTCATGATCTTCTGGCCTACTTTTAAGCCTTCCGGAGCAAGGATATATGCTTTCTCACCATCTGCATAGTTGATAAGTGCAATATTTGCTGTTCTGTTTGGATCGTACTCGATTGTTGCTACTGTTGCAGGAATTCCATCTTTTCTTCTCTTGAAATCGATGATTCTGTATTTTCTTCTGCTTCCGCCTCCGCGGTGTCTTACTGTGATTTTACCCTGGTTGTTACGTCCGGCATTTTTCTTTAAAGACACTACTAAGGATTTCTCTGGAGTGCTTGTTGTAATCTCAGAGAAGTCGGAACCAGTCATATGTCTTCTTGACGGTGTATATGGGTTATAGGTTTTGATTCCCATGATGTTTCTCCTTTCAATCTTTGTTATCACGCTTTTGACTGCGTATATTCGCGATAACAGAGCGCCGAATCTTTCGAAGAAGCCTTGCTTTCAAGGTTTGCGCTCGTCAGTTATCACTGCTGCTTTCGATCAAAGTCCCTCGAAAATCTCGATGTCCTTGCTGTCCTCTGTAAGAGCTACGATAGCTTTTTTGGATTTAGCAGTTTTTCCAACTACCATTCCGCGGCGTTTTTTCTTACCATCTAAGTTCATGGTATTTACGCTTTTTACTTTTGTTCCTTCGAACATTTTCTCAACAGCTTCTTTGATCTGTGTTTTATTTGCTTCCGGGTGAACAAGGAAAGTGTATTTCTTCTCACCCATAGCGTTCATGGATTTTTCGGTAATCACTGGTTTTTTGATTACGTCATAATACTGAATGTTAGCCATTATGCGTACACCTCCTCGATGGATGCTACAGCATCTTTGGTTACAACAACTGTGTTATGTTTCATAACATCGTATACGTTGATTGTGCTTGGAGTTGCAGTCTCTACATTTTCAATGTTTCTTGCAGAAAGAATTACGTTCTTGTCATCTGTTGCTGTGATCACAAGAGCTTTGTCTGCTTTCAGGTTTGTGAGAACCTTCTGCATCTCTTTTGTTTTTACCTCTGCAAGTGCAAGGCTGTCAACTACTACTAATTTATTTTCCTGAACTTTGGAAGTCAGAGCAGATTTTAAAGCAGCTCTTCTTTCTTTCTTGTTCATTTTTACTTCGTAATCTCTTGGTGACGGAGCAAATACAATACCGCCGCCTGTCCACTGTGGTGCACGGATGGAACCCTGTCTAGCATGACCTGTTCCTTTCTGTCTCCACGGTTTTCTTCCGCCGCCGCTTACTTCAGAACGAGTTTTAGCTTTCTGAGTACCCTGGCGTTTATTTGCAAGCTGACGAACAACTGCAAGATGAACAAGATGCTCGTTAATCTCCACACCGAACACTGCGTCATTCAGCTCCATTGTTCCAACTTCATTGCCTTCCATATTATAAACAGTTACGTTTGCCATTCTGATGCTCCTCCTTTCTCATTATAAGGACTTTACTGTCTCTTTGATAGTAACCAAAGATTTTTTAGGTCCTGGAACAGCACCTTTAACTAACAGTAAGTTATTCTCTGTATCTACGCGTACTACTTCAAGATTCTGTACAGTTACCTGAACATGTCCCATCTGTCCTGGCATTTTTTTGCCTTTGAATACTTTACTCGGGTCAGATGCGGAACCGTTGGAACCTGCATGACGGTGGTATTTGGAACCGTGAGCCATAGGTCCTCTGGACTGTCCGTGTCTCTTGATAGCACCCTGGAAGCCTTTACCTTTGGAGATTGCAGTTGCATCGATGTGATCTCCTGCCTCAAAGATGTCAGCCTTGATTTCCTGTCCTACTTCATATTCGCCTGCGTTTTCAAATCTGAACTCTTTTAAGAATCTCTTAAGATCAACGCCTGCTTTTTCTAAGTGGCCTTTTTCCGGTTTGTTCACCAGTTTTTCTCTGATGTCGCCGAAGCCAACCTGAACTGCTGCATATCCATCATTTTCTTCTGTCTTAACCTGAGTTACGACACATGGACCTGCCTGTAAAACGGTTACCGGAATCAGTGTTCCGTCTTCGTTGAAGATTTGAGTCATTCCGACTTTAGTAGCTAAAATAGCTTTCTTCATTGTTTTTCCTCCTTATAGCGGATTACCATTTCGGTAATCATATAGTAAATAGCATAAATGCTTGCGCATTAACTTTGGAATCACCAGATGATTATTTTGTTTTCATCTTGATGTCAATGTGAACTCCTGCCGGCATTTCCAGTCTGGACAGTGCATCTACTGTCTTCTGAGTCGGTGTCAGGATGTCGATGAGTCTCTTGTGTGTTCTCTGCTCGAACTGCTCTCTGGAATCTTTGTATTTGTGAACCGCTCTTAAGATTGTAACAACCTCTTTCTTTGTTGGAAGCGGAACCGGACCGCTTACCATTGCGCCGTTCTTCTTAACAGTCTCGATGATTTTTGCTGCAGACGCATCTACTAACTGATGGTCATATGCCTTTAATGTGATTCTCATTACCTGATTTGCCATAAAAAAAGTCTCCTCCTATTCGTACTCTTATAGCAGTACGACAAGCGGCGACTGTACACATCTCCACGCGTGTCTTTATCTCTCTTCTACGCGTCCCATCCCTCTGATGGTTTCTGAACTTGTACAGTGACTTGTCGTCAGTTTTCTAACTTGACATTCGCTCCACGGAAAACCTGCTTTTTCAAGCAGCAACCTCGCGCTTCATTGCTATCATGTCACAACAGTTATGAGTATACACGAAGCTTTTACTAAATGCAAGCATTTTTTTTATTTTTTTCAATTTTTTTTGACAGAAACTTTTTCGCAGGATTTTGCCCTAAGAAAGAATCCTGCTCGCAGGATTCTCCGCCTGCGGCGGGTCGCTTTAGCAACGTACTTCTTTTCCACCGCAGTGCGCTCCTGCGCGGAGCGTTTTTTATGCTATGGAATATTACGGAGCAATTTCCTATAGCACAAAAAAACGGACTGCAAAACACAGTCCGTTGGTCTTTTACTCTTCTTCTCCCTCTTCCCCGACAATATCGGAATAGTCAAATAGAGTAACTTCTGTAATATCATCTTTTATAATCTCCGGAGAATCTCCTGCTGATCTGGCACGATTTGCAAGCTGTGAAACACTCCACTGAGGAATCGCCATCTTTCTTACCGGAATATTACTGTCCCTGTTTTCCTCTTCAGCGCCCTCTTTCTGCTGCTCCTCTTTCTGTGCAGGTTCCTCCCTGACCATCTCTCCCAGCATTTCTCTTAATTCCGCTGTGGGATCCGGCTCTTCTGAAGTAGCTGCTGCAATTTCTTTTTTCAGTACCTCATGCGCTTCACTTGCTGCGCTCTGCATGGAAACAGGTCTTACAGGCTCTTCTGTATACTCGTCATCTTCTTCCTCGATTTCATCTACAAAACCGCCGGTACGTATCATGCGCTTCTCCGCTTTTTTCTTTTTCTTCTTTCCCCTGTTTTCACTGCGGATTTCCCGTTCTTCTTCCTTCATCATTCTTGCGCGCTCTTTTTCTTCACGCTTCAGCTCTTTTTTAGACTTCACGTAAGCACCGGAAGGATTCACATTTTCTTCCTCTTCTTCCTTCGGGTCTTTCTCCCAGAGTTCCGCGATGATATAAAGAATAATAAGGAACAGCACAGCAAGTCCGAGAATAATCTTTCCTTCTGTGCTCTGCGTAGCCACATAAAGGTATCCTACGCCGCTTAATGTAAAAACAACCTTCGGAACGTATTCCTTAATTGCTACAGTAATGGTTTCTCCATTTGTAACAGACGGATCTATTACCGTTCCGGTTCCGTTTTCAAGGTCAAGCGCCTGTACACTATAGCGGTAGATTTTGGAATCCTCATGAACAAGGATTGGATCTCCCACATAAATATCTGTCGCCTTCACCGGTATTGCATATGTAACAGAACCTATCGGAAGATTGGTGTCCTCCTTCGAATCCGTCATGATTTCCGTAGTCACTCCGAAAAATGGCGGCAGGATCAAACCGGCAGCACATACAATCGTACAGATTACGACAAAATGCACAATAAATTTTAAAAATTTTGACATCGTAATGTTCCCCTCGCTTTATCCATTCAGTTGTATCATAGTTCAGATTATACCTTGTTTTTTTCTTTCGGTCAACTTATAATATTTTTTAATTATAATAAGAAACACTTTTTCAGAAAGGACTGTTTTTTATGGAATTTTTACATTTCCTGTCTCAGTTCCGCACAGACGGAGGAGACATTTTCTTTCAGCTTATCACTTATACAGCTCAGGAGCTTTTCGTAGTCGGCATTATCTGCTGGCTTTTCTGGTGTTCCAACAAACGCCTTGCCTACACGCTTGGCTTTTCCTACTTTACCTCAGGTCTTCTTGTACAGGGCTTGAAAATCTCGTTCCGGATCCCCCGCCCCTGGATACTCGATCCTTCTTTCCAGCCTGTCCCTTCCGCAGTTCCGGGCGCTACCGGATATTCCTTTCCAAGCGGGCATACGCAGAGCATCACCGCCCTGTTTGGAACAGCCGCCCTTCACTTTCGAAAACGGCTGTATCAGGCATTGTGCTTTGCAGTCATTTTCCTTGTAGGATTTTCCAGAATGTATCTTGGCTGCCACACGCCAAAAGATGTGCTCGTCTCTTTTATTCTTTCCTTTTTATGTGTGACCTTCTGTTATCACTATATATATATGAAGAAATCCTTCGAAAAGGCTCCCGGAAAAGTGGCTGGCATTATGCTTCTTATTTCCCTCGCGCTCTTCTTTTATTCCGTACTTCTGGAGAAAACAGGATATATTGAGCTTGTATACGCAAAGGACTGTCTGAAAGCAGGAGGCGCAGGCGCTGCTTTTGCTCTCGGGTATTACCTGGAACAGCGCTTTATACGATTTGCGCATCTCCAAAATACGAAACAGAAAATCCTGCGCTTTATATTTGGCCTTCTCGGTGCGCTTTTGATCTTGGAAGGAATCAAACCGCTTATCGGAACTTCCCTTGCTGCCAGCTTCCTGCGCTATTTCCTTGCAGTATTCTGGATCCTTGCTGTATATCCGTTTCTTTTCAGCAAATATGCAGCCCGCACAAAAAAATAGACAAAAGAAATGCGAATGAAAACCGGTCTTCTTTTTCATTCGCATTTGTATCAATAACACAGCCTGTTATTTTTCTGACTACCGTTCACTTAAATATCTCTCAATACTGTTCATTGCCGCCTCTTCATCTTCACCATTTGTAAGAAGAGTAATTTCCTCTCCGGCATCCAATCCCAGTGTCATCATTCCCATAATACTCTTGGCATTTACCTTTTTTTCGCCTACTTCAACATAAATTTCACTGTTAAACTGGCTTGCAACCTGAACCAGCTGTGCCACAGGACGCGCCTCAAGCCCAGTGGAAAGATTTACTGTTATTGGTTTTTTGATCATAATAACTCCTCCTTGTTTTCCCGCAGTTCATCAGCCAGTACACTTAGTTTTCTCAATCTGTGATTTACCCCTGATTTTCCTACCTGCGGGCTTAACATTAATCCTAATTCTCTTAATGTAGCTTCCGGGTACTGCAGTCTCAGTCTGGCAGTCTGCGCAAGACCTTCATTCAGGCGTTCAAAGCCCATAACCTCTTCTATCAGCTTGATGTCTTCAATCTGCTTTACTGCTGCATTTACCGTCTTATTAATATTCGCAGTTTCACAGTTTACCTTCCGGTTCACAGAATTACGCATTTCTTTCAGAATCCGAATATTCTCCAGATCCATAAGAGCCACGTTCGCCTCCATGATTGCCAGCATATCCACAATCTGCGCTCCTTCTTTCACATAGACCACATATGATTTCTTACGCAGAACAGTCTTTGCATCAATATGAAAGCTGCGGATAATCTCCTGTAATAACTGCGCCTTCCTTTCATCTGTACATACGATCTCAAAATGATACCCTTTTCTTGGATCACTGATAGACCCCGATGAAAGAAACGCTCCGCGGACAAACGCCCGTTTACAGCAGCTCTGTTGAAGCGTAAGGGAATTATCCTGTATGTTCAGGTTCCCTGATACAGCCAACAGCTTGGCTGCCTGCATCACTTCTTCCACCTGCTGCTGCCTTGTAATCTCCACCACATACACACGACCTCTTTTTAAATGTGTACCCTCGTGAAGAAATACTGCTGTCTCTATATTAAATGTTTTTTTTAATAATGTAAAGTATTTTCTTGCAACCAGTTCATTTTCTGTATGAACCCGCAGAACTTTATTCCCGTCTTTCTGGTATTCCAGACTGCCGCAGACACATAAAATGGCGGCAAGCTCTGCTATGCGGCAGTGTCTCGCCGTATTGATCTGTCTGGAAAGCTCTTCCTTTACCATTCCTGAAAAAGACATGTTCCAACCTCATTTCTTCTATTTTTTCAGCATTCTGTCCTTCTCAATATCACGGTGCTCAAGACGGAATCCGTACTGTCCGCTTTTCAAAAGTCTTTCGTACAGTTCTCTTGCAAGAGTGACAGAACGGTGCTTTCCACCAGTACAGCCGATTGCTATCACAAGATTCGTCTTTCCTTCTTTCACATAGTGAGGAATCAGAAAACGCACCATATCTTCCAGCCTGTCTGCAAATTCCTGTGCTGCGCTGCTGTTCATCACATATTCAAATACGCTGTCCTCCATACCGGTAAGCGGTCGAAGCTCGTCTACATAATATGGATTCGGAAGAAAACGCACATCAAATACAAGATCTGCATCTGCAGGAATCCCGTACTTAAATCCAAAAGACAGAACAGAAACCATCAGGTTGCAAAATTCCTGATTGTCCACAAAAATCTTCTCCACTTCCTGTTTCAGCTCTCTTGTAAGAAGATAACTTGTATCGATGATATAGTCTGCCCTCTCCTTTAAAAAGTGCATTTTTTCACGCTCAATGCGGATTCCCTCATCCACTCTTCCTGTCATCGCAAGGGGGTGGCTTCTTCTTGTTTCTTTATATCGTTTCACAAGTACATTGTCTTCTGCGTCCAGAAAAAGAATCTCAAATTCATAACCGGCTTCCTTCATTCTGTCAAGAACAACCTCCAGCTCATCAAGCGCTCTTCCGCTTCTGGCGTCTATCCCAAGCGCCACATTCTGAACGTCCTCCCCGTGTATTTCCGGAAGAAGCGAGGCAAACTTTTCCAGAAGCTGAATGGGCAGGTTATCTACACAAAAGTACCTGGCATCTTCCAGCATCTTAAGTGCAGTGGATTTTCCGGCTCCCGATACTCCTGTCACAATTACAAAACGCATGACTCTTCCCTCTCTTTTCCTCTGTTATGAAAAATCGCCCAGGAAACGGACCTCCGGCTCCAGCATCACTCCAAATTTTTCATAAACTGTATTCTGAACGTCCTGAATGAGCGCTCTTACATCTGCCGCGGTCGCTCCTCCTGCATTGATCACAAAACCGCAGTGTTTTTCTGATACCTGTGCTCCGCCCACACGGTATCCCCGAAGTCCGGAATCCATAATAAGCTTTCCTGCAAAATATCCCTCCGGACGCTTAAATGTACTTCCTGCACTTGGAAATTCCAGCGGCTGTTTGGAAGTTCTTCTCTCTGTCAGGTCTTTCATAAGCGCTTTTATTTCTTCCGGTATTCCCTCTTTCAGAGAAATTTCCGCTTCCAGAACAAGATACCCTGCTGTTTTTACAATACTGGTCCGGTATCCCAGATTCAGCTCGTCCGCTGACAGCTTTATAATATTTCCTTCCCCGTCTGCAACTGTAACTGATTTTAATACGTCTTTCATCTCTCCGCCGTAAGCGCCTGCATTCATGGTCACAGCGCCGCCGAGAGTTCCCGGAATCCCCCCTGCAAACTCAAAGCCTGTAAGCGAATGATTCTTTGCTTCTGCAGCAACAGCAGAAAGAAGCGCTCCTGCCTGCGCCCGGATCACAGTTCCTTCTGTCTCGATTTTATTCATATTGCGGTACATCTGAATGACCGCTCCTCTGTACCCTTTGTCGCTTACGAGAAGATTGCTTCCATTTCCCAGTATAAAACAGGGAATTCCCTCTTCCCTGCAGATTTCAAAGATTCCCTTTATCTGCATTCCCTCTGTTGGGAGCAGAAAATAATCTGCCGCTCCGCCGATACGAAATGTAGTATGACTGCTCATGAGCTCATCTGTGAGTACATTCTCTTCTCCCAGTAAATTACAAAATCTTTCTTTTATTTTCAATGCTATAACTCCTTTTTCTTATTCTCTGCTGCCATTTCAAACCTTATTTCTTTTTTCCGTCTCCCAGAATATCCCGCACAACTTCTCCTGCGATAAGAAGTCCCGCTACGCTTGGAACAAACGCAATGCTTCCCGGAACCGGCCGATCCGTATTTCCCTTTCTCTCTCCGTTATCCTGAACTGCCTTTATGGGTTTTTCCTTTGAATAAAGAACCTTTACCTTACGTATTCCCCGCTTTCTGAGCTCTGTTCTCATAACTTTTGCAAGAGGACACACACTTGTCTTTGAAATATCTGTGATTTCAAATTTAGAAGGTTCCATCTTGTTTCCCGTTCCCATACAGGAAATCACAGGAACACCGCATTCTTTTGCCTTCTGGATAATAAGAAGCTTTGAAGTTACGGTGTCAATGGCGTCCACAATATAATCTACGCCGCGAAAATCAAACATATCCGCCGTATCCTCATTATAAAAAGTCTCATATGTATGAACCAGAATATTTTCATCTATATCCCGGATTCTTTCTTTTGCCACCTGTACCTTGCTGTGTCCTACTGTAGAACGAAGTGCATAAAGTTGTCTGTTAATATTTGTAACAGAAACGGTATCGTGGTCAACAAGAGTCAGACTTCCCACGCCGCATCTCGCCAGCGCTTCTGCCACATAAGAGCCAACGCCGCCAAGGCCAAACACCATAATTCTGGCTTTTGCAAGTTTTGTACTTCCCTCTTCCCCCAGCAGTATTTCCATTCGTGAAAATGCGTTCTGCATATCACAAGCCCTCCTTTTTCCCTGTCAAAATCTGCACTTTTGCCTGCAGTCTATTCTATTATACTATGTGTCACCCCACTTGTACAGTTTTTCATTTTTTATTAAGAATTGGCACATATTTTTTATGATTTTCCTCATACTAAACAGAAATCGGAGGTGAATCTATGCTGCAGCAGATTTTTCTTGCATTCATTGGCTTCTGTTCCGGAGTGATCATTGCAGGAGGCATTGTAGGACTTCTCATAGGTCTTTCTATTGTACCAAGATACGCAGGGATTACCCGCACAGGGAAACACATTATGCTTTATGAAGATTTCACCCTTCTGGGGACTTTATTCGGAACTCTTATGCTGCTCTTTCATATTCCAATCCCTCTGGGGCGGTCTTTTCTTCTGCTTTACGGACTGTTTTCCGGTATTTTTCTCGGCGGCTGGATTATGGCTCTGGCAGAAATGGCGGACGTATTTCCCATTTTTACAAGGCGCATTAAGTTCACGGAAGGTCTTCCAAAAGTTATTTTCTTTGTAGCTCTTGGCAAAATCTTCGGCTCTCTGCTCTATTATTTCCAGGGATGGCAAAAATAAAAATTCATTCAGAAAGGACGGTGTTTTTATGCCGGACACAATCTCCCAGCAGCAAAAACAGAAACAAAAAAAATACGAATCATATGTAAAAAAGGTAACGCCTGCCCACAGTCTCCCTTTAAATATGGGAAAAGCCTTTCTCACCGGAGGAATCATCTGCACTCTGGGACAGTTTATTTTAAACACTGCAAAATCTATGGGCGCAGATAAGGAAACCGCCGGAACCTGGTGCTCCGTTATTCTGATTTTTTTAAGCGTTCTTCTTACAGGTTTTAATCTTTACTCCAAAATCGGCAAATTTGGAGGAGCAGGCGGACTTGTTCCCATTACCGGTTTTGCCAATTCTGTCGCCTCTTCCGCCATTGAATTCCAGGCAGAAGGACAGGTATTCGGCATTGGATGCAAAATCTTTACCATCGCAGGTCCGGTAATTTTATATGGTCTTTTAAGCTCCTGGATTCTCGGTATCTTCTACTATATCTTAAAATTAATGGAGGTGATCTCATGAACGAAAAACAGACAGCCGGACTTTCCAGTATCTCCTTGTCCCGCCCTGTATTTATTCAGAGCTGCGCTTCTGTTGTAGGAAAAAAAGAAGGGGAAGGTCCTCTTGGAAATCTGTTTGACCTGGTATGTGAGGAGCCCATGTTCGGAAGCGGCACATGGGAGGCTGCAGAAAGCGCCATGCAAAGAGAAGCTGCCGTTCTCGCAGCAGGAAAAGCCGGATATAAGCCGGAGGAAATCCGTCTTGCCTTTGCAGGCGACCTTCTTGCCCAGACAACTGCCTCTTCCTTTGGGATCGCAGGACTTGGCATTCCCTTTTACGGATTGTACGGCGCCTGCTCCACGATGGGAGAATCCCTCTCCCTTGGTTCCATGTCTGTATCTGCCGGGTACGGCGAACCCGTTCTCTGCGCAACCTCCAGTCACTTTGCAAGTGCAGAAAAGGAATTTCGCTTTCCCCTGGGCTATGGAAACCAGCGTCCCTTATCCGCTACATGGACCGTTACGGGAAGCGGCGCCTGTATCTTAAGCACCTGCCCTCCTTCTAAAGAGCAGCAGAAAAAATATACGCCCCTTGCTTCCCCGAAAGGTTTTGCAGCCATCACCGGACTTACTACAGGACGTCTCATTGATTTTGGTTTTAAAGACTCCCTGAATATGGGCGGCTGTATGGCTCCGGCAGCCTGCGATACCATCTGGCAGCACCTCTATGATTTTGGACGTGCTCCTTCTGATTACGACTGTATCTTTACCGGAGATCTTGGAATGGTAGGACAGAAAATTCTTTTTGACCTTCTCGCGGAAAAAAATGTAGATATTCAGGCGCAGCATCAGGACTGCGGACTTCTGATTTATGATAATAAAACTCAGGACACCCATTCCGGAGGAAGCGGCTGCGGCTGCGCTGCCGCTGTGCTCACCGCCTATATTCTTCCCAAAGTTGCAGCCGGAGAATGGAAACGCATTCTTTTTGTTCCCACCGGAGCCCTTCTTTCAAAGGTCAGCTTCAACGAAGGTGTTTCCATTCCGGGAATTGCACACGCTGTTATTATCGAACACATTCCTATATGAACACGGAGGTAATTATGGATTATATAAACGCTTTCTGGGTTGGCGGTCTTATCTGCGCCCTGGTCCAGATTCTACTTGATAAAACAAAACTTCTTCCCGGCCGCGTCATGGTGCTTCTTGTGTGCGGCGGCGCGCTGTTAAGCGCTGTGGGGATTTACGGACCCTTTGTAGATTTTGCCGGAGCAGGCGCTTCTGTTCCACTTCTCGGATTCGGAAATATTCTCTGGGAGGGCATGAAAACAGCAATTGACAAAGACGGGCTTTTAGGACTTTTTACAGGAGGTTTTACCGCCTGCGCTGCCGGTGTATCCGCCGCTCTGATTTTTTCTTATCTTGCCAGCCTTATCTTTAAGCCAAAGATGAAAGACTGATCATAAAGCGAGGTGTATGTATTGAGCGATACTTTGTATCTGATGCTGGAACAGAATGTAGAAGTGCGGCACCCCCACATTTACCTGCAGGACATTGCAAAGCTTTCCTGCAGCAATCCCAAGATCCTGAACCGTCTCAGAGTGCTTCCTGTTTTAAATCTGGAGCCGCACAAGCCAGGACGCTACGTTGTTTCTTCTATGGAACTGATCCGGCAGATTCAGCAAAAAGAACCGGACCTTACTATCTCCCATATCGGAGAGCCGACTTTTATTATCACTTATCAGAATGAGCCTGTCCACGGGCTTCTCTTAAGATGGCTGAAAGTAATTTTTGTCTGCCTTGCCACTTTTTTCGGTGCTGCTTTTTCTATTATGACTTTTAACAATGACGTAGATGTGGGCGGTCTTTTTTCCCAGATTTATACTCTTGTTACAGGAAATGTTTCCAGTGGATTTACCATTCTGGAGATTTCTTATTCTGTTGGAATCGGACTTGGCGTCCTGTTTTTCTTTAATCATTTTGGAAAGAGAAAGCTCACAGATGACCCTACGCCTATGCAGGTGCAGATGCGGATTTATGAAGATGATGTAAACAAGACAATTATGGAGGAAATGGAACGGGAGAGCGTGGAGCATTCATAACGTTATTTCAGGAGCGCAGTGAAAATTACAAATACTGCGCTCTTCTTTCATTTTTGTCTTCTTGCTGTAATATTTTTTAACTTGTTGTCTGCTGTGTTTTTGATTTTGCTTTTCCCATAAAATTTTATGACTGCTTGTCTGTACGATTTTTGTGTGTTACTATAGAATCATCTCTTATCAAAGGCCCACTTCCCCTGTCCTCTTTTACTTCTTATGTCACCGTGTCACTTCCTTTACATTTCACTGTTTTCAGGAGGAATTCTATTGTTATATCACAATTTACTTGAACGTAAAAAAATTTGTTAAAAGAAATCCAGAATTTAAAACACCGGCTGACTTCTTATCCTGACGGAGAACTTATTTGTACCAAAAACAGAAAGTATGTTACCTGTATGCACTCTGTAAACGGAGCTTATACCTACATTCCCAAAAAAGACTTCGAGTTTGCAAAAACGCTCGGGGAGAAAAAATTGTTTTCTGCTTCTCTCGAAGATTTACAGAGAGAATTACGTGCTGTAGACGCATTTTTAAACTGCTATCAATCGGAGCCGTCAAAAGTTGAACAATTACTTTCTCAGCCCTGCTATCAAAAAGTAATCAACCAGTCTTTTCAGGCTGCTTCAGAAGATTTAGAACAATGGAGCAGAGAATCTTATGAAACAAATCCATCTCACCGGGAAAATCTCCGCCACTCCTGTCTTTCCGGTCATATGGTCCGCTCAAAATCTGAGGCTTTGATAGACCAGACTTTGTTCATGCACAAAATTCCTTTCCGCTATGAATGCGCCCTGCTGCTTAAAGATGTCACTTTTTACCCGGACTTTACGATACGGCATCCACAATCAGGAAATTATTTCTACTGGGAGCACTTCGGACTCATGGATTCTCCTTCTTACTCGCAACAGGCATTTCAAAAATTAAACATCTACTGTCAAAACGGCATCATTCCCACCATCAATTTAATAACAACCTATGAAACAAAAGAACATCCTCTCACCTCACAGTCTATCGAAAACATCATTCAGGATTATTTTGTTTTTTGAAGCCTTTTTTTACAGTCTATACAAAATCTCTCGCGGATTTTTTGTTTTTTTGAATCTTTCAGGGCTTCTATGCAAAATCTTCCGCGGATTTTTTGTTTTTTCGAAGCTTTCATGGCTTTTATACAAAATCTCTCGCGGATTTTTTGTTTTTTTGAAGCCTTCAGGGTTCCTATACAAAATCTTCCGCAGTTTTTTTGTTTTTTTGAAGCTCTCATGGCTCCTATACAAAATTTCCCGCAAATTTTGTTTCCCCTGACTGCTTTTAGCGCTTTTGGAAACAATCACTGCCAACCCTTGATTTTTATATTTACTTATGCTATACTCATACCCGTTGCAAAGCCCGCATATGCAGGTATCCACCGGAATCCTGCTTTATATGTCAATGCAAAACCAAGGTCTAAAGGGCTTGCCAGGCGGTCACCGCCTATAAATGTGCCGAGTGTTCGCGACCTTCCACTCGTAAAACAAAACTAAAGGAGACAAGTAAATATGAAAAACAAAAGTACCCTGTTTCTTGTACAGGCAGCAGCTATCGGTGCAATTTATGTAGTCATTACTTTATTATTCGCACCCCTTAGTTTCGGAGAAGTGCAGATTCGTTTCTCAGAAGCTCTTACCATTCTGCCGTACTTCACACCAGCCGCAATTCCAGGTCTGTTTGTGGGATGTATCATCTCCAATATTCTTGGCGGAGGCATTCCAGTAGATATTATTTTCGGAAGCATTGCCACTTTAATCGGCGCAGTCTTTACCTATAAGCTTCGCAGTAATAAATGGCTCGCTCCTGTTCCTCCTATTGTGGCAAACACAGTAATTGTTCCCTTTGTCCTTCATTATGGATACGGAATTAACCTTCCCATTCCTTTTATGATGGTTACAGTAGGCGTCGGAGAGATTATCTCCTGTGCTGTTCTGGGAATGATTGTATTAAACGCACTTTCCAGATATGGAAATATGCTGTTTAAAAAAGGCGCCGCCAAAGCGTAAGAAACAGAAGTCCATATAAAAAGCTGTCGCATTTCCTTTCGGAAACCGACAGCTTTTTCCTTTATCCAACAGGCAATCTTGTTCCTGTAAATTTTAGCAGCCCATATAAAGCAATGCAAGACGGATGGTATTTTCCATTCCCTCAAGATGCGTTCTCTCCATTCCGTGAGAAGCATGAACACCTGGTCCAATCAGTCCGCCCTTAATATCATTTCCTGCTGCTCTTGCAGCCCCTATATCTGAGCCATAAAACGGATAAATATCCACTGCATAAGAGAGTCCATTATCTTTTGCAAGCTGAATCAAACGTCCTGTAAGGTCATAATCGTAAGGTCCGCCGGAATCTTTTGCACAAATAGATACATCATATTCTGTACAGCTTAAATCTTCCCCTATACATCCCATATCTACAGAAACCATCTCAGAAATATCTGATGGAATGTAAGAAGCTCCATGTCCGACTTCCTCATAAACGGAAATAAAAAATTTAGTTTTATATTCCGGAACAAGATTTTCTTCTTTCATGATTTTTAAAATAGTCATGAGACAGGCAACACTGCCCTTATCATCAATAAATCTTGACTTCAAAAATCCAGATGGAGTAATTGTTGTCTTCGTATCAATACAAATATAATCTCCTGTTTCAATTCCAAGAGCCTTTACATCTTCTGCATTTTTTACTTTCTCGTCAATGCGCACTGCCATGTTATCCGCATCACGCTCTCTGCTCTTGCTGTCTGCATAAACATGGATTGCAGGGCTTAAACTTAAAATAGTACCTGTATATGTTTTCCCTGATCGAGTATAAATCGTACAGTATTCTCCGTCCAGAGTCGGAAGAAGCGGACCTCCTACCGGAGTGAATTTTAATTGCCCGTCCGATGTAATAGAGCGCACCATCAGCCCCAATGTATCTACATGGGCGGAAAGAGCCACTGTTTTTTCTTCTCTGTGCCCCGGAATTGTAATCACACCGCAGCCTTTTTTTGTGAGTTCAAAAGAATACCCCATCTCTTCCGACATTTCGCAAATCAGCTTCATAACCTTTGTTGTATAACCGCTCGGGCTGTCTACAGCAAAAATACGGCGGCAGGTATCAAAAAGATATTCCCTATATTTTTCCATGTTCATTATTCTGTTTCCTCTCTTCTTGTCAGATTTAGGAAAATTACTCCCTACAGATTTCATTTATAGCACTTAATTCTTCTTCTGTAAAGTCTGTTTTCTCTACAATAGAAACATTTTCCAAAATCTGGATATTCTCCCCGAAATTCAAACCTTCCCCCCTCTCTCCGCCTTTTCCTGAAGCCGTTTCAGTATCCTTTTTTCCATTCTGGACACCTGCACCTGCGATATTTCCATAACTTTTGCAATTTCCGTCTGTGTCATGTCCTGAAAATAACGCATATATATAAGTCTTCTCTCCCGTGCGTCTAAATCTTTTAAAATTTCCTCCAAAAACAGCCTATTTAAAAGATGTTCCTGCTGATTTTCTTTTTCCGGAAGCTTGTCCAGAAGAGAAATCTCCTGCCCTTCCCCCTGATAAATAGTCTTTTGAAGAGATTCCACCTCCGCGCCGGATTCCAGAGTCATGACAAGCTCTTCCATCGGCATTTTCAGCTCTTCTCCAAGCTCTGTTAAAGTTGGTTCTCTCCCAAGCTTTCGTTCCAGACCTTCCCGCGCCTTATAAATCCGATAATGATTTTCCTTTAGAGAGCGGCTTACCTTCAGGATTCCGTCGTCCCGAAGGTAGCGCTTGATTTCCCCGGCGATCATAGGGACTGCATAGGTGGAAAACTGTACTTCAAAATCCAGGTTAAACTTATCTACCGCCTTTAAAAGCCCGATGCTTCCAATCTGAAAGAGGTCTTCCATCTCTACGCCTCTTCCTGCGAAGCGCCTTGCCACACTGTAAATAAGCCCTGTGTTTTCCTCAAATAAAGTATCTCTTGCTTCTTTATCCCCCTGGTGTGCGCGCCCGATGAGAGCAAGAGTCTGATTCATTTTTATCTCCTTATCGCTTTTTTCATATGGACTACCGTTCCCTCTCCCACTTTTGATTCTACGGAAATTTCGTCCATAAAAGCTTCCATAAAGGTAAATCCCATTCCGGATCGGTCTTTTTCCGGCTTTGTGGTATAAAGTGGCTCCATTGCCTGTTTTACGTCCGGGATTCCCACACCCTCATCTTTTACGTCCACGAAAAGCTCCTGCCCTTTCAGGCGGCAGGTTACCCAAATCTTATGTATCTCCCCCTCATATCCGTGTATAATGCAGTTTGTGACAGCCTCAGAGACGGCCGTCTTTAAATCAGCCACCTCCTCAAGCGTAGGGTTTAACTGCGTGCTAAACGCAGCAACAGCCACACGCGCAAGGCTTTCATTTACAGGTCTGCTCTCAAAAACAATGGTCATTTCATTGGTGTTTTCCATAGTATGCTCCCTCCCTTTCTAAACAGCCTCCGGTTCTCTGCTGATTTCCATAAATTTGCTCACTCCTGAAATGCGGAGAATTTTTTCAATGTGACGGTTTACATGAACGGCTCTGATACAGCCGCTGCACATGCCAAGCGTGCGGTAGCGTCCCATAATCAGCCCTATGCCGGAACTGTCCATAAATGTTGTTTCTGAAAAGTCAAATTCTATTGTCTTAATATAAATTTTTTCCATGATCCTGTCTGCTGTTCTCCGCACATAATCAGATACCGGGTGATCCACCTCCCCCGGAAGTACGATCGTAAGACAGGTTCCCTCTGTTTTAAAAACAGGTTCCATGATAATTTCCCCCTTATTTTCTTTCTATTCCCATTTTTCAAAAAAATATGCGTTTTTTATTATTTTAAGGTACAAAAAAAGGACATACGTATCGTATATCCCCTTTTTGGAGGCTTCTCATTCGCTGTGCCCGTTATTCATAGTCGCCTTCGCCGCTGTAGTCGCTTCCGTCTTCATAGCTGCCCTCACCGCCATCAGTCATTCCGGTATCCTCCTCGTCTGCTCCTGCTTCCGAAGAACCGTCTCCCGTTTCCGGCTCCTGTTCTCCCTCTCCGTCAGAGGTGTCCTCAATTCCGGTAACTCCTGTATTATTACAGATTGTGGTATAAATCCCTTTCATGCTATCCGAAAGGACATCGGCATATACTTTCTGAATTTCCAGTGCAGCGCTGTCCATATCCTCCTGCTGCATGGCTGCGTAAGCATTAAATAGCGCCTCATAACTCTGGCTTTTCTGTTTTTCCTCTTCTATCTGTTTTGCCGCAGCCTCCGCTGTATCATCAGACCGCTGTACCTCTCCCTGTACCTTTGAAAGTTCTGCTCCCTGGCTTGCAAGAGATTCGCTGTAATTGATGATCTGCTCATTTGCCTCCCTGTAAATTCCCTGGCGAATTGCAGGAACTGCAAGGAACCAAAGCGCCGCCGCTCCTGCTGCGAATCCTGCTGCCAGAGTAAAAAATAAGGAAGCTTTTGACCGTTCTTTATACGGAGCCGTATTCACAGCCGTATCTCTGTCCCTGTCAATACTCTCTCTGTTTCCTTCAAGAAATCTTCCTTTGCTTTTCTTCTCAAGGCGGGTAGTAACGCCTGTCTGCTCATCAATCTCCCTTAAAAAGCGCAGAGTAGTCGTGTTTGTCTTATCAATTTTCGCAGCTTTTTTCAGGATTCTTCTCGCCTTGTTCCACTCCTGATTTTTCATCTGGATCAGGGCAAGCAGGTGATACCCCTTGATCAGCTTTGGATTCTGAGTCAGAATTTTTCGAAGCTGAATGGCAGCCATATCTTCATGACCTTCTCTGCAAAGGGCAAGGGCATGGTTGTACTTTTTAATTGTTTCGTTGATTGCTTCCAGTTTATTGGAATTTGCCTGAAGCTTATTAATATATTCCGAAGCAAGATTTCTTGCAGGCTGCAGGTTTTTGCTGATAACCCACTCGCTTAACGCCGCCACAACCTCTCCGGTCTCAAAGTATACAAGACCCAGAAGGTTTCTCGCCTGGATATTTGACTTATTATAGGTAAGGCTCTGCTTCAGACAGCTGATCGCCCCGGAAAGGTCGCGGATACTCGCTTTTTCCAATCCCTGATTATAGTAAAGCTTGGAAAGATACTCCACCTTTTTCTGGATCAGGACATTACAGCCGCAGCGCGGACAATAATCAAGATCCATATCCGTAAGGCGTGTGCCACAATTCATGCAGTTCATTGCTTTCTCCTTATCTTACCCGTCTGTTGCTTTTTGCTTCCCGGAGCATTTCCTGAAGAATATCCAGAATATCTGTCAGCTCCCGGTCATAAATCGCTCCTTCTGCGTCTGCCACATCGAGACATGGTTCAAACTTTTTCAGTTCCTCTTCGTAATCAATCATATTTTTTTCTCCTAATCACATCTTTCACTTCTCCTACAAGATAAAGGGAGCCTACACAAAACAGCATTCCGTCTTCTCCCTTTAATTTAAGAGCCAGTGGGAAGGCTTCCTCTGTCTTATCGCAAACCTGTACATCTGTACAGCCATTTTCCCGGAAAAGTTTCGCAAATTCCTCTGCCGGAACTTCACGGTAGCCTCCTACCTGCGTTACCACAACGTGGGAAAGCTTAATTTTTCCGCATATAGAGGAAATCATATCTTTATAATCCTTATCGTCTACCGCGGAAAAAAGAAGAGTCAGAGGACATTCCTCCTGGAAATGTGCTGCCGTCTCCACAAATTTTTCCACGCCGTCCTCATTGTGCGCGCCGTCCACAATTACGCCGGGAAGCACCGTTTCCATTCTTCCCTGCCACCTTGTACGCAGAAGTCCGTCCTTTAAGTTTTCAACGGAAACAGGAATATTCTCCTTTAATACCTCCATTGTTTTTAAGGCAAGGGACGCATTCATAACCTGATATTTCGCGATGAAGGGAATGGAAAATATAATATCCCCATAATACCCATTCTTCAGGGAAAAATCAATGCCTGTCCTTGTATTTTTATAAATTTCGGCATCTTCCTGTTTCACCTCAAAATAAGGGCTTTGAAGTTCCTCTGCTTTTTTTCGTATCACCTCTGCCGCTTCTTCTGAGTTGCCGTCAAAAATCACAGGTACTCCGGGAACAATAATGCCTGCCTTCTCCCCTGCAATTTCGCCAACCGTATTTCCAAGATACTGCATATGATCCAGGCTGATGGAAGTGATCACGCAGGCTGCCGGAGCTTCCACTGCCGTTGTGGCGTCCAGTCGTCCCCCAAGCCCTGTCTCAAGAGTCACGTAATCCACGCCTGCCTCTGCAAAAATCACCATTCCCATAAGGAAAAGCATTTCGAAATAGGTTGGATGATAGCTTCCCTCCGCTACAAGCTCGTCTGCAAGATGTTTTACTTTCTCAAAAGCATTTAAAAATGTTTTATCATCAATTTCTGTCTCATTAATCTGGAACCGCTCGTTAATCCGGACAAGATGCGGAGAAGTAAAAAGTCCACAGGAATACCCTGCTTCCCTGAGCACAGAAGTAATAAACGCACAGGTACTTCCTTTTCCGTTTGTTCCTGCCACATGAATCACCTTAAACTGCTTTTCCGGACTTCCCAGTCTTCTTAAGCATTCCTTTGTGTGTTCCAGGCTGTTTTTCTTTGTAAATTTCGGTGTTTCCTCAATATAAGCAACTGCTTCTTCATAATTCATAAAAAATTCCACCACTTATCTATAATGTATTGTACGGATTTTAAAAACCGTTACGATACCATTATATATGAGTGGTGGAAGATGTCCAGTCCTAATCGTAACAAATTATCCGACACGATGTTACGATTTTTCTATTCTTTATTTAATTTCCACTTATTTTCATCAAAGAGGGCATAACAGGAGCGGTCATAGCTCTTACTTAATGCCTTTCTCGTTGAACTGTTGCTTCTCTGCACAACGGACAGACGGTCAAAATCTGTAAGCTCCGTACCGGAAATAATCAGGGTAGTCGGATTCACATACACCGTATCGTACCAGTCGCCGTTTAATTTCACCTGACTGGACGGCGTAAAGTTTGTACCGTGGATATAATATGTAAAGTCCGAAGGCGAAACAAGCGAAATGGAATCAAGAGTCACGTCGTAAAGTCCCATTTTCATCTTTGTCCGCTCAAAAGGATTTTCTCCGTCATACGCGTATCTCTCTCCGTAAAGAAGGTCATACTGAAGCGTTTCCAGATCTACCTGGTAATTCTTTGTATTTCTTCTTGCCTGGTGATAACGGAAAACTGTTCCCTCGTGGATTCCTACCCGATCGAGAACCTCCGCTGCCATCTGATATGCCGCAAGGTTTTCATCCTTTTTCTCAAGTCCGAAATTATCCCAGATGACATATTCTGTCTGGAAAAGGTACTTGTTTTTTACGTCCTCTACTGTAAGGTCCATAGTAGGAAGATGATCGCCGTACATTACAAGAACCACGTCCTCGGGATATTCTGAAAGCGCATCGGTAAGCTCTTTTACAAAATTATCCATTGCCCGGATTTCATTTACATAGTACTCCCACTTATAATCCTGCTCTTCTGTGGGAGAACCGGAAACCGTAATTTCCGGATCATTTAAAACAGGCTCCGCCGGATAATCTCCATGTCCCTGCACGGAAATGGTATACACATAATCCGGCTCCTCTGTAGCGTCCAGACACTTGATGATCTCGTCTGTAAGGATTTCGTCCTTCACCCAGCCCAACAGGTTTTTATCGTCCTCTTCCGGCATATATTCTTCGGAAGTGAACGTATCAAACCCGAGATTCGGGAAAATACTTCTTCTTCCATAGAAATTCGCCTCATTGTTATGAATGGCATGTGTGGCGTATCCCAGATCTTTTAAAACATAAGGGGTGCTTTCGCATGTAGTTTCCTTCAGAATGCTCTTATACGGATATTCTCCCGGTCCGAAATAGTGAAGGCTCATTCCCGTGATTGTCTCAAATTCTGTATTTGCCGTACCTGCGCCCACGGAGGGAACTTTAAAATATCCTGAAGAATATTCCTTCATCAGTTTCCGGAAGGTCGGAATCGGGTCTTCCGATATATTCAGGTAATTTACAAGCGTTGGGTCAAAAAAGGATTCCAGCTGCAAAAACAGAATATTCGGCTTTTTCTCCTCTTTTGTTTTCGGAAGATTTTCTTCCGTATTCTGGATCCTGTCTATCTCTTCCGGAGAGTAATCCCTGGGGCAGCTGATTCCCGTATTGAAAATCGTAGTTGCCAGACAGTAGGGATACCCGTAATCCTCGTAAGCGAAGGCGATATTTCCAAAATAATTAGATAACACCCTCTTTTCCAGTGCAAGCTGTGTAATGCCGCCAAAGGCAAGCACTCCCGCAAGCACAAGCGGAATATTATAACGATATTTCAACGGTCCTTTGTACTTCGGCGCTTTGATAAACATTCCCAGAAGAATCACTGCCAGAATGCCCAGTACGATGTACACAAGGGTAACGCCGTAAGAAGGCAGGTATTTCTTGGCAATGGCAAGTCCGTCTGTCACCATCGCAATGTCCGGTCCTGTAAAAGGAGTGACACGGTTCATAAGAAGAATGCCGTTTGTAATTCCAAGAAGCAGCCAGAATATACTGACAAACGCCCTCCAGAATACCCTTCTCCGGAACAGGTAGGCAATGAGCATTGTTGTAAAAATAAATCCTGCGTTGTATGCGAATACAAGAGGTTTATTTATCATAAAATCCCATGCTTCCGCAAAAGAATGACGGCTCATCGCCTCAATTATAAAGTACATAACCGCGCAGCCCAGCGCCTGAAGGATCAGCGAGATCCTGTTACAGAAATCACAGAGCTTTTGCTTATTCATTCAACCACTCCTTTATCACTTCTCAAGCTGAGAAAGCTGTGTGCTGACTTTTTCTTTCATCTCAATGTATTTCTGAAGCTTTTCTTTTTCTGCTGCTACCTTTGCTTCAGGTGCTTTATTTACAAAGTTCGGATTATTGAGCATTCCCTCACAGCGGGCAATTTCCTTTGTGAGACGCTCTTTTTCTTTTGTGAGGCGTTCCAGTTCTTTTTCCCTGTCTACCAGGTCTTCAAGCGGAAGATATACGACTGCGTTGGAAACAACAACAGATACGGCGTCCTCTCCGATTCCAGCCTTGTCTTCCTGTACGTGGATTTCTTTTGCAAGGGCAAGATTTACAAAGGATTTCTGGCTTTCTTCGTACATTTTGCATACTTCCGCATTTTTTCCTACAATATAGACATTTGTCTTTTTATTTGCAGGTACGTTCATCTCTGTTCTTGTATTACGGATTCCGCGCACTACCTCTTTGAAGCTTTCCACTGCAAGCTCTGCCTCAGGGAAAGACCACTCTTCTTTATATTCCGGCCATTTGGAGATCATAATGGATTCCTCTTCCGGAAGAAGGGTACAGAAGATTTCCTCTGTAATAAACGGCATATACGGGTGAAGAAGCTTTAAGCCTTCTGTGAGCGCTGTGCGGAGTGTCCACAGAGCTGCGTTGGCTGCCTCCGGGTTTTCCTCTGCTTTCCAGAGACGAACCTTGGCCATCTCGATGTACCAGTCGCAAAGCTCGTCCCAGAGGAAATCATAAACCTTCTGTACGGCAATGCCGATCTCATATTTATCCATGTTTTCTGTCACTTCACGGATCACTGTATTCAGGTGAGACAGGATCCATTTGTCCTCCGGACAGAAATCTGCAAGATTTTCCGGCTCTTTTACTGTTTTTCCTTCCAGATTCATCATAATGAAACGGGAAGCATTCCAGATTTTATTTGCAAAGTTACGGCTTGACTCTACTCTCTCCCAGTAGAAACGCATATCGTTTCCAGGCGCGTTTCCTGTCATAAGGGTGAGGCGGAGCGCATCTGCACCGTATTTGTCGATAACTTCAAGCGGGTCGATTCCGTTTCCAAGGGATTTGCTCATCTTGCGTCCCTGGGAGTCGCGCACAAGTCCGTGAATGAGAACATGATGGAACGGAACTTTTCCTGTCTGCTCGATAGCGGAAAATACCATACGGATAACCCAGAAGAAAATAATATCGTATCCTGTTACAAGTACGTCTGTCGGATAGAAGTATTCCATCTCCTCTGTTTTTTCCGGCCAGCCAAGAGTAGAGAACGGCCAGAGTGCGGAGCTGAACCATGTATCAAGCGTATCCTCGTCCTGATGAAGATGTGTGCAGCCGCATTTCGGACATTTCTCCGGCATTTCTGCAGCAACCACAACCTCGCCGCACTCATCGCAGTAATATGCCGGGATTCTGTGTCCCCACCAGAGCTGACGGGAAATACACCAGTCGCGGATATTTTCAAGCCAGTGCAGATATGTCTTGTCAAAACGCTCCGGAACGAAAGTGAGCTCTTTGTTATCCAGAGCTTCGATGGCAGCCTTTGCCATCTCGTCCATTTTTACAAACCACTGTGGCTTGATCATAGGCTCTACGGTTGTTCCGCAGCGGTCGTGTGTTCCTACGTTATGGGAATGTGGAACAACCTTTACAAGAAGTCCCAGCTCTTTTAAATCTTCCACCATTGCCTTACGCGCTTCGTAGCGGTCCATGCCTGCGTATTTTCCGCCAAGGCTGTTGATGGTCGCATCGTCGTTCATAATGTTAATTTCCGGAAGGTTGTGTCTGCGTCCTACCTCAAAATCGTTAGGGTCGTGAGCAGGTGTGATCTTTACGCAGCCTGTACCAAATTCTTTGTCTACATATTCATCTGCAATGACCGGGATCTCTCTGTCTGTGAGAGGAAGCTTCAGCATTTTTCCAACAATGTCTTTATATCTTTCATCCTCCGGATTAACTGCAACTGCAGTATCTCCGAGAAGAGTTTCCGGACGTGTTGTTGCAATTTCCACGAATCTTCCTTCTTCTCCAACGATCGGGTAGTTGATGTGCCAGAAAAATCCGTCCTGATCCTCATGCTCTACCTCTGCATCGGAAATGGAAGTCTGGCATACAGGACACCAGTTGATGATACGGGATCCTTTGTAGATATATCCTTTTTCGTACAGCTTGATAAATACTTCCTGTACTGCCTTTGAGCAGCCCTCGTCCATTGTAAAGCGTTCTCTCTCCCAGTCAGCGGAAGCGCCGAGCTTCTTTAACTGATTGATGATTTTTCCGCCGTACTCTTCTTTCCACTCCCAGGCATGTTTTAAAAACTCTTCTCTTCCGATTTCGTTTTTGTCAATGCCTTCTTTTTTCAGTTTTTCAATAACCTTAACCTCTGTTGCGATTGCGGCATGGTCTGTTCCCGGCTGCCATAACGCCTCATAGCCCTGCATTCTCTTAAAACGGATCAAAATATCCTGCATGGTCTCGTCAAGGGCGTGTCCCATGTGAAGCTGTCCTGTTACATTGGGCGGCGGCATCACAATCGTAAAAGGTTTCTTGTCCGGATTTACTTTTGCATGAAAGTATCCGTTGTCCATCCATTTTTTGTAAAGGCGTTCTTCAATGCCTTTCGGGTCATAAGTTTTTGCCAGTTCTTTACTCATAATGTCCTCCTGGTAAATATTTGAAAGTTTATCTGTTGGTTTCCTCTGTGTGAAGAATGTCTGTTTAAGAAAAACGCCCCTCACACAAGCGTGTGAAGGGCGATTGTTGTCGCGGTACCACCTTCATTATGCAGAAAACCTGCACATCTCATTTCCCTTAACGCGGGTTACGGAAGAGCTTACCTCTTTTTCGGCTCTCCGGCTCCAAAGCTACCTTCACCTGTCTTCTGCATAAAATGTCTTCCAGCCTGCGGACATTTCTCTCTGTGTGCTCCGACAGCTTACTCCTCTTCTTCACAGCCGTTATCATGGATTCTACTATAATGAATATTTCTTTTTTTGTCAAGAAGATGTCCTTCGATTTCACACTTATTCCACGCTTTTCAGCGATTCTACCATATCGATCTTCTTTAACTTAAAATGCATCACCATATTTACAAAGGCGGAGAAGCCGCAGGTAAACAGTGCGCTGTATAAAAAGCTTAACGGCTTGATGTTTCGTCCGAACATAACGGCGTCTACTTCCACTGTTGTGATCACATACCTGTGAAGAAGAATACCGAAGGCTGCACCTGCAATTACACCGATAATTGTAAGAAGCACATTTTCCCGGAATACGTACTGGGAAACCTCCTTGTCATAAAAGCCCAGTACCTTTAAGGTTGCCAGTTCTCTCTGCCTCTCTGTAATATTAATATTATTCAGGTTATAAAGAACTACGAAAGCCAGCATTCCCGCAGATACGATCAGAACCACGATAACCGTTCCAAGTGTGCTCAGCATACGGTCAAGCTGATCTGCAAGGCTGCTTGTATAGCTGATGCTTAAAGCTGCCGGGAATTTGAGGATCTCATTTCCCACCTGCTCCATATTTTCCTTTTCTTCGTCCTTTACTGTAAAAATAATATTCTCAAAATCCGGTTTTTTGTGGAAGGCTTCCTCGTATACCTTCGGCGTCATATAAATATAATGTCCCATGTAGTTTTCAGTAATAAGATCCACTTTTACCTGATAAGGCTTATTATCCTGTATAAGCGTAATCATATCTCCCACTGAAAGCCCGGCAAGCTTCGCCGTCTTCTCGCTGATGGCGGCTCCTGCATCACTAAGCTCATACTGCTCCTTTGTCCGGCGATTCTGTAAAGTTACATCCTCCTTAAAGTTCTCCAGATTTTCCGGTACATATACATAAACACTTAAATTGGATTTTCCTGCCGGAGTCTCCATCTTTGTAAACTGTACATCTGTATACCGTGAAATCCTTTCATCTTCCTGAAGGAATTTTTCCAACTCTTCCCGCTCTTTTTTCCCTGCATCTTCATCACTGATAATGGTTCCGTCATAATGCTGCAGTTTGGAATACTGCCGAAGCGCAATATCCATAATAGAATCCTGAATACCGAATCCAACAAGCATAAGAGCCATACTTCCCGCAATCCCGAAAATCGTCATAAAAAGGCGTTTTTTATAGCGAAACAGATTTCGAAGTGTAGACTTCCAGGAGAAGCTTAAATGCTTCCAGAAGAACGTAATCCTCTCCAGAAGTACTCTCTTTCCTTCTTTTGGCGCAGGCGGTCTCATAAGAGAAGCCGGCGTTTCTGAAAGCTCCCTGTAGCAGGAAAATAAAGTTGCGCCAAGCGTACACACAACTGCAGCCACAGATGCCGTCACAGCATATGTAAACTCATAATGAATCTGAAGATTTGACGCCATGTTGTGATACATAATGCCATAAGCCGATATAATAATATACGGAAGAACTTTTTCTCCGATGAGAACTCCGCAGATGCTTCCTCCCACAGTTGCAAGCAGTGCATAATTTATGTATTTTGACATAATGGCAAACTTACTGTAACCGAGTGCCTTTAAAGTTCCGATCTGGGTTCTCTGATCCTCCACCATTCTCGTCATGGTTGTAAGACTGATAAGCGCCGCCACCAAAAAGAAAATAACAGGGAAAACCTGACCGATATTTCGAATCCTGTCTGCATTATCTCCGTAATCCGAATATTCCGGAAGATCGTTTCTGTCAGTAATGAGCCATTCCGGCTCTTCCAATTCCTCTATCTCTTTTTTTGCATCTTCATACTCTTTTTTTCCATCTGCCAGCTCTTTTTCTCCGTCTTCTATCTCTTTTCTGGCGTCCTCAAGCTTCTTTTCGTTTTCTTTTATTTCCTTTTTGCCGTCAGAAAGCTTCTTTTCGTTTTCTTCTATTTCCTTTTCTCCGTCAGAGATTTTCTTTTCATTTGCAGCAATCTCCGCCTGTCCTTCCGAAAGTGTTTTTTCACTTTCAGAAATCTGACTCCACGCAGCAGCAAGCTTTTCAGCCTGTGCATCTAGTTCGCTCTGTCCTTCTGAAAGTGTTTTTTCTGCTGCATCAAGCTGTTTCTGGCTCTCTTCCAGAAGTTTTTCGTTTTTGCTGATTTCCTCCTCTGCTGCCGGAAGTTTTTCTTCCTGTTTTTTCAGCTCGGCAAATCCTTTTTCAATTTCTTTTTGTCCTGCCTGAATCTGGTTCTCTGCCTGCATTAACTGCTGTTCTTTTTCTTCAAGAGAAATAAGGCCTGAAGAAATCTCAGAAAGTGCTCCTTCCAGCTCTGCCCTTTTTTGTGCAAAGGTCTGTTTCTGCGCAGTAATCGTCTGCTCCGTCTCGGTGACTGTCGCTTTCAAAGTCTCCACCTGAGAACGAAGCGTCTCCGCCTGGACAGAAAGGCTTCCTTCCTTCTCCTCCAGAACAGAAATCTGATTTAAAAGAGCATTCAGTTCTTCCTCTGCTGCTGTTCCGCTGTTTACTGCCTCCTCATACTGGCTTCGTACTGTCGAAAGCTGTGCCTTCACATTCTCAAGCTCGGTATGTAAACTGTCATACTGGCTTGTAAGTCCCGAAAGCTGTTCTTTTAAACCAAAAAGCGCAGCCTCTCCTTTTGAAAGCTCTGCCTCTCCTGCTTCCACAGCTTTTAGCCCTTCCTCACACATCTGTTTCTGTGTGTTTAACTCTTCTCTTGCAGCGGGAATGGCTGCCTTTCCTGCCTCAATTTCTTTCTGTTTATCTTCTAGATTCTTTTTCTGCTCTTCCAGAAGCTTCTTTCCTTCTGCAATTGTCTCTTTGCCTTTTGCAAGCTCTTCTTTTGCAGCAAAAAGCTCTTCTTGACCGGCATCTACCTTATCCTGGTTCACATAAAATTCTGTCCATCCTGCGCTTATTTTTTCTTTTGCTGCATTTAACTGACTCTGTCCGTCTGCCGCTTGATTTTTCGCAGTCTCCAGCTGTTCCTGCCCATCGGAAATCTTCTTTTTCCCATCGGCGAGCTCTTTTTTGCCGTCTTCTATTTTCTTCTTTGCATCAGCAAGCTCTTTTTCTCCGTCCTCTACTTCCTTCTTTGCATCGGCAAACTCTTTTTCTCCGTCTTTTAGCTCCTTTTTCCCGTCTTTTAATTCTTTTTCTCCGTCTTTTAGCTCTTTTTCCGCTTCTTTTAAAGCATCCTCCGCCTCTTCTTTTACATCATTGTATCGGATTTCGCACCGTTCCTTCTCGATTCCTTCCACAGTGCTCTGTACCTTTTCAATCAGATTGTCGTAAGCATCTGTATAACTCGTAAGATCTTCAGAGCCATGAAAACGAAGATAAATCTGTGTGTAAACCTCCTGATCAAAATTTTCCGGGGCCACATAGGCAAAACCACTGATTTCACCGGAGCCAAGGGTTGTATTTCCCCTGTTAAACGAAATATAAAGAGGGCTTGTACCGATTCCGCAAACAGTATAATTTTCTTCCAGGAGAAGTCCCTCTTCCTCCTGTTTCAGTTTTATGGAATCTCCTACCTCATATCCCCTGGCAAGAGCATACTCCCTGTCAAGAAAAATCTCTCCTTTTTTTTCCGGAATTTTTCCTTTTTGCACCTTAATCTGATTCACACTTTTATTGAGGGATTCCACATGGAGTACCTTCTGATCCTCTCCCTCTCCACATATTACATCTGTTCCGTAAGCGCCCTCCGCACTTTCCACACCCTCTATTTTTTTGAGAGCCTCCACATCCTCTTCTGTAAGACCAAGAGTCCCCACTACTTTTAAATCCATAAGACGGGATTCGTCATAGTAGGCGTCCCCGGAAAAACGCATATCTGGAGATGCCGCCTGAATACCGGAGAAAAAGGCGACACCGAGAGCCACAATAAGAAAAATTGAAATAAATCTTGCTTTGCTCTTTCGTATTTCCATCCAGAAATCTTTATGTAATGCTTTCATATTCTTCACCTACCACTCAATTTCTTCTACAGGTGTGGGATTATCATTTAAAGTCATTCTGGAAACTTTTCCATTTTTTATTTTTATTACTCTGTCTGCCATAGGCGTCAGCGCAGAGTTATGGGTGATGACAATAACTGTCATTCCCTTCTCACGGCACATATCCTGAAGAAGCTTTAAAATTGCTTTTCCAGTCTGATAATCAAGGGCTCCTGTCGGCTCATCGCACAAAAGAAGCTTTGGATTTTTTGCAAGAGCCCGTGCAATGGAAACTCTCTGCTGTTCTCCACCGGAAAGCTGCGCCGGAAAATTTCCCAGACGGTCTTTTAATCCCACCTCGGAAAGCACAGTCTTTGCGTCCAGCGGATTTTTGCATATCTGAAGCGCAAGCTCTACATTTTCCAGCGCTGTAAGATTTGGTACAAGATTATAAAACTGGAAAACAAATCCTATGTCCTCTCTTCTGTATGCAGTAAGCTGTTTGTTTGTATATCCCGCAATGTCGTGTCCGTCTACCAAAACTTTGCCGCTTGTGGCCTTGTCCATTCCTCCAAGAATATTCAAAACCGTAGTTTTGCCCGCGCCGCTTGGACCTACAATTACAACAAACTCTCCTTCTGCAATCTGAAAGCTGATTTCATCTACTGCCACAATCTTTACTTCTTTGGAACCGTATATTTTAGAAACGTTCTCAAGTTTCACATAGTCTTCTTTTCGTTCGCCCATATTTTTCACTCCTGTGGAAGATTTATAGTGTCTTTTTTCGCATTGTACTTCATTCTATACTCAGTATAACATTCCGGTGATTTTTCTTCAATTCCTTCAAGGTGTGATAATTCTGAAATAAGGGTGAAATTTTTACAGAAAAAGACAACGGTCATCTCAATAGCTGCCGTTGCCTTTACTTTTTAAATTTCTTCAGTTTCCGGAAGATTCTTCATGCTTTTCAAACCAATCGCTATGGTAGAAATATTATGTAGCATTGCAGTAGCAGTCGGCTGTATCACTCCGCCTACCCCTAACAAAATGAGCAGTGTATTAATTCCTACAATCTCCCTGTAATTTCTATTTATCCGCTTCATCATTGCATGGCTCAGATACTTTAACCGCACAATCTGATACAGATTCTCTGCTGAAATTGTAATATCCGCAATTTCCCTTGCAAGCTCAGCTCCGTCACTGACTGCAATTCCTGCATCTGCCGCCGAGAGTGCAGGTGAATCGTTGACTCCGTCCCCTACCATAAGGACTTTCTTTCCTTTTGCTTTTTCCTTCTCGATAAATCCGGCTTTATCCTCCGGAAGCACTTCCGAATAATATTCATCAACGCCTACTTTTTTCGCAATCACTGCTGCTGTACGCTCACTATCCCCTGTCATCATAACAATTTTCCGAAAGCCCGCTTCTCTTAAAGCACATATCACACCGGCACTTTCCCGGCGCAAAGGATCTTCGATGCATATTACCGCTGAAAGCACACCATCAATCGCCATATATAAGTGAGAATATTCTGTTGGAAGACCGTCGAATTGTTCCTGATATTTTTCTGGGATTATACATTTTTCATCTTCAAAAATAAAATGAGCGCTTCCGATAAGAACACGTTTTTCTCCTATACCGGAAGATATACCATGTGCTACTATATACTCCACTTTCGAGTGCATTTCTTCATGCTCAAGTCCTGCCTGTTTTGCTGCTGCCACAACTGCTTTTGCCATAGAATGCGGAAAATGTTCCTCCAGACAGGCCGCTATGCGGAGCAGCTCATTTTCGCTTTCTTCACAGAAAGGAACAATCATTTTCACAGTTGGTCTTGCTTCCGTAAGCGTCCCCGTTTTATCCAGTACAATCGTTTCTGCTTCCGCAACTGCTTCTAAAAATTTACCGCCTTTCACTGTAATATCATAAGTACCTGCCTGACGGATTGCAGATAATACAGTGAGCGGCATTGTAAGCTTTAAGGCACAGGAAAAATCTACCATGAGTACAGCCAGAGCTTTCGTAATATTTCTTGTAAGAAGCCATGTGAGCGCTGTTCCTGCAAAGGTAACCGGAACCAATCTATCTGCAAGTTTTTCTGCCCTGCCTTCTACCGAAGATTTTAATTTCTCAGATTCTTCGATCATTTCTACAATTTTCTCATACCGCGAAGCGCCGCCTGCTTTTTTTACCGTACAGATAAGTTCTCCTTCTTCCAACACACTCCCCGCATATACATATCCGCCCTCTTTCTTCAAAACCGGAAGCGGTTCGCCTGTAATAGAAGACTGATTGACCATTCCTTCTCCCTCAGACACAATCCCGTCAAAAGGAACAACATTCCCCATATGTACTATAATCGTGTCACCTTCCTTGATTTTTCCAGAATCGACAAGTACTTCCTGCTCTCCGCTCTTTATCCAGACTTTTGCAGTATTTAAGGACATGCTGCGTGCCAGATCTCCCACTGATTTTTTATGTGTCCACTCTTCCAATGTCTCTCCCAAACCAAGCAAAAACATAACAGACGATGCTGTTCTTATATCTCCGCGCATAATTGAGACACCGATTGCAGTGGCATCTAATACGGATACTTCCAGTTTTTTCTTAGCAAGACTCTTCCAGCCTTCTTTCAAATAATGCAGAGCCTTACACAAAATTACTGCTTTTCTGACCGGATATGGTAAAAGAAGTTTCCCTGCATAGTGAAACAACACTTTGCCAATCAGCTTTTCCTGATAAGAATCATTTATTTTTCTTCCGGAATTTGCAAAAACTTCATCCGGAACTTTTACAGACGTATATCGGAACTCTCGCAGAGCCTGAATCACCGGCTCTCTCTTCCCCGTAAAGCAAACGCAGGCATCGGCCGTCCTTCTATAAACCTTTGCCTGCGTGATATATTCCAGCGTATTCAGATAATACAATAATGCATCTGCCTCCTGATAAGACATCTGCTTTTGCACCACATGAATACGGATTCTCCCCGGAATCTCATGCTTAATCATAAATTTCAATTATACTTCCTCTGTCTCAGAACCTGTGTTATCCAGATTAATATCCTCCTGTACCGCAGCCTCTTCTTCTGCCGCACGTTCTTCGTTGATCTGTTTTGCCTCTGCCAGAATATCCTCTGCATTTTCCTGAACTATCTCTGCTGTCTTCATCAAACAATCCTTTGCTCTGAGAACAGCTGCGGTTCCTTTTACATATACATTTTTTGCATCTCTGCTTGAAAGGAGTTTCACTCCCGCTGTACCAAATAATACACCTCCGGCAAACAAAGCAACATTCTTAAATTTTAAAATATCCATATGTATTCTCCTTTTTTATTCTTCTGTGTGATTGTTTATTTGTGTTTCTTTCCGGTATAGAATAGCATAACGAGACAACCTATCATTGCCCATGCCCAAAACCTATGCTGTTTCAACCAATCACCTCATTTCCTGTTTTTTTATTAAAAGAAAGCCCACACCTTTTCCACTGGTGCAGGCTCTTTTTAACCTTACTTATTTTCTGCACTATGGCATTTGCAATTACATCCGGTGTGCCCGTCTTTCCCGTAACACCCTCCTGCTGACGGACAGCCGATGCATTTGGCTCCGCTTTTTTTTGCCTTCCATATATAAGTAACTGCAATACCCACAATTAACAATATAATACCTATAACCAGGAAATTTGCCATACTCTGCCATCCTTTCCGCTGTTTTATGCGTGCAGACGGTATTCTGCACTGAACGTTTTTTCTTTTCTCTGAATCAATACCACCAATATCACTGCAAATGCTGCTACTGCGATCAGTCCAGGAACAAAGCCGCTTCCAACTGCCCCTGTCGTAATCAGCGTGCCAATCTGATATACAAGAAAGGCAACTGTATAACCGGTACATAACTGTAATGCAATACCGCCCCACAGCCATTTTCTATCCTGCATTTCCGAATTCATAGCGCCGAGAGCTGCAAAGCAAGGCGGCGTAAAAAGATTGAACATCAGATATGCAAGCGCTGCTACTTTTGTAAGTCCCATGACCATAGCTACTTCATTTGCTCCGCCAACAAGTGCCAGTTCATCTGTATCAATAAAATTTGTAAGTCCATATACAACCGCAAGTGTACCTACTACGTTTTCTTTTGCAATAAAGCCGGTGATCGCTGCTGCTGCAAGCTGCCATACGCCGAATCCAAGAGGAATCAGAAGCACTGCAAATGGTGATGCAATCGATGCCAGGATTGAAGTGTGTTCCATTCCTTCTTCTACTACCTGGAACTGCCAGTTAAAGCTCTGCATGATCTGTACCACTGTGTTGCATACTAAAATAATCGTTCCCGCTTTCACGATGTATGCCTTACCACGGGAAAGCATGGAAAGTGTTGCCCGTTTCAGGCTTGGAATCTTATATTCCGGAAGCTCAATAATAAAGAAAGATTTACGATATTTATATCCTGTAATCTTTTTCACCAGCAATGCGCCCAGGAAGATCAGCAGAATTCCAACCAGATACATGGTAGGTCCTACCCATGAAGCGTCTGCGAAAAATGCACCTGCAAACAATGCGATAACCGGAAGTTTTGCTCCACAAGGCATGAACGGTGTCAGCATTGCAGTTGCTCTTCTTTCTCTTTCATTACGGATTGTACGGCAGGCCATGATTCCCGGAATCGCACATCCTGTTCCAATTACCATTGGAATGACAGATTTTCCGGAAAGTCCGACTCTCTTAAAAATCGGATCAAGAACTACTGTGGCACGCGCCATATATCCGCAGTCCTCTAAAAGAGCAATCAGAAAGTACATAACCATTACAAGCGGCAGGAAACCGACAACAGCGCCTACTCCGCCAATGATTCCATCAACCAGAAGAGCCTGAAGGAATGGACTTGCATTCTCAACTAATCCTGCAACCCAGCCCTGGAACGTCTCAATCCAGCCAACCAGCCAGTCTGCAATCCACGTTCCGACTGTAGACTGTGATATGTAAAACACACCGAACATAATTACTGCAAAAATCGGAAGCCCGATAAATTTATTGGTAAGTACCGCATCAATGCTGTCCTGTTTATTTTTCTCTTTTGTTAAAACTTTTCTCTTTTCTACCGCTTTTACGATTCCATTTACAAACGCAAAACGTTTTCTATCCGCATCTTCAACCTGTGCTTTGTCCTGCAGGTCAATATCCGCCTGCACATAAGGTGCTTTCTGGCCACATCCCTTTAATGCCGCAGCCTGATTCACTACTTCTTTTAAGCCCTCATGTCCTGCAGTGGTAGATACAGTTTTAATTACCGGACACCCCAGCTTATCTGCCAGTTTGTTTACATCAATTTCCGTTTTCTTCTTCTCTGTAATATCACTTTTGTTCAGTGCTACCACCACCGGAATCCCAAGCTCCAAAAGCTGCGTTGTAAAAAATAAACTTCTGCTTAAGTTTGTCGCATCTACAATATTGATGATCGCATCCGGATTTTCATTTTTTACATAACTGCTGGTAATACTTTCCTCCGAAGTGAACGGAGACATAGAATAAGCTCCCGGCAAATCCACCGCAATCAATTCTTCTGTTCCGTCAAAATATCCTTTTTTGATCGGACTCTCCTTCTTTTCTACCGTAACGCCGGCCCAGTTTCCAACACGTTCATTTCTTCCCGTGAGGGCATTGTACATGGTTGTTTTTCCACTATTGGGATTTCCTGTCAACGCAATTCTCATTCTGTCTCCTCCTTCAACTTTGCGCGATTAGCATTGGCTAACCACTTTTCTTAAAAAAACAGTGACTGAAATCACCGTTTTTTTTCTTATTATATTGAAATAGCTCTCGCTAAATCATTATCAATATTATATCTTCCGTCTTTAATGGATACCACGCATCCACCCTTGCGATGTGCAATTACAGTGATTGGTTCTCCACTATAACAGCCCAGCGAAAACAGGAATGCATTCAACTCTTCGTCATCTGTCAAAATGTCCTTTACGATATATTCTACGCCTTCTTTAGCCTCTGATAAATCCATAAGCATATAACACACTCCATTCTTCTGGTCGGCCAATCTTGCGGCGTCTCAGTTATTATTGATTTACTATGGTTAGTTTATTCTAATTTCTTTATTTTGTCAATAGTTTTATTGATTTTTTTTATTTTCTTTGTTTCTTGCAATTTTATATTTGAAATGATAACATATTACCAGATAGGAGGTACCATCATGGGATATATCAGTCATCGTTCCGAAGAATCTGTAGAAGATTATCTGGAAACGATTTATATACTAAGCAAACGTCTTCCCGTTGTACGCTCGATTGACATTGCCACAGAATTAGGCTATTCAAAACCAAGCGTCAGCGTTGCCATGAAAAATTTAAAAAGCAAAGATTTTGTTACGGTTTCAAATGAAGGTTATATTTTTTTCACACCAAAAGGGGAAGCGCTCGCTTCTGAAATTTTCGAACGCCACACTGTACTTTCAGATTGGCTGATCAGTCTTGGAGTCGATCCTCAGACAGCTTCCGAAGAAGCCTGCAAAATCGAACATGATATTAGTGCAGATACTTTTCGAGTATTAAAAAAATACATTTCAGAAACAAAATTATCCTGCACACAGGAAAAATAAAACATTTATTTTGGCCGGCTTGAATCTGCAAAGCCGGCCTCTTTCATTTCCCTATGCCGTAGGAATCGTCTTAACGCCAAAGATAAAATATACCAAACAAAGTTTTTTTCATTTACAACCTCCATCTATTTCTCATCTATCAGCTCATTCTTCCCCAACGATGTATTTTTTACTTTCCCTGACCGTACCGATCAATCTCCTGTTAATCATCATACGCTTTACCTGCTCAATATTAGTTTTAATTAATTTTAATTAGTTGTAGCTAATCATAAACAAAAGAAAAACACCTCTTTTGAGGTGATTAGTATTGTATAACTCGCAAAAAGAATACCAGATAACATTATTTTTGTCAACAAAAAATACTTCTTAAGGAAAAATACAAAAAACAGAACCGCCACATTTCTGCAGCAGTCCTGTCTGTCTTTTATTTATTTTTTCAGATTTTCTGACGTAAAACTCAATGGAAGAAGCTGCTCCAATTTATAAACTCTGTAATCATTTCCCGAACGCGGAAGAATAATCTCAAAATTCTGCGTGTCGCAGAATTCTGCCATTACCTGACGACAAATGCCGCAGGGAGCACAATATTCAAACTCCTCTGCCGATTCCGGTTTGCCGACAATGGCAATCGATTTAAATTCCCGTTTTCCCTCGGAAACTGCCTTGAAAAACGCAGTTCGCTCCGCGCAGTTTGTTGCTCCGTATGCTGCGTTTTCAATATTACACCCCTCAAAAATCTCTCCGTCCATACAGAGAAGAGCAGCCCCAACCTGAAAATGGGAATAAGGAGCATACGCTTTTTTCTGGGCTTCAAATGCCCTGCGTATTAATTCCTGCCGTTCCATCTACACACCTCCTGCTGTGTCTGTTATTTTTTTACTTCGCCCCAGAAACTTGTTCCCTCTGTTCCGCCCTGAATTCCAAACATATCAAGAACAGTAGCTGCCATATCGGAAAACGTATTTCTTGTTCCAAGATTTACGCCCTCTTTTACTGCTTTTCCGTACATCAGCATAGGCACACATTCTCTGCTGTGGTCTGTTCCCTTAAATCCCGGGTCGCAGCCATGATCTGCCGTGATCATGAGAACATCGTCATCTCTCATGTTGTTCAGAAACTCTCCAAGCTGTTCGTCGAAAACAGTCGCTGCATTTGCATATCCGTCTATGTCGTTTCTGTGTCCGTAAAGCATATCAAAATCAACAAGATTTACGAAGCAAAGACCATTGAAATCTTCCTTCTGAATTTCCAGTGTTTTATCCATACCATCTACATTATTTTTGATAGACACTGTAGTCTGTACGTTTTTTCCTGCGAAAATATCGAAAATTTTTCCTACTCCCTTTGTGTCGTATCCCTTTTCTGTCAGAACGTCCATCATAGTCACAGCCGGAGGAACAAGCGAGAAATCATGTCTGTGCGGAGTACGTGTATAATTTCCGCTCTCTCCTACAAACGGTCTTGCGATCACTCTTCCCACACTGTGTTCTCCTGTGAGGATTTCTCTTGCGATACGGCAGTATTCATATAAATCTTCAAGGGGAACCACGTCCTCATGAGCCGCAATCTGGAATACGCTGTCTGCTGAAGTATATACGATCAGCTTTCCTGTTTTTACATGCTCATCCCCGTAATCCTTAATAACCTCTGTTCCTGAATACGGTTTATTGCAAAGTACCTCGCGTCCTGTGCGGCGCGTAAACTCATCAAGCACCTCTTTTGGAAAACCATCCGGATAAACAGGAAGAGGGCGGCGTGAAATAATTCCCGCAATCTCCCAGTGACCGATTGTGGTATCTTTTCCCTTTGACGCTTCTGTAAATCTTCCGAATGCTCCGGAAGGTTCTTTTTCTTTTGGCTGTGCTTCCACTCCGTCAATATTAAAAAGACCGAGTTTGCACATATTTGGTGTATGGTATTTCTCTGACTTTACAATCGTTGCCAGAGTATTGCTTCCTTCATCTCCAAAGTCTGCTGCGTCCGGCGCATTGCCGATTCCGTAACTGTCAAGAACAATTAAAAACACTCTTTTTATGTCCATGATTTTAAACCTCCTTTTTTATATTGCTATTTTACACAAAACCTGTATGATTGTAAAGAAAGACCATGTATATCGTTTACCAAAAAATCCCCGGAATGTTTTTTATCCCGGGGATTTTCTTTTACACATTTTCTGTTTTCTTTTTTCTTCGTGTCATCAGTCCGCCAATTCGTCCTGTTTCTTTTGCAGAAAGACTTTTCCAGCCGCTTTCCAAAACCTTATCAAGAAGCCCCAGCTCCTCTGCAATTTCGTATTTCATGTTCTCTTCTCCGGAAAGCTTACCCTCCAGATATTCTTTAATTTCTTTGTCGCGGTTCATCTGTCCACTCCTCCTTTTCTTCTGGAGTATGGACAGAAATTCAGGATTTATACATATGATTTTGGCATAATAATGGCACAGAGGAAGTATGCAAGAATTCCAGCGCCCCAGAAGCAGCTTAAAATCACCCATATAATCCGAATCAGTGTAGGATCAATATTGAAGTATTCTGCAATTCCTCCGCATACGCCGCAGATCATACAATTTACATCTGATTTATATAAGCGTTTGTTTTCCATAATTATTCCTCCTCGAAATCAATGTTGATGCTTCCCATTCCACATTCAAACTCTGCTGTATGAGCAGCTCCTTTATTTCCAAAGCTGTGATTGCCTGCTATGCCTCCAAGCTCCTCGCCTCCGATTACGATACTGCTCAGTCCGCCCTCAGTCTTTATAAAGTAATCCTCTTCTTTTCCTGAGAAAGTGGCGTCCAGACTTCCCATTCCGCATTCTCCGTCAATTTCCCATGCCTCTATCACATCAAGATTCAATACGCCGACTCCGACTTCCAGACTGATTTCTGCCGCATTGATCCGGTCATATGAATTTCCCTCACCGGCGCCCACCGTAAAGCTGAATTCATCTGTTATGACAGCGTCCATAAGCTCTGCCACTCCTGCTCCGATTTCAATATCCACCTCGCGGAAGCTTGTATTTTCCGGATAATAGAAAGTAACTGTTCTTGGCTCTTCGTGTTTTTCTCCCACCTTTTTGCTTACGATTTTTACTTCCTGCCCCTGCTGTAAAACAGATACCTCTTCTCTCTCGTCTCCTTCGATTTCCACACCGAAGCTGTTCTTATCCCAGCTTTCCATTACAAAACTGTCCCATGTAAGCTCTACATCAAGCTTTGTCACATCATTTAAAGTATAGGAACGCACACCGTCCTCTGTTGTTCCCTGTACTGCACCAGCCGGCTTCGTTGCCGCCCTGTCATGACGCTCCTCATAATCGTCATCATAATCATCGTCGTAGCGGTCGTCATCGTAACGGTCGTCCAGATCGTTATCGTAATAATCTGTATCTGTAAGTTCTGCATTTACTCTGTCGCGTAAATCCCTGAGGATCTCCACACTGTCCACGGTCGCTCCCATTGCTACCCCGCTTGCAGAAAGACCGATTCCCAACACACCGAAAACACCTGCTGTAATCAACATTCCTTTTGTAAATTTTTTCATATTTCCACACCATCCTTTCTTTTTTCTTCTTTATTAATGAGGTTATGAAATCCATCTGTTACTTTTCTTAAAATCCACGGAAGCGCTGTTCCAGCACTCCATACAAGAATCAGAACACTGAGGATTCCGCCTGCCGCAAAAAAGCAGCCGATTCCAAGAGTTAAAACGCCGGCTCCCGGATAAACGAAGCAAAGGCTGATTCCTGCTGCCACACACGCCGCAGCTCCTGCAAAAAATCCCAGCACACATGCTCCCACTGCAAAAGCTGCGAGAAATGGAATCAGAGCGATAGCTATAACAACTCCAAGGATTCCTCCTGTCGCTCCTACAAGAAAAGGCGATAAAATAATAAGTCCCAGAATAATAAGACCGATCGCCACAGGATTTCTCTTCTTTCTTCCTGAATGATACCCGCGTTCCGCACGGCTTTCTCTTCTTCCTGCCGTATATTTTCCCGGCATCTGTCCCGCTTCTTTTGTTCTTGTGTCTGTGTATCCCTGCTCTGTATATTCTCCGCAATCCCCGGAGCCTGCATTTAAGTCCGCCTTAATGATCGCCGCTACCTTTCCCGGACTTCCAAGCTCCCGGATCACCTCCGCTTCTCTTTCCGCGCCTGCGTCTTCAAAATAATTTTCGTAATATTCCAGGGCTTCCTCTCGTTCTGCTTCTGATATGTCAGAAAGAAGATGGGACAACTCTCTCATAAACTGCATTCTGTTCATATTCCTATTCCTCCCTCGAGCATTTTGGAAATCTTTGATGAGTAGTTTTTCCATTCTACTTTATATAAATTCAACTGTGCACTTCCCTTTTCTGTAAGCTTATAGTATCTTCTGTTTCTTCCCTCATATGCCATATCATATACTTCCAGACAGTCGTCCTTCTGAAGTCTTCTCAAAACAGGATAAAGGGTAGATTCTGATACTTCCAGAACGCCTCTTACATCCTGCGTAATCTTATATCCGTACGTCCCTTCTTTCTCTTTCGATACAACTGCCAGAACAATCGCGTCAAGAAGAGCCGCGCCTGTATTAAATACCATCGTCTCACTTCCTTTTTATTTTATAATATTATATGACTCATCAATATTGTTTTGTTGATAATACTATACATCATATAATATAGTTTTGTCAATAGTATTTTCAGAAATTGTACCAAAAAAGGCAGGAAACTTATTCCATAAAAATTTCATAAGTTTCTCTGCCTTTTTTCTATTCTTTTGCAGTTAATATTTCCGCGATTGCTCCTATCAGTTCCCGTTCCATTTTCATAGAACAAAGCTGAGTTAATTTAGCCGCCTTACTTATATTTTTCTGAATCACAGAATACACCTCTTCTTTTACGGAAAAAGGAATTTCTCCCTGATTCAGAAGCTCAAATATCCGTTTGTTTTCTTCGTTTTTGCGAAGCTTCGGAACAGACAGCGTAATCTGTATTTTTTCTGTGACGGAAATCTCCGGCAAACGTACTGTAAGACAGCCGTCTTCTTCTCTGTAAGTTTTAACGGCTCCGTCTATGTCCGTCGTTATTTCACAGTCCTCCACTCCGAAAAATTTCACAGTATAGCTTCGCTTTTCCGGTATGAGCGCTCTGTTTCCTTCCGCTGGAAATACAGTAAAACTTCCATTTTTCCAACAGAACTCCATTTTTGTTGCCACAGAATCGCCTGTCAGATACGCATTTGTTTCATTGTCATCTTCATACAGGACAAAGCTTCCACCTGCTCCCGCATACACTCTGATACAAAGAGAATCCGGATTTTTTAAAAATTTCTCTCCCTGTATCTCCTCTGTGAAAGGCACAATCGCTCCTGCCTTTACAAGAACCGGTATGGAATGAATATCTCTGTACATATCCAGTTCCTTTCCCCCTGAATAAATCATCCCTGTAAAGAAATCAATATACGTTCCCTCCGGAAGCCACACATGAACCTTTCCTCTGTTCAGTCCCGGCAGGTTTTCTTCTGTTATGGGAGCCACAAGAAAATCTCTTCCAAAAATATACTGATTTTTTACCTCATACGCTTTTCCCTCCATAGGATTTTCGTAATACATCGGCAAAATCAAAGGAAGATTTTCCGCCCATGCGCGATGATTCATTGTATAAAGATAAGGAATCATTCTGTGACGAAGACGAAGGAATTTTCCCATAATCATAGAAATTTCCACAGGGTAATTCCAGGGCTCTTTTCCCATAAATTCACTTTTACTGCTGTGAATTCTGTTAATGGGAGAAAATACCCCAAACTGCAGCCAACGAAGAGCCAGTTCATTATTTTTACATCCACGCATATGTCCACCAATGTCGTGACTCCACCAGCCGTATCCGATATTCGACGCTGTGCTTGTAAAATACGGCTGAAAATCAAGGGAATCCCATGTCACATGCGTATCCCCCGAAAATCCCACCGGGTATCTGTGGGAACCCGGACAGGCATATCTTGAAAAAGTCATAGGACGTTTCCCGTCGCGGGCATTATCCAGATAATGGTAATGGTTCAGCATCCACAGCGGGTCCAGTCCCGGAATCTTTGTTGTATTTCCCTGCTGCCAGTCAATCCACCAGAAATCTACGCCCTTTTCCTCCTCCGGGTGAAGTACGCACTTAAAATACGCTTCCAGGAATTTTCTGCTGGCAATATCAAAATCAACAGGTTCTTCCTCATCTGTATCAATATTTCCCAATTCCTCCGCTATGGAAAGATAGCAGTCCTCATATGCGCGGATTCCACTTGCCGGGTGAAGATTCAGACTTACTTTCATTCCATGTTCATGCAGCCATGCAAGAAATCTCTCAGGTTCCGGGAAATATTTTTTATTCCATGTGTAGCCTGTCCAGGAGCTTCCGTATTTCGGGTCCACCTCATCTACAAGATGCCAGTCCATATCCACTACGCCTACGGAAAAAGGAATTTTCTCCTTCTCAAAACGGGTGATAAGAGCTTTGTAGCTTTCTTCTGTATAAGCGTAGTAACGGCTCCACCAGTTTCCCAGCGCGAATCTTGGAAGCATGGGCGTTTTTCCTGTAAGTCTGTAAAAATCCCCCAGAGCTTCCTTATAATCATTTCCATAGGCAAAGAGATAAATATCTGCTCCCTCTCCCTTCCTTGGCAAAACCCAGCCATTCTCATCTAAAATCAGAGTTTTGCTGTCATCTAAAACAGCACAGCCGCTTCTTGAGATAATCCCTTCTTCCAGTTCACAGGCGCCGTCCACATCATCAAGGGTTCTTGCTGTTCCTCCCAGGTTATCTGTTTTTTCCCCGTAATACCATACAGCACCGTAAGGATTCTGTCCTCCGATGGCTCTGGCATTTAAACTGTTTTTTGAAAACTCTCCCCCTGTATATGTAACATGAAGTCTCTCTGTGAAAAGCTCAAAACCTTCTCCCTTTTGAACAAGTCGGTAATCTACTCTTTCAAACTGTCTGTTCCACACAACCTGAGTAGGACGGTCTTCAAAGCATCCGTCTTCCCTGTACTCCATGCGGATGAGGCATGGCGTGAGAAGAAGAAAGCGGTATTTTTCTCCCTGTATGGTGTTTTCCCTCCTGCCCACAGGCTCCATCTGCCAAAGATTATTTTCAAACATAACATTCCTCCTTTTTTTGTATTCGTATCTTTTCAGGTGACAATATTTTATCTTAATTTGCCCCTGTATGCAATGGCTGCTGATGAATTATTGTCCACTCCGTTCACAGCAGTACTGATAGTTCAATATATCAATTTGTCAGGTAGCTTTTGACACCTGCATCATATGTATGATAAGATAATTTCAGTCTTTTTATATCGAAAAAAACATTTTATATCAGGAGGTCCCATGAACCAGAATAAAACTGAAACTCTCCATCCCGCTTTTCTGGAGCGAATGAAATCACTCCTGGGAGAAGAATATCCCCTGTTTTTAAAAAGCTTCGAAGCTCCCAGAACCTTCGGACTTCGTGTAAATACAGATAAAATTACCTGCGAGGAATTTGAACGTATTGTTCCTTTTCCCGTAACTCCCATTCCCTGGATAAAAAACGGATATTTTTATGAGGAGGAAAGCCGTCCCTCCCGCTGTCCTCTTTATCAGGCGGGGATTTATTATCTTCAGGAGCCGAGCGCTATGACGCCTGCTTCCCGTATTCCCGTCACTCCCGGCGAATACGTACTTGATATGTGCGCCGCTCCCGGAGGAAAGGCAACTGCACTTGGAGCAGCGCTGAAAGGAGAAGGGCTGCTTATCGCAAACGACATCAGCACGTCAAGAGCAAGAGCTCTCCTTCGAAACATTGAGCTTTTTGGCATTCCCAATGTGTTTGTAGCGAATGAGCCGCCGGAAAAACTTGCCCGCACCTTCCCGGAATTCTTCCATAAGATCATTCTGGACGCCCCCTGCTCCGGTGAGGGAATGTTTCGAAAAGAAGAAGCTCTCGCTCTCGACTGGACGCCGGAAAAATCTCATGAGCTTTCCAAAATCCAGAGAGAGCTTCTTTTAAACGGCTTTGATATGCTTCGTCCCGGCGGACTTCTTCTTTACTCTACCTGCACCTTTTCCCCGGATGAAGACGAAGGAAGCATTTCTTTCCTTCTGGAAAACAGACCGGAAGCAGACCTTTTGGAAATTCCCTGGTACGAAGGTTTTACAGAGGGAATCCCTTCTGCCGGCAACGGTGAAGAACGCCTGAAACGCTGTGTGCGTCTCTTTCCGCATAAAATGAACGGAGAAGGACATTTTATGGCTCTTATTCAAAAACCTGGTCTTTCCACGCTGGGCGGTGTCTCCGCTCCCCACACGAAACCGGATAAAAATGCAGTAAAATGGATGGATGAATTTCTGAAAGAAATCGGACTTTCCTCCCTTGGCGGTCATCCCTTTGACTGGAACCGGGTAGAAATCCGAAAAGACAAAGCCTATTATCTTCCCCCTGTATCCTGCGATTTCCGCGGACTGGCTTTTTTAAGAAATGGTCTGTATCTGGGGGATATAAAAAAGAATCGGTTTGAACCATCGCAGCCCCTTGCACTTGCCATTCGAAAAGGCGAAGCTGCTTCCTGTATTTCGCTCTCTGTAAACGATGAAAGGATTACACGATACTTAAAAGGAGAGACTTTAAATATTGAACCGCAGGAAGCCGCCAAATCAAAAGGCTGGCAACTCCTCTGCGTGGAAGGGTATCCGATTGGATTCGGAAAACTGGTAAACGGAGTGCTGAAAAACAAATATCCTGCCGGGTGGAGGGTGTAAAATCACTCCACCTCTATCTCTTTCCCCAATCCAAAGGAATAGATATACGCCTCCTTCACCGGCTTTCCTGCTGCCCGTGAAAGCGCCTCCCCGTAATCCAGAATCTGATTTCTGTACCGCTCTGTGAGAACCTGTTCCTCTCCTTTTCTCATCCTATCCGTCTTATAGTCCACAAGGATCAGCTCTCCTTCTTCCATAAAGTAGGCGTCCATGATCCCCTGTACAAGAATGCGTTCCCCTTCCCAGTCAGGGTTTAATTCTTCTGCTTTTCTTGAAATGACAAAAGGCTGTTCCCGGAAAAGAAGTCGTTTTTCCGATGCTTTTTTCATTCGCTGTCCGAGAGGAGATTTGAGAAAAGCAAAAATATCTCCCGGTCGGACGCACTCTGCTTCTTTTTCTTTTAATTTTTTCTGCATAAGCAGCTCTTTTATCTGCTCCCTGATTTCTTCTATAGAAGATGTGCGGCTGTAATCAAGGCATTCCATCACTCTGTGGTAAGCCGTTCCTCTTGAGGCGCCTGTGTATGCTTCCTGTTTTTCTATAAACTCCGGCACAACAGGAAGCTCTTCCTCTTCCGGAATCTCTGTTATATTTTCTTCTTTTTCATAGAAATCATGATGCGCTCTTTTCTTCAGCTCTGACACACTCACCTTCACTGGAATCTCCCTTAAAAATCCATAGGGATAAACAAAAGAAAATCTTTTTTCCAGTTCATCTTTGATTTCCTCATTGTATGTAACAGAAGCGTCCCAGTTTTCCAGCACCTCTCTTCTGATCTCCGTTTCCGCCTGAAGCTCCACCTCTTCTTTTACAAGATCTTTTGCTGTTATTTTTCGTATGACAAAATCGCTGTCTCCTTCATAAAAGGGATTTCTTCTGTTGGAAAAAATCCCGTATTCCTCTAAAAGCGGCTCCATTGCCCTGTGACGGATAAGCGCCGGAAGAATATAATCCCAGTAAGTCTTTGCCTTCATGCGGTTTCCAACAGGAAGCAGTTCTTCCTCCTGCTTTAAAAAACCGGAAAGCCCGCGGATTCTTTCTTCCAGTTTTCCTATCGTCCCTGTAATAATCAGTTTTTCTTTTGCACGGGTCAGGGCGACATAAAGAACGCGAAGCTCCTCTCCCAGACTTTCTTTTAAAATCGCCCTTCGCAGCATCTGCTTATATAAAGTGGTGGAAGTAATTCTTTTTTCCGGAAGAATGGCATCTGTTCCAATTCCAAGCTCATGATGAATCAAAAGTCCTGCATTTATATCGCTGAAATTAAACTGTTTTCCCATACCTGCCGCAAACACAACCGGAAATTCAAGCCCCTTGCTTTTATGGATTGTCATAATCTGTACCGATCCTTCTCCTGCACCGGATAAATTGACTTCCCCGTAATCCACCTGGAATTTCTGCAGTTTTTCAATGTAGCGCACAAAATTAAAAAGCCCGCGGTAGCTTGTCTTTTCATAATCCATTGCCTTTTCTATTAACATGGAAAGATTGGCTCTTCGCTGCTCTCCGTCAGGAAGTGCAGCCGCATAATTTCCATACCCTGTCTTTTCCAGAATATATACGATCAGCTGATGAACCGGTGTATATTCCGCCATATCCCTGACATTTGTAAGAAGAGACAGAAAACAGGAAAGCTTCTCAAAAAGCACAGCTTCTTCCTCATTTTCCATTCTTTCTTCACCAACCCATGCGCATACCGCATCAAAAAGCATTCCCTCTTTATATTCTGCACGGAGAAGTCCCAGTTCCTGAGAAGTACAGCCTGCAACCGGCGAATGCAGCACGCCTGCAAGTGGAATATCCTGGAGCGGATTATCACAGATGCGAAGATAATCCAGCATGGTAATCACCTCTGTCGCAGAAAAATATCCTGTTTTTGAAGCACTATAAGAAGGGATTCCCTGGGAGGAAAGCACTTCTCCAAAAGTCTCTGTCCAGCCTGTGGCAGTACGGAGAAGAATCACAATATCCCCGTATTCCAGCGGACGGTATTCTCCTGTTTCTTTATCAAGAACCCTTGCGTTTTCCTTCATTTCCTGAATTTTATGGGCAATGGCAAGAGCCTCCAGTTCCTGCTCGCTTTCAATCCCCTCCTCTGAAAGCTCTTCGCTGTCTTTTTCTATAAGAAGCACCTCTGTTTTAACAAATTCCGGATCCTGCCCTTCCGGGAAAACAGCGCCCGGATAAAGAGCCGCCGCTTCATCATACGCTACGCCTCCCAGATCTTCCCCCATGATCTGGCGGAAAATATAATTGACGCTTCCAAGAACCTCCCTTCGGCTTCTGAAATTTTTATGAAGGTCGATTCTCTGCTCTTTTCCTTCCTCCGTTGTGTAGGTCTTATATTTTTCCATGAAAAGCTCCGGTCTTGCAAGACGGAAACGGTAAATGCTCTGTTTTACGTCTCCCACCATGAAAATATTTTTTCTCTGGTTTACCCACCCGGAAACAAGGTTTGTGAGAAACTCCTGCACAAGATTGCTGTCCTGATACTCGTCCACGAGAACCTCGTCGTATTTTTCAGAAAGCTCCCTTGCTGCCTGGCTTGGCGTAAAGGTATCCCCTTCTTTTGTCACGAGGATCTGAAGGGCAAAATGCTCCATATCTGTAAAATCGATGATATTTTTTTCCCGCTTCTTTTCTCCAAAGCGGTCCATAAATTCCTCTGTAAGGCGGATCAGGATTTCCACAGGCTTTCTGCAGCAAAGGATTGTCTCTGCCGCCTCTTTCAGACTCTCCGAAAAATACCGCTCGGAAAGGTCTTTTAAGATCCCCTTGCCTTCTTCCCGAAGCTTCTTTGCCTGTTCCTTTTTATATTCCTCCATATCTTCTGCTTTTTTTGCAGAAAGACGTGCAAATTTCAAGGAAGAAAGCGCCGATGCCATACCGTCAAAATCCTGCTTTTCACAGAGAGCATTCAGCTCATCTGTGAGAAGCATATCACTCCTGAGCGCCTCCTCATAAAGATACGGTCCGCCCGGCTCCTGACACACGGAAATCCCCTGTGTAAAAAGCGATTCCGCCTGGGTAAGCTCCTGCTGGACACTCTCCCACAAAACTGCAAACCAGTCCTGTTTTTCCAGGTCTTTGGCACCTTCTATTTCGTATGCCCTGATACAGTCACTGAGCCATTCCAGCGGATAAGGATTACTCATTGCCGTGTCATAAAGCTTTAACACCAGCTCTTTTAATCCCTCGTCTGTTTTTCCCGGCGCATAGCACTCCACAAAGTTCAGAAAATCCTCGTCATTTCTGCTGTAGAAGTCCTCAAAAAGCTCTTTTAACACATCTTCCTTTAAAAGCTTTAATTCCCCCTCTTCCGCAGTCCGGCACCCCGGGTCAAGCCCGATTAAATGAAAATAATTGCGTATGAGATACGAACAGAAACCGTCAATGGTCGTAATCTGGGCTGTGTGGATCAGCGTCATCTGTCTCTGGAGATGTTCATTTTCCGGTTCCTCATAAAGCGCCTCCTCAAGGGCTCTTGAAATCCTCTCCTTCATCTCTCCTGCCGCTGCCCTTGTAAAGGTCATGATCAGCATTCTGTCAATGTCCACCGGATTTTTTTTATCGAGGATCTTACTTAAAATCCTCTGTACGAGAACTGCTGTTTTTCCGGAACCTGCCGCTGCGCTTACAAGAATGTTCCTGTCCCGCAGAGAAATTACCTGCTTCTGTTCTTCCGTCCATGAAACTGCCATTTACTCTTCCTCCTCAAATATCTGCCACAGCTCTTTATCGTCAAACACCTTTAAATTCCGGTACTCATACCCCGGCATCTTCCTGTCAAAGCCGCACACGGAAATGTAGGGACAATATGTACAGGCGCTTTTCTTTCCCATTTTATAAGGATTCACTTCCACGTCTCCCTCCATAATGCAGCTTCTGATCTTCTCGATCTTCCGTTTTACAAATCTTCCGAGAACATCAAACTGCTCTCTTGTTGCAACAGAAGAATTTTTCCGGAAGCTTCCGTCTTTATTAAACGCCACCGGAAGAGACACAAGGCTTCTGTCCATTTTTTCTATCATTTCCCTGTCAGCCCGTACAAGCCCGTTCATTTTCAGTTCCTTTAAAATCCGGCTGCTTACTTCTTCCACATCTGCATCTATTTTTTCTTTTATCATGGGGTCTTTCACATTGTAATAAAATACGCCTGCAGGCAGGACTTCCTTTCCCGGATACTTTTTCTGCTCCACCGAAAGCGCACCGTCCAGATAAATCATGAGCTGAAGCTGCAGTCCGTAATATAAATACACAAGGTCAAAGGTGGTGTTTCCCGTCTTATAATCGATTACCTTTACATATACCTGATTTTCTTCTTCCATCACATCTACACGGTCGATGCGTCCTCCCCCGAAGGAAACCTCAAATCCCTCCGGCTTAAATTCTCCGTTTTGAAGCTGCTGATGCAGTCCCCACACCGTGCGTCTTAAAATCCTTCTTGTGCGCTCGATCATCGCCTCGTTTCTCGCGCTGCTCTTTAAAATGGTATTTCCGTAGTCTGCAGCAAGCTCGTCCAGACATTGATCTACAATCTCGTTTCGCACCTCTTCCGTTAAATCTGCCCACTCAAGACCTCTGTTTCGCACCTCTCCTGCAAAATTTTCCAGGGCAATGTGCATGATATTTCCCATATCCATTGCGCGAAATTCATATTCTGCCCGCTCTGTCAGGCGAAGCCCGTACTGGAGAAAATGGGCGAACGCGCAGGCTGCAAAACGTTCCAGCCTCGTAGCGCTGTACGGAGAGACTTCTCCGTATAAAACGTTTGCCACGCTTCTGCTGATCTCATCTGCCGGTTTTCTCGTAAAGGCGGCTTCCACCAGTTTTTTCACAACAGGCGCATACACAGGACTTTTCAGATACCAGCTGTAAAGCTCTTTAAATACCGCGTCTCCGCCTCCCCGGGAGGCTTCCTGCAGTCCCCTGATAAAATAAGAAAGCCCGGCTCCCGGAAGTTCTAACGCAGAAAGAGGGTTTCCGGAATGCTCCGCCTGTTCCACCTCTGTCTCTGGAAACAGTTTTTGAATGCTACTAATTAAATAGGCAGGGCTTACCGCCTCTCCGCTGTTGTTGGAAAGGCTGTAGGAAAGACAGAGATATTTCTCCGGCTTCGTAAGATTCAGATAAAGATAATATCTCTGAATGCTCATCTGCTCCTTTGGGCCCGGAGCAAGCTCCACGCCCTGCTCTTCTATAAATTCCCTGTCAAGCTCTGTGAGAATCCCGCCAGATTCTGTATTTTTCGGAATATTTCCCTCATTTACACCAACAAAAAATAAAGCCTTCATGCCCTTTAAACGGGTTCGTTCCATATCTCCCACCACAATCTGATCCTGGGAAGGAGGTATCAATGCCACTTTCGCCTCAGAAAGACCTGTTTCCAGAAGCTGGCTGTATTCCTGACGGCTTACTTCCTCCTCCCCGAGAATGGACACCATAGAATCAAGAAGCTCCATCACAATTCCGTAAATCTGGCTGTATTCCTTTTCCATTGCCGCATTTCCCTGCGCCTTAAAAGCCTTTTCTCTTTCTTTCAGCTTATAAAAGCTTCTGTTCTTCACAATAAAATCATACACAATGCGGCAATACTGCTCTACTGTCCGTTTTCCTCCCAAAAATCCTTCTGCAAGAGGGCTTACTTCCTCCACAAAGCGCTCCCTGATTTCATTGAGGTGCTGAATGCTGTCCGGCTCCATTCCCCGATAAATCCGCACCCAGCGTTCCTTCCACTTTCCAAAGCCCCGTATCCCAAGCGCCAGCACATAATTTTCCAGAAGGTCCGTCTCTGCCCTTGTAATATCCGACATTCCGCAGCGGAGATACCGGAATACGCTCTCATAGGAAAAGCCCTTCACAGCCATCTCAATGGAAGCGCGGATATACTCCACAAAAGGATTCATAAGAACGGTATGCTTTTCATCAAGGAAATACGGGATTCCCGCCTCATCTAATACCTGCTTTGCAAGGGTTCCGTACTCCTCAAGATTTCCGGTAATAATGGCAATCTCCCCGTAATGAAGCCCCTCTGTACGGACAAGGCGCTCTGCTCTCTGTACTGCCTCCTCCATTTCTTTTTTTGGATTTTCTCCGCAGAATATGGAAATCGCATTCTGTTTTCCCTCATAAGAAGCCTTTCTGTAACGGAATATATGCTCCTCCAGAAACTGAAGCGCAGGAGCCTTTGAAAATCTGGAATTTTTCCCATGATAAAGAAGCACAGGCTCTTCTATGTCTTTTGCAAGACCGGAGAGGCTCTGCACCATTTTTCTTCCCATATAAAAAAGCTGATGGGACTTTCCTTTTATATACGGATTTTCCCTTGCGTCCATTGTGACCGTCACATACACGCGGCTGCAGATTCGTAAAAGTTCTTCAATGACCCGGTTCTGAATGGGGGTAAATCCGGTAAAACCGTCAAACACCATCACGCTTCCACGAAGCTTTTCTGAAAAAGGCAGCATACGTAGAAGTACGTCCATCACTTCCTCCCCCGTCATATAATGTCCTTCCAGATATGACCGGAATCCCTGATACAGGGTGTGTACATCGCGAAGTTTCATGGTAAGGAGTTCTCTGTCCCCGGCTTTTTCCACCATCTGGGAAAGCTCTTCCTCCCCAATCCCATACTGCATAAATTCTGAGAGAAGAGACTTTACCTCATCAAGATAACCCGGCTTTTTCATCTGGCTGCCAAGATAGGGAAGATCTTTCTGATGCTTCTGCACCATTTTCTGAAGAACCATCGTCTTTCCCGTATCGTCCAGAATCACTTTTTCGTCTCCTCCTGTCTCCTCAAAAACACGATAGGCAAGACGTTCAAAGCTTAATACATCTATATTTAAAATCCCTTTGGAAGGGCTCATTTCCACAAGTGTTTTCTGTGTCTGCATAGTAAACTGCTCCGGCACGATCACATAATAAAAGCCCTCCGGGTGTTCTCCTGCCTCCCGGATCACCCGCTCATATATATAATGGGATTTCCCTGTTCCGGAGCTTCCTGTAATAAACTGAAGCGACATATCCTGTCCTCCTTTGCCTGATTTAAAATTATTGTACCTTATCTCAAACGCAAAAACAACCAGGCATATTTTCCCTCTCTTCCGAATAAAATAATGTAGGTGCCAGAAGAAATATAGCAAATAAACCAGGAGGCGCATACCATGAGTTCCAAAACGAAAATCGTTGTCCTACATATGAAAGAAGTCATTTACACCGCAGTTTTTATTGCCCTTGCCCTGATTCTGGGGATTGTGGTATTTTTTATGTTCGGTCCTGGAAAGGGAAAGCTTTCCTCCTCCGGCGCTGTCCACAAATATAAGCCCGGCGTTTACACCTCCTCCATCGAGTTAAACAGCAACACCTTTGATGTTGAGGTCACAGTTGACGCGGACAGCATCCAGTCCATTCATCTTGTAAACCTAAGCGAAAGCACTGCCGCCATGTTTCCTCTCATGGAGCCTGCCCTGGAATCTCTTGCAAGCCAGATCTATACAAAGCAGTCTCTTGAAAATATCCAGTATGCAGAGGATCAGAAATACACCTCCATGATGCTTCTTGATTCCATTTCAGACGCTTTGAAAAAGGCGGAGAACCCCTGATGTTCTCCGCCTTTTCCATGTCTTTATGTCTTTATGTCTTTATTTCTTTATAATTTTTCCAGCTGTCCAAGCCACACAGCCGCGCTTGCATCGCTTGGCATACGAAGATCTCCTCTCGGGGAAAGCGCCACGCTTCCCACCTTTGGTCCGTCCGGGACGCAGGAGCGCTTAAACTGCTGGGCAAAAAATCGTCTGTAAAATATTTTCAGCCATTTAAGAATCGTCTCTTTGTCGTAAACTCCCTCAAATGTCTTACATGCAATATCATAAATTTTCTTCGGCTCAAAGCCTGCACGAAGCATATAGTAAATATAAAAATCATGAAGCTCATATGGTCCTACAAGATCTTCCGTCTTCTGTGCGATTTCCCCGTCTTTTGGCGGGAGAAGTTCCGGGCTTACCGGTGTGTCCAGAATATCAAAAAGAACCTCTGAAAGCCCTTTATCTTCGGCATTTTCCGCATAATACTGCACAAGATGGCGCACAAGCGTTTTCGGCACAGAAGCGTTCACTCCGTACATGGACATATGGTCGCCATTATACGTTGCCCAGCCAAGAGCCAGCTCTGATAAATCTCCCGTTCCCACAAGAATGGCGCCTTCCTGGTTTGCCATATCCATAAGGACCTGTGTTCTCTCCCTTGCCTGGCTGTTTTCATATGTGACGTCATGAACTGAAGGATCGTGTCCTATATCACGGAAATGCTGAGAAACGGCTTCTTTAATATTTACCTCGCTTAAAGAAGCGCCCATGCGGCTGCTTAATTCACAGGCATTTGTGTACGTTCTGTCTGTTGTTCCAAAGCAGGGCATGGTCACACAGTGAATGTTGCTTCTTGGGATTCCCATAAGATCAAATGTCCTCCCGATCACAAGAAGAGCAAGTGTGGAATCCAGTCCTCCGGATAATCCCACCATTGCCTTTTCGCTGTGTACATGCTCCATACGTTTTTTCAGCCCCATTGCCTGAATATTTAAAATAGATTCGCAGCAGCGCGCTCTCTCTTCTTTATCTTCCGGCACAAAAGGACTTGGGGAAAATCTTCTTGTAAGAGAAGTCTTCTCCATTTCCGCCTCAAAAGGAATCCGCACATGACTGCCTTCTTCTGCTGCCGGATAAGTAGAGAGCCTTCTTCTGTCGTCTGAGAGACGCTGTACGTCAATTTCCCCGTAGATCACATTATTTTTGAAGCGTTTCCCCTCTGCAAGAATGGTTCCGTTTTCCGCAATGAGATTCTGCCCTCCGAAAACAAGATCCTGGGAAGATTCTCCTTCTCCTGCTGTTGCATAAATATAGCCGCAGACAAGGCGGGCAGACTGTCCGTTTACAATGGTTCTTCTGTAAGCGTCCTTTCCCACCATCTCATCACTTGCGGAAAGATTTACGATAATATGAGCTCCTGCCAGCGCATGAGAAATACTTGGCGGCATGGGAACCCAGAGATCCTCGCAGATTTCTGCTGCCACTGTAAATTCCGGCATATTTTCACATACAAAAATCAGGTCTGTACCAAAGGGTACTTCCTCTTCGTTTACTTCCATATAATCCAGCGCGCCCTCTTCTGCCGGAGTAAAATGACGCAGCTCATAAAATTCATTATAATTCGGAAGATTTGTTTTCGGTACGATTCCAAGAATTTTTCCCCTGTTTAAAACTGCAGCCGCATTGTAAAGCTTTCCGTTTTTCCGAACAGGAAGTCCCAGAAAAATAAGCCCGTCTGTCTCCTTTGTTTCTTCTGCAAGAAATAAAAGGGTATTCCACGCAGAATCAAGAAGTGTGCGCTGCCAGAAAAGGTCATGACAGGTATAGCCGGTAATACAAAGCTCCGGAAATACCATAACCTTTGCATGTTCTTTTTCCATTTCCCGGATAATCCCGAGGATTTCTCTTCCGTTTGCCTCACAGTCTGCCACCGTTACCTTCGGTGTTCCGGCAGCGGCCTTTATAAACCCCAGTTCCATAAGCTCCTCCTATCTGGCTTTACATCTTCTCAGGATTTCTTTTAATTCCTCCACAGAGAACACGTAATTTGTATTGCAGAAATGACAGTTCATCTCCACTTCTTTTCCCTCCTGGATCAGCTCGTTTAATTCTTTTCTTCCGATGCTGATCAGGGCTTTTTCCACACGTTCCTTGCTACAGTTGCAGTAGAATTTTGTATCCATGCGGTCGTTGATTTCTATATCAAACCCTTCGAGAACTTTTTCAAGAAGACTTTCCGGTGTATGTCCCTCCTCAAGAAGATTTGTAACAGAATTGATCTTCTGCACGTTTTCTTCCAGCTTTGCAATCACAGATTCCTCTGCAAAAGGCATGAGCTGCACAATAAATCCTCCTGCCTGGCGCACAGTATTGTCTTTATTCATAAGAACGCCAAGTCCTACTGCTGACGGAACCTGCTCGCTTGTTGCAAAATAGTAAGTAAGGTCATCTGCAATCTCACTTGTCTGGAGAGCAACCTGTCCCATATATGGCTCTTTCAGTCCCATATCCTTAATAATATTCATAAAACCGACGCCCACAGCTCCCGCTACGTCAAGTTTTCCCTTACTGTTTGCGGGAATACACACATTTGGATTTCCCACATATCCTTTTACGTTTCCTTTGGAATCTGCTGTTACCGTAATGCCCTGAAGGGGACCGCCTGCATGGATCTGGAGCGTCAGAATGTCCTTATCTCCCTTCATCATCGTTCCCATCATGGCGCCGCCTGTCAAAAGACGTCCCAGAGCCGCCGTTGCCACAGGGCTTGTATTATGCGCCTTTCTCGCTGTCTCCACCACATCGGTTGTCACTGCTGCAAATGCACGGATCTGGCTGTTTGCAGCAGTTGCTCTTATAATATAATCACTCATATCTTTCACTCCTGTTCTGTTTTTCCATGCTCCCGCGCCACAAAGGTAAGTCTTCCGCTTTCCTCAGAAGGCGGATTTTTTGTATAGGCGTCATAAACGGCAAGAACTTCCATTCCTGCCTTTTTAAGGAGCTCTTTTATTTTTTCTTCTGAATATGCTTTCTGATAATGAACTTCTTCTGTTTTTTCGTAAAGCCCGTCTTCTCTTGGAAGAAAAAGGGTCAGTCCGTAAACATTCATTCCCGTTTCTTCGTCATACTCATTTTCCCAGATGAAGCTTCCCTCTTCCCTGTTCTCCGCTATTGTAGTATTTCCCAGCATTTCCCTGTATTTATACACCGTATTCATATCAAAGATAAAAATACCTTTTGGGTCAAGGTAATTATTTACAAGGGAAAAAACATGGAGAAGGTCTTCTTCCTCCGTTATATAATTCAGACTGTCGCAAACGCTTACCGCTGCGCGCACCGTTCCGTACAGTTCAAACTCCTCCATGTCCTGGAGAAGATATAAAATATCGTGCCCGGATTCCTCTCTTTTTTCCATTGCCTCGGCAAGCATTTCCTCCGCGTTGTCCACGCCGATCATATCGTACCCCGCGTCTGCGAGAAGCTCTGTCATGGTCCCTGTCCCGCAGCCGAGTTCCAGAACAAGACCGTCGCCGACTCCGTACTCTTTCAGGCTTTCTGTAAGATAAGACGCCCAGGCTTCATAATCTACATTATCCATAAAAATATCGTAGACTCTGGCAAATTCTCCATATGCTTCCATTTTTCATTCCTCCGCCAACCATCATACCACAGGTTCTCAAAAACTGCAAAGAGAGTTCGACAAAAGCCGAACTCTCTGAATCAGGAACGCCTGCGTGTTCCTTATACAAAATACACGCTGCAAAGCAGCCTCTTCTGCACTTACTGTACAGGCATATAATATACGTCTGCTGCTTCTCCGTGATAATAATAATCTACATCGTTCTGGTCGTATACGTCCTCGTCATTTGCAAAACGGTAGCTGTTTCCGTCTTTGTCCACCCAGTTTCCGTTAGCATCCGGGAAAATAACAAGCGGCTGTCCGTCGGAATTGCGGTAAATGGTTCTTGTCTGGCTTGTATCACTTAGCTGCGCGTCTGTAAAACCGCCGGAATTTGTTGTGCCGGAAGAGCTTCCGTCTGATGTTCCTGCATCACTGCCAGTTCCCTCAGAAGAAGTACCGTCTGCATTCTGTCCTTCACCGGAAGTATTACCGTCTCCTTCCGCTTTTTTATCCTCTGACTGCTTTGGAGCTGCGCTCTTGAGGGAAGAATCACCTAAAATCTGGAAGCTTGCAACGGAATCTTCTGCCTTTTTAAGAAGCTTCTCATCATCTTTCCTGATAGATGCTTCTATGCTGTAGAATTCGCCGTCATTTGCGTAAACACGCTTCACTGCCCATGCAATTCCATCTGTCTTCTCTGTATTATTGTATTTTACATTATAAGAATATACATTTACGCCATTTACATCACTTGCAGAATATGTCCTGATTTCATAATCGGTTCTCGGTTCAAGTCCTGCCGCCTTCTCCAGTGAATTAGCCATATCCTCTGTGCTTGGAATGACAGCAGAAGACATATCTTCTTCGCCTTTGCCATGTGTGATCACAATTTTGCCCTGATCCGGAGACTCAAAGCTTACCAGATCTTCTTCGTCTGATTTATTTGCCCATGTGGCGTCCGGAAGTTTAATGGCAATACTCTTATCTTTTGATGTATATGTTGTATTCTGTCCGTCAGCAGGTGCCGGAGTTGCTGTAGGTTTTGGAGCTTCTGTTGGTTCTGGAGTAGGAGTCGCCTCCACAACTACCTGGTCTTCCGGTTCATCTCCGCCAAACCCGCAGGCTGTCAGCGCGCCTGAGAGAGCCACGGTCATCACCAGCATTGCAAGTACTTTTTTATTCTTCATGGTATCCTCCTTTTATCGTCTCATAAAGTTCTTTGGAATACATTTTACAATTCTATTACAGACTTGTCAATGAAATTTCCCTTGTCAGTTTATAAAATAACTGTGAAGTTCATGGAGCGCCCGTGTTGCAGCAATATATCTTCCCTGTCGAAACAGCGCACTTTTCTCTTCCTTTGGAAAGACAGAGAATACCCGGTCAAACTCCAGTCCTTTTGCAAGATAAAATGTAGTAACAGTAAGACCTTTTTCGAATTTCCGGCTGTCCCTGTGAAGATAAAATACATTCTCTCCCAGCATTTCCTTTAGAAGAGAGGTGAAAAGAGAGGCGCTTTTTTCATCTGAAAGGATCACAGCCTCCGTCTCGTATTTTCCCTCTTCTTCTTTTACCTCTTCCGCAATTTTCTCTGCTGTCTCTCTTAAAGAATCAAATTCCAGTTCCTTCACCGGTTTCCCGTGGCGTTCAAATAAATCCATATCCTGGATTCCGGCAAGTCTGTTTGCATAAGAAGCAATCTCTACAGTATTGCGATAGCTTTTATTCATATAAATTGTGCGAATCTCTCTTCCGAAAATTTCCGGAAGGAAAGTCGTCACGTCCTGTATTCTGTCTTCCATAGTCTGCGCCCTGTCTCCCAGAATCGTCATCCTGCAGGGAAAAAGCATCTGAAGGATTTTATACTGAAGTCTGGAATAATCCTGCATTTCATCGACTATAAGATGTTTGACATTTCCTTTTGCCTGTCTGTTTAACAGGCGGTACTTGAAGTACAAAACAGGATATACGTCCTCATAGGGAAGCTTTCTCTTTTCAAGGGGCACTTTCGGAAGCGGGGAAAACCCTTCTTCTGAAAGAAATCTGTTATAAAGAACATACACATCTCCCGTCTCATACATTCCTCGAAACTTTTCTTTTACAGCCTCTTTCTCTTCTTCCTCCATGTCTCTGTTTCTCAGTGTCTCCACCTCATCGATAAAATATTCCGCAACAGCGTCCATTCTGGATAAAAGAGGAATCTCCCCAAACTTAAAATAAAAAAGAGAAATAATTTCTTTTTCTGTTTTGACAAAGCCTCTGTGTTCCACATCACGGAAATTCATGAGGCTGTCCTCCAGTTCCAGAAGAAAGCCTTCGATTTTATCTGTAAATTCCGCAGTCTCCTTCTCTTTTAAAGAATCTGCCAGAAATGGAAATTTCAGATTTTTTTCTATCTGATCATATCTGTCCTCACAGTCTGCCGCCACATCCTGAAGTTCTTTGTATGCAAAAAGGTCAAAACTCATTTCCCTTATATTTTCTTCTCCAAGCTCCGGAAGAATATGAGAAATATAATCTGAAAATACACTGTTTGGAGATAAGATTAAAATATCTGAAGATTTCAGATTTTTTCTGTCGTGATAGAGAAGGTAGGCAATCCTGTGAAGCGCCACAGAGGTTTTTCCGCTTCCTGCTGCTCCCTGGATCACAAGGATCCTGTCTTTTGTGTTGCGGATAATAGCATTTTGCTCTTTTTGTATGGTGCGGATAATGTTTTTAAGCTGTACCTCTCCGCTGCTTCCAAGTTCTGCCGCCAGAATCTCGTCGTCGATTTTTACATCGCTCTCAAACTCATACACCATGTTTCCGCCGCGGATCTTATACTGCCATTTGGAAGTAATTTCCCCGGTCAGCTCTCCTACAGGAGCTTCATACTGTGCCGGTCCCTTATCGTAATCATAAAAAAGCCCGCTCACCGGCGCTCTCCAGTCATAAATAAGAGGGGTCTGTCCTGTCCGCTCCGAAAAATTTCCAATTCCAATATAAAAAGTTTCCGGCTCTTCCTCGCCTTCATACACAAAATCTACTCTTCCGAAAAACGGAGAATCCATCATTTTTGTAAAGCGCTGTTTCAGAAGAAGCTGCTGCTGATTGGCATTTACCTGCTGAAACAAAGCCTGCTGATTATCGTAATCCTCATATCCGTACTGGTCCATCTCCGTATAGTTTTCCCAGTAATATTCGTGCATTCCCTGAATTTCCTTCTGTCCCTCTTTCAGGGAAAGATTTACTTCTTCCACTCTTTTTTCAAGCTTCTGAAGAACAAATTCAAGGAATGCACTTCCTGTTTCCTGTTTATTTTCTGAACTCATGGAACACCTACACAGCGATCACGGCAGTTCCGCTCACTGTTACCATCAGCATTCCGTTGCCGGAACCAAGCACTTCATAATCAATATCGACGCCTACTACTGCATTTGCGCCTAACTGCACTGCCCTTGATTCCATCTCTGCAATGGCTCTCGTTCTTGCATTTACCAGTTCCTCCTCGTACGTGTTGGAGCGGCCTCCAAACATATCGGAAAGGCTTGCTGCAAAATCTTTTATAAAGTTTACTCCGGAAACTACCTCTCCGAATACGATTCCTCTGTATTCCCGGATCTCTTTTCCTTCTATGGACGGTGTGGTTGTAATAATCATAAATTTATCCTCCTGAACATTTATTTCTGATATTATATACCAGACCGCCCCAAATGTATAGTATTACGCACCTGCTTTTTCAAACTGGCTGTTATAAAGATCCGCGTAAAATCCTCCTGCTCTTAAAAGCTCCTCATGATTTCCCTGCTCAATAATATCTCCGTCTTTCATCACAAGGATCAAATCTGCGTCTTTGATCGTGGATAAACGATGTGCGATTACAAAGCTTGTTCTTCCCTTCATCAGATTATCCATTGCTTTCTGGATCTGCATTTCTGTTCTTGTATCAACAGAGGAAGTTGCCTCGTCAAGGATCAGGATCCTGTTGTCTGCAAGAATGGCTCTCGCAATGGTAAGGAGCTGTTTCTGCCCCTGAGAAATATTACTCGTCTCCTCATCAAGCACCATGTCGTAGCCGCCCGGCTGCTGCATGATAAAGTTATGGATATGAGCAGCCTTTGCCGCTGCAACCACTTCCTCATCTGTGGCGTCAAGACGTCCGTATCTTATATTTTCCCGTATGGTTCCGGAAAACAGCCAGGTGTCCTGAAGCACCATGCCGAACATTTCACGGAGCTCGCTTCTGTTAAAGTCTTTTACATTATGACCGTCAATGGAAATGCTTCCGCCGTTAATATCATAAAAACGCATGAGAAGTTTTACCATTGTTGTTTTTCCGGCTCCTGTAGGACCGACGATCGCAATTTTCTGACCGTCTTTTATGTCAGCAGAAAAATCATGAATAATAATCTTATCCGGATTGTAGCCGAATTTTACATGATTAAATTCCACATTTCCGGAAAGTTTTGTAATATCTGCCGGATTTTCCACTGTCTGGTCTTCCTCCGGCTCCTCAAGAAATTCAAACACACGCTCGGAAGCTGCCGCTGACGACTGCAGAAGGTTTACTACCTGGGCGATCTGCTGGATCGGCTGTGTAAAGTTTCGGATATACTGGAAGAAGGACTGAATGTCTCCCACCTCGATGCTTCCTTTAATAGTAAACACACCGCCTAAAAGGGCAACCATCACATATCCCAGATTTCCCACAAACTGCATGACGGGCATCATCATACCTGAGAAAAACTGTGATTTCCATGCGGATTCATAAAGTTTTTTATTGTCTTTTTCAAATTCCTCCACAACATCATTTTCTTTGTTAAATACTTTGACTACGTTGTGTCCGCCGAAATTCTCTTCTATCTGGCCGTTTACCTCTCCAAGATATTTCTGCTGTGCCTGGAAATATTTCTGAGAGTGCTTCATGACCTTCTGGATAATAAACATAGATACAGGAAGGATTAAAACTGCGGCAACTGTCATCCACACATTAATAGACAGCATCATGATAAATACACCGATCAGAGTGGTAACCGAGGTAATGAGCTGCGTCATACTCTGGTTCAAACTCATCTGAAGGGTATCCACATCGTTTGTAATCCTGGAAAGAATCTCTCCGTTTGTGCGGCTCTCATAATAATTCATAGGAAGCCGGTTCATCTTCTTTGAAATATCCTTACGGAGACTGTATGTCACATCATTGGAAATTCCTGTCATAACAAAGCCCTGGATCAGGGAAAACAGGGAACTTACCAGATAAAGACCAAGTGTCCACAGAAGAATCATTCCGATTTTTTCAAAATTGATCCCGCCTGTTCCGTTTACCTTTGCCACAAGACCGTTAAACAGCTCTGTTGTTGCTTTTCCGAGAATCTTCGGTCCCACAATGCTGAATACGGTTCCTGCGACAGCAAAAACAAACATCATGGCAAACCGGAATTTATAATGCTCCATATATTTAAAAAGCTTTTTCATAGAGCCTTTGAAGTCCTTGGCTTTTTCTCCGGCAGCCATTCCGTGGCCATGCCCCATCGGGCCTCTTCTTTTCTGCTCACTCATGCCAATTCCTCCTCTGATAACTGAGACATTGCAATCTGACGATAAACCTCGCATTTTTTCATAAGCTCTGCATGGGTTCCCATTCCCGCCATATGGCCGTCGTCCAGTACAATGATCCTGTCTGCGTGTAAAATCGTGCTGATACGCTGCGCCACAATGATCGTGGTCGCATCTTTTGTATGCTCTTTTAAGGCGCCGCGCAGTCTGCTGTCCGTCTTAAAATCAAGTGCGGAAAAACTGTCGTCAAAAATAAAGATTTCCGGTTTCTTTGCAATGGCTCTCGCAATGGAAAGACGCTGCTTCTGTCCTCCGGATACGTTTGTTCCTCCCTGTGCGATAGGAGAATGATACCCCTTTGGTTTTTCCTCAATAAAATCCTGCGCCTGGGCGATCCGGGCTGCTGTTTTTACCTCTTCTTCTGAAATATCTGTTTTTCCGTAACGGATATTGGAATCAATGGTTCCTGAGAAAAGAACACCTTTCTGCGGCACATATCCAAGACAGTCTCTAAGCTCCTTCTGGGACATATCCCGAACGTCCACTCCATCTATGGAAACAGAACCTTCCGTCACATCGTAAAATCTCGGGATCAGATTTACCAGGGTACTTTTTCCGCTTCCCGTACTTCCGATAATGGCTACTGTCTCTCCTTTTTCCGCCTTAAAATGAATATCCGTAAGAACGTTTTCTCCTGCCTCCGGATAAGCAAAGGACACATGGTTAAATTCTACTGTTCCTCTTTCTTCTTTATGAGGATGCTCCGGATCTTCCGGGTCTTTGATCGAAACTTCTGTTTTTAAAATTTCATCAATACGAAGTGCTGCCACATTTGCCCTCGGAAGCATAATGGACATGGCGGTGATCATTAAGAATGAAATAATGATCTGCATTGCATACTGGATAAACGCCATGACATTACCAACCTGCATGGTTCCGTTATCTACTGCATGGGAACCGCTGTAAATAATAAGAACAGAAACGCCGTTCATGATCAGCATCATAACAGGCATCATAAATGTCATACAGCGGTTTACAAAAAGGTTTGTTTTTGTGAGCGTCTTATTTGCCTCCTCAAAACGCTCCTCCTCATGTTTTTCCCGGCTGAATGCCCGGATAACCGGAATACCGGTCAGGATTTCCCTTGATACAAGATTCAGTTTGTCAATCAATGTCTGAAGCTTTGTAAATTTCGGCATTGCGATCATAAAAAGTAAAATGATCACTGCCAGAATAAGCACAACGGCTACTCCCAGGATCCATGTCATGGAAGCGTCTGTATTAAGAACACGGATTACACCGCCGATTCCCAGGATCGGCGCATATAAAACGATTCGGAACATCATTGCCATAACCATCTGCACCTGCTGCACATCGTTTGTGCTTCTTGTGATCAGAGAGGCTGTGGAAAACTTGTGATATTCTCTGCTGGAAAAACTCATAACCTTTCTGTAGACACTGTTTCGAAGGTCGTGACCAAGAGACGCTGCCACCCTCGCTGATAAGAATGTAACAGAAATCGCCGCCATCATAATAATGAGAGCCATCAAAAGCATTTTCCCTCCGGATACAAGAAGATATTTCATCTGAATGGCATCCACATCTTCTCCCATATCCTCGTATTCCTCATATACAAAGGAAACTGCCGCCTGTGTCATGATAGACTCCGGCATCTCTGTAAGCTTTTTATCCATCTCCTCTGTCATTCCCGCAAGTGCCTCCGGAGAAAGCTGTGCCATGACTTCTGCGGGGTCTGCTCCTTCCGGAATCCCCATCTGGCTTCTCATTGCCTCGCTCTCCTCACTGTCTGAGGAAAATCCGGAGAGTATAAGCATCGGCTTACAGAAAATTTCGTTTAAATCCTCCCGCTCTTCCTTTGTAATGTCATCGTGAAGAACGTAAATCCCATCTTCCTGTCTGTAAGCATTGGAAATGTCCGTTATATCCTCCTCGCTCATAAACAGCTCCAGATTTTTAAGAGAAGATTCCCGGATTTTTTCCGGTACTCCGTCCTCGATTCCTTTCTGCTGGATTCCCACATTGATGATCTTTGATGTGTAATCCGGCAGAGAAAGATCGCAATATGCCTGCAAAAACAGAAGTCCTATAATAAGAACAATAGAACCTACTGATTTTTTCAGGTACTTCATCAGCTTCAGCATTTCTCTGTCCCCTCTTTCTTCATAAATTTACATTTTCCAACCGGAGTCCCCGGCATACTGTGAAGGTTATTTAACATCTGTTCAAAAAAGCGGCGCATAAGGCAAAGCTCTGTTTCGGAAAAATCCTGAAACATGATTTTTTCCATTTCTTCTGCCTTTCTCATAATCCGCTTTACGGTTTCCTTTCCCTTGTCTGTAAGATACACCCTCATAATCCGCTGATCCAGCGCATCTTTTTTTCTGCACACCATTCCGGATTTTTCAAGACGCTGTATGCTTACATTCACAGTTGGCGGTTTAATTTCAAGACATTCCGCTATTTCCTTCTGCGAACACCCATCCCGTCTGCTCAAAATCATAATAAAAGGCATCTGACTGGGATGGATTTCCAGCTCTTCAATCTGCTGGAAACAGCGCCCGGCATAATGTCTGCTGATTTCCATAAAAAGCATCTGCAGACTTTTTTCCTCCTGCTCTTTCTCTTCTGTATTCTTCATTTCCTCACCTCCTGTTTATTAGTCTGGCTAATCATATATAATATACTTTTGCACAAAAAATGCAAGTTATTTTTGTGCACTTCACACTTTTTTCAAACTTTAAACACATTTATTTTTCGTTTTTTTATTTGTCGGGCTAACTATAATAAATATATATTTTCCCTGCCTTTTCCATAGCAAAAAAAATCTCCCGGAAGTTTCCACTTCCGGAAGATTTTTTTCTTAGATAAACTGGTTTGTCTCTTCGTCATAGTGATAATCTATGGCGTCCATTTTCTCTACCAGTTCTTTTTTTCGCATACCTCTGCAGGTGCAGAGGGCATCCAGGGAATCATAGTAATCCCGAAGCTGTGTATTCACATAGCTTAACAGTATCATTGGGTCCTTGGGTATCATCTGTTTCCATCCTTTACCTTTACAATAAAATTGCCGTCCTCTATATCCAGAACAAGTGTATCTCCTGCATGTACATCACCGGAAAGGATTTTTCTTGCGGCAAGTGTCTCCACATATTTCTGCAGATAACGCTTCAGCGGTCTTGCGCCGTATACCGGGTCATATCCTTCCTCAATTACATGGCTTCTTGCACTGTCTGTCAACTCCAGAGAAAGCTCCTGGTCAGAAAGTCTTCTGTCAAGCTCCTGAACCATCAAGTCTACTATCATACCAATGTTGTCTTTTGTCAAGGGCTTAAACATAATAATTTCATCAAGACGATTTAAAAATTCCGGACGGAAGTGACCTCGAAGGTCATTCATTACCATCTCTTCTGCCTCCGGTTTTATTTCTCCCTTCTCATCAATTCCATCAAGAAGATAAGGAGAACCGATATTAGAAGTCATAATAAGAATGGTATTTTTAAAATCAACCGTTCTTCCCTGGGAATCTGTAATACGTCCGTCATCAAGAACCTGAAGAAGCACATTAAACACATCAGGGTGCGCTTTTTCAATTTCATCAAACAGCACGACGCTGTACGGTTTCCGGCGAACTGCCTCTGTAAGCTGACCGCCTTCTTCATATCCTACATATCCTGGAGGCGCTCCAATAAGACGGGATACAGAATATTTTTCCATATATTCACTCATGTCAATACGAACCATATTCTGTTCATCATCAAAAAGATTTTCTGCAAGCGTCTTTGCAAGTTCTGTCTTACCAACACCAGTAGGTCCAAGGAAAAGGAAGGAACCAATGGGCTTTGTGGGATCTTTAATTCCTGCTTTTGATCTTAAAATCGCGTCTGTCACACGGCGCACACCCTCATCCTGTCCAACTACACGGCGATGAAGCTGATCTTCCAGTGTGAGAAGTTTTGCTCGCTCGCCTTCTGTTAATCTGGAAACCGGGATTCCGGTCCATCTTGAAATGATCCTTGCAATTTCATCATCTGTCACAGCCTCATGAACAAGGCTTCTGTCTCCTTCTTTTACATTCCGCTCCTCAATTTCAAGCTGCTGCTGAAGCTTGGGAAGCTCACCGTACTGAAGCTCTGCTGCCTTTTCCAGATCATAATTCTGCTGTGCCTTCTGAATTTTTTTGTTTACTTCCTCTATCTGTTCACGAAGCTTTTGAAGTTTCTCTACAGAATGTTTCTCATTATCCCACTGGGCTTTCTGTGTATTAAAACTGTCTCGAAGCTCCGCAAGTTCCTTCTGAAGAGCTTCCAGACGTTCTTTGCTTAAATTATCTGTCTCTTTTTTAAGAGCAGATTCCTCAATTTCAAGCTGCATGATTTTTCGTCTCTGCTCGTCAAGCTCTGCCGGCATAGAATCCAGTTCTGTCTTAATCAGCGCACAGGCTTCATCTACAAGGTCAATCGCCTTGTCCGGAAGAAAACGATCTGTAATATATCTGTGAGACAAAGTTGCAGCTGCCACAAGAGCGCTGTCTGTAATCTTTACTCCATGATAAACCTCATATCTTTCTTTCAGTCCACGGAGAATGGAAATAGTGTCTTCCACAGTCGGCTCATCCACAAGAACCGGCTGGAAACGTCTCTCGAGAGCCGCGTCCTTTTCAATGTACTGACGGTATTCATCAAGCGTTGTCGCTCCAATACAGTGAAGCTCTCCTCTTGCAAGCATTGGCTTTAACATATTGCCTGCGTCCATAGCGCCGTCCGTCTTGCCTGCACCTACAATCAGATGAAGCTCGTCAATGAAAAGAATCACATTTCCTTCGCTCTTTTTCACTTCTTCAAGAACAGCTTTCAGACGTTCCTCAAACTCACCTCTGTATTTTGCTCCTGCTACAAGAGCTCCCATATCAAGTGCGAAAATCTTCTTATCCTTCAGGCCTTCCGGTACGTCTCCTCTTACAATACGCTGGGCAAGGCCTTCGATTGCCGCAGTCTTACCAACACCAGGCTCACCGATAAGAACGGGATTGTTTTTTGTTTTACGGGAAAGAATACGGATAATATTCCGGATTTCCCCGTCACGGCCGATAACAGGATCAAGCTTCTGGTTTCTTGCTTTTTCCACAAGGTCTTCGCCGTACTTATTTAAAGTATCGTATGTTGCCTCCGGATTGTCACTTACGACTCTCTGGTTTCCTCTGACAGTAGACAATGCCTGAAGAAAACGTTCTCTTGTAATCCCAAACTCATTCCAGATTTTACTCATGGAAGGGCTTGGATATTTTAGAAGGGAAAGGAAGAGATGTTCCACGGAAACATACTCGTCTCCCATTGCTCTCGCCTCATCTTCTGCGCTTACAAGTGATTTGTTCAGATATTGTCCAAACCGAAGCTCTCCTCCTGATACCTTTACTCGGGCATCAAGAGCCATTTTTACTTTGTTGATAAAATATTCTTTATTAATCTCCATCTTCTCAATCAATTTGAGAATCAGGCTGTCCTCCTGATTTAAAAGAGCATACAAAAGATGCTCCTGCTCTATTTCCTGATTGCCGTACTCATAAGCAATCTTTTCCAAATTCTGGACCGCCTGCAGAGATTTCTGTGTGAATTTACTAATATTCATAGGCTTTCCTCCGTTATAAAAGAACTGTTCCCTTGGGAACATTGTGTTTTCTTTGTTCTATACGGAATATAACACTTTTTATTAGCACTGTCAAGAGGTGAGTGCTAATTATTTTGTGAAGAATTTGTGAAGCCTTGATTTTACGGGCTTCACAGGGATTTTTCACTTGCTTTCGCACTCGATTTTCTTGATTTTACACCATTTTTACACCATTTCATTTGATTTTGGTGTAACACTCACTTTATTTACACCAAATTACACCATCGACTTACATTTACACCACAGCAGGTACAGTTTCCGGCAGATTCATTTTTGACATCTCATTTTCTACATGAGCCATTTCAGCGATATGATTGTAGATATTCATAGTGATCTTCGCATCAGAATGTCCCATTACATATTGCATAACTTTCGGATTAACATTATTCTCACCCAATCTGGTACATCCTGTGTGACGAAGAATGTGTGCAGATATATGAGGCATCAGTTCTGGCTCCCTGTTCTCATTTTCCGCCAATATTGTTTCTCTCTTATTATAGGCATTAACGATATTCTTCAGAAAACTATTCACACCTGCTGGCATAATCGGACGCCCATGTTTTGTGTTAAAAATAAAACCACTGCGTTTACCAATCTCTACATTACTCTGCAATCCCAACATCAAATTTAATTCCTTCTGCTTACGAAACGCATCATATACGGTCTGAGTCATAGGAATTGTTCTGATTCCAGCATCCGTTTTTGTCTCCGAATCATGGAAACAATAACCTTCTTCTCCCTCATAATAAACAAGCTGTCCATTCACATGAATTTCCCGGTTTTTCATATCCACATCTGACCAGGTCAATCCGATTGTTTCACTTATTCTCAGGCAGGCTCCAAACATAATCTGCATCATTGGCAAATGCGGCTTATACACCTTACTGTTCTCCACAAATTTCAGAAGCTTCTCTTGTTGTTCCAGCGTTAATGCCTCTTTCTCCTTTGCAGCAGCACCATAATCGCCAAGAGTTCCTGTTACCGGATTTTTACGGATAATCCCATCCTCCACAGCCATATTAAATGCTGGGTTTAATAAAGCATACATACTTTTAATCGTGCTGTGTGCCAAACCCTCATCCGAAAGTCCTGAAAAAAATGTCCGTACATGAGATGTCTTAAAATCAACTACACGGATGTTTCCAAGAGTATTCTTTATCCGATAATTCCATGTTCGCCAGTAGTCCTTTTTCGTTTTTTCCCGGATATTCTTTGTCGCCATATATCGCTCAAATAATCCATTTACCGTCAATTTCTTTACAGATGTGTCCGTAATAAGCTGATCGTCAATATCTTTATTGATTTTCTTTTCCTGCTCACGCAGACTTGCCAGATCCATGTCATAGATTGTAACACGCTTTCCGGTAAGCTCATCTTTGTAACGATACATATAACGTCCGTCTGGACGCTGACTTTCTCCAGTTTTTAAATTTCTGCCTTTATTGTCTTTTCTTGCCATACTAATCATTCCTTTCACATTCGTTGTTTGTTATTCGGAATGATTTTTGTCCTGTTCGTATCAGTCATAATCTGTCTGATATCTGTTCACAGATTAACATAATATTTTAGGATTTCCAAGGGTAAATTCTTGAAAAACACTAATTTTTCTTTGCACTCTCATTCCGAAGGAAATTCGTTGTTTTCTCCTGTTCTCATCCATTACACTGCCATTGCATCAAGATATTTTTTTATCTTATCTACGTTATAGAGAACACGTCTGCCAACAATGATCTTTGCTTCTGCACAATCTGCAATTTTTCTTGCTGTGACAGCACCACAGGATAACATTGCCATTAAGCCTTCAATGTCCACAGTCAGACGATTTTCAGTGTTATACTCTGTTGTCTTTCTCATGATGCACATACCTCCTTTCCTCCGTATTCTTTTGCATCACCTCCCAGACAGCGGTTTCATGCCCGTTGTCAGTACCTTCTCCTGTTGTTTCTGGTTTTACCTAATGATGAATCTTTTTCTGTTCGGCGTGTTGGCTTCCGTTCGTATAGGCGGCGTCAACGTTACAGTTGACCTCTATCAGAATTTTTCTGAATGCTGGCAGCGCCTTCTCGAACATACCAGCCGTTGCCGGAGTATCTTCGATTTCCACATACTACTCTCTGGTACAGCGGTGGAACTCTGTGTTGTCCTTTCATCCCCTAAGGGTACCTATACAGTTCATTTAATTTTCAATGTGCGTAAAAGATCTTGACTTCCTATTCAAAACCTTCTTCTATTAATCACACGTGGCAGAGGCGATAAGGTCATATTTTTCATAAAAAAATTTGATTTTTTATCTCCACCTTGTTTATTCGCTTTTATGCGAACATCGATTATGCCGTCATTATATTTCGCTTCAATGTTAATGTCAAACATTTTATTCGCTTATTTGCGAATCTTTCTGTTTACATTCTGAGATTTTGATAGTAAAATGGAATTATCAAATAGAAAGCAGGAAATCTGATATGACGATTGGTGATAAAATAAAAAAAATCCGGACATTCCGGAATATGACACAGGCTGAACTCGGTGCTGCTCTTGGCTGGGGCGATAAAGGGGCAAACCGCCTTGCCCAATACGAAACCAATTACCGGGTTCCTCGCAAAGATCTGGTGACTGAAATGGCTAAGATTCTGGATATAAACCCACTGGCACTCCATGAACCAACTACAATGAATGCTTCTGAGCTGATGGAAATCCTGTTCTGGATTGATGAATTTAATCCTGGCATGATCAATCTCTTTCAGTTAGAGACTTATCTAGGTGAAAAATCTAATTCCAGTAAAGATACCGCTATCCGCTACCATGATTCCGATAGCTGGCCTGCACATCCGCCTGTTGGCATGTGGTTTAATTATGGGGTTCTTAATGATTTTCTGAAAGAATGGACTCTTAGAAAAGAAGAACTGAAATCCGGCAAGATTACCAGAGATGAATATTTTGAATGGAAAATCAACTGGCCACAGACCTGTGATGATTGCGGAAAACGTGAACCGTCAAAGCAATGGCGATGCTCAAACGAATAGAATTTAGCGAAACTTAAATTTATTATATTTTTTCTCTTTAACTAATGGAAAAGGCACTGAAAATCCAATATTTCTACGTTTTTCAGTGCCTTTTTTGCATACTTTTCTATTAAAATTCTCTCACGTGCTTATATAAGTGAAACTTACCGAAACTTAAATCATGTCTCTTTCAGATTATTTAATTCAGATATTCACCAACCGGAGATGAATTGTACTGTTTCTTAATCTCAATCACAATAGAACCATCCTCATTATTTTTTCTGATAAAATTTTGTACTTTGTTCCACTCTTTTCCAACTGTGCTTTATACTTCTCACATTCCTGTACAATCGCCTTTTTTGCATTGTCCATTCAGAAAAATTAATTGCCCAAATAGAAATATATAAACAACCCTATAGGTTCTCTCTTGCCAGACATATTTCTTTCAGCGCCTCCCCAATATCTCCATCTACCCCGATCGACTTTCCGGCAATTTCTGAAGGAATATAGACTTCTCCTTTATTGAAGGTGATATAAACTGCTTCAGGTTCAGAAGCAGCAAGGCTCATGAAAGGCTCTTTGATCATACGGTTTCGCCATCCCACGCCCAATTCCAGGATCGCTAGTCTTTTACCATGATATTTCTTAATAAAGTTCTGATAGTCTTGCATTTTCTTTTGGAACTGTTCGGTCTGAAAGAATGCATTGCTGTTTGCCATATTGACCGTAACTGGCCCTCCACAGCAGGAACAGCAGGGAACCAGTTCTGAGGGGATCTGTCCGTTTTTTTCAGCTTCCGCCATTTTGAGAATTTCATTCTGGTTTTCGTAAGGATCTGTTCCGCATCCATTCTGGCACCGGGACTGGGTGAGACGGCCTTCCATCTCAAAGACCTTATCCCTGTCAAATCCTGCAGGCACGAAATGGTCCTCGCCATTGGAGGTCACAATAAAATAATCTTTGGAACCAACCAGACGATACAGATCCTCCATTACAGGACCGGGCTGTTCCAGATAACATTTCCGGCTGATCAGTCTGCTGAAAAATGCCCATTTAGATTCTTCTGTAGGATACTGAAAGAATAATCCCTGCAGTATATTTCTGATCCCGTATCTGCTGCGGAAATCTCCGAAATCTTTCTGAAACCAGTGATCATCTGCAAAAATATTGTATCCTTCTGAAATAGATAATCCGTTACTGGCGCCGATGAGAAGAGCGTCTGCTTCCTGGATAGCTTTATAAATATTTCTGAAGTTTTCTTCCATAATGTTATTTCTCCTTTTCCAACTGTATCCGAAGTTCCTTTAATATATCTGCCAGATCGCCTTGCAGGTAAAGACTTCTCCCTTTTAAATGTTCCGGAGCAGAAGAGGCTTCCTGGTTCAGACAGACGTAAAACACCTGGCTGTTACGGGCCATCATGTCCCAGAAAGGCAGTCTGATCACCCCCGGTGTCATCTCTCTAATCTTTTCCGGCAAGTACAGCCTTAAGAGCCAGATATAGCTGACCTGTAGGCAGATGCCACATACTGTAAATATATTTTGTATAGTAGGTCCATTGCTGTTCCAGGGAAGAGTAGCAGTAATAGACTCCGGCAAAAGGAGAAGTAAAATGGTAGTAGTCTTTGAATTCTCCCAGATGTGTTTCTAATGCAGGAGCCCAGTGGTAATGGTTAAATCCCGCAGCACTGAATAGTCCGGAACCTACGCCTACTACCACTGCATCAGCATCTGTGATCAGCCGGACAAGGGATTCTATGTCCTTGTGACTATGCTTCTCCATGCTCCTTGTTTTCCTCTTTCTTTACCCTCACTGCCTCCTGCAGCACCAGGGCAATGTCTTCTTTGATAGCCAGCCCCTTCTGTTCTATTTCTCCAGGAAGAAGGGCGTCCTTTGGATTAATGGTAATGTAAAACGCCTTAGGCAGGGAGTATGTGAGATTCCAGAAAGGTTCCTGGATAAACATAGGGGTCATTCGTCCTACGCCCAACTCCAGAAAAAGGATCTTCTTCTCTTTATTTTTTTCCAGAAATTCGTTGATCTTCCGGTATTCGTCTCTATACTTGGCACCTTCCAGGAATGTATCTCCCCGTACCCAGGGCTCCATCTGGGCTCCGCATTTGGGACAGCGGGGGATCATTTTGGCGGGGATACACAGATTCTCGTCAATAGCTGCATTCATGGCATAGACCATATCCTTGTTGTAATAAATCTGGTCATGACATCGGCGGCTGCACTGATAATAGCGGGAATCACCCTGGATGGCGCTTAATTTTTCTTCGGACACCACACGGTTAAACTGGAAGTCCTGATTGGTGGTCATAATATGATAGTTTTTACCCTCAAGGAGTTCCATGAGATCGTAGTAAGGCTGTCCTGTAGGACACTCATATTCCATATAGCCCATACGTACAAGAAATGCCCAGTGAGCTTCCGGGGAAGGATAATGATAGTAAAATCCGTTAAAAGCTCCGGTAAATCCATATTTTTTATGGAAATCCCCCAGATATTTCTGAAATATCGCATCATTCTCATAGAAAAAATTATAGCCACAGGAAGCGGACATGCCGGCTGCTGCTCCTACCAGAATGGCTTCAGCAGAATTAAGTTTATCTAATAAGGTCCGGGCATTTTTTTGATATGCATTTTCAAAAACAATATTTTTCATTGGCTGCATGGTTGACTTTCCTTTCTTTTATTGTTATTATTAAAATTACATCAAAACTGTACCATGTTAAAATATAAATTACAAGAAGAAAAAGAGCATCTGACCAGCGCCCAGATTGCAAAAAGTGTAAAAACAAATCCTGCCTATATCCGGCAGCTGATGGCCGCGCTGAAAAATGCAAGCCTTATCTCCAATACCCAAGGCCAGGCAAACGCCTGTCTTACCAAACCTGCAGACGAAATTACTATGCTGGATATATACCGGGCAGTGGAGGGAGAAAAGCCTTTGCTTCATCTTGATATTGATACCAACCCAGAGTGTGGAGTATACTGATAATAATAAAGAGACTGTAACATTCATGGAAAACTATGAGTTGTTTCAGTCTCTTGAGGCACCTCTTTTACATCTCAACTTATTCAATCATTTTTTGCGCCGCCCTGTATTTTCCGATCCCCGTACTTCTTCATGATAGAAATAGTCCACGATTACAGGATGGCCTGGCTCTGCGCGGCCATAAGGCAGTTCGTTGTCTACAAAAGGACAGTCGTATTTTTGGGACATCTGTGCTGCCTGGTTTTCCAATGCCCGAAAATAACTTCGATCTCCCTTGCGATAGATTTCATCATACAGGGTAACAAGGTGGGGATAACATTTCTGAATATAATCCAGGATCTCCTGTTTGAAACCACCGCGGAGATTTAGATTTTCTAACCATACCAGGTCACACTGATCTTTCACACGTTCAAAAATCTTTTCAAAATCTGTGATGCCCGGAAATACTGGGGAAATGAAACAAACCGTGCGTATTCCGGCTTCGTATACCTGCTTCATTGCCTCAAGTCTGCGGCTGATGCTGACAGCTTGATCCATGTCTGCCTGAAATTTTTCATCTAATGTGTTGATCGACCATGAGACAGTGACTTTTCCCATTTCTTTTAGCAAGTCAATATCCCGGAGTACAAGATCCGATTTCGTACAGATAAGGATTTCTGCACCGCTATTTTTTAACTGTTCTAAAATCCTGCGGGTATTTCTTATCTCCTTTTCCTGGGGCAGATACCCATCTGTCACGGAACCAATCACTACCCGTTGGCCTTTATATTTTCTCGGGTTTTTAATTGCCGGCCAGTGTTTTATATCCAGAAATGTTCCCCACGGTTCGGTATGCCCGGTGAACCGTTTCATAAAAGAGGCATAGCAGTATTTGCAGCCGTGGGTACATCCTACATAAGGATTGACAGAATATCCTCCTACCGGAAGGCTGGATTTAGTCATGATATTTTTTGTTTCTACATCCCGGATCAGAAGATCCTTTTCCATTATTTTTTCCATGCGTTCTGTTCCTCCAAAACCCGGATAAATGCCGAGGGCAGATCCTGGATCATTTAATTATCTCCCATAACGGGAAGTAGATCCTCTTTTATAAACACCGGTTTTGAATCATCTACAATCAGAATTTTTTGTCTTTTATTCATATTTTTTTACCTTTATCCTTGTTGATTTTATGATATTCCAAATCATATCAGATTGCATCATTTTAATACCAGTTTCTAGCATCTTGCTATTTTCTTCTATTCAGCCTTCCCCTCTGGGAAAATAATTTTAAACACAAAGAAAAAAATCACCATGGAAACTCCACCTGTGATAATTGTCACAAGCATGTTATAGACTGCCGGTGCCACATATGCAGATGCAACTGGCATCCACAGATTATTAAATCCATTACAGATCAGTGAAATTACCACCCATGCTATAAAATACCAGATTGCCTGATATACAGGATTTCCATGGCTTTTAAAAGTAATATTTCTCTGAAGCGGAAAATTGATACACTGTGCAAGAAATGACCCCAATTCATAACTGATAAAATAGCCAAGTCCACCACCGATCAGTATATTCCCCGTTGCATCACGCAATACATTATACCCCAGCAAACTCCATGTAAATTTTACTCCAAACAGATTCATGGAAACCTTTGGCCACATAAATTCTGTACCAGCCAGACCAATTCCCAAAATCCCTGGTAAAAATGTAAATACAAGATACTGGAATACTGTCACGCCCATACTGAATATAACAAAATAGAATATCTGATAAAGCCATTTTGCAATAGCAGAATGTTTCTCTTCAAAACATTTCCACATATTTTTTATACGATTCATCTGCACTTCCCTCCGGCTTCTTTTAATAATTTTTCATATTTCTTATTATTTCTTCTGTTTCTGAAATATCCGCCAACTACTTTTTTTACTCCAAGCATAAAGTGACCATTCACAGCATCGACAATTCCATATACCATTTCCATACTGACTGCCCCGCCGGTCATCTTGGCAATCCCCCGGAACGGCATATTGTAAATAAAAAGAATATTCAGATCTGGCTTTCCCTGTGCCTCACTCTTCTTTTTCATTTTTGTGAGACATCTATATATCAGTCTTGCAAGTCGGCTTTTTGCATAATACATCTGACAAATTGCATCATTGATTTCCAGATTTCCACTCCATCTTCTGTTCGGTATCTCATGGCCAAGAAGTTCACGAAATTCCTCATCTGATATTTTCTGCACGATTCCTGTATAATAGTAAGGCATTTTTGCCGGATTATACGGATACCCTTTACTATTTCCTGTTCTCTCGGTCATACCTGTTAAACGAATATCTGCAACACTGGCTCCTACCATAATCTGATAAGTTCCTGTTTCTATTTCCCACTGTCTCGTTTTTATATTCCAATAACGGAATGTCTTATCATCAAAGGGAATTCTGATCTGTCTGCGTTCTCCCGCCTTCAGATAAACTTTTGCAAAGCCTTTCAGTTCTTTTTCCGGTCGGAACACGATTGCATTAGGAAGTCCTACATACATCTGAACAACCTCTGCTCCATCTCTGTCACCTGTATTGGTAACCGAAACTTTGATTCCATCCTCTTCTATGATAAGATCAGAATATGTAAATTCCGTATAAGAAAGCCCAAATCCAAATGGATATTGCACCCGGACTTTTGAAGTATCATAATAGCGATATCCTACATAAACACTCTCGCGGTATTCCGATGTTTTCTCATTACTTGGATAATATCGGAATGCCGGTGTCTGTTCATAAGATATGGGATATGTTTCCGCCAATCTTCCTGATGGATTCACTTTTCCGGTCAGAATATCCAATGTTGCAGAAGCGCCTGCCTGTCCATTCAGATAGCCATGCAAAATCGCTTTGCAGCAGGTGTGCCATGGCATTTCTATCGCAGATCCTGCACTCAGTATTCCAATAATATTTTCATTTACTTTACTGATATCCTGCAGAAGATCGATCTGATCCTGCGGAATACGCATATGTGTTCTGTCCAGTCCTTCTGATTCGCTGATCTCATCAAGACCAAAGCAGAAAATTACAATATCTGCGTTCATTGCCAAATTTAATGCAAACTTTCTATCATTCTCATCTACATCTCCATTTCTCTGATAGCCTCTTGTCATCCCCAGAATATTCAGATCATATTCTTGCAAAATCGATGACATATCTTCTACTTTTGTTGGATTGACCATAGAAGAGCCTGCTCCCTGATATCTGGGTGAAAAAGCAAAATCTCCAATAACAGCGATGGATTTTTTTGTATCCAGCGGAAGAATCTGTTTTTCATTTTTCAGAAGAATCATGCTTTCTGCTGCTGCTTTCCTTGCCAGTTGATGATGTGCGTTTCTGTCAAAGTTTTTATCTGAAAGTCTCTTCCCTGATGTCAGTTCCATCACTGCATCCACCAGTTCTCCAACTCTTTCATCCAACTCCGCTTCCCTAAGCTTTCCATTTCGGACAGCAGCAATCACTTCTCTTGCAGAATCGTACCCACAGGACGGCATCTCCAGATTTGAGCCGGCAGCAACACCTTTCACATGGTCATTGCTTCCGCCCCAGTCTGTTACTACAATTCCATCAAATCCCCAGTCTTTGCGCAGGATGTCTGTCAAAAGATGTTTGTCCTCATTAGCATAAATCCCATTAATCTGGTTGTAACTGCTCATGATTGCTTTTGCGTGTCCTTCTTTAACAGCTATCTCAAAACCGGTCAGATAAATTTCTCTTAATGTCCGTTCGTCAACAACTGCGTCCATTGCCATTCTCCGGAGTTCCTGACTGTTAACCGCCATATGCTTCGGGCAGGCATAAACGCCTTTACTCTGTATTCCACGAATATATGATGATGCCATCTTCCCGGAAAGATATGGATCTTCTGAAAAATATTCAAAATTTCTTCCACATAATGGGCTTCTTTTAATATTCAATCCCGGACCAAGCAGTATATTTACATCCATACTTGCTGCTTCCTCTCCAAGAGCCTGTCCAATCTCTTCACCCAGATCCTGATTCCAGCTGTTTGCAATCGTCGCTGCTGTGGGAAAACAAGTTGCATTCAAGGATGCATTCAGTCCCAGATGGTCTCCTGCTCCTGCCTGTTTTCTGATTCCATGCGGTCCATCTGAGAGAAAGATGGACGGGATGGAAAGCCTGTCAATTTCTCTGGTCTGCCAGACAGTTTTTCCACTGAGTATCGCTGCCTTTTCTTCTATTGTCATCTTTTCAACCAATTTTTGCTGTTTCATAACTGTTTTCCATCCCACTTTCATCCTTATTCAACATTCTTTCTTTTCTTATATCCTCTGATTACCAGTACTTCCATTCCTGCCATGAAAAGTGCTATTACAATGTTGATTCCAATTCCTGCTTTTTTCCAGTTTTCCATACCTGTTTCTTCGTGTTCTCCATCATAAGCCCAACTGCTTACAACTGTATACATAACATTTTTGCAGGCATTTCTCATCTGCAGTACAGATGTCGGATGCTCCGGATTGGCTACATTATTCTCTTCTCCGTTGAATGTGGACAACATTACATCTACTCCATTCGCCAAAGCTGCATCTGCATTCATAAATCCATGACCATTGTTTCGGAAGAAGTCTGTAAGTGCCATTCCCCTGAATCCCCATTCCTCTCTGAGAACTGTATTCATAAGGTTACTGCATTCTCCAGTCCATTTATCTCCAAGGAAGCTCCAGGAAACCATAACTGCATTTGCTCCGCCCTGTTTTACAGAAATTTCAAATGGTTTCAGATAGATTTCCCGGATCGCCTGCTCATTTGACCAGACACTTACCATCTTTGCATTTCCTTCATACAGGGCAAAATGTTTGATATAAGAATAAACTCCATATTTCCTTGCACCTTCTACTGCTTTTGCTCCCATATTTCCTGCAAGAACTCCGTCTTCTGAGAAGTATTCATAGTTTCTTGCTCCAAATGCGGTTCTATGAGTATTCATACCTGGTGCATACCAGCCCTCTGCACCCATTTCCTGACTGATCTTGCCCATGCATTCACCCCATGCCTGTGCAAGTTCCTTATTCCATGTAGAAGCAACCACAACTTCAATTGGAAATCCAATAGAACCAACTCCTGTAAAGTTGTTATTAATTGCTGCCGGTCCATCGAAATCAAGTGTAGCCACTTTTCCCACAGAATCCATGGCTGCTGTCTGATAACCAGCCATTGCAATCATATTTGCCATTTCGTCAACAGTAAGCTGATCCAGAAGTTCTTCCCAACGAGGATCGTCATAATCTGCATCACGCATATCAGCTAATGTAAGTCCGTTATCTGCTCCCGTTGTCGGCATTACATCCTCATCATTAAGATATGTAGTCTTATCAAAATTACTGTTCAGATGATATTCAGAAGCATATGGCTCGCCCAGTTCTGCAGATGCCGGTGCTGCTGTAGCCTCTTCATAATTTGCAAAATGATCAGCACGTGACAGATATGTCACATCGCCTTTTGCATCTTCAAATACATTTGTTGCTGCAGTATCATCTGATGCTCTTTTATTTTCTCCCTCATATACTACATCAGCATCTGCAGTATAAGTTTTCTGATCCAGCACAGTGTGTGAATCACTGTTAATAGAGATCACGTAATCGCCTTTTTCAAGAACATACGCTTTTGCATTATTCTCATCATAAGAGGCCATATCTTCTATACTGAATGTAACTGTAACGTTCTGAGATTCTCCCGGCTGAAGCAGATCTGTTTTTGCAAACTCGATCAGATTTGCAGAAGCTTTCTCAATTCCGCCATTTGTATATGGTGGGTTATAATACACTTCTACTACATCTTTTCCGGCAACATCTCCGGTGTTGGTTACTACTACATCTACAGAAATCTGTCCGTCTTTTTCCTCCAGTTCACCCATTTTCTGTTCAAATTCTGTGTAACTCAGACCATATCCAAATGGATACTGTACAGTCTTGTCGTAATCAATCGCACCTTCCTGTGCAGCTGTTTCATAGTACTTGTATCCTACATAAATGCCTTCCACATAATTGGTAAATGCCGGAGCATACACCTGAGCAGTTCCTGCATTCATTCCTTCAACTGCCATATCTGCCAGATTTGTATACTCGGTTTTTTCTGCATTATTCCACCACGGAGCAGTCGTCATATCATAAATAAATGTATCCGTTGTTTTTCCGGAAGGATTCACTTCACCTGAAAATACTTTACCAAGTGCATTAAATCCCACATTTCCCGTTCCAGGGCACCATACAACAGATTTAATCTGAGGATATTCATCTACGAAACCAAGTTCAAACTGATTTGCTCCATTATAAATTACTATAACATCATCAAAGTTGGAGCAAACCATATCCACCATGTCTTTTTCCGTCTGAGATAGCTGTAAATAATGTTCTCCCTCCGGGAAATCGTCATACTTATCTGAATTATTATCATATGCCGCTTTACTTACATCCATCGGAATATCATTATGACCTTCACCTGCTTTTCTGGAAAGAACCACAACAGCCACATCAGAATACTCTTTCGCATTTTTAATAAGCTCATCACTGTAAGTATCTACAGGTGGCTCCGGTAATGTCCAGCTCTGTTTCTGGATAGACATTTCCGGACTGTCCGTTCCATAATTGTTATAAAAATCAATCAGTTCCTGATTAATAGAAAATCCGGCATTTTCAAACCCCTGATTCAAACTGACAATATCATACAGATCATTAATTCCACCGGAACCTGCTCCTCCGTAAGCCGGATTAATAGATTCCCAGCCAAAAATATTCAGTTTTTTTGTTTCATTTAAAGGAAGCAGGCTTTCATTTTTCAGAAGAACAATTCCGTCTTCCATTATCTCTTCTGCTACCCCTGCAGCTTCTTCATTTGTTTCATCACTTAAAGTTCCATTTCCCGTTGCCAGTCCGATCAACGTAGCCATTGGTCCAAAACAGATCATATTCACGCAGACAGCAACTGCAAGAACCATCGCAATCGCAGCTTCTCCTCTTATCAGAAATCTTTTATCCCTGGACATTCTGCGGCATTCGATCATAATTACGATTCCAATTATAAGTGCTGCAACAATACCGATAATATACGGTTTGCATAATTGTAATACTGCCAGAACATCTTCCATTTCAACACTGATCATTCTCTTTTTTCCTCCTTTGACTCTCTCGTCTTTTTCAGGTATCATTTCCTGTTGGCATTACTATAACATGGTTATTATTTCGTGCCGTTTTTGGCACAAGATGCAGCAAATATGGCACAAAATACAAAAATACCCAGAGCATTACAATACTCTGGGTAAAAGAATCTTTAATTCAAACCAGTTCTGCTGTACTCCAAATATTACAGAACCATCATATTTTTCTACAGCTGTACGAATACTTTTCAATCCAAAACCATGGTTTTTACTATCCTTTTTTGTTGTTGTAATCAGATCCTCTTCATTTTTGGAAATTTCTGCTTCACAATAATTCTCTATCTTGATGAACACAAATCCTTTTTGAGCGGATACTGTCAGATGGATCAGTCTTTTTTCCGGATCCGGAATCAAAATCGCATGTTCAATCGCATTATCCAAAGCATTTCCAAATATAGAACATATGTCCGTTACATGCATATAATCCAATAATTTGCCATCTGCCACACAGGTAATCTGTATATGATTTTTTCGACAATGGAAAATTTTAGCTGCCAGAATCGTATCCAGTACCTGATTCCCTGTTCTGCTTATATTTTCAAAAGCAGCGATTTCTTTTTCCATGGAATCAATCCATTTTTTTCGTTTCTCTTCATCTGATTCCGCACGAAGTCCTGTTATCTGATGCTTCAGATCATGGTATTTCATTTGTATGAGATCCAGGCTGTCCTGATAATTTCGATATTGCTCATACTGGCTTTTCAGCATCACATTCATTACTGAAAGTTCTTTCTCAGTAACATACTCACTAATCCTGCTCTGATAAGCATGCAGAATTGCAATTCCTCCAAAATCGATCAATGTTCTGATAGAAAAAATATCTGCACGTTCTTTGCTGGCAAATGGTGCATTTTCATTTAAAAAGCTCAGATTACTAAAAGCAAAGATTGCAGCCGCCATGATTGCCGCCGCTGTTACTTCCTTTCCTGTCATCTGTTCAAGATAATTCTGCTTCAGAAGATTTTTTTCTAAATAAATGTCAATAGTAAAGCAGCCTCCAAAAACAACCATCGTGATCAGAATTTCAACCCAGATATTCTGATTCCCCCATGTCTGTACAACAGATACCATCTGCCACTGCAGCGAAGCTGCAAACTCAGCAAGAACAAATGCACGGGCGCAGCAATAAGCCGCTCCCAGCGGCTTCATATTTCCTCCGATCATAAGAAATCCATACATCATACCTACAGCGATCATCATACAGGGGATCCACAAAATTTCAGTTACGCTGCCCGTCAAAATCAGAAAGATACTCTGCATTGCCAGCATGAAAAGACTGCCTGTAAGAAAATGTACAGATTTCATGTTTTCCTTTTTTAAGATATAAAGATAAACCAGACATGCTCCCCACTCTGCTATTGCTGTATAAATTCTTGGAATATCCTGATATAACATAGTATCCTCCATTTCACATGAAATCATTCCATATTGATGTTTTGCAGAAGCAGATTCATAAATTCTTTTTTTCTGGTTCTGCTGACAGGTATATGCACATTATGGATCACACAATCAGAACCAACAAATCCCTCTACATGATTCATATTTACCAGATATCCCTTTGCACATCGAAAAAAATTATGTACCGTAAGTTTTTCTTCGAGTTCTTTCATCGTAATTCTTGAACAGTAATCTCCTCTCGAAGTATAATAAATTACATTATGTCTCTGCCCCTCAATAAAATAGATATCTGCTATATCTATCTTTACAACTCCTTCCCCAATGGGAATCGTAAGAAATTCTTTAACCTCAGAGCGCATACGTCCAACTGCTTTATCCAATTTCTGCGAAAAAGAAAAGTACTCAACTGGTTTTACTACATAATCCATTGCATCAACTTCATATCCACGTACTGCATATTGAATCATATTTGTAATAAACATGATAATTACTTTCTGATCCATCTGACGGATTTTTTCTGCTGCTGTCATACCGTCCATGAACCGCATCTGAATATCCATCAGAATAATATCAAAACCGCCACTGTAATTCTCAGTGATATCTTCTCCATCACCAAATACTGTAACCTTTATTGATCTTCCCCTTTCCGTTTGATATTTCCGGATATACTCTGTTAATTGTTTTACGTAAATTTCTTCATCTTCCACAATTGCAATCTGTATCATCCTATACCCTCCACAAGAATTGCATTCTTTGTAACTGTTCAATCACACAATATAGTTCCAGGTTTTTATTGTTATTTTATAAATAACTTTTATTCCAGTATATCACTGCTTTTTTCTTGCGTCAAGCGGATGTAATATTACAAATTATAGCTATATGATCTGGTTTTCTTTTATCATATATCCACAGTAAATCTCCTCATTCTTTAAATAGAAAGTAGAAATTCTGTTAAGTTTTCAATAGCATCTGGTTTTTCTGATAGTTCTTTCCCCATCAGTCCCTCTCTCATAATACTAGTATCCGCACTAAGAGATACAGCGACTCGACTTGAATTCCATACAGCTTCATACATCATTTCCTGATTCTCTTTTGTTACTTTATTGAGAACGTAATAAAATGGTTTTCTAATACTTTCCGATAATTCCCCGATTTTTTTGGAAAGCTGTAGGGATTCATAGGATGGATCTATAATTATCAATATCAAATCTACACCGTTATCAATTCCACGTCCAAAGTGTTCAATACCAGCCTCCATATCCATTAGCGCAAATTGGTCTTCTGTAAGCCTGAGATTTTGGATAAATTGAGTCATAACAGTTCCCATAGCACAAGAACACCCTTCATTTGCTTGATGAATTTTTCCACTGCTCATCAGTTTTACACCGTCCTTCAGACTATAATAATCTTCCGGTATATCATCTATAGTCCAGGTTTCCTCAAAAAACTGATGAGTAAATTTTGATAACATCATATTATTTAAAACATTTTGCTTACCACCGAAATAGTCTGTAAAATCTCTGGGAAGCTTCATACCTAGCTGTCGATGTAGACCATAATTAGATTCATCGGAATCAATTACCAAAATTTCTTTTCCTCGTCTGGCTAAAGCCTTAGCCAAAAGACTGGTTACTGTACTTTTTCCACATCCACCTTTTCCACAAACTGCTATTTTCATCTCTATATTTACTCCTTTACCCATAATCTATTATGATTTATAATTCCAGTTTCTCTATAATACCACACGCGCGCGTTTTCCGAAAGTATTAATTCGTGCAGGCACGGACTTTCGCTCGTTGCACGCGAAAAATCCCGGCGGCCTGGAAATCCAGAACCGCCGGGAAGGAAATAGGTTGGAGCTACTTCAATATCAGAATATTTTAAATGGATACTTTGCTGAACCAGCCGTCAAATTATAAGAGGTTCATGAAAGTAGTCAGTACCATGGAGTTAAAGAAGTCTACGAATAAGCTTCCTACTAACGGTACGATGAAGAATGCACGCGGAGCCGGACCATAGCGCTCTACCAGTGCTCTCATGTTTGCCATTGCGTTCGGGGTTGCGCCCATACCGAAACCACAGAATGCGGTGGTCATTGCAGCTGCCTCGTAATCACGGCCCATGATGTTGAATACAAGGAAGTTTGCATACAGGAACATAACAACCGTCTGAACTAACAGGATAACAATCATCGGAAGCGCCAGAGCTGCTAACTGCCACAGCTTCAGGCTCATCATTGCCATCGCTAAGAACAGGTTCAGGGACAGACCGCCCAGTGCGTCAACTTCTTCCATCGGAAGATCTTTGTGCTGTACATCCCAGATGTTACGGATAGCGGCTGCTGCCAGCATCGCACCGATGTAAGTCGGGAATGTAAGACCAATGCTCTTAAAGAACGCGAAAATGAAGGTACCAACACCGATTGCAACTGCAAGGAATACAGCCGCGGTGGTGAATTTCTGACCGTCGATCGGCGATGCTACTTCGTCAACTGCATTGCCTTCCTCGGCTGCGGTTGATTTCAGATGGTGTTTCTCAACACGGGCACGGGCGATAGGACCACCCATCATACTGCCGGATACCAGACCATATGTAGCGGATGCCAGGGCAACTGTAGTTGCGCCTACAACTGCGTATTCCTGCTCCAGAAGCGGTCCGAAGGAACCACTCGTTCCGTGACCTCCAACTAACGGCATAGAACCCATACATAAGCCGAGAAGCGGATTCAGACCAAACGCTGCTGCCAGACCGCTGCCGACTGCATCCTGCACGATACAGATACCAACTGCCAGCGCCAGGAACATAAATACCTGAAC